>FQWG01000046.1:2263-5194 GCA_900129595.1 Flavobacterium frigidimaris | reverse complement strand
GGAAAAGGGTGTACATAAGCTTACGGATTATTAGTACTACTCGACTATGACATTACTGCCTTTACATCTATAGCCTATCAACGTGGTCATCTTCCACGATCCTTAAAAGAAATCTCATCTTGTGGTGGGTTTCGCGCTTATATGCTTTCAGCGCTTATCCCTTCCAAACGTAGCTACTCTGCGATGCTCCTGGCGGAACAACAGATACACTAGAGGTTTGTCCAATTCGGTCCTCTCGTACTAGAATCAGATCCACTCAAATTTCTAACGCCCACAGTAGATAGAGACCGAACTGTCTCACGACGTTCTGAACCCAGCTCGCGTGCCACTTTAATGGGCGAACAGCCCAACCCTTGGGACCTTCTCCAGCCCCAGGATGTGACGAGCCGACATCGAGGTGCCAAACCCCCCCGTCGATATGAGCTCTTGGGGGAGATCAGCCTGTTATCCCCGGCGTACCTTTTATCCTTTGAGCGATGGCCCTTCCATGCGGAACCACCGGATCACTATGCTCTACTTTCGTACCTGATCGACCTGTATGTCTCTCAGTCAAGCTCCCTTATGCCATTGCACTCTACGCACGGTTACCAAGCGTACTGAGGGAACCTTTAGAAGCCTCCGTTACTCTTTTGGAGGCGACCACCCCAGTCAAACTACCCACCAAGCAATGTCCCCCACAATATGGGGTTAGGCCTCAGATAAACAAAGGGTTGTATTTCAACAATGACTCCACAACGCCTGGCGACGCCACTTCACAGTCTCCAACCTATCCTACACATCATTTATCCAAGGTCAATACTAAGCTATAGTAAAGGTGCACAGGGTCTTTTCGTCCCACTGCGGGTAAACGGCATCTTCACCGTTACTACAATTTCACCGAGCTCATGGCTGAGACAGTGTCCAGATCGTTACACCATTCGTGCAGGTCGGAACTTACCCGACAAGGAATTTCGCTACCTTAGGACCGTTATAGTTACGGCCGCCGTTTACTGGGGCTTCAATTCAATGCTTCTCCGAAGATAACATCTCCTCTTAACCTTCCAGCACCGGGCAGGTGTCAGGCCCTATACTTCATCTTACGATTTTGCAGAGCCCTGTGTTTTTGATAAACAGTCGCCTGGACCTCTTCACTGCGGCCAGCATTGCTGCTGGCGACCTTTCTCCCGAAGTTACAGGTCTATTTTGCCTAATTCCTTAGCCATGAATCTCTCGAGCACCTTAGGATTCTCTCCTCAACTACCTGTGTCGGTTTACGGTACTGGTACTAATTACCTGAAGTTTAGAGGTTTTTCTTGGAAGCCCTTAGGCGCACTATCTCTTTGTCCGAAGACTCCGAGTACTATCGTATTTCCCCAAGCCGCGTGGATTTGCCTGCGCAGCTTATAGGTAGGTACTTCAACGAACTATTCCGTCAGTTCGCGGCGCTTTCATCACTCCGTCACCCCATCACAGTAATTAGTAGTACGGGAATATTAACCCGTTAGCCATCGACTGTCCCTTTCGGGTTCGCCTTAGGACCAGACTAACCCACAGCTGATTAGCATAGCTGTGGAAACCTTAGTTTTTCGGTGTGCGGGTTTCTCGCCCGCATTATCGTTACTTATGCCTACATTTTCTTTTCTAACCAGTCCAGCATACCTGACGATACACCTTCAACCCTGTTAGAATGCTCCCCTACCACTTAGAGTAAACTCTAAATCCATAGCTTCGGTAATATACTTATGCCCGATTATTATCCATGCTCGTCCGCTCGACTAGTGAGCTGTTACGCACTCTTTAAATGAATGGCTGCTTCCAAGCCAACATCCTAGCTGTCTGGGCAGACAAACCTCGTTCTTTCAACTTAGTATATATTTGGGGACCTTAGCTGATGGTCTGGGTTCTTTCCCTCTCGGACTTGGACCTTAGCACCCAAGCCCTCACTGTTAGTGAACATTATATAGCATTCGGAGTTTGTCAGGAATTGGTAGGCGGTGAAGCCCCCGCATCCAATCAGTAGCTCTACCTCTATATAACTTTATAACTAACGCTGCACCTAAATGCATTTCGGGGAGTACGAGCTATTTCCGAGTTTGATTGGCCTTTCACCCCTACCCACAGGTCATCCGAAGACTTTTCAACGTCAACCGGTTCGGTCCTCCACTGTGTGTTACCACAGCTTCAACCTGCCCATGGGTAGATCACACGGTTTCGCGTCTAACACTACTGACTAAAGCGCCCTATTCAGACTCGCTTTCGCTACGGATCCGTGGCTTAACCACTTAACCTTGCCAGCAACGTTAACTCGTAGGCTCATTATGCAAAAGGCACGCCGTCACCCCACGAAAGGGCTCCGACCGCTTGTAAGCGTATGGTTTCAGGATCTATTTCACTCCGTTATTCACGGTTCTTTTCACCTTTCCCTCACGGTACTGGTTCACTATCGGTCTCTCAGGAGTATTTAGCCTTAGCGGATGGTCCCGCCAAATTCAGACAGGGTTTCACGTGCCCCGCCCTACTCAGGATACCACTATCTATTATACTCGTTACCCATACGGGACTATCACCCTCTTTGGTGTCACTTTCCAGTAACTTCCGGTTCCTTGTACATAAAATATCGTGGTCCTACAACCCCAATCTTGCCGTAACAACATTGGTTTGGGCTAATCCGCGTTCGCTCGCCACTACTTACGGAATCACTTTTGTTTTCTTCTCCTCCGCCTACTTAGATGTTTCAGTTCAGCGGGTTTGCCCACCTATCGGTGTACTATGTCTTCAACATAGTGGGTTGCCCCATTCAGGTATCTACGGATCAATCGGTGTGTGCCCGTCCCCGTAGCTTTTCGCAGCTTATCACGCCTTTCATCGCCTCTGAGAGCCAAGGCATCCCCCATACGCCCTTATTTTGCTTATTGTACCAATCATAAAATTAATTATGACCGTTTTTTTTTG
>FQWG01000046.1:0-2019 GCA_900129595.1 Flavobacterium frigidimaris | reverse complement strand
TTCGTGGAGAATAACGGAGTCGAACCGTTGACCTCCTGCGTGCAAGGCAGGCGCTCTAGCCAGCTGAGCTAATCCCCCATTTTTCAATCTTAGATTGTAGAATTCAGATTTTAGATTTCTTAATTCTTCTCTAATTTCTTTTGGTGAATTCCAACTTCTAGAATTTCCTTTTTTTAAGTTAAATAGTAGTCCCGGGCAGACTCGAACTGCCGACCCCTACATTATCAGTGTAGTACTCTAACCAGCTGAGCTACGAGACTCTGTTTTACTTAAAATTTATTATTTGAACTAACAGCAAGAGTAAAATATTCTCAAAATCAAAACCCATAAAGCTTCTTCTTTTTTCCTCAGCGTGTTGATAAATCAACTAACACATGAGGCTCTAGAAAGGAGGTGTTCCAGCCGCACCTTCCGGTACGGCTACCTTGTTACGACTTAGCCCTAGTTACCAGTTTTACCCTAGGCAGCTCCTTGCGGTCACCGACTTCAGGCACCCCCAGCTTCCATGGCTTGACGGGCGGTGTGTACAAGGCCCGGGAACGTATTCACCGGATCATGGCTGATATCCGATTACTAGCGATTCCAGCTTCACGGAGTCGAGTTGCAGACTCCGATCCGAACTGTGACCGGTTTTATAGATTCGCTCCTGGTCGCCCAGTGGCTGCTCTCTGTACCGGCCATTGTAGCACGTGTGTAGCCCAAGGCGTAAGGGCCGTGATGATTTGACGTCATCCCCACCTTCCTCACAGTTTGCACTGGCAGTCTTGTTAGAGTTCCCGACATGACTCGCTGGCAACTAACAACAGGGGTTGCGCTCGTTATAGGACTTAACCTGACACCTCACGGCACGAGCTGACGACAACCATGCAGCACCTTGTAAATTGTCTTGCGAAAGATCTGTTTCCAAACCGGTCAATCTACATTTAAGCCTTGGTAAGGTTCCTCGCGTATCATCGAATTAAACCACATGCTCCACCGCTTGTGCGGGCCCCCGTCAATTCCTTTGAGTTTCATTCTTGCGAACGTACTCCCCAGGTGGGATACTTATCACTTTCGCTTAGCCACTGAGATTGCTCCCAACAGCTAGTATCCATCGTTTACGGCGTGGACTACCAGGGTATCTAATCCTGTTCGCTACCCACGCTTTCGTCCATCAGCGTCAATCAATTAGTAGTAACCTGCCTTCGCAATTGGTATTCCATGTAATCTCTAAGCATTTCACCGCTACACTACATATTCTAGTTACTTCCTAATAATTCAAGTCTAACAGTATCAATGGCCGTTCCACCGTTGAGCGATGGGCTTTCACCACTGACTTATTAAACCGCCTACGGACCCTTTAAACCCAATGATTCCGGATAACGCTTGGATCCTCCGTATTACCGCGGCTGCTGGCACGGAGTTAGCCGATCCTTATTCTTACGATACCGTCAAGCTACTTCACGAAGTAGTGTTTCTTCTCGTATAAAAGCAGTTTACAATCCATAGGACCGTCATCCTGCACGCGGCATGGCTGGATCAGGCTTGCGCCCATTGTCCAATATTCCTCACTGCTGCCTCCCGTAGGAGTCTGGTCCGTGTCTCAGTACCAGTGTGGGGGATCTCCCTCTCAGGACCCCTACCCATCGTAGCCTTGGTAAGCCGTTACCTTACCAACTAGCTAATGGGACGCATGCTCATCTTTTACCGTTGTGACTTTAATATAATCTCGATGCCGAGTCTATATACTATGAGGTATTAATCCAAATTTCTCTGGGCTATCCCTCTGTAAAAGGTAGATTGCATACGCGTTACGCACCCGTGCGCCGGTCTCTCTATCCGAAGATAAATACCCCTCGACTTGCATGTGTTAAGCCTGCCGCTAGCGTTCATCCTGAGCCAGGATCAAACTCTTCATCGTATATTGTTGATCTGAATTAAATCCAGATCGTATTGTTATTCGAATCAGTCTCTATCGGTTCTTTTCTAATCTCTCGATTATCTTACTCTTTATTCTTTTGCTCTAACATCTCTGTTAAA
>FQWG01000026.1 GCA_900129595.1 Flavobacterium frigidimaris | reverse complement strand
TTTTGCTGGAATTAAATCATCAAACGAATAAGGCAAAAGTACCGTTTGTTGTTGGTTATAATGCTTGAATCTCATATATAATCAGCTGTTAATCAATGATTAAATATACAAAATTCACCAGAAAAAAACAAGCTCAAAAAAAAAATAGCTGCCTCAGTTGTGAGACAGCTACTTTTTTAATAACTAACACAAATATTTTTATTTTACAAATTTGTCTATAATTGCATCTGATTCTGCTTTTGTAGCAGTTGGTTTTAGATCAAACAAAAGAGAGTAAAGTGCTTTTCTGTCTACCTTAGCTTCTAAGTTTAAATCTTTATGCCTGTCGAACAATGTTTGCCATTTGTCACGAACGTTTTTCCAAAGAGCGTTATTCTCTTTCCACCATTTTTGTCCGGCGATACATTTAATGTCTGCAACTTTAGTGTAGACATCCATACCTTTTTCCTGAGCTAATAAAACATCTTTTCCGCTTTCGTCACGAATCAATTTGTCATTGTCTTGTTCGTGATTCCATCCTGTAGCCGTAATTTCGTGAATGTTTCTTCTTTTTAAAACATTATAGTCATTACGTTTGGTTTGCTCTCTTCTTGGTAGAGGAGCATCAGCAACGTTTGCCCAGTAATCTTGTCCGTCTACATGTACCCATGTTGATGATCCTTCGTATCTTGGACTATCATCTACCTGATATACTTTTTGTGTCCATTGACCTTTTACGGCTTTTTTATCTAATTTTTTATATTTCCATGAAGATCCTTTGTCAAATGAATACAAGTCAGTGTTTTCATACAACCAATCCTGTCTCCAGTGTTTAATAATCATATCGTCACTTACTATTAATAAGTGCTGCATTACAATTTTGTTAGGAGTGTCTTCTAATAACTCTACCCATTCTAAAGCAGATTCGTGTTTCGTTTCTGATGGTTTGTAAGTAAGAGAATCTTTAGGATACTGAAAAGTCTCGGCAAAATTAAACTTCACTTCATAACAACCACACATTGATTTGATTGATTTAATGTCTTGTTGCTTTTTATCCTGACTGAAACCAAGGCTACAAGTCAAAGCCATAACGGCTGAAAAATAGAGGCTTTTTGAAATCATAATTTATTATTTTGTTTTTATATTTTTTTGCAAATATATAATTTTATTTAGAACAAATAAAAATAGTTTATATATTTGCGCCATTATTAAGACTTAATAAAAATAATGGAAATAAAATATATCCTTTTTGCAGCTTTTCTTTTTTGTCAAATTTCTTTTGCACAAGTAAAGGATACTACGGCTGTAAATAAGCTTTCTGAAGTGGTTGTGACGGGACAGTTTGAGCCACAGTCAATTAAGAAGTCTGTTTTTAATGTTCGTGTGATTTCAAATCAGGACATTCAAAATTTAGCAGCAAATAATTTGTCCGATGTTCTAAATCAGTACTTAAATATTACAGTGAGACCAAGTGGAACAAGTGGGCGATCTACAGTTTCTTTATTTGGATTGGATGCGCAGTATTTTAAAATTTTGGTAGACAATGTTCCCTTAGTGAATGAAGCAGGTTTTGGTAATAATACAGATCTCTCCCAAATTAATCTTAATGACGTTGATCATATCGAAATTGTCGAAGGTTCAATGGGAGTTAGTTATGGTGCAAATGCTGTTAGTGGTGTTCTGAATATAATTACAAAGAAATCTTCACAGTATAAATGGGGTATTACAGCATCAGTTCAGGAAGAAACCGTGAACAAAGAATATTCACTTTTTGATCAGGGACGCCATATTCAGTCATTAAAAGTTTCTCATACATTCAATAAAAACTGGTTTGTTTCTTTTGGTGCAAACCGAAATGATTTTCAGGGATATTTAAGCGATAAAAATGGGGTTGATTATGCTGAAAATGATGGCACACGTGGTTATCGATGGTTGCCAAAAGACCAGTTAAATGGTACGGCTTTGATAGCATATCACAAAGATAATTTTCGTTTTTTCTATAAATTCGAATATTTAGATGAAAACGTAGATTATTATAACAGTATAGTACAATCTGGTTTCAATACCACTTTAGGCTCTTATCGTTATGGAGATGATAAAAGATATTTAACCAACAGGTATTTTCATAACTTAAATGTTACTGGTAAACTGTTCTCTCAATTGAATTATAATGTTTCGCTTTCTCATCAGAAACAAGCACGTGATGTTGAGAGTTTTAGATATTATCTATTTACTAAGTCAGAGGCTAATAATGTTACAGTCAAAGATCAGTCAATGGAAGTTCTTTATTCTACAGGAACCTTAAATAACTTTTTTTCAAGCAAAACGGTTGATTTGCAATTGGGTTATGAATTCGTAAATAATCGAGGATATGCATTAGTTCAGGAGGCAAGTAATATTTTGGCGCCTGTTCGTAAAACTTTGGAAAACTATGATTTCTTTGTTTCGTCAGAAATTATGGCGAGTGAGCGATTGTCTATAAAACCGGGAATTAGATTTTCTGCTCAGTCTCAGTTTGATAATCAATATGCTTCGTCTCTTGGTCTAAGATATTTATTTGATAAAGGAATTGAACTTCGCGGTTCTTATGGTAACTCCTTTAGAACACCAACTTTTGAGGAGTTGTATTCAAAACAAATATTTGACGGACACTTTTTCGTTGGTAATGAGAATCTTATTCCTGAAACCAGTACGTCTTATGAGGCCAGTCTTAAAAAATCGACTACATTTTTTTCGGGAGCACAGCTTTCAAACACATTTGCGGGAAGTTACTTAGATGTTAATGATAGAATTGATATGGCACTTGTAAGATTTAATCCCGATACAGGAAATCCGGAGTATCAATATATGAATATTAGTAAATACAGAATGTGGAATTTCTCTACAATGAACCAATTCAGAAAAGATAATCTAACTTTTAACTTTGGTGCTGCATTAATTGGAGTTTCTCAGGAAATAAAAAATGAGGTATTTACTTCAGATGATAAGTTTCTTTACTCTTTCAATTTAAATGCGAGTGTTTCATACAAACTTCCAAAATGGAAAACCATTCTTTCAGGTTATTACAAATACAATGGCAGAACACAGCAATTTATTGAAGGGGCTTCATCTTATGTCCTTTCAACAATTGATCCAAGTAATTGGCTAGATGCTACTATTCGACAAAACTTTTTCAAAGATCATTTTGAGGTTACCATTGGGGTAAGAAATATTCTTGATATAAAAAATGTAAATCAAACGGGAACAAATCCAAATGCAGTTCACGCTTCTTCAGGAGATGTAATGCTGGCTTACGGACGTTCCTACTTTTTAAAATTAGCATATAATCTTAATCTTTAATATAAATCAGAAATACAATGAAAAAACTATTATTTTTATCAATAGCCTTATTATCACTAGCAGCATGCTCAAGTGATGACGACAATACGCCTGTACCTGAAGTGCCTTCAGTAGGATCAACTCTGTCAGCATCAGTAGGAGGTCAAAATCAACCTAATCAGCTTTATTTAGATTTAAGCGCAGGAGAGTCAAAATCAGTTAATAGAGCTTCTTGGGATTTTGGTTTCTCGAGCGCAGCAGATTTTAGAGTGATCATCAATGGATCTGTAAAAATGGCAGTAAAAAAATTGGAGACATCTGATATTACGTTACCACAAGTAATTGATATAAAAGTTATAGCAGGTGGAGGAGAAACTGCAGCATCAAATGGATATGTTGACAATCCTACAGGTGTTTTGGCTGGTGCCGGAGCAGGTGTTGGAACTGCAATTGCTGAAATTTCTGCAACAGATGCTGATAATAAAGTATACTTAGTGAATTTAGGATTTGCTGTTAGTAATGTAAAACCAGCAGTAGGTGGTGTTGAAGTTGACGGAGCTGCCAGAGGATGGAAAAAAGTTAGAATTTTAAGAAGTGGAAATGGATATAAAATTCAGTATGCCGATTTAACTTCAACAACTTTTACAGAGAAGGTAATTTCAAAAGATGCAGATTTTAATTTCTCATTTTTTAGTTTGACTTCAGGAAATACTGTTTCAGTTGAACCAGCAAAAACAAAATGGGATTTGAATTTCACCGTATTTACAAATTATTTAAATATGGGTAGTGGTGATGTTACATACGGTTACTCTGATTTTATTACTTCAAACTCAAAAGGTGGTACACAAGTGTATCAAGTTTTAGTTGCTACCGGAGGCTCTTATGCAGATTTTACTAAAGCAAAAGTTGTTGAAGATAGCTTTAAAGCTTCTCTTACAGATCAAAGAATGATTGGTGCCAACTGGAGAAATGGCGGAGGACAAAATGGTTCATTACCAAGTATAAGAACAGATCGTTTTTATGTAGTGAAAGATGCAGCAGGAAACTATTATAAAGTTAAATTCCTTACTATGACAAATGATGCAGGAGAAAGAGGTTATGTTACTTTAGAGTATGCGATCTTGAAATAAAAAAAACAGCAGTAAAGAAATAATCTTTTATTAATTAGATTATTTCTTTACTGATTATAAATATATCCGATTAAAATTCAGTTAATCATTAGCTTTGTTTTTTTATTTTTTTTTTTGATAAAGAGGTTAGATTTATCTAACCTCTTTTTTTGTTTTATTTTTAATGTTAAAAACAATTCATAAATTAATGTTTAATTCTATCTTTGCGCAACTTTTTATAAGGAATTAACAGGAATTTTGAATAAAAATTTTAACGAAACCTTTCTTCAAATTTATAATTACTAGTGAACACAAAATCTTATTTTTTTCAGTCTTTTGCAATTGTAGCTTTAGCATTTGTAGCTTTCATTGGATTTAAACAAATCTTACCTGATAAAATTTTCCCGGATAGTAAAGTAGATTCTAAAAATGTACTTATAGATAGTCTGCTTTTAGAATCTGTAGCAAACGATTCTTTGGCACTAAAGGGCGGTAACGTTTCTGAAAATGAAAAAAAGGAAGCGGGAGAGAAAATTACTTTTAATGCTTCAGAGGGAATTGAATTTCCGTCTGAAACTTTCGAGAACTATAAAGGATATCAATACCTGATTTCTTTTTATGATAAATTATATGAATTAGAAAAGAATCCGCAAGCCAAAGTAAGGATTGCTTATTATGGAGATTCGATGACAGATGGCGATTTAATCGTGCAGGATGTTCGTTCTAATTATCAGGAACGTTTTGGCGGTAGCGGTGTTGGTTTTGTTCCAATTACTTCAGAGTCTGCCGCATCTAGAGCATCGGTGAAATCTACTTATTCTAAAAACTGGAAAACACAATCGTACTTAAATGTCAAAAATCCGGCTAGCCCTTTTGGAGTAAATGGACATGTGTTTTTTGCCAATAATAAAGCAAACACAACCTGGGTTCAATATGAGGCAGGGCTAAATAAATATGCTACAACATTAGAGAATCCTACCTTGTTTTATGGAAGATCAACCAGAAAAGGAAATGTAAATTTCATTATTGGAAAAGATACATTGCGTAAAAGCCTTGTTCCGGGTAATCTTGTTAATACGCTGAAAGTGACTTCGGGAAGTATCAAATCATTTAAGGCCAATTTCATCAATTCAGATTCAATTCCAATTTATGGCTTCAATTTTGATAACGGAAGTGGGGTTCATGTTGATAATTTCTCTCAAAGGGGAAATTCAGGATTGCCAATCTCTATGTTTAATGCCAATGTAATGCAAGGTTTTAATAATAATTTAAAGTACGATTTGATTATTCTGCATTACGGAACCAACGTTTTGAACTACGGAACCAAAAATTATTCATGGTATGAAAAAGGAATGACAAAAGTGGTTAATAAAATAAAGGAATCCTTTCCCGGAGTTTCTGTTTTGATTATTTCAACAGCAGATAAATCGACGAAATACAATATGGAAATGAAGAGTGATTCTGCCGTAGTTCCTTTAATGAAATCACAAAAAAGATATGCTTTGGATACTGAATCCGGATTTGTAAATTTATATACCTTAATGGGGGGCGACGGATCTATGGTAAAATGGGTCGACGAATCACCGGCGAAAGCCAATAAAGATTATACGCACTTTAACCAACGTGGTGCAAAAGCCATAGGTAAGTTACTATACGATCAGTTAAATAAAGGTTACGAACAGTACAAAGTATTACGCGAAAACAGATCAACTGATGTCAATAAACGGAAGACAGTCAGGAAAACAAATACAGATTCCGTATCTGTAACAAAAGATAGTGTAGATGAGTAGACTTATTATTTTCTTTTGTTGTCTTTTTTTTACAACAAATGACACAACAAAAGAAACAGATTCAAAGCCAATAACAAAAAATATGATTCATAAAGTCAATAAAGCAGCAATTGATTCTTTTCCTGAGGACAGAATCTATAATGCAAAAGTCTTAGAGCGTTTTTTTCTGAAATTAAAGGAAAACGAAAGCCATAATAATCAGAAGATAAATGTTGTGCATATTGGTGATTCTCATATTCAGAGTGATTTAATGACCAATGAGATTAGAAAAAACCTTCAGCAAAAGTTTGGAAATGCCGGACGAGGATTGGTTTTTCCTTATCAATTGGCAAAAACAAATGGTTCTTATAATGAGCGTTTTTATTCTAACAGAGGCTGGGAAAGTTATCGAAACATTCATCCTTTCAAGAATCTTTCTGTTGGTTTAAGCGGAATAGCGTTGTGGAGAGATACCGGTGGTTTTGCGGTCGAACTGAATATAAAAGACACGGCTTATAAGTTCAACTCAATTAAGGTTATTACACCTCAGAATCAACATATGTTTGACCTGGCGATCTCCTCTCAGACCAAAACGATTCAGTCTACAGAACGCAGGATAATCACACATAAAATAAAAAAAGGAGAGGCTATTTCGACTATCGCTGATAAATACAAAATTTCAATCGCCGATATCAAAAGAGAAAACCACCTGAAGTCTAATAACATTCGTGCCGGAAGAACGTTAAAAATCCTGACAAATGAAACAAGACCTAAGAATATTACAAGCTCAGAATTTTTGCCTTTGAACCTTGAATCTGATGCATTCACTCATTATTATCATTCAGAAAAAGAGCTGAATAAAATCTTTCTGATTCCGAATAAAGAGGCTTCAAAATATGAACTGAACGGATTGGTTTTAGAAAAAGACAATCCAGGTTTAATTTACAGCAGCATTGGAGTAAACGGAGCTAAATTTTCAGATTATAATAAATATCCCTTATTCTTTGAGCAGCTAAAAGCACTGCATCCCGATTTGTTGATTTTTTCGTTAGGAACAAATGAAAGTTATGATCACATGGAAGCACAGGCTTATATAGCAGAATTACGTCTGTTTATAAAAAATATAAAAGATCAGAATATTGATGCTCCTATCATTGTTATGACGCCGCCGCCTTCATTGCTTAAAGCCAGAAGACCTAACGTTTACGTTCGTGATTATGCAAAAAGCATTATTGAAACAGCGAAGACAGATGGTTTTGCAGTTTGGGATTTATATGACGAATTTGGAGGAATGGACGGAATCCGAAATTTAAAAGCTACAGGATTAATTGGTCCCGATTGGGTTCATTATTCTAAACCCGGATACGAAAAACAAGGGGATTTGTTTACAGAGGCATTTATAAAAACATACGATAATTTTAAATTAAAAAATTAAGTTGATTACAATTGATAGCATAAATAATTGGTTTGTTCAGAATTTTGGCGAAGTTACTTTAGAACAGGCAAAAAGTTGGTTTATATACAATCCTGAAGAAAAACTATTATTTAATACCGGTTTATTCTTAGGATTATTTCTTGTTTTTTATTTTGTGTATGCTTTTTTACGCAAAACATTTTATTTGCGATTAACATACGTTATTCTCTTTTCACTTTTCTTTTACTATAAGTCAAGCGGAATTTACTTTTTACTGTTATTACTCTCTTCAGTGGTCGATTATGGTTTAAGCCAGATCATTTACAGAGAAGCAAAAGACAGTCGGAAGAAAATTTACCTTGTTATAAGTGTCATCCTGAATTTGGGATTACTGGGTTATTTCAAGTATATGAATTTCATGATCGTAACATTCAATGATATGTTTCATGGTAATTACCAGCTTCATGATATTTTTCTGCCTGTCGGGATTTCGTTTTATACCTTTCAGTCGATGAGTTATATTATTGAGATTTATCGTGAAGAGATCAAGCCCACAAAAAACTACATCGAATATTTATTTTTCGTTTCATTTTTTCCACAGTTGGTTGCGGGACCAATTGTTAGGGCCAAAGATTTCTTGCCACAGATTTATCAAAAGTTAAACCTGACCAAGCAAGACGTAAACAATGCATTGTTTTTGATCATTGGCGGATTAATCAAGAAAACAGTAATTTCAAATTATATCTCCATAAACTTCGTTGATCGGGTTTTTGACACGCCAATGAACTATACGGCATTCGAAAATTTAATGGCGTCTTACGGATATGCCATTCAGATTTATTGTGATTTTTCAGGATATTCAGATATGGCAATCGGTATTGCATTGTTGTTAGGATTCAAATTACCGGCTAACTTTAGAACGCCATATAAATCAACTTCGATCACAGATTTCTGGAGAAGATGGCATATTTCGTTATCGACCTGGTTAAAAGATTTCTTATATATTTCTATTGGAGGAAACAGAGAAGGAACATTTGCAGGGTTTTTATTCCCAAGTTTATTCTTCTTCGGATTATTGCTTTGGGGGATTTCAAACGTAAATGAGAGTTTCATTCCGTTAGGTATTGCTTTTGGCGCAATTGTTCTTTTTAGTTTAACATTTTTACTTTCTAAAAAGAGACACCAAACCTTGGTAACGAATTTTAACTTGTTTACCACAATGCTTTTAGGTGGATTATGGCATGGGGCGGGAGCTCAGTTTATTGTTTGGGGAGCATTGCACGGATTAGCATTAGCAGTTCACAAGATGTTCATGGAATTTTTCCCTTCCAAAAAAGAAGGTAATGGTTCAAATTTCTTATGGACGTTTTTCTCGATCGTTATTACGTTTCATTTCGTTGTTTTCTGCTGGATCTTTTTCCGCGCCAGAGATTTCGAAACAGCTTTGCAGGTTATCAATAATATTGGTCAGCTGACTTTTGAGCCGGAGCAATGGCAAACAATTGTATCAGGATATAAAAATGTATTTTTATTAATGCTTTTTGGATACGTTTGGCACTTTTTACCGGAAGTGATCACATCAAAAATGAAATTTGTTTTCGATAAAACACCATTAATAGGAAAAGCAATTATCCTTGGTTTCGTTTATTGGATTGTTTACGCTACAGCTGTTGCAGGATCACAACCGTTTATTTATTTCCAATTTTAAAAAAAGGTTCAAAGGTTCATAGCCACAAAGGCACAAAGGCGCAAAGATTATTTTTTCTTTGTGCCTTTTTTATATTTTTTGCTCAAAGAAATTAAAAAAAAGCAAACTTTATGTCTTCGAGTCTTCGTGGCAAAACTAAACTTCGTGGCAGAAAATTGCAGTTAAATAAAAATTGCCTGAAATACCTAATTAGATTATCTTTGCACTTCAAATAAAGAAAAAATTATGTTTGATAATTTAAGTGATAAGTTAGATAAAGCCTTCCATATATTAAAAGGGCACGGTAAAATTACAGAAGTAAACGTAGCCGATACCTTAAAAGAAGTTCGTCGTGCGTTACTTGATGCCGATGTTAACTTTAAAATTGCTAAAGATTTTACCACCAAAGTAAAAGAAAAAGCGATAGGTCAGGACGTTTTGACAACACTGCAGCCTGGTCAATTATTGGTGAAGTTAGTAAAAGACGAACTAACAGAATTAATGGGTGGCGATGTTGCCGGAATTAACCTTTCAGGTAATCCAAGCATTATTTTAATGTCAGGACTTCAGGGGTCAGGTAAAACGACTTTCTCTGGTAAGCTTGCCAACTTTTTAAAAACGAAGAAAAATAAAAAACCACTTCTTGTAGCGTGTGATATCTACCGTCCTGCGGCGATCAATCAGTTGCATGTTGTTGGGGATCAAATAGGCGTTGAGGTATACTCAGAACCGGAAAATAAAAATCCTGTTGAGATTGCCCAAAACGCAATCAAACATGCTAAAGCAAACGGTTTCAATGTTGTAATTGTCGATACGGCTGGTCGTTTGGCAGTAGACAAAGAAATGATGGACGAAATTGCCCGTGTTCATAAAGCAATTGAGCCACAGGAAACGTTGTTTGTTGTAGATGCGATGACTGGACAAGATGCTGTAAACACAGCAAAAGCCTTCAATGATATCCTGAACTTTGATGGAGTTATCTTAACCAAATTAGATGGTGATACCCGTGGTGGAGCTGCAATTTCGATTAAAACGGTTGTAAACAAACCAATCAAATTTGTAGGTACAGGCGAGAAGATGGAAGCAATTGATGTTTTTTATCCGGATCGTATGGCCGAGCGTATCTTAGGTATGGGGGATGTTGTGTCTCTTGTAGAAAGAGCGCAAGAGCAATTTGACGAAGAAGAAGCCAGAAAACTTCAAAAGAAAATCGCTAAAAATGAATTCGGTTTTGATGACTTCCTGACTCAAATTCAACAAGTAAAGAAAATGGGTAACATGAAAGACTTAGTCGGAATGATACCTGGTGCTTCAAAAGCAATGAAAGATGTAGAAATAGAAGATGATGCTTTCAAACATATCGAAGCTATTATTCACTCGATGACACCAATCGAAAGAAGTAAACCGGCCATAATCGACGTAAAAAGAAAAGCCAGAATCGCTAAAGGTTCAGGAACCAAAGTCGAGCAAGTAAATCAGTTAATGAAGCAGTTCGACCAAATGAGCAAAATGATGAAGATGATGCAAGGTCCGGGCGGAAAAAACCTGATGAAAATGATGGGAGGCATGAAAGGAATGCCAGGCGGAATGCCGAGATAAAAAAAAATAAGAAAAAAGTTTCAAGTTTAAAGTTTCATGTTCGAGACTAAAACTTGAAACTTTTTTGATTAAAATAAATATAGTTTCGTTTTAAGGAGAAACCTGAAACTTGAAACCTGAAACTAAAAAATTAAATCTAAAACATTTTAACTACACAATAATGCAACTACTAGACGGTAAAAAAACAGCTGAAGACATCAAAAACGAAATTGCAGCCGAAGTTCAATCGATAAAAGATGCCGGAGGAAAAGTACCTCATTTGGCAGCCGTAATCGTTGGGACAAACGGAGCAAGTTTAACTTACGTAGGAAGTAAAGTAAAATCTTGCCAGCAAATTGGTTTTGATTCCACTTTAGTGAGTTTGCCTGAAACAATTACGGAAGCTGAATTACTGGATAAAATTAAAGAACTGAATGAAGATGACGATCTTGATGGTTTTATCGTTCAGTTGCCGTTACCAAAACATATCGACGAGCAAAAGATTTTAATGGCAATTGATCCTGATAAAGATGTTGATGGTTTTCATCCAACAAACTTTGGAAAAATGGCGTTAGAGATGGAAAGCTTTATTCCTGCGACACCATTTGGAATCATGCAATTACTGGAGCGTTACAAGGTAGAAACTGCCGGAAAACATACTGTAGTAATTGGAAGAAGCAACATCGTAGGCCGACCAATGAGTATTTTGATGAGCCGTAAAGGAACGCCTGGAGACTCTACAGTAACCTTAACCCACAGCAGAACTAAGAACTTATCCGAATTTACTAAAAATGCCGATATTATTATTACAGCATTAGGAGTTCCTGAATTCTTAAAAGGAGACATGGTCAAAGACGGAGTTGTAATCATAGACGTTGGAATTACCCGTGTAGACGATGCATCAAACTCAAAAGGTTATGTTATAAAAGGTGACGTTGATTTTGATCAAGTAAGTAAAAAAGCATCTTATATCACACCGGTTCCGGGTGGAGTAGGACCAATGACAATTGCAATGTTGCTTAAAAACACACTTTTAGCAAGAAAAATGCGAAGCGCCAAAAAATAATTCTTTTCAAATAAAATAAACAAAGCCTATTCTAAATCGAGTAGGCTTTGTTGTTTTATATACTTTGAGCGTGACCGTATTTACAAAAGGTGCTACTTAACATACCGCTTATGCGCGCCTTTCGCAAATAGGGTTGGGCTATCCACGCTACTTCGGTAGCTTATTGCTATCCCTCACGCAGCTTTGTGTTCATTCATGAAATCCCATACAAATTATAGATGTTTAGGGATTATCCAAATTTATAATAGAGTGCCAGCGGGACGATATATTTATAGATATCTATGAATTTTGTTTTTCAGAAACCTATCAGGGTGGTATATAAAAATTTACAATTCATTCGGTCTAATAAAAAAATCACCTTTTTTACTTGTCAATTCAAAATAATATATAACTTTGCAGTACAAAGTACTTTATTTATGAATCAGCAGCACCAAGAAGATTTAGCACACATTCGTTCCATGATGGAGCGCTCTTCAAGATTTATATCCTTAAGCGGACTCTCAGGCGTTTTTGCCGGTCTGTCAGCATTGATTGGTGGATTGTACGTTTATCAATTGTTCAAAGCAAACGGAATTGAATATTTTGGAGGAGAGCAAATTACCATTCCTTACAGTTTAGTATCACAATTGTTTTATACTGGTTTAGTCATTTTAGCTTTTGCTTTCATTTTTGGACTGACTTTTACCATCAGAAAGAGCAGGAAATACGATTTGCCAATCTGGACATCTGCGACTAAAAAAATGCTTTTTAATTTAGCCATTCCACTTTTGGCCGGAGGTATATTTTGTTTAGCACTTTTATACCATGAAATTTATGGTTTAGTAGCGCCTGCAACTTTAATATTCTATGGTTTAGCCCTTATAAACGCTGAAAAATATACTTTTTCAGATATTAAATACTTAGGGTTTTGTGAGTTAGGCTTAGGATTTATTTCTCTCTTTTTTATTGGATATGGTTTAGTTTTTTGGATCATTGGATTTGGTATTTTGCATATCTTGTACGGATTAATAATGTTCAAAAAATATAAATAATCCACGCAATGGGAATTATTGATAAACTAAATAAAGATTTTGAAAGCCGTGTCAGATTGGGTATTATGTCCGTTCTGATGGTCAATGAATGGGTTGATTTTACTGAGATGAAAAATCTTCTGAACATTACAGATGGTAATTTAGCCAGTCACTCTTCAGCGCTTGAAAAATCTGAATATATTGAAGTTAAAAAAGAGTTTGTAGGCAAAAAGCCCAAAACCTCTTATCAGGTAACTCCCAGGGGACGTGCGGCCTTTAAAGAACACCTTTCTTACCTTGAAAAATTAATGAAATCGTAATAACTATATTTTTTTATCTAAATACTTTGAAAAGCAAAGTACTTTTAAAAATTAAAACAATGAAATCGCCACTAAAAAAACAAAACCTATAAAAAAAAGGCGATAACATATTTGACCTCTAATAAATAAATTCAACAAATATGAAAAAACATCAAATCATTCTAGCTTGCAGTATAGTATTTACACTGCTTTTTTACAACGAGTCAATAGGAGTGAACCTCGCTATTTTCGGACTATTGTTAACCGGTTCAATCTGTTATTTCTTTCAGGATCGGTTTACTGACAGGTCACATCTGATCCTGGTCGTTACTTCGGTTTTATCTTGTCTGGCTTTTGCCTGGTACGGCGATTTTGTGTCCTTTCTGGCTTTGGCACTGTCAATTCTTTTTTTACAGTTTAAGACCCAGGATTCGAAGCTTAAAATAGTACAGGTTTTTCCGCTTGTATTTCTAAATGCCTTTGCTTCAATTGGCCGTATTTTTATGTTCAGCCAGTGGCTTCCGGAGAGAAAGATTCACAATAATTTTGCTAAAAAGCTGGTGGCCTATTTTATTATTCCCACTGTTTTTCTAATAGTATTTTTTACAGCCTATTCTTTCGGAAGTACTCATTTCTCATCTTTGCTGACAGATTATACTTTAGATATCGATATTGTCGAAGTTATCTTAATTGGCGTTTTAGGGTTTTATATTTCATTCAGTTTCTGGAATTACTGGGTACCCGAAGTTTGTTATGAAAAAAACGAATTATTAGACAATGATTTTAAGAATATAGCCGAAATTAAAAATCAAAGTACATTTTCGTTTTTAGATATTGACTTCGAGAGAAAAAGTGGTGAAATCACTTTAGTACTGCTAAACATTATGCTTTTAGTATTTATTGTAACCTACAATTACGAACAGTTTTTTGAAGTAATAGAAAAATCAAACTTAAGTGCCGATACACACGAAAGAGTCAATTCTGTAATTTTCTCAATAATAATGGCTGTTGGTGTAATCATGTTCTATTTCAAGGGCGGATTCAATTTTGATAAAAAAGCAGTCTGGCTTAAAAAACTGGCTAAAATCTGGATTGTCTTAAATGGACTTTTAATCGTAAGTACCATTATTAAAAACTCAGAGTATATTTCGGTTTTCGGATTAACGTACAAACGATTGGGAGTTTATGCTTTTCTGATCCTGGCCATTATAGGTTTGGTTTTTGTCTTTTTTAAAATCACAAAGCAAAAAACAAATGCTTATCTGGCCAACCAAATGGTCTGGTATTTTTATGGAACGGTTTTATTGTGCAGTTTTATAAATTGGGGAAATCTGATTACTACTTATAATATCGCAGTGAATAAATGTGTAGAGCCAATATTTTTGAGCGGTTTGAATTTTAATGATGAAGCCCGAAGAGCATATTTTTCAAAGCTTCATTTAGAAGGGCAAATAATTGAAATGAATAGAGAAGAACAAATTGATGAATATCAAAATAAAACTTTTTTATCAAAAGCGTTGTATTATGAATTTCTGAAGAAATAATAATAATTCTAAAAACCGTCTTACTCAATTGTTAAGACGGTTTTTTAATGTCTAATTATTGCTTTAAAGTTTTGGGTTTTAAAAATAAAGGATACTTTTGCAGCACTTTAAAAAACTACTTCTCCAATGGACGATTATTATTCGTTAGTATTAAATTAAAATAGCTTTTGAATCATCTCAAAATGCTATGATAAAACCCTGCAATTTTGAAATGAAAGCTTTTTACAATAACAACAACGGATTAATAGAGACAAAAGAATGGACTCCAAATTGCTGGATCAATATTGAATCTCCTTCAGCATCAGAAAAAAAATATTTACTTGAAGAACTTCAGATTCCGGAAGCTTTTTATAATGATATCGAAGATATCGATGAAAGACCCCGTATTGAAATAGAAGATGGCTGGGCGCTGATTATTATGCGTGTTCCTATAAAAAGTGACGATGTTAAACTGCCTTTTCAGACCATCCCGATGGGTTTAATTTTCAAAGGAGATGTTTGTGTTACGATCAGCTTTTACAGAACAGAAATTATTGCCGATTTTGTACAATACACCAAGCGAAAAAATATTCATATAAAAGACAACTTCGATCTGGTTTTAAGATTATTATTGTCATCTAGTGTTTGGTATTTAAAATACCTGAAGCAAATCAACCAAAAGATAAAACTGGCCGAAGATAATTTAGAGAAATCGATCAAAAATGAAGAATTGCAGGCACTTTTGCAAATAGAAAAATGTCTCGTGTTTTTTATTACTTCCCTAAAAGGAAACCATGTTTTGTTTCACCGAATTAAAAATTTAAAAGCCCACAGAGAACACTTCGATCCTGATTTGCTGGAAGATGTTGATATCGAATTAGGCCAGGCGCAGGACACGGCCAATATCTACAGCAATATCCTGACCGGAATGATGGACGCCTATGCTTCGGTAATTTCAAACAATATGAATAATATAATGAAGCAAATGACTTCGATCTCTATTATTTTAATGATTCCTACCTTAATTGCGAGTTTGTACGGAATGAATGTCCCGAATGGCTTAGAAGAAAGTAAATATGGTTTTTGGATTCTTCTTTTCGTCTCCGTTATTTTGTCTTCTGTTGGAGCATTTTTATTTAAAAGAAGAAGATGGTTCTGATTAATAAGATTTAAAAAGTATGTAAAAAAAATCCATTCGTTGCAACGAATGGATTTTTTTTATGAAATTAATAGTCTCCTTTTTTCTTAAATCTCGGATCATCCTTTGATATAAAATCCGTTCTTCGTTTTGGAACATCCTCTTTTGATAAAAAATCGGTTCTTCGTCTTGGAGCTTCTGGTTTTGGTAAACTCGCTTCTTCCGTTTTACTTGACGGTTCAATTAAATGATTTAACTCTTTGATTTCGTCATCTGTCAAATCGCGATAACGCCCAACCGGAACATCAAGCGAAATATTGATGATTCTGATACGTTTAAGCGCCGTTACGTCATAACCCAGATATTCCGTCATTCTACGAATTTGACGGTTTAAACCCTGTGTTAAAATGATTTTAAAAGTAAATTGACTAATTTGTTCGACTTTACATTTTTTAGTAACAGTATCTAAAATCGGAACACCATTTCCCATACGTTGTATAAAACGTTCCGTGATAGGTTTGTTTACCGTTACGGTATATTCTTTTTCGTGATTGTTTCTGGCGCGCAAAATCTTGTTTACGATATCGCCGTCATTAGTCATAAAAATTAATCCTTCACTCGCTTTGTCCAATCGCCCGATTGGGAAAATACGCTTAGGGTAATTGATATAATCCACAATATTATTTCGAACTTCCAGATTCGTTGTACATTCAATTCCAACAGGTTTGTTGAAAGCCAGGTAAACAAGTTTTTCGTGTTTCTCAACAATCAGTTTTCCGTCAATACGTACTTCGTCGTTTTGCGAAACTTTGGTTCCCATTTCCGGCACAATACCATTTATTGTTACGCGTCCTTCTTCAATAAGTTTATCGGCTTCACGGCGGGAACAGTATCCTGTTTCACCAATAAATTTATTCAGACGTTTTAAATTCTCTTCCATACTGCAAAAGTAAGCAAAATTTAGACTTCTTAGATTTTAGATCTTTAGATTGTTAGACTTCTTAGAATTTCAGATTTCAGATTTTAGATTTTCCTCAATCAAAAGAAAAACCTTTGCCCCTTTGAGTCTCCGCAGCTTTGAACCTTTATTTATGATAAGAAGTGCTATCTTCCGGAGTTTCCTTTCGTTCAAACATTCCATAATCACGAACAACAGTGGCAGTCCTTAAATGATAATCCTTAAAAACTTCATTTCTGCCTTTTGCCTGAGCGTGGCGATGCATTTCTAGATTGCGCCATTGCTGGATACTTGCTTCATCTTTCCAGAAAGATAATGACAAAACTTTATCGGGATTGCTAAAACTCTGAAAACGTTCTATCGATATAAATCCTTCGATATGATCTAATTCAGGTCGCAGACTTGCCGCGATATCCAGATATTCTTCTTTTTTCCCTTCATTAGGGATTACTTCAAAAATTACTGCTATCATATTTTTGTTTTATTATTGTGCCAAAATCCAGATACTTTTTGGTAATCTGGCGTTTATCATTGGTTCGTATTCTATATTATGGTCTAAAAGTGTAACCGTTTTATATTCATTAAATAAAAACCATAAAGCATCAGTCGTCAGGTTAATCGAAAAATATTTGGCCAGACATTGATGGCCGCCAACCCCGAAAGTCAAATTCTCATTATTATTAAAACGTTCTATATCAAAATTTGATTCGTTTTCGAATTTTTCAGAATCCCTATTGGCTGCAGCAAGAACGACGAATATTTTTTCGCCTTTTTTAATTATGGTTTCTCCTAAAGCAATATCTGCATTTGCAATTCGCCTTGTATTATGAATTGGCGGATCAAATCTCAAAGTTTCGATCACCGATTTTTCTATTGTTGTTCTATCAGCAAAAGTTTTGTGTTTGATAATCTGTAATAATGAATTACTCAAGATTCCGCGACCAGCATCATAACTCTGAATCAATAATCCGATTAAATTACTAATAGCTTTTATTTTTATTTCGCCAATCGAAAGAACTTCTGACTCGGATATTTTATTTAATAAAGGATTGTAGAAATCTAGTCGCGAAAGTTGTTTTTCTACCATAGAAAAGATCTCTTCAGCAATTTCATTGATCAATTTTACTTGTTCTTCTGTTTTATCCGGAAGCATTATTTTGACCAAAGTTTCAATTTTATCCAAAACAAATTCACAATCATTATCTGTAAAACCGAAACTTTTTAAAACAACTAAAACTGGTAGTTTTTTACAAACCGCATTTACCCAATCTATTTTATTTTCGATTAAATCATCCTTTATCAATTGAGAAATAATGGTATTGATAACTACAGATTTTAGGTTCGAAAACAGTAAACTGGCAATTTCACGATTTATCGTATGCTCAGTCCCATTTGACAATCTCGTAAGGTTAGTCAGAATGTCTAGAGCATGTTTGCTCAGTTGCTGTTCGTTATTCAGGTTTATAACCGGAATAAAAGCATTAGGATTTTTTAAAACTTCAATACAATATTCATAAGAATAAATTGCCCAGATTTTGTTCTCGTCATCCCAATGAATTGGGTTTTTATCCATCATAAATTTATATATCGAATAAGGATCCTGAACATGGGACAGAAGAAATAAAGTAGAGGTCATGTAGATTGTTTTTAGCAAAGTTATTTAACTTTACAGATCAATAGTTCATTCTATATTTAACTATGAAAATCTAATGGAAGATCAATTTATAAAAGCTGCAGGATTAATTGGTGATGCTACGCGTGCTGCCATCATGTGGACATTGCTGGACGGAAGGGCTTTTACAGCTACAGAACTTTCGATTGCTGTAAATACATCTCCTCAAAACATTAGTATGCATTTGGGAAAACTTCTTGAAGCGAATTTACTTAGTGTAGAAAAACAAGGCCGACATAAATATTATAGATTTTCGAGTAAAGAAGTAGCATATGTTGTTGAAGCAATGGCAAATCTTATTCCCAAGCCGGAGATTTCTTCAAAAAAGAAAATAGAGAATTACCCTCCCGTAAAATATTGCCGAACGTGTTACGATCATTTGGCCGGGAAAATAGGTGTGGCTTTAGCTGATAGCTTATTGGAACAAAAAATAATTATCGAAAAGAATAATACTTTCGAAATTAGTCCTGAAGGAGAAAAATGGTTCTCAGATTTTGGGGTTAATATCGGAGACGCCAAAAAACAAAAAAGAATATTCTTAAAACCTTGCCTCGACTGGAGTGAAAGAAGATATCATATCGCAGGTTCAGTAGGAACTTTGCTGTTGAATAAAATGCTGGAGCAAGACTGGATCAGAAGAACAAAAGATTCAAGGGCAATTATAATAACAGGAAAAGGAGAAAAAGAAATGTTGAAAAATTTTAAAATTGTTGTTTAAAATTTTAGATTTTTTTACAACCTAAAATAGTTGCCAAAAAATTAGTGTCTTAGCGACTTAGTGGCTTAGAACCTTCAGAAAACAAAAACTCAATTACCTTCTCATACAATTCATCGTCATGCATTCCGTGGCCTAAACCTTTAGTTTCGATAAACCGACTGTTTTTCCAATTACTCGCAATTTTTTGACCTTCCTGAAAAGAAACAATTTTATCTGAAGTATCATGCGCAATAAAGCCGTCAACATTAAACTCAGATGCAAATTTTTGCGCAGAGAAGTCGCTTATTTTAAAATTGAAACGACTAATAAATTTAGTTTCTAAAAGCGAAAACATCTTAGTGTTCAGACTCAGCATCGCAATATAATTGTCTATCAAAGTTTTTAAATCTGATGGCGCTCCAAGAATCACCATTTTATTAATACTGGTATTTGGGAATAAGTATTGATGATACACACAAGCTGCGCCACCAATAGAATGTCCGATAATAATTGAGGGTTGGTACTTTTCGACCGCTTTGTTTATAAATTCAGCATAAAGCGGAATATTGAATTCTTTACCGCTGCTTTGTCCGTGAGCCGGAGCATCAATAGCAATAATAGTACTTCCTGATTTCTGAAGATGAGGTAATGTTTTTTTCCAGCGTGCAGCATTACTTTCCCATCCGTGAACCAGCAGGATTTTAGTTTCGTTTCCTTTCCAGATATAAGTTTGAAAATGATGTTCGTTATGGTGAAACGTTTCCGTTTCTGTGTTTTTTAATATTTTGGGTAAGTTTTCTTTTTGCAATCTTCCAATTCGGGGTTGGCTAAAAAGAGCATAAGAAAGTTCGACAGCTTTTTGCGGACGCACATAACTTAAGATGTTAATGTATGATCCAACTGATTTTAGTGTAATGAAACGAATTCCTTTTTTAATTCCCAAAACTTATTTTTTTATAAAGATAAAAAATGTTTTGCCACAGATTAAAATGATTTTCACGGATTAGTAAAAAGTTTCGCCACGAATTTCACAGATTCACACTAATTAATTTGTACTAATTCGTGAAATTTGTGGCAAAAAAATACTTGTAAAAAAAAGTCCCGATAAAATCGGGACTCGTATTTAGAATTTAGAGAACAATTGTTCCATTTTTTCTTTTTCTTCTTCAGCTAGTGCGCTGTCAACTAAAATTCTTCCAGAGTGCTCATCAGTAATGATTTTCTTTCTGGAAGCGATTTCGACCTGAGTCTGTGGCGGAATAGTGAAGAATGACCCTGCAGACGCACCTCTTTCGATAGATACAACAGCCAAACCATTACGAACACTAGTTCTGATTCTTGTATAAGCAGCTAATAATCTTTCTTCAATCTGAGCAGAAAACTCAGCTGATTTCTCAGATAAGAAGATTTCTTCTTTTTGAGTTTCAGCCATAATAGCATCCAATTCAGATTTTTTATGTTTTAAGTGCGAACTTTTAGCGTCAAGTTTTTCTTTTAAATTAGAAGTAACTTCTTTTTTATGTTCGATAGAAGCTTTCATTTCTTTGATTTGCTTTTCAGCCAATTGAATTTCTAATTCCTGAAATTCAACCTCTTTAGTCAAAGAATTAAATTCTCTGTTATTACGAACTGATTCTTGTTGTTTTGTGTATTTTTTGATAACCTCTTTGTGCTCATCAATCGCGTTTTTCTTCGATTTGATAAGATCTTCAATAACCTCAAGTTCACTTTTCAGTTTTTCTGAACGCGTGCTTAACCCTGCAACTTCATCTTCAAGATCTTCCACTTCTAAAGGAAGTTCACCTCTCACGTTTCTGATTTCGTCAATTCTAGAGTCAATAAGCTGTAAATCGTATATTGCTCTTAACTTGTCCTCAACACTTAATTCTTTCGTATTCGCCATATTCTATAAGTACTTAACTGGATTTGTATTTTCTTCTGATAAAATGATGGCAAAATTAAGGATTTTTTTTCGAAGATAATCAACAATATAGTTTTTTGTATAGCGTTCGCTCTCAAAATGACCAATATCGGCTAAAAGAAGTCGGTTTTCTGCTTCGTAAAATTGATGGTATTTTAAATCAGCAGTCAAAAAAGCATCGGCTCCGGCCATAATTGCATTTTTTATGGCAAAACTTCCAGAACCGCCTAAAACGGCAACTTTCTTGATTTTTTTTCCTAAAAAAGAAGAATGGCGAATTCCGTCAGCGATCATTTTTTCTTTTACAAAAAGCAGAAAATCTTTTTCGTCCATATCAGTTTCAAATTCACCAATCATTCCCAGTCCGATATTCTGATGTGAATTCTCAAGATTATAAACCTCATAAGCGACTTCTTCGTAAATATGATTTGTAAAAAGTGCTTTCAGGATTTTAGACTGTAAATGTTTTTCAAAGATAACTTCGATTTTTATTTCGGTTCCGGTATGTAATTTTCCTCTCTCTCCAATTACAGGATTACTGTCTTCGTTTCCCTGAAAAGTAAAAAAGCCTTCGGTATTAAAACTGCAGTTGTCATAATTCCCAATCGTTCCGGCCCCAGCTTCAAACATAGCATTTCGAACTTTATCAGAGTTATCCGGAGTGGTATAAGTAACTAATTTTTGAATAAAATTCTGTTTCGGAATCAAAACCTTTGTATTGGTTAAGCCTAAAGCATCGCAAAATATTTTATTAACGCCTGCAGAATGATTGTCCAGCGCGGTGTGAACGGCATAAATGGCGATGTCGTTTTTAATTGCTTTTAGAATTGCCCGCTCCACATAATTTTTGCCTGTAATTTTTTTAATTCCGGAGAATAAAATCGGGTGAAAACAAACTACCAGATTGCAGTTTTTACTGATGGCTTCTTCAATTACATTTTCCAAAGCATCGTGACAAACTAAAACTCCGGTACTTTCGGTTTCAGCATCGCCAACTAAAAGTCCAACATTGTCAAAATCTTCGGCGTAAGCCAAAGGTGCCATTTCTTCGAGAACCGTTAATATTTCTTTGATCTTCATTGTTTTTTGTTTCAGGTTTCAGGTTTAATTTGTTTCAGGTTTTATATAGAAACTTGAAACTTAAGACCTGAAACAAATTAACGAATAAACCTGTCAATTTTAAAATATTTAAATAATATTGTTTGTGTAAATTGGCAATACGAGTAATACTGATAATACGAGTAATACTAATTTTGTATCTTTGTGTTTCAAAATCTAAAGTTATGACTACAATAAAAATTAACGAGCAAACGAAGACAGGAAAAGCATTTATGGCGATGTTTGAAGCTTTTTTTAAAGGTGTCGAAGGTATTGAGATCGTTGAGCCAGTTTATGGACAGGTTAATGAAGAGCCAAGTATTTATAGCTCTGAATTTATTGAAAAAGTAAAAAAAGCAGAAGAAAATATTAAAAATGGCGAGACTACAACGCTAGATCCAAATGATATATGGGGAAGTTTAGGGTTGAAGTAACTAAAAGTGCAAATCAGGATATTGAAAAACATAAAAAATCAGGAAATAAAATTTCTATTAAAAATATTGTTAAAATTTTAATAGATCTTACTGATAATCCATATGAAGGTTTTGGAAATCCTGAGCCTTTAAAATATGAATATTCAGGATTCTGGTCAAGAAAAATTAATCAAAAAGATCGGTTGATTTATCGTGTAGATGATGAAGTTGTAACCGTTTTTGTAATCTCTGCAATGGGACATTATTCCGATAAATAACTTTATGAAATTACTTCGAATACTACTTTTCCCGTTTGCTATTTTATACGGATTCATTACCTCAATCAGAAATTTTCTTTTTGATAAAGGAATACTGAAATCAACATCATTTGACATTCCGGTTATTGCTGTTGGAAATCTGAGTGTTGGCGGAACCGGCAAAACACCTCAAATAGAATATTTAATCAGGTTATTATCGGATCGCTATAAAGTGGCGACTCTAAGCCGTGGTTATAAACGAAAGTCTGAAGGTTTTGTTTTGGCCAGTGCTACTTCAAATGCTGAGATTGTGGGTGATGAGCCTTTTCAGTTTTATCAAAAATTTCCTAATATTCAGGTAGCAGTTGATGCCGACAGAACAAACGGAATTATACAATTGCTTTCGCAAAACGAAAAACCTCAGGTTGTTTTATTGGATGATGCCTATCAACACCGAAAAGTAAAAGCAGGTTTTTATATTTTATTAAGTTCTTATGATGATCTGTATGCCGACGATTTTATGTTGCCAACAGGAAATTTGCGTGAAAGCAGAAGTGGGGCAAACAGAGCAAATATTATTATAGTTACAAAATGTCCAAAGGATTTATCCAGTGAAGAACAAGAACAAATCCGCCTGAAGTTAAAACTTACCTGTTCGCAGCAAATCTATTTTACTTATATCGATTATGATGATTTTATATATAGTAAAGAGGGTAAAATTGCTGTGAATGAAATAAAAAATGAATCGAAATTGCTTCTGGCAGGAATTGCAAAACCAACGCCGTTTTTTGATTATTTGAAAAATGAAAATGACGAATGCCTGACTTTTCCGGATCACCATCATTTTTCTGATGCAGATTTAGAAACGATTCTGAATAAAGCACAAAACAAAAAGATTATTACAACAGAGAAAGATTACGTGCGTTTGAAGGATTCAAAATTGATTTCGCACTTGTATTATTTACCAATAAAAAGTACGTTTATCAACCATCAGCAAAATTTTGATGCGACAGTTTTAGAGTATATAAAAGGACAATCAGAATCTTAAGACCTAATCAAAAAATTTGGCAATTGTACTATAAAATTCGTCCGGAACAAATGGTTTTGTAATTACATCGTTCATTCCGTAAGACAAAAGCATATCTCTGTTTTCGTCAAGCGAAATAGCTGTTAATGCAATTATAGGAGTGGTTTTGTCAAACTCCCTGATTAGCTTTGTCGCAGTTGTCCCGTTGATTCCGGGTAAGTGAACATCCATTAAAATCATATCAAAGCGTTTTATTTTCAAAAGCTCAACAGCATCTTCGCCATTATCGATGATCTCGCAGGAAATTGCCTTGTTCTCAAGCATTTTTCGGGTAATCATTTGATTGATTTTATTGTCTTCAATCAATAAAATAGATTTATGCTTTAGTTGATTGTCGTTGTATGGTTTTTTTTCTTCCACTGTTTCAAGAGGTTCTTTGTTAATTTTAAAATCTAATTTAAAGGTAAAAGTAGAGCCTTTACCCACTTCACTTTTTAGTTTTATTTCCCCGCCTAAAAGTTCAATTAGTTTCTTTACAATTGTAAGCCCCAGACCGGTTCCGCCATATTTTCGATTTACTTCTATTGATCCTTGCGAAAAGCTTTCAAAAACAGTTTGTAGTTTGTCTTCGGGTATGCCGATTCCTGTATCTACAATTTCAAAATAAACCGTAGCATTCTCTTCTGTTATAGCATATAGTTTTGCAATTACATTTACATTTCCGTTCTGTGTAAATTTTAATGCATTATTAATCAAATTAAGGATGATCTGCGATATTTTAGTGGGATCTCCAATTAAGTTATCCGGAATAGCTTTGTCTATTTCAAGGTTGAAATAATTTTTATTGGCTGTCGCTAGTTCTTTTAATGAACTTTGAATGTTGAATAATAACTCTTTAAGGTTAAATGTAATGTTCTCTATTTCGACTTTAGTTGAGTCTATTTTATTGATTTCAAGAATCTCATTGATAAAAGTAGTCAGATAGTTTCCCGAGAATTTTAACGATTCTAAATATTTTAATTGTGTCTTCTTAGGATTGTCTTCGAGCAATAAATGTGTGATTCCGTTAATGGCGTTTAATGGTGTACGAAGTTCGTGGCTTACAGTAGATAGAAATTCTGATCTGGCTTTTGATGCTTTTTCAGCTTTGTTTTTGGCTAAAATAAGTTCTTTGTTTTTTTCTCTTAAAAGTAAATTATTTTGATTTCGGATAATATTATTTTTATACAATGCCAGACTCAAAAGGGATAAAATCGAAATAAGGGCGATCGCCAGAATGCTCACCAACTTTGAGTAACGATACGTTTTTAATTGAATTTTTTCTTCGCTTTCCCGTTTAATTGTGTTGTTTAAGGATTGATTCTTTTTGAATTTTTGAAATTCATTAAAATCCAGTTTGGCATTTTTTAATTTCAGGATATAATTTTCGATCTGATAATGTTCGTCTAAGTAAGAGTAGGCGAGATCAAAATTTTTATTTTGTTTGTAGTATTTGCTTATCGCTAAAATAATTTTTGACTTTTGCTTCAGATCATTGTTTTTATTGCTGTAGTCCAAAGCGTTGTCAAAATAAATGATCGCAGAATCATTTCGTTTGAGCTGCGTCTCAATTAATCCAAGTTGATAGTAAGAATTGGTTTTTGTTTTTGAAAGCGAAGGATTATCCGGTTTCTTTGTGATTTCGAGGAAAGTTTTGGCGGCTAATGGTAAATCTTTATTGGTTTTTAAAGCAATTGCTTTCTGGTAATTAAGAACCTGAGCCTGATCAACGATTTTTAATTCCTTAAGAAGGTCATCTGCTTTTTTATAATAAATCTCAGCAGTTTTATAATCGCCTTTAGCCGTATTGGTTGTGCCTATATAATGCAAGGCTAGTACTTTTGTGCAAGTAGGTTTTAAAGTACTGAATAAGGAAATACTTTTATGGAAGCTTTTTAGGGCTTCTTCATATTTTTTCTGATTGTAGTAAATCTTGCCCAGTTTGAAAGTCTGATTGGCTAAACTTTCAGATTCATGATTTGCTTCACAAAAATGGATTGATTTTTTAGTGTAAAAAACTGCCTGATCGTACTTTTTATTGTTAAGATTGCTTTTGACTAACTTGTTGTAATAGATGACACTATCCGTATTCTTTTTAGTTTGAGAATACAAAAATGAATTAAAAAAACAAAAAAGAATAAAATAATGGTATTTCATGTATTGCAATGCTTTTACAATGAATCTTATGTTTTTCTTATAAGCAAAATCAAATCAATTAATCTTGATGAATAGCCAATTTCATTATCGTACCAACCCACAACTTTTACCATTTTGTCAATAACGGAGGTTAATTGCGCGTCAAATAAACACGAATGTGTATTGCCAATTACATCAACAGAAACAATAGGATCTTCTGTATAATCTAATATTCCTTTTAAATTTGTTTTTGAGGCTTCTTGAAATGCTTTATTTATTTCTTCAATAGTAACAGCACGTTTTACATTAAACGTGATATCTGTCAATGAACCATCAGGAACAGGAACGCGAATTCCGCAACCCCCGATTTTTTGATGCAATTTAGGAAAAATTTTTGTTAATGCCTTAGCTGCACCTGTAGTTGTTGGAACAATTGACTGACTTGCGCCTCTGGCACGTCGCAAGTCCTTATGTGGCTGGTCGTGAAGGCTTTGGTCTGTCGTGTAAGAATGAATCGTTGTGATGTATGCTTGCTCAATTCCGCACAATTCATCGATGATTTTTATCATCGGAGCAGCATTATTTGTCGTGCAGCTTGCATTTGAAACGATGTTTTCGCTTCCGTCCAGAATATTTTCGTTAACGCCTAAAACGACTGTTTTGATCGTATCGACTTCTGATGGTGCTGAAAGAATTACTTTTTTTGCTCCGGCTTCAAGATGGGCATTAAGTTCTTCGTGCGTTTTATATTTTCCTGTTGATTCTATTACGAAATCAATATTATGGCTTTTCCAGTCTAGTTTTGAAATGCTTTTTTCATGAAAAAACAGATAATGTTTCTCGTTTACAATTATTCCTTTTTCGTCATGGCTAACAATAAAAGGTAAAACACCGTGAATACTGTCGTATTTTATCAAATGCGCCATGGTTTTATTATCGGCAATGTCGTTGATGGCAACGACTTCAATGTCAGGATGGTTTAAAAGTAAACGGAATAAATTTCTACCAATCCTTCCGAAACCGTTAATAGCAATTCTTGTTTTCAAGTGCTTTATTTATTTGTTTAAATTGTTCAATCGTTTATTTGTTTAGCCAGCGATGCGATTAAACAAATAAACGATTGAACGAATAACCTTTTTTATAAAATATGTTTTTGTGCTTTGTATGAAGAACGAACCAATGGTCCGCTTTCAACATGACGGAAACCTAGTTCAAGACCAAATTGCTCATATTTAGCAAATTGATCCGGCGTGATGAATTCTTTTACCGGTAAATGTTTTTTACTTGGCTGTAAATATTGCCCAATAGTAACAACATCAACATTTGCATTGCGTAAATCTGTCATTGTCTGAAAAACTTCTTCTTCCGTTTCTCCAAGACCTAACATAATTCCGGATTTGGTTCTGTTGATCCCTTTTTCTTTCAGGTAGCGTAAAACTTCTAAACTACGATCGTATTTAGCCTGAATACGTACTTCACGGGTCAAACGGCGAACTGTTTCAACATTATGCGATACGACTTCAGGATTGGCTTCTACAATTCGGTCCAGGTTTCTTTCGATTCCCTGAAAATCAGGAATTAGAGTTTCAAGAGTAGTATTCGGGTTCATTCTTCGGATTGCCTTTACGGTTTCAATCCAGATAATAGATCCGCCGTCTTTCAAATCATCTCTGTCAACACTTGTAATTACAGCGTGTTTGATGTTCATGATTTTTATAGAGCGCGCTACTTTTTCAGGTTCGTCCCAATCTACCGTTTCAGGTCTTCCGGTTTTTACACCGCAAAATCCGCACGAACGTGTACAAACATTTCCTAAAATCATAAATGTAGCCGTTCCTTCGCCCCAACATTCACCCATATTTGGGCAACTTCCTGAGGTGCAAATGGTGTTCAGGCTATATTTATCAACCAAACCACGAAGTTCAGTGTATTTTTGTCCAATTGGAAGTTTAACTTTTAACCATTTTGGTTTTCCGGTTGGTATATTTTCAATGACTGTTTCCATATATCAAAATTCAAAGTACAAAGATAAGGAATGTAGTTTATTTGGTCATTCGTTTACCATTTAATTTGGTATTCATCTCTGAGGAGTTTTTAAAATCTTTTTTGATGATAATCTTTCTGATGTGTTAAATTACTGTTTTTAAATCACAGAGTTGTCTTAAGTCGCTGTTTTTTATTTGTTTAATTCAATAAGTTTGATAATTATGATATTAAACTGATTTTTACTCGCTTAATATTTATACCTTTATTTGTTAAAAAACGAATTTAATTGAAATAGAAATATATAAACATTGTAATACATTTGTTGTTAAATTGTAATAATATAAAACATGAAAAAGAAATTTATTGTATTGGGAGTTTTGTTTGCCACTTTTGGTTTTACTAAAATGAATGCGCAGATTAATTTTGGCGATAAAGCTATTGGAGCTGTTCAAAAAGGTGTAACTGGTTTTACATTTAGTAATGCTGATGCAGCTGCTTTATCTAAAGCTGCTGTTGATAAAATGGATGCTGAGCACGAAGTTGCAGCTGCAACAGATCCGTACGCTATAAGATTAAACAGGGTATTTGGAAAATATACTGCTGGTGATGGATATACTTTAAATTATAAAGTTTATAAATTAAAAGAGGTAAATGCTTTTGCTACTGCTGATGGAAGTGTTCGTGTGTATTCCGGATTAATGGATATCATGGATGATAATGAGTTACTGGCAGTAATTGGTCACGAAATTGGTCACGTTGCGAACAACGATTCAAGAGATGCTATAAAAGCGGCTTATAAAAAAGAAGCCTTAATGGATGCGGCGGCTTCGCAATCGACAAAACTTGCAGCAGTTACAGATAGTCAATTAGGAAAAATTGGAAGTTCTATTATCGACAGCAAATTTAGCCGTAAACAAGAGGCTGAAGCGGATTTGTATTCCTATAATTTCCTGAAAAAGAATGGTTATAATGTGAATGCCGAAGAATCTGCTTTTAGAATTCTGGCTAAAATGAGTGAAGGAACTGAAGCTTCTTTTATTGATCAGATGATGAGTTCGCATCCTGATTCAAAACAAAGAGCAGAAGATGCTAAGAAAAGAGCAGAAAAAGATGGTTTGTACAAGCCTTATGTGCAACAAAAAATTGTAAATACTGCTCCGGTTGCTGCTAAAACTACAACAGCCAAAAAAGCAACAACTACGAAAAAAACAACTACTAAGAAGAAATAATAATTTCTTGTAGAAAAATAAAACCCGATACGTTTCTTAGAAATTTATCGGGCTTTTTATTTTAAGATTAACCTAAAACGTGAAAAGCCAATACTTTTTGTACGTCGTACACATTTACAGATTTGTTGAATTGCTTAACAATACTTGGGTTTAATTCGCTCGAAACCCAAATTTTTAATTCGGCATCAAGATCAAAAGTTCCGGCAGTTTCTACGCTGAAACGAGTAATGCTTTTGTATGCAATTGATTTGTATTCGGTTTTGCTTCCGGTTATTCCTTGTACATCAACCAGGATAAGTCTTTTATTCGTAAAGATAAAAGTATCGCGGATTAGTTTAAAACCCATTTCAATTTCTTCGTTATCAGTTAAAAGTTGTCCGTATTTTTTAAGTAGATCTTCCTGACTTACTGAACCAGCGTTGCCTAGAATAGCTGAAAATATTCCCATTTTTAAGTTTTTAGTTTTAGTAGATTTGATTTCCCTTTTAAGGTGCAGTAAAAGTAATTAAAATAAAAAATAATATCGATTTTCTAACCATTAAGAGATTAAGAAAAATTGAGATTGCTTTCCTGAAAAATAAATGAATCAAAGCCAAGAGAGTCAGGTTCAAAACAAAAAAAGGGAGCTTTGTGGCTTTGCGCGATTAATCGATGTTGTAAAAATTTTTTTTCTTTATCTCTTTGTAGTTCAATTAAAAGCATAAAAAAAGCAGAACCTAAATTCTGCTTTTTCATTTTTATTATTGTGCTTCCGTTTTTATTGTAATCGGAAGGTTATATGCAGTTCTAACTGGTTTTCCGTCTAATACTCCTGGAATCCATTTTGTTTTTAATGATTTTAAAACTCTGATCGCTTCTTTTCCAAGTCCGTAACCAGGATCGTTTTTTACCATAATATCAGTAATAGAACCGTCTCTTTCGATCACGAACGAAACATACACTTTTAATGTTCTGTCTGCATCCAGTTCCGGTCTGTTAAAATTATTACCCACATACGTATAAAACTTAGCCATTCCTCCAGGGAATTCAGGTAATTTGTCTAAAAGTGCCGGAATTACTGGTTCGTTGGTAACAGGAACAACTTCTACACCGCCTCCGCCTCCGGTTGTTGGTATTGCATTAGTCAGCATTCCTGTTCCCGTATTAGCATTGTCAACAGCTGGTGAATTATCAGTATTGGCAGCGATAACAGTTGTAGTGGCGTCAGCTGCTGAGCTTACAACCGGACGTGATAACTGTGTACTGGCAGATGCTGCTGCAGCTTGTTGTGGAGGAGCAACAGCTTCTTCTGTTTTTGGAACAATAGGTTGGGGCTTATAAGGCGTCACAATCATCGGTCCGGGATCTACCGGTATTGTTTCCACAGGGTCTACTGTCCTGAATTTGTTGATTAACATTGATGCACTTCCTAAAGCTGCTAATAATAGCAAACCCATAAATAGAGCGGTAACGGTAGTTTTTGAATTTTCCTGGCGTAATTGATACGCCCCGTACTCTTTGTTTTTGTTTTCGAAAACAAGATTGGTCCAGCTTGCTTCGTAGATACTTGATTTAGACATAGTTTATGGATTTTAAGGTTAAGTAACATTTAAATCATAAGCGGTAAGGTTTTGGGTTTGACTACAACAGGATTATTGTAGTTTTAGTGTGTGGATAATTTATCTTTTTAAGAATAAAGTGAATAATATGTTATTCTTTACCTAAAGATAGTAAATTATCTGTTACGTTCGATAATTTCAGCTAATAATTTTTTAGCGCGAAGTAGTTTTACTTTTACGTTGCTTAAAGGTTCGTCAATTTTAAGCGCGATTTCGTGATAGCTCATTTCCTGGAAATAGCGTAACTGGATTACTTCCTGATAATGAGGTTTTAATTCTTTGATGCATTGAAGTAAGCGTGAGAGATTTTGCTCTTTTATCAAAGCATCTTCGGCAGACGGAGTAGGGTCTGCAATATTGTAAGCCTGCTGGTCTTCGGAATCTGTGATTTCTATAAAAAGATTGGTTTTCTTTTTACGCAATAAATCAATATATACGTTTTTTGCAATCGCAATTAGCCAGGTGTTGAATTGAAATTCAGGGTTGTAAGAGGCGATTTTGTCAAAAGCTTTAGAGAAAGTTTCAATGGTAATATCTTCGGCAGTAGTTTCGTTTTCGGTACGCTTTAACATAAAGCCATACACTTCATTCCAAAAATAATCTAATAAAAAAGTAAAGGCGATTTGATCGCCCTTTTTTGCTTTTTCTATTTTAGAGTTTATTTCCAATATACAGGTTTTGAAAAGATATTAGTTATAAAGATATTAATTTGCGTGAATATAAGCGCTATCTCTACAATAGGAAACCAAATTTTAAGGTCATTTTCTTTTAATTTTCCTGCTGAAAACCCAATTACTGTCCACGCTACAGTATAACGTGTTGCTAAAATAGCCAGTACAGCAATCCATTGAAATTGAAATGCCAGTAAGAGAATCACTAATATGAAGAAAAATAATTGTGAAATAAAAAATAAACCTAACTGTATTTTATCGAAAGACTTATAATACTGTGTAGTAGAAACACGTCTTCTTTTTTGCTGGAACCATTCTTTGTAGGTTTCTTTTGGTTTAGAATAGGTGAAACTTTCCGGTGTATATGCTATTGTTGTGTTGTTTTTGTTTGCTGCCTGATTGATAAACAAATCATCATCGCCTGAACGAACCTGAATGTGCTCAATAAATCCATTTACATTAAAGAATTCCTCTTTTTTATAGGCCAGATTTCGCCCGACTCCCATATATGGAAAACCTAATTTTGTCCAGGAAAAATATTGTACAGCTGTAAAAACAGTTTCGAAACGAATAATTTTATTCAATAAAGAGCGTTCTATTTTTTCGTATCCGCCATATCCTAACACAATTGTTTTGTTCATTGTGAATTGAGAAGTCATTGAAGTAATCCATTCTTTTGAAGTTGGATAACAATTGGCATCTGTAAATAATAGATATTCTTTCTTTGAAGCTTTGATTCCTAATGTTAAAGCGTATTTTTTATTGCCCCAGAAAGCTTCATTGTTTTTTACTTTTACAAGACGAACGTTTGGGTATTGTTGTTCGAATTCTTCAAAAACTTCTAAGGTTTCATCGCTTGAAGCATCATCAATTAAAACAATTTCAAAATCAGGATAGTTTTGTTCGGCTAATAGCGGAATATACTTTTTTACGTTTTCTTCTTCGTTTTTCGCACAGACGATTACTGAAACCGGAATTCTTTTAGGAGTGATGTTTTGAGGTTTAATAAACGCAAATTTTCCAAAAACACCCAGATAATAAGAAAGTTGTACGACAACAATAGCAATAAAAAAGTAAAAAATGAATGTAAGCATCTGATTTTAATGTCTTTTAATTTCTGAATCTTGCGAGTGCAAATGTACTTATGAATTACTAAATTTCAATGGCTAAAGCCGATTTACTTTCGGCATTTCGACATTTCTTTCGCAACGGCAATAGCCTGAGGGTTTTCGGTCTTTTCTAATTCCGAAATTATGTTTTTATAATTATGGTCGTCCCGGTTTTGCGATAGCTTTTTTGTAGCCTGAATTTCGTCAATTTCAATTTCAAAACCAAAAATTCCTCTGGCTTCACGCATTGTTTTTGTAGATAAATCTTCGACCCGAACAGGGTTTGCTGAATTGACTTCGTATTTATCAACTAATTTTTTAAGTTGCTCTATTGAAGTTGCTTCGTCAACAATCTTGATTCGTCCGTAAACATGTACGGCTATGTAATTCCAGGTAGGTACATTTTCGTGATTGTACCAGGAAGACGAGATATAAGTATGCGGGCCGGTAAAAACAGCCAATACCTGATCGTTTTCTGCAAAACCTTCTGCTTGCGGATTCAGTTTTGAAAGATGTCCCTGGAGTATTTCTTTACCTTCACCATTAATTTCAAGTTCTATCGGAATATGAGTGGCGCATAATTTTCCGTGAGTCTGATTGATCAGAATTCCAAAACTGTTTTCTTTCAGGAAAGTTCTGATCAATTCCGGATCTTCTTCTTTGTATATTTTTGGAGTATACATTTTTATGAATTTTGGTTTAATGATTTTCCCAGGCAAATAGCTTCGGGACGATCTTTATATTTTCCGTAATTTGGAATTATTTTATAACCTTGTTTTTGGTAAAACGCAATTGCACTTTCGTTTTTTACTCGTGTTTCTAAAACCAGATCCGTATAACCCAGCGTTATGGCTTTATCCTCCAGAAATTTTAAGATCGTCGTTCCGATTTTCTTTCCCGGATATTTAGAATACATTCTTTTTACTTCCCCAATATTTTGATCAATGGGTCTAATGGCACCGCAACCTGCAATTTCATTGTTAAGTTCTGCAATAACAAACACGAATTTTGAATTGTCGTTTTGCCAGTCCTGAAAAGAATTCTTTCCGTCGCTTCCAAAACGAAGATAAAGATTTTTAGATAATTCTTCAGTGATTGCTAAAACTTTTTCATCATTTGGATCAGCCGTTTTTATGGAAAGCATTTCTTTGATTTATTAAAAAAAATAATTGATTTCAGGTTTTGTCACATCGGGCGTCCGGAAATTTTGGGAGAGATGCTTTAGTGTTACAAAGACTTCGACTCCACTCAGTCTGACAATATTGGTAATTAGTGCAATTTGTGTTTTAAATCACGTTCACTTCCGCTTCAATGTGAATTCCGAATTTCTCGAAAACAGTTTTTTGAACGTCTCTCGAAACCGCTAAAATTTCCTGTCCGGTTGCGTTTCCGTAATTCACTAAAACCAGAGCCTGATTTTTATGAACTCCGGCGTCACCAAAACGTTTTCCTTTGAATCCGGCTTGCTCGATTAGCCAGCCCGCAGGAACTTTTACTTCAGTTTCAGATACTTCGTAATATTTCATTTCAGGAAACTTTTGATGGATTTTTTCGAAATCAGATTTCAGTAAAATCGGATTTTTAAAGAAACTTCCGCTATTTCCCAGTTCTTTAGGATCCGGTAATTTGCTTTGTCTGATCGCAATTACGGCGTTACTTACATCTTTTAATGTTGGATTTGTGATGTTGTTTTTTGCCAGTTCAGCCGTAATATCTCCGTACGAGGTATTGATTTTGTGATGGCGTTTCGTTAGTTTGTACACTACCGATGTAATGATATATTGATCTTTTACTTCATTTTTGAAAATACTTTCTCTGTAGCCAAAGTTGCATTCAGTATTTATAAAAGTTTTTATTTCCTGAGTTTCAATATTGATAGCTTCGCAGGAAACAAAAGTATCTTTTATTTCGGTTCCGTAAGCTCCAATGTTCTGAACCGGAGTTGTGCCAACATTGCCGGGAATTAATGACATGTTTTCTAAACCGCCAAAATTGTTGTCAATTGTCCAAAGTACAAATTCGTGCCAGGTTTCGCCTGCCTGACTTTCGACCCAGACAAAATCATCGTCTTCTTGGATTATTTTCTTTCCTTTTAAATCAATATGTATTACTAAAGCCTCAATATCTTTCGTCAATAACATGTTGCTTCCGCCTCCTAAAATGAATTTCTTCTCGTTTTTGTGTTCTTTTAAAATGGTTTTTAATTCATCAATTGAATGAACGGCAACAAATTGTTTTGCTTTGGCTTCGATGCCAAAAGTGTTGTGTTTTTTTAAAGAAAAATTGGATTGGATTTCCATAAATAAAAGGCTTTTTTAAATCCCAAAATGGCGGGATAATTCTGAGTTCAAAAGTAACGATTATAATTTATTTGAGTAGATTTTATAGAAAATAACCAATAATAAAATGATTGGAAATAAGTGTTAAAGGTGAAAGGCTGGTTTTTTGTGAAAAGAAAGTTTATTGCCTTAATGCGAAGTTGTAATTATAGTGCTTGTTTCTTTTGCCGCGAATTTGCTTCGGCTGCTTGCTATCGCCCGGGTCACGAATTTCCACTAATTAATTAGTGAAAATTTGTGAAACTCGGGGGAATATTTTTTCTAGAATCCTTCCTCTGTTTCCAAAGCGCGATTGATGAATTCATTCAAAGGTTTTAAAGCGATGAGTTTTTTGCTCATCTTGGCAACGAAATCTTTCTGTGTCACTTCAGTAATGTCGTATTTTTGAGTAGCGGTGAAGCTTTTTAGCTTTAATAAATCAATCGCAGGATGGTCTTTTTCATAACCTCTTGGTGGGTTTTTGAGTGAATTGCTTTCATTTATATCTAAACTCCCGAATTCTTTTTTGAAGTTTTTATCTGCAATAATGGCTTCCAGATCTTCGTAAAAAAAAGCAATTTCTTTACGGACTTTCTTCAGATCGTCTGATTCCGGAGAATAAAATCCGCCCGCGATAAAACTGGCTCCTTTTTCTATATGTACATAATAACCTGCGCGATTCAAACCTTTAGTTCCGCCTGACATCCAGATGCCTAAGTGTGCTTTATAAGGTGACTTGTCTTTAGAAAACCGAATGTCACGATTGATTCTGAAGGTGCAGTTTTTGACTTCTAACAATTCTAACGATGGATCAAGAGGTTTCATTACATCCAGAAAATCACTTACTAATTGCTGATAATCTTTCTTGAAAATCTCGTATCGTTTTTTATTGTCCTGAAACCAGTCTCTATTGTTGTTCTTTTTTAAATCGTCTAAAAATTGCAATGATTCTTTCGTTAGCATATTTAGTATGTTATTGCAGTTGTTTTTTTAAATCTTTCTCGCTGATAAATCCTGTGTTTTTCCATTGCACAGCTTTGTTGTCGTATAAAACCACTGTTGGTAACTGGTCAATTTTCATTTGAGTTGCTAAGGTTTTATTTTTGTCAACATCAATACGGATAATAACCACTTTGTCACTCATTTCTTTTTGCATTTTCAAAAGATACGGTTCCATTTGTTTACATGGTCCGCACCATTCTGCGTAAAAATCAATTAAAACTTTTTTATCTGTATTCAATAAATCATTAAAGTCATTCATTGTCATTCCAACTTGTCCGGTCGAAGCTTTGCCAAATCCTTCTTCGTTCCAGTTTAGGAAACCGCCTTCTAATTCATAGACAGTAGTAAAACCTAATTCTTTTAGTTTGGTAGCTGCTTTTTTACTTCTTCCTCCGCTTAGACAATAAACAAAAACAGGTTTTGATTTATCAAATGATTCCGCTTTTGCTGCAAAATCGTCACTGTTCCAATTTACGTTTTTGGCATTATCAATATGTTCAGATTCAAATTCGTCAGGAGTTCGAACATCTAAAATTTGAGGATTTTCTGTTGTTTTGATTTTTTCTGCAAATTCTTTCGGATGAAGTGGTTCAAAAGAATTGGTTTTCTTTTCATTGCAGGAAATTAGAAGAACTGAAACAATTAACAATACGATTTTTGGGAATTTCATTAGGCTGAATTTTAAAAATAATAATGCTAAAGTAATGATTTTTCAATTTTTAATTCTTAACAGAAAGTGAAATAAAAAGTTAGAGCTCAATTTTTATGAATTTTAAATATCGCTTAGTATTTAGCTTTGAAAAGATTTTGGGCTTTATCAAACCGTTGTGTGTTAAAGTCAGATTCCTGGCAGGAAAAACTACCCTAAATTGAAAATCTTATAACTCTGATGTGTCGATTTTACAATGGCCTCGGTTCGTTCCGGATGTGTATCAGATATAAAAAGCTGTCCGAAAGTTTCACTGTTTACCATTTCGATAATTTTAGAAACACGCGTTTCGTCGAGTTTGTCAAAGATGTCATCGAATAATAAAAGAGGTTTTACGCCGCTTTGTTTTTTTAAGAATTCAAATTGAGCCAGTTTCAAAGCAATTAAAAAAGATTTTTGCTGACCTTGTGATCCGAATTTTTTTATAGGATGCGAGTCAATCTCAAAAGATAAATCGTCTTTATGGATTCCGACACTTGTATAGTGCAGTGCGCGATCTCTATTGATGTTTTCCCGTAAAAGAGTCAATAAGTCTTTTTCGAACAAATGACTTTCATAAACCAGTTGTACTGTTTCTTCAGATCCTGTTATGGTTTTATGATGAGTATTAAATATAGGTATAAATTGCTCAAGGAACTCTTTTCGTTTTTCAAAAATCGATTGCCCGAAATTATTCAATTGCTCATTATATATAGATAAGGTGTCATTGTCAAAAGTATGGTTCAGTGCAAAATATTTTAGCAAAGCATTTCGCTGCACAATTACTTTTTGATACTGAATAAGCTGATGCAAATAAGTTGAATCTAATTGCGAGATTACGCTGTCCATGAATTTACGGCGTGTTTCGCTTCCTTCTACAATTAAATCGCGATCGGCCGGCGAAATAATTACTAAAGGAATAAACCCGATATGATCGGAGAATTTATCGTATGCTTTTCCGTTTCTTTTCAGGATTTTCTTTTGCCCTTTTTTTAAACTGCAGACAATTTGTTCTGTTCTGTCGTTTTTCTCTAATTCGGCATCAATTACAAAGAACTCTTCTCCGTGTTTAATATTTTGTACTGCTAACGGATTGAAATAACTTTTTCCGTAAGCCAAATGATAAATGGCATCAAGTACATTCGTTTTTCCAATACCGTTTTTACCCACAAAACAATTGATCTTGAGGTCGAAGTCAAAACTGGCTTCAGAGAAGTTTTTATAATTGAATAAAGAAATTTTGTTTAAATGCATTTTTGTTTGAAACTGTAATGGTAAGAATTAACGTTCCCAAATTATGACTTTTTCCTGCAGATTAGGTTTTTTTCTGCCACAGATAAAAGGATTAAAAAGGATTTTGTTCAGCAAATTTAATTTAATAAATTCTTAATCTGAGAGAATCTGTGAAATCTGTGGTTAAAAATTACTTTTTGGGAGATTTGCAACTTAATAATAAGTAGGAAGTAATTAAATGAAAACTGTCAGGAATGTCCAAATAATTAGGCTTTTGGCGGATTTCAAGATGAATTATTTTGTAGAAATTAGTAAAGAAGTTACTGTTTAGTAAATTATTTTTTTAAAATAGATATAAAATTGATTTTTTTTACGTTGGTTTCAATAAAAATTTTATTTTTGCCGTTCACTAAATTAAATTTTAAATGGCTACTTACAATAAAAGAGGATATAAGGCACCAAAGGAAAAGGAAGTTAAAGAAGAAGTTGTGAATGAAGAACAACAAGTAATTCTTGATGGAAAAAACAGCAAAACTGCTGAGGTTTTTTCTAAATTAGATGAGACTGCTTCGAAAACAGAGGATTGGGTTGCTAAAAATCAAAAAATCATTATTGGTTTAGTTGCCGGTATTGCAGTTGCTACGATTGGATATTTGGCCTACCAAAAATTTGTCGAAGCTCCTAAGCAAGACGAAGCTGCAAGTGAAATGTTTGTTGCTCAGCAAAACTTTGATAAAGCGACGAATGGTGTAGCAAGCGATTCATTATATAAATTGGCTTTGAATGGTTCTGAAGGTAAATTTGGATTCGTAAAAATTGCTGATGAATATTCTGGAACTGATGCAGGAAATTTAGCAAACTATTATGCAGGTATTGCTTCTTTGAATATTGGTAAATTTGATGATGCTATTAAGTATTTAGGTAAATTTAAATCAAAAGAAGCGATTGTTAATGCTTTAGCAATTGGTGCAATTGGAGATGCTTATTCTCAAAAGAACCAACAAAAAGAAGCTTTAGAGTATTATGTAAAAGCTGCTGAATCAAATAAAAATGATTTTACAACACCTCGTTTCTTGTTAAAAGCTGGTAAAACTGCTTTGGCTTTAGGTCAAAAAGAAGATGCCTTGAAATATTTAACAGATATTAAAGAAAACTACGATGCAACTCCGGAAGCTGCTTCTGTAGATGTATTGATAGGATTAGCGCAATAATTAATATAGATTGTTAGATTGTTAGATTTTTAGATTATTAGATTCTGAATCTGATCGAAGTCTAAAAGTCTAACAATCTAAAGATCTAGGAATCTAAAAATCTAGAAAATGGCTACCGAAAATAAAAATTTATCAGAATACGATAAAAACACGATCCCAAATGCGAAAGACTTTCGATTTGGGATTGTTGTTTCTGAATGGAATGAAACTATAACTGAAGGACTTTACAATGGCGCTTTTGAAGCCTTAATTGATAATGAAGTTCCTGCGCAGCAAATTATTCGCTGGAATGTTCCGGGGAGTTTTGAGTTGATCTATGGTGCAAAAAAAATGTTGCAGACACAAAATGTTGATGCGGTAATTGTAATTGGATGTGTAATTCAGGGACAAACCAAACATTTTGATTTTGTGTGCGAAGGCGTAACACAGGGAATTAAAGATTTGAATGTTCAGACTGATATCCCGGTTATTTTTTGCGTTCTGACAGATAATAATATACAACAGTCAATTGACAGAAGTGGAGGGATTCACGGAAACAAAGGGACTGAAGCTGCAATTGCTGCTATCAAAATGGCGTATATCCGTCAGCAAGCCTCAATGTCGCACCCATTTAATCAGCCTTTATTGTCTTCAGGAGCGATCCAGATCGAAGAAACTCCAATAAAAATTGATAAAGAATAAAACACATTTGTTTTAAAAATACTAAAACCTATACTGTGTATAAATAGTATAGGTTTTTTGTTTTTTTTATGATACCACTTATTCTGAAAGCCAATAGAAATTCATTAAATTTGTATTTCTTGGTTTCAAAATTTAAACCTTAACCTTTTAATTATTTTTTCTTAATGTCGAGTATAATTCAATTACTTCCTGATCATGTTGCTAACCAAATTGCCGCTGGAGAGGTGGTTCAAAGACCGGCTTCAGTCGTAAAAGAACTGTTGGAAAATGCTGTTGATGCAAAAGCAACAGATATCAAATTGATTATTAAAGATGCAGGGAAATCATTAGTTCAGGTTATTGATAATGGTTTAGGAATGAGCGTTACCGATGCCCGTTTGTGTTTCGAACGTCATGCCACGTCTAAAATTCGTAAGGCAGAAGATTTATTTTCGTTACACACCAAGGGTTTTCGTGGTGAGGCATTGGCTTCTATTGCTGCAATTGCACATATGGAAATGAAAACCAAGCAGGATCAGGAAGAACTGGGAACGCATATTATAATCGAAGGAAGTAAATTCATCTCTCAGGAAGTAGCAGTTTTGCCAAAGGGAACTTCGTTTGCGGTTAAAAATCTGTTTTTTAATATTCCCGCCCGTCGTAATTTCTTAAAGTCAGATACGGTTGAATTTCGTCATGTTATGGATGAATTTCAGCGTGTAGCTTTGGCACACCCCAATATTCATTTTACGTTTTATCATAACGGCAGCGAGATGTACAATCTGCCGGCTGCAGGTTCGCGTCAGCGTATTGTTGGGATTATGTCCGGTAAAACCAATGAGAAATTAGTCCCTGTCAATGAAGACACGGAGATTATAAATGTTCAGGGATTTGTTTGTAAACCTGAATTTGCCAAGAAAAGCAGGGGAGAGCAGTTCTTTTTTGTAAATGATCGTTTCATTAAAAGCGGTTATCTGCATCATGCGGTAATGGCTGCCTATGACGGGCTTCTGAAAGACGGTTCACAGCCCAGCTATTTCCTGTATTTGCAAGTTCCTCCAAATACTATAGATATCAATATTCATCCTACTAAAACTGAAATTAAGTTTGATGACGAACAAGCTTTGTATGCTATTTTAAGAGCGTCAATCAAACACAGTTTAGGGCAGTTTAACGTAGCACCCGTTCTTGATTTTGATCGTGATGCTAATTTAGATACGCCATATCATTATAAAGATTTAGAAGGAGAAACGCCAACAATTCAGGTAGATGGAACTTTTAATCCGTTTACAGACGATAAAACCAATCAGCATTATTCTAAATCAGGTTCCGGATCGGGCTCAGGTTTTACTTCGGGTTCTAATTTTAGTTCCGGATCAGGTTCCGGTTCTTATTCCGGATATAATAAAAGAGTAGAGCCAACAGCAACCTGGGAAAGTTTGTATGTAGGTTTAGAAACAGATACAATTGAAAGTTCGCCTTTTACATTTGAAAATGAAGAAGTAACTTCGTCATTGTTCAATGATAATGAGATTGAACAGGCAAGTCAGGGAACGTACCAGATTCATAAAAAATACATTGTTTCGCCAATAAAATCAGGAATGGTAATCGTTGATCAGCAACGTGCGCATCAACGCATTTTATACGAGCAGTTTTTATTGAATATGACGGTGAATCAGGCCTCAAGTCAGCAATTGTTATTTCCTTTGGATTTGTTTTATTCTTCTGATGAAATGACATTAATCGAAGAATTGAAACCTTCATTAGAAACAACCGGTTTTGTTTTTGAAGAGGCAAAAACAGATCATATCGTGATTTCAGGAATTCCTGTAAATATTACAGAAAGTGAAGTTTCGATGGTAATAGAACAATTATTAAGTGATTTGCAAGACGGAATTCCGGCAAGCAGTTACAGTCAGAATGATACTATCGCGAAATCGATGGCTAAAAGTTTAGCGGTTAAAACAGGATCTTACTTAACCGAGAAAGAACAAGATAATCTGGTAAACGGTTTGTTTGCTTGTAAAGATCCAAATATTTCACCTTTTCAAAAACCTACTTTCATCACTATGCGTGTTGAAGATATAGATAAAAAGTTTGCCTTATGATGAATATGACTCCCGTTGTAAAACAATTATTGATAATCAATATCATCTTTTTTATTGGTTCACAATTAGTGCCGGTATCGTACGAGTATTTTGCTATGTTTTTTCCTGAAAATCCAAGTTTCAAGGCATGGCAGCCTATCACGCATATGTTTATGCATGGCAGTATTATGCATATTGCTTTCAATATGTTTGCTATGGTTTCTTTTGGATCAGCTTTAGAGCATTTCTGGGGAGGTAAAAAGTTCTTGTTTTTTTATATTTCGTGTGGTTTAGGTTCTGCATTATTGCATACTTTGGTAAATTACTATTCTTTTCAGGATACATTAAGTACTTTAATGGCAAACGGATATCATAAAGAGGAGATTCTGAAACTTCTGAGTGAAGGAAAAATAGATACCAGATGGCAGGATTTAGTTTCGGTTTCTCAATTCAATAGTTTTACGAGTGCTTATATCGGGACAGTTGTTGGTGCATCAGGTGCTATTTACGGATTGTTAACGGCATTTGCCTTTATGTTTCCTAAAGCTGAGCTGGCTTTAATGTTTATTCCAATTCCAATTAAGGCGAAGTATTTTGTTCCGGTTATTTTAGCAATAGATTTATTTTTGGGATTCAAAGGAAATTCTTTGTTTGGAAACGGCGGTACCGGAATTGCTCACTTTGCGCATGTTGGAGGCGCTTTGACTGGATTTTTAATCATGTGGTACTGGAAAAAGAATCAGTTTAATGGTAATCGTTGGAATTAATTTTTAATTTTAATAGCGAAAAATAAAAACGAAAAGAGACAGTATGAATATTCTTGATGATTTAAAACTACAGTACAAATTAGGCGGTATAGCAATGCGTGTTATTTACTGGAACGTTGCCTGTTTTGCGATCTCATTAGTGTTCTTTTATCAATACTCCGGTGGCGGTTTTGCATATCCAGACTGGCTGGCATTATCGTCAGATCCAAATGTGTTTATGTTTAAGCCCTGGACTTTTTTGACGTACGCGTTTTTTCATTCCTCCTTTTTTCATTTGCTGTTCAATATGATGGTGTTGAATTTTGCAAGCAATTTATTCCTGACCTTTTTTACTCAGAAACAATATTTAGGCTTGTATATTTTAGGAGCTGTTTTCTCCGGTGTTGTGTTTTCTCTGAGTTTTTACTTTCTGGATATGCCGGGTATTATTGTTGGTGCTTCGGCTGCGATAATGGCAATTTTAGTTGCGGTAACGGCTTATCAGCCTTTAATGGGTGTTCGTTTATTGCTTATTGGTAATGTTAAACTTTGGCATATTACAGCTGTAATTCTTGTTCTTGATCTGATGCAGTTCAGACTGGAGAATACCGGCGGGCATATTTCGCATTTAGCGGGAGCCCTTTTTGGTTTTATATTTATAAAATTGCTTCAAAATGGTACAGATCTGAGTATAATAGTTTCCAGAACACTGGATTTTTTTACCAATCTTTTCAAAAAATCCCCTAAGACCCCTTTTACAAAAGTTCATAAGAATTATCAAAAACCTACAGAAAAAGTGACGTCAAGAATTGTTACGAAAGATAAAACGCAGCAACAAATCGATGAAATTTTAGACAAAATTAGCCAGTCCGGATATGACTGTCTGACAAAAGAAGAAAAAGAGTTTTTATTTAAAGCTGGAAAATAATCCTTTTAGCAAGAAAATATGAAAAACCTTTCGTGGTTTAATAAAATAATGTTCTTTTTGAATATAGTACTGACTGTAGTGACTTTTAGTATCTATATTTTACCTTTTCTTGCACCTAAAAGTTTTCCGCTTTTATCGGTGCTTACCCTCTTTATGCCCGTTTTTTTTGTACTGAATGGATTGTTCTTCATTTATTGGGCGATTCAGTTTAAAAAACGCCTTATATTGTCTGGTTTGGTATTATTAACCGGAATTACATTTATCAGTAAGTTTTATAAATTTTCGGCTAAAGAATATGTTCGCGATGAAAAAGACTTCTCCGTAATGAGTTATAATGTGCGTCTTTTTAATGTGTTTAAATGGCTGGATCGTGACGATATTCCGTCTAATATCAAGGCTTTTATCGATGAGAAAGATCCGGATATTCTCTGTATTCAGGAATATTCAAATTCAGCACACATCGATTTAAAAGTATATCCGCACCGTTATATTTTTATTGACGGAAAACAAATTAAAACCGGTCAGGCGATTTTTTCAAAATTCCCTATTATATTCGAAGGAAAAATCATTTTTCCGAATTCTGATAATAACGTAATTTATGCTGATATCAAGCGAGGGAAAGATGTAATCAGGGTGTATAATATGCACTTGCAATCGATTAAAATTTCACCCGATGTTAGTGATATCTCCAATGATATTGATAATGTCAATCAGGAAAAATCACAGCTTATTTATACCCGAATCAGTAAAGGTTTCAGACAGCAGCAAGAACAGGCTGAAATTTTTAAGGAAAATATTAAAAAATGTAAAACTCCATTTATTATTTGCGGAGACATGAATAATAGTCCTTTTTCATACGTTTACAGAAGTATAAAAGGAAAACAAAAAGATGCTTTTGAAGAAGCAGGAGAAGGCTTTGGAGCAACTTATAAGTTTCGTTATTATCCTGCGCGAATCGACTATATTTTTACAGACAGTAAAATGAAAGTGAAGCAATTTGAAAGCTTTCCCGATTTCGAAAATTCAGATCATTATCCTATAATGACAAGGCTTTCGATGGAATAGTTTTTTAACCGCAAAACGGCGCAAAGTCTTTTCATACAAGCTTTTTATAAAACACAATGTAAAATTAAACCTTAACGTATTTTGCGGTAAAAATCGTGAGGTAGTTTACAAGTTTAACTTTCGATATTGTAAAGGAGAGTTTTGCTTTAATTCTTTAAATTTTCTATTGAAATTTGAGATGTTATTAAAACCACACAATTCAGCAATTTCCAGAACAGAAAGTTCACTGTTATTGGCTAATAACTTTGAAGCATGCTCAATTCTTACTTCTATTAAAAACTGAAAAAAAGACTTGTTCGTCCGGACTTTAAAATACCGGCAAAAAGCATTTTTAGTCATATTGGCGATCGAGGCAATTTCGTCTAAATTTATGTTTTTGCTAAAGTTTGTCATTACGTGCTCGAAAACGGTCTGCATCCTTTTCCCCTCATTATCGGTGATTTTTTTATCGTATAAATGATTCGAAAGGTATTCTTTATCGTTGTTCGAAAGCCACTTCATGATTTCTAAAAATAGAATGAAGCGCTCATAATTATCAGCTCCTTTTAATTTCTTAAAAGACTTTGTTATTTTTTTTGGGGCATTATGAATGATAAATCCATTTTTACTGTTCTCTAAAAAAGGATGTATATTTTTGAAAGTACTCAAATTAAAAAAATCTTTTCCAAAAGAGTTCGTTGTAAAAAATAAGGTATGCATTACTGATCCTTCATTTTCTCTGACTTCACTTCTGAAAACATGCGGTAAATTACTTCCAATTACTAATATGTTGCCTTCTCTGTAGTGCGAAATGGCATCACCTGCAAAAATAGCACCTTCACCTTTTTCTATAAAACTGATCTGGATCTCTTCGTGCTGGTGAAGTTTGTCGTAAAAAACAAGTTCTCTGTCTTCTTGATATATAAGCGGATCTTCTCCCGATTTTGGGATTTTGAATGGAAAAACTTTCATGGGTTGGTTGGGTTAGTTACTTCAAATATATTTTATTTCAATAAGAAAATGGTAATATATTGGTTAATTTTTTGCGTAAATGTTATATATGTGGTAAAATAATATCATTTTAAGGTAATTTACAAGTCTCCTGCTTTGTTCAATATAAATAATTTTGGTCATAATTAAAATCAATATTATGAGTATTCAATGGAAAGGCGTAATGCCGGCAGTAACGACAAAATTTACTGCAGATGACAAATTAGACTTCAGAATGTTTGAGGTAAATTTAAAAGCACAATTAGACGCAGGCGTTGAAGGAATAATTCTTGGCGGAACCTTGGGAGAAGCCAGCACACTTTTAGAAGAAGAAAAAAGAGAGTTGGTTACAGGCACTGTTAGCATGGTCAACAATCGGGTACCGGTGATAATGAATATTGCGGAACAAACTACCCGCGGAGCAATCCTGGCAGCCAATAAAGCAGAACAGGATGGAGCAAAAGGATTGATGATGCTGCCTCCAATGCGCTATAAAGCTTCTGATTATGAAACAGTCACTTTTTTCTCTGAAGTAGCTAAAAATACTTCACTTCCAATAATGGTTTACAATAATCCAGTTGATTATAAAATTGAAGTTTCGCTGGATATGTTTGAAGAACTTTTGAAATTCGATAATATTCAGGCCGTAAAAGAATCGACAAGGGATATCTCGAATGTTACAAGAATGATCAACCGTTTTGGAGATCGTTTAAAGATATTATCAGGAGTAGATACACTGGCTTTAGAAAGTTTATTGATGGGATCTCACGGATGGGTTTCAGGTTTGGTAGATGCTTTTCCGAGAGAAACCGTTGCGATTTACAAATTGGCCAAAGCAGGCCGAATTGATGAAGCGCTGAAAATATACAGATGGTTTTTGCCTTTGTTAGAATTAGATATCACTTCTTTTTTAGTTCAGAATATCAAGCTTGCAGAAGTAGCAACAGGAATTGGAACAGAAAATGTTCGTGCGCCAAGATTGCCGCTTCGTGGAGCTGAAAGAGAACATGTTTTAGGAATTATTGCCAGATCATTAGAGTCGAGACCGGAATTGCCGGATTATAAAAATTTGTAATCACAGGTGGATCGCATTGCTTTTGCATTTTTCTTCTTTTAAGAATGGTAAAGTATGGATTCAAAAAACAAAAAAGAAAATATGATTACAGGAAAAAATTATGTGGGAAGTAAACTTAAAGCCGCAGGAGAAAAAAAATTCAAAACATATAATCCGCAGTTAGATATCGAAAATCCCTGGGTCTTTACAGAAGCAACTCAGGACGAAATAGAAGAGGCTGTTACGTTGGCTCATCAGGCGTTTGGAACTTATAAAAATTGTTCCGGCCTTGAAAAAGCTAATTTTTTGAACGCTATTGCAGATGAAGTTTTAGCTTTAGGAGATAATTTGTTAGTACAGTATTGCAGTGAATCCGGATTCCCGATGGGTCGGTCAGAGGGGGAACGCGGCAGAATGGTTGGTCAGTTGCGTTCATTTGCTCAAATGCTTGCCGAAGGGAGCTGGGTTCAGGCTGCAATTGATACTGCAATACCGGAGAGAGTTCCGGCTCCAAAAGAAGATTTACGCAAAATGCTGGTGCCCTTAGGACCTGTTGTGGTTTTTGGATCAAGTAATTTTCCGTTTGCATTTTCAACAGCGGGCGGAGATACAGCTTCGGCTTTGGCTGCGGGTTGTCCTGTAATTGTAAAAAGTCACTCGATGCATGTGGGTACAGGTGAGATGGTTGCTTCGGCAATCCTTAAAGCAGCACAAAAAACAAATATGCCCGAAGGAGTTTTCTCTAATCTTGTAGGAGGCGGAACAACGCTTGGCACTAGTTTGGTAAAACATCCTTTGGTAAAAGCGGTTGGTTTCACAGGAAGTATTCGTGCCGGAAGAGCCTTATTCGATCTTGCTGCACAACGACCTGAACCAATTCCGGTGTTTGCTGAAATGGGAAGTGTAAATCCTGTTGTGTTTTTGCCTAAAGCATTAGCAATGAATAGTCAAAAATGGGCAACTGCTTACGCAGGATCAATTACCCTTGGTGCAGGTCAGTTTTGTACCAATCCGGGTTTGTTAATTGGAATCAAAGGGGCTGAGTTAAATAAATTTGCAGAAGAATTAGCAAAAGCCATTGAAAAAATAGAACCGTTTTGTATGTTGCATCCTTCAATGAAAAATAGTTTTGAAGAAGGAACTGCAACTATGATGGCTCAAAAAGGGGTTTCGAAAATTGCAGAGTATCAAGGTGGAGCACCTGCTAATTATGGAGTGCAGAAAATTTTGACTGTAGACGGTAAAAGCTTTTTAGAGAATAAAACATTAAGTCATGAGGTTTTTGGACCATTTTCGATACTGGTACAATGCGACGATCAAGAGCAGTTACTGAAAATTATCAATCAATTAGACGGACAATTGACAGGAACGATTATCGGAGAACTGAATGAATTAAAGCAATACAATAAATTGATTGCGGCAATGCAAAACCGGGTAGGGCGTTTGATTTTTAATGGCGTTCCTACAGGAGTCGAAGTTTGTCCGGCAATGATTCACGGAGGTCCTTATCCGGCTTCTTCCGATTCAAGATTTACTGCAGTTGGTATTCATGCTGTTAATCGTTGGGTGCGGCCATTTAGTTACCAGAATTGGCCAAATGAGTTGTTGCCTGCGGAATTACAAAACGAAAATCCACTGCAAATTTTAAGAACGCTAAATAATATTCAAACAAAATCTCAGGTAAAATAATGGCAAAGAAAACTTTTTTTTGTGTAGATGCACACACTTGCGGAAATCCTGTGAGAGTTGTGGCTGGCGGAGGTCCCAATTTGACAGGCGCTAATATGAGCGAAAAACGTCAGCATTTTTTAAAAGAATTTGACTGGATTCGCAAAGGATTAATGTTTGAGCCCCGCGGTCATGATATGATGAGCGGGAGCATCCTGTATCCGCCAAGCGATCCTGAGAATGATTTTGGAATTTTGTTTATCGAAACTTCCGGTTGCCTGCCCATGTGTGGTCACGGAACAATTGGCACCATCACAATTGCCATTGAAGAAGGTTTGATAACGCCAAAAATACCCGGAAAAATAAAAATGGAAGCTCCGGCAGGTTTGGTTAATATCGAATACCAACAAACTTTAGGAAAAGTAGATTGGGTACGTTTGACCAATGTAAAGTCATATCTGGCAGCAGAAGGTTTGACTATTGACTGTCCTGAATTGGGCGAAATTACTTTTGATGTGGCGTATGGCGGGAATTATTATGCGATTGTAGATCCGCAGGAAAATTTCTCCGGAATTCATAATTTTACTGCAAGCAAAATAATTCAGTTCAGTCAGGAAGTCCGCAAGCGCATCAATGCAAAATATCCGGATTATTTTATCCATCCGCAAAATGATACCATTCGTGATGTAACACATATGTTATGGACAGGTGAACCTTTAGACCCGTCGTCATCAGGAAGAAATGCCGTTTTTTATGGAGACAAAGCCATAGATCGTTCGCCTTGCGGTACCGGAACTTCAGCAAGAATTGCCCAATTGCACGCTAAAGGAAAACTGAAATTAGGTGAAGATTTTATTCACGAAAGTTATATTGGCAGTAAATTTATTGGCAGAGCTGTAGAAGAAACCAGTATTGGAGAAATTCCTGCAATTGTACCAAGCATTCAGGGCTGGGCAAAAGTGTACGGCTACAATACCATTATGATCGATGAAACTGATGATCCGTATGCATACGGTTTTCAGGTAATTTAAAAATTATTAAAAATTTAGATTCATTGAAGGGGAATATAAGATTTCCTTCAATGAATTTTTTAATTCTGTCTCAATGAAAAAAGTAAGTATAATTGGAGGAGGTATAATAGGATTGTGTTCAGCTTATTATCTTGCCAAAGAAGGATATGAGGTGACCATTTTCGATCAGTCGGAGATGGATGACGGCTGTTCTTATGGAAACGCCGGAATGATTGTGCCGTCGCATATTATTCCGCTGGCGCAACCCGGAATGATTGCCCAGGGAATGAAATGGATGTTTAACAGTCAAAGTCCGTTTTATGTAAAACCAAGATTAGATGCAGATTTAATCAAGTGGGGGCTTCAGTTCTATAAACATGCGAATGCCAAACATGTAGAAAAAGCAATGCCTGCATTAAGAGATTTATCTTTATTAAGTAAAGAATTGTATCAGGATTTTGCAAAAGAAAATAATTCTTTTTTCTATGAAGAGAAAGGGCTTTTGATGTTGTACAAAACAGAAAAAGTGGGACATGAAATGTTTCTTGAAGGAAGAGAAGCTGAAAAGCTGGGTTTGAAAGTCGATTATCTTTCAGCAGCGGACGTTTCTAAATTAGAGAAAGGGACAAAAACGGATGTTCTTGGAGCTGTTCATTATAAAAGTGATGCGCATTTGTATCCTCAAAAATTCCTTCAGTTTATTAAAAAGGAATTAGAACACTTAAAAGTCGCAATCCATTCGGCCACAACGGTACAGGATTTTGTTTTTGACCACAATAAAATTACAAAAATTATAACGGACAAAGGTACATTTGACACAGACGAAGTGATTTTGGCAGCCGGTTCGTGGAGTCCTTCACTGGCAAAAAAACTTGGAATTTCGATTTCAATTTTACCGGGAAAAGGATACAGTTTTACTTTAAAAGATAAAAGCCATAAGCCTTCAATTCCGTCTATTTTATGCGAAGGAAAAGTTGCCGTAACCCCTATGAATAATGATATTCGTTTTGGAGGCACTATGGAAATCACCCATACCGGAGATACTAAAATCAATAAAAACAGACTGCAGGGAATTGTAAATAGTATCAACGATTTTTATCCGGAATTGGAAATTGGAATGCCCGAAGAAAAAGAAACCTGGTTTGGATTCCGGCCTTGTACGCCTTCCGGAATGCCCATTATTACCCGATCGAAAAAAGTTGTAAATTTGACTTTTGCCACCGGACACGCCATGATGGGTTTAAGCCTCGCGCCGGCAACAGGAAAAATAATCACGGAGATTATTTCAGGCAAAACAACTTCTGTAGATACTAAAATGTTTCAATTATAAAATATGAGATACGATTCAATTCCGGTTTCTTTGTTTGAAAATAACCGAAAACGGTTTATAGCAAAAATGCAAAATAACAGTTTGGCAATCCTTACTTCGAATGATGTAATGCCTAACAATGCAGATGACGTAATGGGTTTTGCGCAAAACAATGATTTGTTTTATTTGTCAGGAATTGAACAGGATGAAACGATTTTAGTGCTTTATCCGGATGCTTTTAAAGAAGAAAACCGGGCCATTTTATTTGTAAAAGAAGTTAGTGAACAAACGTTGATTTGGGATGGCGATTTTTTGAGCAAAGAAAAAGTTTCGGCTATTTCTGGAATTAAAAATGTCAAATGGATTCATGAATTCGAAAAGACGATACAGCTTTTTGCTTTTGAAGCAGATACAATTTATTTAGGGCATAACGAGCACATCAAAAGAATAACTTCAGAAATGAATACGCGTCAGGATCGAATGATTCAGTGGTGCAAACAAAAATATCCATTGCACCACTACGAGCGTGTGGCTAAAATTACCCGAGACTTACGGCCAATAAAATCAGATGAAGAAGTTGATTTGATTCGAAAAGCAATTTCGATAAGTGTAAAAGGATTCAAAGGACTTTTGAAAGCGGTAAAACCGGAGGTAAAAGAATATGAATTAGAAGCAGAACTGGCGTATCAATATATAAAAAACGGAGGAAATCGCCATGCGTTCAAACCTATTGTGGCTTCAGGAAAAAATGCCTGTGCGCTTCATTATAATACCAATGATTCTGTTTGTAAAGATGGTGAAATGATTTTGGTAGATTTTGGTGTTTGTTATGCCAATTATAATTCAGATATCACACGTTGTCTTCCGGTAAACGGAAAATTCTCAGCACGTCAGAGAGAAGTTTACGAATCGGTTTTGTATTGTTTAAAAGAAGGATCAAAGTTTTTGAAACCCGGCGTTTTGTCAAAAGATTACGAATTGCAGATGGCCAATCTGATCGAGGCAGAATTGGTTAAACTGAAATTGATTACTTTAGAAGAAATAGCTTCTCAGGATCCTGAAAAACCGGCTTACAAAAAATATTTCATGCACGGAACAGCACATTATTTAGGGCTTGATGTTCACGATGTTGGCTTGTATTCAAAACCTTTCGAAAAAGGAATGGTCTTAACTTGTGAGCCCGGAATTTATATTCGTGAAGAAGGAATTGGCTGCCGTTTAGAAAATGATTATTTACTGACAGAAAACGGAAATATCAATTTATCTGAAGAAATACCAATCGAAATTATAGAAATAGAACAGCTTATAAATACGTAATAAACCATGATTAAAAAACACTTTTTACTGCTCTTTTTTGTTTGTACAAGTCTATTTGCCCAAACAGGTATTGATATTAATGAATTAAAATGGCTGCCTAATTCACATTCATTCTGGGTAAATTCAGATCAGAATGTACTCGTTTATGATGTTGATAAATTAAATGAAAACAGGACCGTTTTAACCGGTCAGCAATTGAAAAATTCAGGTTTCAGCGGAGCAATTGAAAATTTGGTATGGAATCAGGATAAGACAAAAGTGCTGGTTTACACCAATTCAAAAAAAGTATGGAGAGCCAATACCAGAGGTGATTACTGGTTTTTTGATTTAGCTACAGGAAAAGGAAGAAAATTAGGTGCAAATTTAGAAGAGTCTTCATTAATGTTTGCTAAATTTTCTAATGATAATGAAAACGTTGCTTACGTTTCTAAACACAATATTTATTTGGAGAATCTGGCTTCGGGTAAAATAATTCCTTTGACAACAGATGGAAGTGATAAGGTAATCAACGGAACTTTTGACTGGGTTTATGAAGAAGAACTTGCTGCTCGCGACGGTTTTCGTTGGAGCCCTGACGGAAAAAGTATTGCCTATTGGCGTGTTGATGCTTCAGAGACAAAATTTCATTTAATGATCAATAACACGGATGCTTTGTATCCGTTCGTGGTTCCTGTAGAATATCCTAAAGCGGGTGAAAAACCGTCATCTGTAAAAATTGGGGTTATTGATATTGGTTCTTTAAAAACAAATTGGCTGGATATTCCGGGAGAGCCTGATAATAATTATTTGGTTCGTATGGAGTGGGTTGCCAAAGATGCGGTAATGGTGATTCAGCTTAACAGACATCAAAATCAGGCTTCGATTTACAATTGCAATGCACAAACGGGAAAAGCAAATTTGATTTATCAGGAAAAATCAGCTCAGTGGATCGATGTTTTTGATATTTCCTCAGGAGTTTATGATGGTTTTCCGTGTCAGTTTGTAGACAATGGCAAAGCTTTTTTATGGAGTTCTGATGCTGATGGCTGGATGCAGATTTATAAAATCAGCCTTGACGGAAAGAAAAAAGTACTCGTTACAACCGGAAATTTCGATGCTTATTTTAAAGCCTATAATGATAAAACAAAATCAATTTACTATATCGCAAGTCCTAAAGATGCAACGCAGCGCTATTTGTATGAAACAAATCTGAATTCCCGTAAAACAAAAAGAGTAACTCCTGAAATATTTGAAGGAACTAATCAATATGAGTTTTCTACAGACGGTGCGTATGCCAGGCATACCAATTCTAATATCAACAGGGATTTAAATACGCGCTTAGTTTTACTGTCCGGACATAAAAAAATACTGCCAAAAGAAGCAGATGTTTTTACGAAACCTGCCCGTAATTTTTCTTTGGAAAAGTTTAAAGTGACGACTATTGATGGTGTTGGAATGGATGGAATTATGGCAAAACCTCTTGATTTTGATCCGTCAAAAAAATACCCGTTATTTTTTTATGTCTATGGAGAACCAATGGCTTCCGTAGCGAATGATATGCCTTATTTTAACGGATTTATAGATTTGCTAATTCCAAAAGGATATATTGGAATTGCGATGGACAACAGGGGAACGCCGGTATTAAAAGGAACCAAATGGCGAAAGTCAATTTATAAAAATATAGGAATTATCAATACCCGCGACCAGGCGATGGCGGCAAAGGAAATTTTGAAATGGAATTTTATTGATACCAACAGAGTTGCTGTTCACGGATGGAGCGGCGGCGGTGCTGTTACCCTGAACCTGATGTTTCAGTATCCTGAAATATACAAAACCGGCGTAGCTATTGCGGCCGTTACAGATCAGCACTTTTATGATAATATTTATACAGAACGTTATATGGGGCTGCCAGATGAAAATGAAGCGGCCTATATTCAGGCTTCACCCATAACGTATGCAAAGAATTTAAAGGGAAACCTGCTCTACATTCACGGAACTGGCGATGATAATGTTCATTACAAAAACGCTGAAGTCCTGATTAATGAATTTATAAAATACGATAAAGTGTTTGATCTGATGGTTTACCCAAATCGTTCTCATTCTATTTATGAAGGAGAAGGAACAAGAAAGCATTTAATAGATACATTTATAAAATTTATCGAAGAAAAATGTCCGCCTGGAGCAAAATAAAAATACTTTTATACTGATAAAAAAAGGGAGAATTTCTGTAAAAAGAAATCCTCCCTTTTTTGTTTTGCAATGTATTCGAATTAAGAAAATTTCAATAAAAAAACGAGTTGTTTTTAAATGATAAGATAATACATGTAAAAATAATAATTATGTAATTAAAGGGTAATATAATCGGTTTTTGTGGTAATATATTATCATAAAAATTATCAAAAAAGCAAAATATTTGCCAATACTAATTATAAAACCATTTTATGAAACTCAAGTTTTTTCAAAGAAAAACGGTAGTACTTTTTTTTGTACTGCTAGCACAATTTGCGCTTGCACAAGAGCGGATTGTATCAGGAATTGTTAAAGATAATGCGGGGGTGCCTTTACCGGGTGCAAGTGTGTTGATCAAAGGAACCAAAACAGGAACTCAAACAGATTTTGACGGAAAATATTCTATTAAGGCAAATCCGAATGCTGTACTGGTCTTTAATTATATCGGGATGAAAACCCAGGAAATAAAAGCTGTAAAAAACACTCTAGATGTCGCTTTATCCGGAGAATCTGAAAATCTTAAAGAAGTTGTTGTTACGGCTTTAGGGCTTAAAAGAGAAAAGAGATCTCTTGGATATGCCACTCAGGAAATAAAAGGTGAGGATCTCACAAAAGTAAATACAGGTAATGTAGCCAACTCAATTTCGGGTAAAATTGCCGGTGTTCAAATCAGAAGAAATAATAATATTGGAGGTTCAACCAATGTGATTATTCGTGGTACTACTTCGCTAACTGGAAACAATCAGGCATTGTGGATCGTAGACGGGATTCCGCTAAATAATGATAATACCAATAGTGATGATCAAAAAAGAGGAGGAAACACCGGTGGGTATGATTACGGAAATGCTGCTGCAGATATTAATCCCGATGATATCGAAACCATGAACGTTCTAAAAGGATCTGCGGCTTCAGCATTGTACGGTTCAAGAGCTTCAAACGGCGTAATTTTAGTAACCCTAAAAAAAGGAAGTAAATCTAAAGGTGGTTTGGGAGTAACTTTTAGCTCCGGAGTAACTATTGGTGTAGTTGATAAAAAAACATTACCGGAATATCAAAATCAATATGGCGGTGGATACGGTGATTTTTACGGGACGGTAAATTTGGGTAGTGGCGTGCATCCTTATGCTGCAACTGATGATGCTTCATGGGGGCCAAAGTTTGATCCTAATTTATTGGTTTACAATTGGAGTTCATTTTATCCTGAATTACCGGGTTATGGAAAAGCAACACCATGGAAAGCCGTGCAGAATAATCCAAATAGTTTCTATCAGAATAGTGTAACGTTTGTTAATAATGTAGCAGTTGCAGGATCTAATGAAAATGGTGATTTGAGATTTGGCTACACCAATTACAACCAGGATCAGGGAATTTTACCCAATAGTGAGAATCGTAAAGATAATTTTAATTTCTCAGCGAGTTACAACCTGAAGCCTAAGACCAAAATATCAGCTTCTGCCAACTACTTAAAGGCAAATGCAAAAGGAATGAATGAAACAGGGTATGGTGATGGAGGAAATAATTTTTTAAGTAGTATCAGACAATGGTATTCAACAAGCGTAGATTTTAAGGAATTAAGAGATGCCTATAATCTGACAGGAGCAAATACAACCTGGAGTGTGGCAGGACCTACTGATTTAACATTACAGTTTCACGATAATCCTTATTTTCAAAGATACAACAACTACAACAGTTTAAATCGTGATCGTTTTTTTGGAAACGTAGCTTTGACTACACAAGTAAACGACTGGTTTGATATTACTGGTAAAGGCGCGGTTGATTATTATCATCAGATGCAGGAAGAGCGCATTGCAGTGGGATCAAAAAGAACTCCAAATGCACTTGGACAATACTCAAGATATGATAAAAATTTTAGAGAAGTCAATTTTGATTTGATTTTGAATTTCAAAACTGATATTACAGAAGGAATCAAATTCAACGGAATGATTGGAGGAAATTCAAGACGCTCCATTGCCACTTCTATATACGCCAGAACTAATGGAGGATTAGTGGTGCCGGGAATTTATGCTTTGAATAATTCGATTGATAAAATAAATAGTCCTGAAGAGTTTCAGACAACTTTAGGAACAAATAGTGTCTATGCCAATGCAAGTTTTAACTTTTTAGACACTTATTTCTTAGAAGGAACTTACCGTGTAGATCAGTCATCAACATTGCCGGAAGATAATAATACCTATTCGTATCCTTCTATCACGGGAACTTATATCTTCAGTAATCATATCAAAACAGATTGGTTGTCTTTTGGAAAACTGCGTCTGAATTATGCAGAAACAGGAAATGATGCACCTTTTGGAAAAACGATTGCAACGTATCCCAAGAATGATAATTTTGGTCCTGACGGAATTCGTTTTTCTACAGAAAATGAAAAAAGTAACGCTAATTTAAAAAGCGAGCTAACAAAAGGTATTGAGGCAGGTATTGAGGTAAAATTGTTTAAAAACAGATTAGGTTTTGATTTTTCTTACTACAAAACGAATACTACAAATCAAATTCTTTCTATCGAAACACCATCACAAACAGGATATACGAGAGCTTATATCAATGCAGGTGATGTTCAGAATAAGGGATTTGAGGCAACAATGACAATAGTTCCGGTAAAAACCAAAGACTTCTCGTGGGAAGCAAAAGTAAACTGGTCTACCAATAAAAATGAAGTAATCTCATTAGGAGGAGCTGACAGAATATCGTTAGGATCTTTTCAGGGGGTAGGTTATGTTGCTGAGGTTGGAAAACCGGTTGGACAGCTTATTGGTTCAGGATTTACATATTTAAACGGAGAAAAAGTGATTCGTGCCAATGGAAAATATTTACAAACTGCCGGAGCGACAATTGGTGACATAAATCCGGATTGGATTGGTGGGGTTAATAACGTTTTAACCTATAAAAACTTCACATTTAATTTCTTAATCGATGTTAAAAAAGGAGGAGATGTGTATTCATTAGACCAACGTTATGGACATACTACCGGAATATATGAAAGTACAGTAAGTAATAATCATTTAGGAAATCCGCAAAGAGATCCGCTGGCAGATGGCGGAGGAATTTTATTGCCGGGTGTAAAAGAAGACGGAACCCCAAATAATAAAGTGGTAAGTGTAACAGGCGCTGACGGATATTCTTTCTATGACTCGATGCCGGAGCAGCAATATGTATACGATGCATCTTATGTAAAATTACGTGAGGTTGGATTGAGCTACAGATTGCCTTCAAAATACCTTTCAAAGACTTTTATGAGCAGTATAATTTTTGCCGTAAACGGATCTAACTTATGGATCATTAGTAAAAATTTACCTTATGCAGATCCGGAAGCGGGAATGTCTTCAGGAAATCTTCAGGGATTTCAAACCGGAGTTTTGCCTACATCAAAAGAGTACAACTTTAATATGAAAGTTCAATTCTAAAAAACAAACAAGATGAAAATAGTAAAAACAATATTTTTTGCAGGAGCCATTTTACTTTCTGTTGCTTCGTGTGATAATTTAGAGGAGTTAAATCAGGATAAAAAAGCCTATACAACTGTTTTGCCCGGCGCTTTAATGACGAGTTCCCAGGTAAATTATGCCTATTTCCTAACGAATGCCTCTGTAAATGACAACAATTTTAGAGGATATGCACAATATTGGACAAGCACAACCTATACAGATGAGGTGAATTACAATCAGGAAAGAAGGAATTTAGGGAACTCCCATTCGGTTATATTGTATAGAGATGTTTTGCAGGATTTGACAAAAGCGCAAAAGCAAATTAAGGAGAAAGAAGCACTTGGTGCGGTTGATATCGCCATTAAGAAAAATAAAATTGCAATTCTTGAAGTTCAGATTGTTATGGCATATCAAACGCTTGTCGATTTGTTTGGGGATGTTCCGTATAGCGAAGCCTTAGACATTGTAGGGCATCCGCTTCCTAAATATGATGATGCGAAAACCATTTATCTGGATTTGGCATCCCGATTAGATGCTGCAATTGCAAATATGGATGGTTCTCAGGAAAGTTTTGGCAAAGCAGATTTGATATACAAAGGAAATGTAGCGAACTGGAAAACACTAGCCAATAGTGTGAAACTAAAACTAGGATTGCATCTTGCTGACGTAGAGCCTGCAAAAGCCAAAAGCATAATAGAAAGTGCCTACAATTCAGGCGTAATGACAAATGAAAGCCAGACTGCATTGTTTCAGTATTTTTCATCAATTACGGATATGAATCCTTTGTACAATACTTTGGTAAACGAACAACAGACTGTGCCTACAGAATTTTTTGTTAATGAACTGAATGCCAAAGAAGATCCAAGGCGTGATGTTTTCTTTAATCCGCTTTCTAAAAAAGGAGGAGTTTATAAAGGAGCTCCTTATGCGAAACAGGTAGCGTATAATGATTTTTCTAATGTAGGGCCAAGATTAAAGGAGAAAACGAATCCGGGAGTTATTTTTGACTATACAGAAACTTGTTTTTTATTGGCTGATGCCGCGAATAGAGGTTTTAATGTAGGAGGAACTGCAGATGAGTATTATAAAAAAGGAGTTTTGGCAAGTATGCATTTTTGGGGAATTGCCGATGCCGATGCGCACACTTATGCCAGTAGAACTGATGTTGATTTTGCAACAGCCACCGGAACACCTAAAGAAAAAATTGCCTACCAACTCTGGATCGCGTACTACAATAGAGGATTTGAAGCCTGGACAGAATACAGAAGATTAGATTTTCCTATTTTGAAAGCGCCTTCTACCGCAGTCGATGCGGCACAGGGAAAGGTGCCGGTTCGTGTTATTTATTCACTTTTTGATAAAACGCTGAATAAAGATAATTATGAAGCAGCAGCTACTGCTATTGGAGGAGATGCAATGACAACAAAAATATTTTGGGACAGATTTTAAATTGAATTAGTTTTCTGTTTTTGAAACCGGGGGTCTTTAATTAGATTTCCCGGTTTTTTTGTTTTTTAACAAAAGTGCGTAAGTTTTTTTTTGCTCAAAAAGACGTGAAGCCGCAAAGATTTATAGAATAGCTCGTCTCAAAGTTTTTCTTATATCTCTTTGCGGTTTCGTGTTTTTGTGCGATTTTTTTAGGCTTTACTTAAATTTTCTTATGTGATTTAAATAATGAATTTTTTTGCATTAGATATTTTTGTTTTTAATAATATGCTCGGTAAAATCCGATTTTGTTTTGTAAATATCTATTGTTAAGAAGTTGTTTTTTTAAATTGTGTTTTTTTAAAGTTAAAAAGTTGTTAATTATGTATTGTTTTTAATTAAGATAGTATCAGTAAAATAGTACGTATGTTGGTAATTTTGGTGGCAACAATTTAACCTAAAAATAGTATGAAAATAAAATTACTAATGTTATTGCTGGTTTTTTCAGTAGGAAAAATGAGCGGGCAGGGACTTCCTTGCCGGACAACTGAAGAAAATGCAAAAGTGTATCGGGCTAACCCAAGTTCGTTTCAGGAAAAAAAAGATTTTGAAAATTTTACAAAGAACTTTACGGTTCAGCGTAAAAGCAAAACCGGAAAAACGGCAGCGCTTACTTACACCATTCCTGTAGTTTTTCACATTTATGGAGATGTTCAAAGTGGAAAAACAATTACATACGAAAAGATTGTAAACCACCTGGCGCAATTAAACGATGACTTTAACGGAAGAAATGCAGATTATCAAACCGTTGAACCTTTTTTTCAGGCAAGAAGAGGAACCATAAGTGTCGAATTTAAACTGGCCAAAAAAGATCCAAACGGAGGCTGTACAACCGGTGTCGTTTTTCATGCTGCTAAAAACGGTTACGGAAATGGTGGCGGTTATGACGACCAGATTGCTGCAGATGCCTGGGACAATACAAAATACATGAACGTTTACATTCAGAATGATTTGTATAAAGAAGGTATTTTTAATAATTCCGGAGTTGCGTGGTATCCAAATTCTGACATGACAGCAAACAATACGGCGCGTGTTGTTTTTAACGGTGCGTATCTTTATGATAACTCTTACAGCAAAGAATTTTCCGCAACCCTAACACATGAGTTTGGTCACTTCCTAAATCTAATTCACACTTTTGAAGGAGGCTGTACCGGAACGGATGAAATTGCTGATACACCACCGGAAGATGGGTTGCATACACTTGCTTGCACACCCGGAACAAATTGTAACGGAGATAAAGTAAACTTCGAAAACTACATGGGATATAATGGAGCGCAAGGCTGCTACAAAATGTACACTCAGGGACAAATCGACAGAATGTTGGCAGCGTTACAGCATCCTGCAAGAATTACACTTTGGCAGCCCCAAAATTTAATAGACACAGGAGTAAACGCAACAGAAAGCAGTTTAGTGGCGAGTGTAACCACATTAAAAGAAACAGTGGTAAATGATGGAGCTTTTGATACGCCAGCTGTTGTAACATTAAGCGCAGGCAAAACCTTTGCGTTGAGCTCGGGAACAATGACTGCCGGAACACATTTTACGCACACTTTTCCGGCAGGTATTACACCAGTAATTACAGTAAATTCAAGCGGGCAAGCAACAGTAACCCTTACAGGAAAAGCAGTTAATCATGCTATAGCGCAAAATACAACAGCCGGAATTACATTTTTGCCCGCAGCATTTACCGGAGGTACAACAGGTTTATCGTGTACTTCTTTATTTTTCAATTTAAAATTTACAGATCCGTACGGGATATTTTTTGTTGATATACCAAATATAAATATTTCTTCAGCTTTAACCTGGAAAGCATTTGACATCGCAAAAGGAGACGATACCTCATTTGGCGCCTGGCGTTATGTTGCAAATGCACTAAAAATCGAAACTTATGGCAAAAAGCTAGCTTGCGAAACCGGAACCAGAAATATTTCTTTACTGGGACAAAATGTAGCCGTAGGACCAGCAAGTAATATGACTGCTCCGGGTGCTTACCCTAATCAGTTAGATTTAAGAACGGCAACATATACCGCTTGGGATGGAAAATCCGGATATGTAGGTTTTGAATACCAAATCGAAGGACAAACTTGTTACGGATGGTTTAAAGTTGACGTTGCTGTGGGCGGAAATGCATTTACCATTTCTGAATATGCCTATAATACACAACCCAATGCACCAATTTATACCGGAATGTCAAATAAAACTGCGGTAACATTATCAGAAAGTGTTTTGTATGAAGCAGAAGTCAATGACGGTGGCGTTACCACAACCAGTGTGATTTCCTTATCGACTAATAATGCAACATTTACAAAAAGCACAGGAACCTTTACAGCAGGAACTGATTATACCGTAACCGGAGTTCCTGCGGGATTAACGGCGGTATTAACACTTCAGTCAAATAATAAAGTAGCGGTATCTTTTACAGGAAAAGCGACGGCACATCTTCCTGCCAATGATACTGCTGTTGTTGTCACCTTTAAAGACGCTGCAATCACAGGCGGAATTTCGACTCTCGATAGTACTTTCAAAACAATCAATTTGAAATTTGATGCACCTTACGGGATTTTCTATGTAAATAACCCTGATTATGTGGCTTCGGCAGCACAAACATGGCAGTATTTTGATTTAGCAATAGGAGATAATACAGAATATGGAGTTTGGCAATTTACGGCTGCAGCTTTAAAAATGGAGACTTATGGTAAAAGATTAGTAGGCCAGACAGGAACTAGAAATATCTCCTTAATTAGTCAGGGAACTTCAATTGGAGGATCAAGTAATTTTGTAACTCCCGGTGCTGCATATCCGGATCAGTTAGATTTAAGGACTGCAACTTATACAGCATGGGACAATCAAACCGGATATATAGGTTTCGAATATAAAAGCAGAGGACGTACTTGTTACGGTTGGATGCATGTAAAAGTAGAAGCAGGAGGAGTTGGTTATAGCGTTTTGGATTATGCGTATAATACAAAGCCTAACGAATCAATTTTGGCAGGATCTCACGCAACTACAACAGTTTTAGCTCCAACAAGTCTGACAGCTACTGCTAATAATACTACTTTAGAAGTGCAATTGGCATGGGTTAATAATGCTGTGAATACTACAAACATCACAATTGAAAGAGCAGGAGCTGATAATGTTTTTGCCGAGATAGTAACATTGCCAAGTACAGCGTTAACATATACAAATACAGGTTTAACTGCTGGAAATACTTATAAATATAGAGTTCGCGCAAAAGCAAATGCCATTTATTCGGCATATTCTAATGAAGTTTCTGCGACGATTACAGCCAATTCAGCTTATTGTACCACTCAGGCTGATAACAAATACGAATACATCAATTCAGTAACTATTGGAAGTTTTACTAATGCTTCCGGGAAAGATGCAGGTGGGTATACTGACTATACTTCTAAGGTAATAACGGTAGCACCTGGTGCGGTTACAAATGTAAGTCTTACGCCTGGTTTCTCAGGAGATGCCTATTTAGAATATTGGGGAATCTGGATCGATTATAATAAGAACAGCATTTTTGAAGATTCAGAAAAAGTAATTGGTGGAATTTCATCTAACGGAACTGCTACCGGAAGTTTTACTCCACTTGCTTTTACAGGATCTGCAAGGATGAGAATCGTAATGAAGTATTATTCAGCCCCATTGGCTTGCGGTAATATAGTGGATGGTGATGTAGAGGATTATACCGTAATTTCAGGAACCGTAACAACACCAAATCCGGTAACATTGGCAACGCCTGCTAATATTGGTAATGCGGGAGTATATGCGACAGGATTTTACGCCTCATGGAATACAGTTTCTAATGCTACAGGTTATGAAGTGCAATTGAATAATTCAACGACCGGCTGGACAACGTTTGGAACTTCGACAAACTATTATTTATGGATTCCAAAACAAGGAACGCAAACCGTTTACCAATTTAGAGTGAGAGCAAAAAACGCTACAGAATTTAGTGATTGGAGTGCTCCATTGACGATTGATTTACAAAACGGAAGCGCAGGAGCAGACCAAATCGATTCTACGAAGTCATTTGTAATGTATCCTAATCCGGCTTCAGAAGTAGTTAATTTTAGCTTTAAAAATCTAAATGCGGCAAGTATAAAAATAACTATTTATGATAGTACGGGAAATCTAGTTGACGTTTTACAAAACAATGTAACTTCATATCCTGTTAGTCAGCTTAGAAAAGGAGTTTATATCGTAGTGGCTACAGACGGAAGCTTTACTGAAAACAAAAAGTTGTTAATTAAATAATTATAGTTTGGTTATAAGAAAAAGGGGAAACGATTATCGTTTCCCCTTTTTTGTTTGATTAATAAATATCAAATTATACTAATCAAGTGTTGATAATGTGCCGTTAGGCACTAAATATTGCTAGAAAATATGTATTGTAAAAAATAGCGTGCCGTAGGTACGCAGTGGTATCATTTTGTTGTGTATCTACGGAAGTTGAATTATTTTACATCAATACCAAACGGATTATCAATACTGTGCATAGGAGTTGTAAACCATTTTGGACCTTCTGATGTCATATAAAAGTGATCTTCATGACGAATTCCAAATTGCCCCGGAATACAAATCATTGGTTCGTTACTTACCACCATTCCTTCTTGCAAAACTGTACTATTACCCCTTACAAGATAGGGATATTCGTGTATGTCTAATCCTGTTCCGTGACCAACACGATGAGGTAGTCCCGGAAGTTCATAATCAGGGCTTAAACCAGCTTCGGCAATTGTCTTTCGGGCTGCATCATCAACCGAGCCACATGTTGCTCCTAATTGTGCTGCATCAAAAGCTGCTTTTTGAGCTGCTTTCTCTAAATTCCAAATTTTTGTGTGTGCTTCAGTTGGAGTTCCGTATATATAAGTACGCGTAATATCCGATAAATAACCTTCTAGGCGGCAACCCGTATCAATTAATACAACATCATTTTCTTTTAAATCCTGCGGAATAGTAACACCATGCGGATATTGAGAATCATCGGCAAACAAAATAATACAGAAGTAAGAGCCTGAAGGAATTCCTGCTTTAATGTGGGCTTTATTTATAAAATCCGTTACAGTTTCAACTGTTATTCCGGGATGCAAAATGCGGGCAGCAGCGCGTTGCACCACCATTGTGATTTCTTTTGCCTGCTGAATAATAGCGATTTCATTTTTGGATTTTTGCATGCGACATCCTGCGGTAACAGGTTGTGCGTTTTCGAATTCATAAGCAGTATTGGCTTTTACTACACCATCAATTAAAAAATAACCGGCAGATTCGTCTAAAGCAATTTTACCGCTATTGATGTTTTTATTTTGAAGTATTTTACCAAATAAAGCATAAGGAGATTCATGTTCTTCCCAGCAATTAATTTCCCCGTCAATTTGTTTGTATTTATTAAAAGTGCCTTCTTCAAATTTAGGAACGATGTATTCTAAACTTCCATCTTCAAATAATAGTGCACCCACCATTCTTTCCGAAGCATTCCATTTAGTTCCTGTAAAATAATAGAGATTAGTTCCGGCATTTAAGTAAAGAGCCTTGAAACCAGCCGTTTTGATAATTGACACTGCTTTTTGAATACGCAGCAGGTATTCTTCCGGCTGAATGACTTTTACATTCAGTGTCATGTTTTGTATTTTTTCCAGTTCAGTATTTGCATTAGATCCGCCAACTCCAATAGTCATTTTCTATATTTTAAAGTTAATAATTCAAGTCAATTTTAGTTTCGGATTAAAATTAAGTAATTATTTTCGGATAGTGTTATTTTAACTTCAAGTAGATAAAATAGAATAATTTGATGGTAATATACTATCAAATTTAGAGAGATAATGCCTGTATTTTTAAAATTCAATTAAACCTTAAAAAATGAAAAGAATACAAAGTTTGTTAGTCGTGCTGTTTTTTGTTCTGACGCCGTATATAGGATCTGCGCAAACAACATCAGATTTACTTCAAAAGCTTACACAATTGTTTCCCAAAGCAGAAATTACCGTTATAGAAAACTTAGCAGGTTATTCAGAATCATATCAATTGATTTTAGACGAGCCGTTAGATCATAAAAATCCTCAAAAAGGAACATTCAAACATTATGTTTATCTCTCACATGTTGATTTTAATAAACCTATGGTTATTGAAACGCATGGTTATAATACCAATAATAGTAAGAGTGAAGTAAGTATATTGCTAAACGCAAATCAAATTGCGGTTGAATATCGTTTTTACGGAAAATCACGTCCGGAACCGCTTCCTTGGGAATATCTGACAAACGATCAGGCGATTGAAGATTATCATGCTATTGTGAGTAAACTGAAACAAATATATTCAGGAAAATGGATTTCAACCGGAATAAGTAAAGGAGGAGAAACGGCTTTGATTTATAAGTCAAAATATCCAAACGATGTCGATGTGGCGATGCCTTATGTGGCTCCGTTAATTAATACACAGGAAGATCCAAGAACAATAAATCATACAAAAACTGTTGGAACAGCAGAGTGCAGAGAAAAAATCACGGCATTTCAGAGAGCAGTTTTACAAAATAGAGAAGCAGTTTTAAAGGAGTTTGCGGATTATGCAGCAGCTAAAAAAATGACATTTACCGAAGTGCCATTTAATGAATCTTTAGAATATGCCGTTCTGGAATTTCCTTTTTCGTTTTGGCAATGGGGAGGAAAATGTGATGCAATTCCGCCAGTAACAGCCCTGCCAAAAGAATTATTCAATTATCTGAATGATGTTGTAGGTGTTAGAACTTACAATGACATAAATTATTTTAATTATCTGCCGTCCTATTATCAGCATTTAAGTGAGCTGGGGTATTATGGTTTTGATTTAACTCCCGTTGCCGATTTGCTGCAAGTTGTAAAAAGTTCCTCAAATGATCGATTTGCACCAAAAGGCGTTGAGATCAAATACCATCCTGCATATATTAAGAAAGTTCGAAAATATGTCGAAAACAAAGGAGATAAAATTTTGTATGTCTACGGAGGTTATGATACCTGGTTTTCTTGCGCTCCAACACCAAGCCCGAAACTGGATGCCTTAAAAATGGTTCTTCCAACCGGAAGTCACTCTACAAGAGTAAAAGATTTTCCTGAGAACGATAAAAAGCGAATCATGGAAACGTTAGCCCGATGGTTAGAAATAAAAGATCTCTCAGAAAAAAAATAAAACAGAATTTAGCAAAGTTATCCGTCACGAATTTACTTCGCCTGTTCGCCATCGCTCGGGTCACGGATCAGCACGAATTAATTTGTGAAAATTTGTGTGATTAGGGTTAAAATTAGATCAGCAGCTTTTGCGTCTTCAAATAATCCATCGCAAATTTACCTTCATTAAAGATCAAATCTAAAACACTTAGATTGTTGATAAATCCATGTTTGTCATCAAAAACCTGAGTGTATTTTTCGAATGTGTTAGGATCTTTTTTTCCATTTGCTAAAAACCTGAAATCGGAGATGTCTGTAGCCTCATGGAAATATTCGGTAGTTTTAGAAAACTCTAATTTCATTCGTAAACATTTGGTTACGATATCCAGCACCTCCATGTTTAAATCCATTAGAAAAGTATGTTGTTTCTCAAAAATTGGACGAATGTCGTCTTCGAAAAACTCAAAAAAGGGTGAACTTCTGTATCCGGCTTCCAATGATTTAAAATGTTGTTTTTGCCAGTCGAATTCATTCTCAATCAAAACATCTTTTGTTTTTTGATGTATTGTTTTTGAATGTTTAATAGGGATATTCAGTAGCTGAATTCCGTTTGGACTATAGATATAAGCACGGTTTCTATTGGTCTGTTTCTGAAAATTATCCTCCATTTCAAAAGTAATATTTTCAGATTGAGCCATAACTGCAAAGTGGCTAATTGACGGAAAATAGGTAGGAAGTAATAGGGAATTCATATTACATTGATTTTTGTGTTAAAAGTTTCAGGTTTCAGATTTCATGTTCGCAAAGAACCTGAAACTTGAAACCTGAGACAAAAAAAAACTATATTTTATGCTTTATTTTCTTTTCTCTTTCTCCAGAAATACTCACCTACAAAATAAGCGGCAAGAACAATCAGGAAATATTTAAAGTAAGATTGTGGCTGTCCTTCTCCATCAACAGTGGTAAAAACTCTGTCCCAACGGACTTTGTTAATACCTTTTCCGTTTGTGTCCCAGCTCATCCAGATAAAAACTGGTTTTCCTACGATATGATCTGCAGGAACGTAACCCCAATAGCGGCTGTCCTCAGAGTTATGACGGTTGTCTCCCATCATCCAGTAATAGTCTTGTTTGAAGGTGTAGCTGTTCGCTTGTTTTCCGTTTATTAAGAAATGTGAACCGTCTAACTGCAGCGTATTTCCTTCGTATTTTGTGATGATTTCTTTGTAAAATGGCAAAGATTCATTTGTTAGTGCAACCGTTTTTCCTGCTTGAGGAATATAAATTGGACCAAAATTATCCTGACTCCACTTGTTGATATGAGGGAATATCGCATTGTCATTTCCTTTGTCAATTTGTCTGATTACACCGCTGACACCAGGAGTGTTTTTAAAACGTTCAGCACTTGCTTCTGTCAGGGCTCTGAAGTAAATGGTATCTCTTGTTTGCTCATTTTTGAAATAGCCTCCGTCAGTGATGTCCAATTCTTTGATAAGAGATTGTAAATCGACAGGTGTTTTTCCGTCAAATGCTACGATATAAGAATATTGTGGTTTGGCGCGTTCCGGTAAGATTAATTTCTTTCCGTTGATAAAAACAAAACCGTCTACAATTGATAAACTGTCGCCAGGAATACCAACACATCTTTTTACATAATTTGATTTTTTATCAATCGGTTTGATGATTCCCGGCCTTCCTTTTGGCTCATAGAAATAATGAACGGTATCAACGGGCCAGTTGAAAACTACAATGTCTGATCGTTTTATTTTCTCGAAAGCAGGCAATCTGAAATAAGGTAATTGCGGCCAGCTTAAGTATGATTTTCTTTTTAAGAATGGTATGGTATCGTGAACCATTGGTAATGCTATGGTTGTCATCGGTACACGAGGGCCATAATTGACTTTACTTACAAACAAAAAGTCACCGACCAATAATGATTTTTCTAACGATGAGGTCGGAATTGTATAAGGTTGTACCACATAAGTATGTACTAAGGTTGCTACGATAATAGCAAAAAGTAATGAACTTATAGTGTCTGCGGTTTTGTTTTGCGGTCTTAATTCTCTGTTGGCATTATACTCTAATTTCTGAGTATAATTAACGTAATAGATATAAAATCCAAAAGTAAAAATCCCTAATAATGTATCTAAAGTAGATTTTTTGCCAAATGTTCTTAGGGTTTCTACCCAAACAACAGGAAACATAATCAGGTTAATAATAGGAATGAAAAGTAGTAAAGTCCACCAGGTTGGGCGGCTGATTATTTTCATTAAAATTATGGAGTTGTAAACGGGAATTGCAGCTTCCCAGCTTTTTCTTCCGGCTGCCTGATACAATTTCCAGGTTCCCAGAAAGTGAATCACTTGTACGGCTAAGAAAAATACAAACCAAAGATATAGAGTCATAATATTTTATTTAAAGTTTCAAGTTTTAAGGCTTTTTTAGTTTCGGCCTTAAAATTTCAATCTGTTATTTTAAGTTTAATACATCTTTCATGCTGTAAATCCCTGTTTTACCAGCAAGCCATTCGGCAGCAATTACAGCTCCCAGAGCAAAACCTTCGCGGTTATGGGCAGTATGTTTTAATTCGATGCTGTCGACAATTGAGTCGTAAGTTACGGTATGAGTTCCCGGAACATCGCCAATTCTTTTGGCTTCAATATGAATTTGATTTGCTTTTGCCTCTTCTAAAGTCCAATCAGCATAGTTGCTGTTTTCAATAACCCCTTTGGCTAACGAAATAGCTGTTCCGCTTGGAGCATCTAATTTTTGAGTATGATGAATTTCTTCCATTGTAACTTTGTAAGAAGAATCAAATTGTGCCATGATTTTGGCTAAATATTCATTCAATTCGAAGAAAATATTAACTCCCAGGCTAAAATTAGAACTTGATATAAAACCACCTTGTTTTTCGTTACAAAGTGCTATCATTTCGTCATAATGCTCCAGCCATCCTGTTGTTCCTGAAACTACAGGCACATTGTTGTTAAAACAGCTTGAGATATTGCTTACTGCAGCGGTTGGAACGCTAAAGTCAATTGCAACGTCAGCAGTTGAAAGTCCGTCATATGTATTGAATTCGTCTTTCTTTAAAACTATTTCGTGACCTCTTTCTAAAGCAATTCGTTCGATTACTTTACCCATTTTTCCGTATCCTAAAAGCGCAATTTTCATTTTATATATTTTTTGAGTTTAAATAACAAAAGCTATTTAAAAGTGGTAATTAAAAGTTAGTCCAACATTTGGTCGAAAAGTTATATCGTTTGGATATACTTCCGGACGCATTGATAATCTTTCGTTTACATTGAATTGAATCAAAGCGGCGTCAACATTGGCGTCTATAATGTTTAGGGCATAAAAAGCAACAACAAATAAAGCGGATAAATCCCTGTTTCGCTGATAGAATTTCTGACCTGCAACAAGTCTGCTTTCATCCAGAAACTGATAGTTATCGTCGTTATAACCTTCTAATCTTCGTTTGTAGGCATCGCGATAATCGTGGTATTTTTTATTGTTGTCAATATAAAAATACAAACTCGTACCAATTGCTCCGTAAACTAAAGGTATTTTCCAGTATTTTTTGTTGTATGCCTGACCCAAACCTGGTAAGATCGCCGAGTAAAAGGCTGCTTTTGCTGGTGTAAGCGGGTCTATTTCTTGTAACTTGCTAGTGTCTTTAACAGCTAAAACCGTTTCTGTTTTTACCTGGGCAAAAACAGAAACGGTTCCTATGAGAAAGAACAATAGACTTATGGGGACAATCTTATTCACTATCCGTTTATTAATTTTATAATTCTATTAAAGTCAGCTTCAGAATTAAAAGGAATTGTAATTTTTCCTTTTCCGTTGCCGGCGACTTTTACATCAACTTTCGCACCAAAATAATCATTGAATACACTTTTTTTCTCTTCCAGAATTTCAAAAGACGATTCGGCTTTTGCTTTTCCTTCCGGTTTTGGTTTTAAGCTTTCATGATAATTTTTCACAAGGCTTTCTGTTTCACGAACAGATAAGTTCTGGCTTACTATTTTTTGGTAGATATCAGTCTGAACATCTAAATCTTCAATATTGATAATGGCTCTACCGTGACCCATACTGATAAAACCATCACGAATACCAGTCTGAATAATTGGATCAAGTTTTAAAAGGCGTAAATAATTGGCAATTGTAGAACGTTTTTTTCCGACACGCTCGCTCATTTGTTCCTGAGTCAATTGAATTTCGTCAATCAAACGTTGGTACGAAAGTGCGATCTCAATTGGATCTAAGTCATGGCGCTGAATATTTTCAACCAAAGCCATAACCAATGATTCATTGTCATTTGCAATACGAATGTACGCCGGAACATGAGTTAAACCTACCAATGTTGAAGCACGCAAACGACGTTCTCCGGAAATTAACTGGTATTTGTTGAACTCTAATTTTCGAACAGTAATAGGTTGAATCACGCCAAGTTCTTTAATAGAAGTCGCTAATTCGCGTAACGATTCTTCATTAAAATTGCTTCTTGGCTGAAACGGATTTATTTCGATAGCACTTATTTCAAGCTCAATGATGTTTCCAACAACTTTGTCAGCATTTTTGTCTTCTACTGATGTAATGTCATTTTCCGGATCTTTTAATAATGCTGATAATCCTCGTCCTAAGGCTTGTTTTTTAATTGCTTTTGTCATAAAAACTATTTGCTGTTTTTCTTTATAATTTCTTGCGCTAAATGAATGTAATTTACCGCTCCTTTGCTTGTTGCGTCATAGTTAATGATGCTTTCTCCAAAACTTGGGGCTTCACTTAATTTTACATTTCGCTGAATAACGGTTTCAAAAACCATATCGTTAAAGTGTTTTTGAACCTCTTCGACAACCTGATTCGATAAACGTAATCTTGAATCGTACATGGTTAGTAACAATCCTTCGATATCAAGATCCGGGTTGTGTATTTTTTGAATGCTTTTGATAGTGTTCAGTAATTTTCCTAATCCTTCAAGTGCAAAATATTCGCATTGAATAGGAATTACTACTGAATCAGCAGCTGTTAAAGCATTCAGGGTTAATAAGCCCAGTGAAGGTGCACAATCGATAATGATATAATCATATTCGTCTTTTACACTTTCTAATGCTTTTTTAAGCATATATTCTCTGTTTTCTTTGTCAACCAATTCAATTTCGATGGCAACAAGATCAATGTGAGCCGGGATCACATCAACATTTACAGCTGAACATTTTATAATGGTTTCTTTTGGAGTGTTGCTGTGTTCAAGTATCTGGTAGGTACCAATCTCAACAGATTCTACATCAATTCCAAGGCCAGATGTGGCATTGGCTTGAGGATCAGCATCAATCAATAATACTTTTTTTTCTAAAACACCCAATGAGGCCGCAAGATTTACCGATGTAGTAGTTTTTCCAACGCCTCCTTTTTGATTAGCAATCGCAATGATTTTGCCCATTTATTTTCTGAATTTTGAACCGTAAAAATACAATTATTTATGGTTTCTGAAAATCTATTTTGTTAACATTTGATAAAGTTGCATTAATCGTGGTATGGTGCGTGTTTTGAAGAATTTTATTTCTCTTACGGATGAAAAGACTAAAGGAATTTCGTGCTGTTTTATTGTTGTTTTCGATCAGAAAGCACCAAAATTGCGTTTGGATCCTTAAAAAGAGATCTAAATGTTAAATTAAGATTATTTTTTAAATTGTTTTGGATAAGCAAAAAATAGTTCTATCTTTGCACCCGCTTACGGGGTGTAGCGTAGCCCGGTTATCGCGCCTGCTTTGGGAGCAGGAGGCCGCAGGTTCGAATCCTGCCACCCCGACAAAAGTCTTTTCATCTTCTTGAAAAGACTTTTTTTTTGCTTTATACTTAAGATTTTTGCTTGATAATTAAGAAGATATAGTGGATCAAACGCAAAGCTTGGGGATTAGCCAAAAAGATTAGATAATCTGAATAAGAAGAAATCTACTTTACGCACTCCTCTAAATTGACTTCTAAA
>FQWG01000016.1 GCA_900129595.1 Flavobacterium frigidimaris | reverse complement strand
CGAAAATTAAAAGGATTAATTCGAAGAAGAGAATCTTATGCCGCCACAAGATACATTGGTTTAAAAGATGAGAACACCCACTTTTTAGATCTTCCGTTTTATGAAACCGGACAGGTAAAAAAGAATCCGTTAGGTGCTGAAGATATCGCTATTGTCAAAGATATTATCGCCAAAATCAAACCACATCAGGTTTTTGCAGCAGGAGATTTAGCAGACCCGCACGGAACGCATGAGGTTTGTCTGAACGCGATTTTTGCCGCCATGAAACAATTAAAACCTGAGAAATACATGGATGATTGTTGGTTGTGGCTCTACAGAGGCGCCTGGCACGAATGGGACATTCACGAAATTGATATGGCCGTTCCGCTTTCTCCATCTGAGGTATTATTGAAACGTCATGCCATTTTATACCATCAGTCCCAAAAAGACAGAGTAATGTTCCAGGGAAATGACTCAAGAGAATTCTGGGTAAGAGCTGAAGACCGTAACAAAAATACTGCGATTTTATACGATGATTTAGGATTGGCAGAATACGAAGCAATCGAAGCCTTTAAACGTTTTCAATATTAATTCGTTGAATATTATTATAAACACATAGAAACATAGATTTTGTGTACTAAAAAAAAGGCGCTTCACTTATTTTAAATGCACATAGTCTATGTGAGAGAAATATATTTCTTTTCGTTTCCTTTTTTACATTTAAAATCTATGTTTCTATGTGTTTAATTGAATTACCGTTATAAATCAAAACTGAAACATTTCTGATCAAATTTAAAAGTTTGTAGTCTCATTCAATATTATCTTCGTTTGCATAACAAATTAAACATCAATACGTTTTTAAAATAGTAAAAATCTAAAAAATCCACTCATACAATAAATAAAAACAGCAATTTTCTGTCAATATTCTTGTTTTTAATAATGATATTAATAGTTTTGCGCATTGAAAATTAAACCCCAAATTTAACCTACGAACCCTATGAGAAAAACCATTTCTTATTTTTTGCCATTGGCATTATTTGCAACTATCCTTATTGGCTGCAGCGATGATGATTCAAAAGGCGACAATTACAAACCCAATTATCTGGCGAGTATTGATGCGACCAATTTACCTGTCGGAAACCGTCCGATGACGATGTTTGAAGACGACGAAAGTTCCTCGAAAATGTACGACAACAAAGACCGTTGGTTTCGCGTGAATCAGCCGATGCAAATCATCCAAAAGGGAAAAGATTCTGTACAGATTTCGCTTTATTCCCCGGTTGGACTCAGCGATGTAAAAGTCTATGCTAAACTAGCGAACTACGACAAGCGATTTTTGATTTATGAGTTTTCGAAAGTTCCCGCTTTTCACCGTTCTTTTCATCAGCTTCCTTTAGTGGCCGGAAAAAACGATTATAAACTGGAGAACGGAAAACCGGTTACGATCGATAAAATCGACGGATTTTCTTCCGGTGCGATCGAATTTTCGGTAGAATCTACAGATCCTTTATTTGCCAAATTCAAGAAAATCAAATCAAACCGACTAGTACAGTTCAGCACGCAGTACCACCTTAATAATCCTGCTGATGATCCTAATAAATATTTACCGATGAATCCTGTTTTAGCAAAAGAGGCGATCACCATGATTATCAATTTCTCTTATGCAATCAGTCATCCTTTGTATTATGACACGTTTATGAATTTTGACCGTTACAAAAAAGAACAGGCAGAAACGGCGGGAACAGCAATAAATGGTGCAGTAAACTGGCATGGAAACGCTGAGGATGTTGATGGCGTTTATGATTATTTGACCAAAGCCCAAATTGAGCAGGCGTATAACACTTATATCGATAGCCGTACTTTGAATATGGCCATGGTGGGCGGAGGTTCTGCCTGGGGAGGAGGAGCTTTGGCTTCGCAATGGGAATCCGGATATGTAACGGGACACTGGAATGGCGAGATGTCTGTCTGGTCTCACGAATATTCTCATCATAGCGGTTACAGCCATAGCAGTAATTTGGCCAATAGCGGACAAGGCGGCGGCCAGCAGGAGATGTTAACCGATTTTTATAAATACCTGATTTCTTTAAACGATCTTCCGTTCACGGATCCGGATATATTAAAAGGATATACGAAGACGAAATACCTAACAGGAACCTATAAAAAACCAGTCTTTAAGATTAATCCTAAAAATACGTTTTTAGTAAAATATAAAGGAGAAGGAAAATGGAACTAACCTATAAAACTATCATGAACAAAATACCATTTTTACTATTGTTACTTTGCCTGTTTACCAACTGCAGCAAAGATTCTTCAGATGGAAACCCCACTACATACAACTACTTTTATCCTACGGATGAAGCATCAATAACAGCCGCTCAGATTGGGAACGGAACGGGAACTTTAGATCCTAAAGGAATCACGATCGCCAACGAAAAATTATATGTGGCGAATGGTGATGTGCTGGAAGTTTTCAACGCTGTGACTCTGGCACATATCAAAACCATTGCAGAATATAAAAAAGGAACAACTACAATTCCGTTTACCAAAATTTCTTCTGTTACTGTCGACAATGGCCGAATTTATATCGGAAGTGTTGATTCAAGACTTTTTGTAATGGATGAGAATACGAATGCCGGAATCAGTACGGTTGGAAACGGGCAATGGTGGCAAACTTTTGTACACGTTTTTGGTGTTGTGGTAAAAGACGGATTGGTTTTCGTTAAGGAAAAAGAAACGTCTATTAAAATTTTTGAAACTTCTCAAATTACAGAAACCAGTGAATGGAATTTAAAGCCTATTGCCAAACTAAATACACTAAACGGTTTTGATCAGGTGTATTCATTAGATGTTGAAGCAGGCAATTTAGTGGTAGCGGGAAGAGATGCAAAAAGCTATTTGTATTATGAAATTTCAGGTATCAAAGCCAATGCTGCGGCTTCGATTACGGAGCCTTTGAAGCCGGTAACTTCTACTTTTACTACTAAACCATTTGCGATCAGCTTCAGTAAAGACTGGGCTATTACTTCAGAAAATTCAGGAAGCGTTAATTATTTACGTCTCTATCCTAAAGCAGATTTCATGGCTCGCAATTATACGGCAAGTGTAAATGTTTCTGATATTATGGGACAAAATCCTTTTGGAAACATTCTGGGTGTGGCGCAACTATACGATCGCTTGTTTTTGTCTGATAACACGAACAAAACAATCAGAGTTATTAAACTTAATAAATCAGAGATTGCAGAACAGAATTAAAAATTGAAATCTGAAATTTCAGCAACTAAATATCCCAAATTCCTTCATTGGAATTTGGGATTTTTTTTATTTGGAGTTTGTTTTTTCTAATTGGGATTTGGGATTTCAAAATTTGGGATTTGCTATTAGAAATAAATCGTAACTTTTCATGCTTTTTTGAGACCAACATTAAACCACTTTGAACTAAAAGTCCATCGTTTTGGTTGCACATTGAAAGCCTGCAAGTCTACAGTACTTTTTATTAACCACAAATTACACAAAATTAGCGCTAATTAATTTGTAAAAATTTGTGCAATTTGTGGTTAAAATAGTTGCAGAAGCCAAAGCTAAATATACTAAAATGAATAATTAACTATATAATACCAATAAAAATCCATGACAACAGATATCATCGAATTAAATGATTTTATTGTTTTAATCGAACAATCGAATACTGATAAAACATTTGTTCAGCAATGTGAGATCGATGGTGATGCTGTGGGATTTGCATTTTATGGTTCGGGCAATGTCGAGCTGGAAATTAAACATAACGATCAAACCAAATATTTAATGAATACGACCGGTTTGGCAATTTGCTTTTTTGGGAATCAAAAAGTAGCTTTCTCGCATAAAATAGAACCTGACAAACCTTTGCAGTCGATCAGTATTTTCACAAAACCCAAACACCTCCATACTTTGCCTCCTGCCGAAAAAGAGATTTTCGAAAACTACCTTCCTGAATTACTGAATCCGAAAGAACATTTTGTAAAAGGCCCTTCTTTTTATATGACTTTAGACATGCAGGTAGCCGTTCAGAAAATCTTTAACACCACTTATACCGGAAATACGAGATTGTTATTCCTAAAAAGTCAGATCAATGAACTTTTAGCCCATTTTTATGCACTTCTTGCAACAGGTACAAAAATTGATTTCTCCGAAATCGATAAAAACAAACTCTATAAAGCCAAAGAAATTGTGACCAACAGTTACTCAAAACCACCTTCGATTACCCAATTATCCCAAATGGTAGGCCTGAACAGTAACAAACTCAAAAAGAATTTTAAAGAACTTTTTGGTATTCCGGTTTTTAAATTTGTTCAGGAAGAACGATTGCACAAAGCCTATGAATTGCTTCGTGACAGCGAAAAAACAGTGCAGGAATCTGCCTGGGAAGTGGGTTACGAAAGTTTAAGTTCATTCTCGAATGCCTTTCATAAAAAATTCGGAATGCGTCCCAATGAAGTTCGGCAACAATTCCTTTCAGACAAATCTTAATTCTTTTAGGACAAATGATTCTTTTTTAGTCTCAACACCTTTGTATCAGTATTCATTTAAAAAATATTGATATGAAAAATACAAAAATTTTAGTCCTGGGTTCCAACGGAAAAACAGGACGCAGAGTAGTTGAAATACTAGAAAAAACAGGCACTATCGAAATTCGTCCGGGTTCGAGAAACGCCAAAATCCCTTTTGACTGGGAAAAACCGGAAACATGGGAAAAAGTTCTTGAAGACATTAATTCGGTGTACATTACTTTTCAACCTGATCTTGCCATTCCATCAGCCACAGCATCAATTCAAGAATTTAGTCTTCTCGCTACAAAATGCGGGGTACAAAAAATAGTTTTATTATCCGGAAGGGGCGAAAAAGAAGCTCAGCTTTGCGAGGAAATCGTAAAGCAAAATGCCAAAAACTGGACGATTGTCCGCGCGGGCTGGTTCAGTCAAAACTTTAGCGAAAGCTTCTTTTTAGAGCCTATTTTAGCAGGAATCGTCGCTTTACCAAGAACCGAAGCTTTAGAACCTTTTACAGATGCTGATGATATCGCTGAGGTAGTTGCACTTTCTCTTTTAGACGATAAACACAACGGACAAACCTATGAATTGACTGGTCCGGAATTATTGACTTTTGAACTAGCTGTAAACGAAATTGCCAATGCCAGCGGAAGAAAAATCTCTTTTCAGGGAATATCTTTAGCAGAATACATTCAAATGCTCAGAGACTATCAGGTTCCTGAAGATAATATCTGGCTGGTGAATTATCTTTTTAAAGAGGTATTAGACGGCAGAAATTCAAACATAACTTCTGACATAGAAAAAGTACTGGGCAGGAAAGCAAAACGTTTTTCTGCTTATGCACAAGAAACGGCTGAAACCGGAATCTGGAATATCTAAAACCCCTATTATGAAATATACCAGAGCACTATTTTCAGGGTTTTTAGTTTGGTTGTTTGTGAGTATCTCGTTTTATCTTTTAGAAAATATCGTAATCCTAAAAGATCAATTCCTGATCCAGGCTGCAATTGTAATGATGCTGATTGCTCTTTACGCTTCCGGTGCAGCAAAGTTTTATTATAAAAAGAATTACCGGACAAATGCTTTGACATTGGGAGTTGTCATGTCAGGAACTGCATTGTTATTAGATCTTCTGATTACAGTTCCTCTTGTTGAAATTCCAAACGGAAGGGGCTATCAAAGTTTTTTAAGCAGCCCTGTTTTATGGATACTGGCTTTTGTAAATACAATGACAGTTTATTTTTATTCACCGAAAAAACAGATAAAGATATAGTTTAACACATTCATAAAATTGCTACTTTTAAGGTAAAAAGTATACCACACTTTATGCTAAAGAAATACAGCTCCTTACTTGTCTTTACTGTAATAGAAATTGTTATAGCCGCAATAAGTTTTAGTGATTTTATCCAAAATAATTCCATTTTACTTTCTGCATCAACTGCATTATTTCTGATCGTAACACCTTTGTTATATTATGTATTGACAAGAAAAAAACAAACTGAATTTACTTTCTGGTTTGTTTTTTACTCTGTTTTTAAAATTACGCCTTTTATATTCCGGATGGAAGGTGATTTTTTTGAAGCCCTCTTTCAGTTAAAAATCTATTTGAACATTGCCTTTCTACTCTATTTAACGTGGAAAGCTTTTCAATTTATAAAAAACTTCAGAAGGTCTGTAAAGCAAAAAAATAATATCGAACAAGACGAATATGGCATCATTTCGAATGCTTTGCAAGAAGCTATAAAATTTAAAAAATTAGGAAAAATGATATCTTTTGAAGTGTGTTCTTTCTATTATTGTTTTATAAAATGGACCCGAAATCATAACAATACTATCACTAAAAATAATTTTACAGGTTATAAAGAAAGTGGCGTTAGTGCCGTGTATATTGGTTTGATGCTTGTTTCTGTTTTTGAAGCCGTCGGTTTACATTTTCTTCTGATTTCCCGGAATAAAACGGTCTCTCTTGTTTTACTGGTTCTTCATGTTTATGTTTTAATCAATCTGATTGGTCATTTAAAAGCAGTTTTGTTCAGAAGTCATCTTGTTTTATCTCAAAAAATGATAATTAGATATGGGCTTTTTGATACTTTAGAACTGCGTTTTGATTCAATTGCTTCCATACAAAAATTCGAAGGGGATTATGAGAAAAGCAGTGAACTTGTAAAATTTGCATTACTCGGCAAGTTAGAACCTCACAATGTTTCAATTGAATTAAAAGAAAATATTAAAGTTGCTTTACCGTTTGGAATCTCAAAAGAACCTAAAAGAATATTACTCTATATCGACAACGTAAACGATTTTCTTAAAACCGTTACCGGCAAAATAGAAGAACCGCAAAACATTGATCCGGCATCACTACAGCTAGCAAGTATTTGAATGATTTTTTTAATTGGTTAATATTTTTTTTTGCCATTTCAACAAAGGAGAAATCACACGCGTAACCGACAAGGATTAGCCATCTAAGGACAAGATTTCTAACATGATCCCGCTTTTTATGCAGCAATAACATAAAAAAAAAAAAGACTGCCAATTTTCCAGACAGTCTTTTATATTCTTTAAATAATTGTATTAGATCTTTATTTCTCTCGCATCAGTCTCTCTTTTCTTCACTAACTGATTTACTCTCCAGATTAACAAAATCGAAAGTGCCGTGATCACAGCAATTACATATCCCAGTATATCGTAATTTTCTAATGGTGACGTTTTCGTTTCCTGATGTACAATATATCCGGCACAAACCGCTGCAATTCCACCCGCGATTTGCTGTAATGAAGAAGATATTGACATATAAGCACCTCGATCTTCTAATCCCGGAATAGCAGTGTTTAATGTTGTTGCAGGAATCATACGGCTCATGATTCCCATAAACAAAATCATATTGATCACTACGATTTCCCATAGCGGAATAGGATTCAGATTGGTGTAAATTAAAATCATAATGATCGAAATGACCGAACCTGCCGCAAACAATTTGAACTTACTGACTTTATCACTTAGTTTTCCAACCAAAGGCATGATAAAGAGTACGGAAAGCCCGGTAAAGAAAAATACCATTGGCAATTCGAGCTGGCTAATGTGAATGTTGTTGACCAAAAAGGCGCTCCCGAAAGGCTGCAGCATAAACCCCCCGACAGAAAGAAATGCGATAGAAGCAAAACCTATCTGATATTGTTTATTGCTTATCGTATGCCAAAGATGCAGGAAAGGATTTTTGTCTGACTGTACTTCCAAATGTTTCGTTATAGGCTGCATTTGGGTGATAATCGCAATAAGAATCAAAGCTCCTAAAACGGCGATCATAATAAATGCCGAATGCCATCCCCAGTTATTCGCAAAATACAAACCAACCGGAATTCCTAAAATCTGACTTGTTGCAAATGCCATTTGTATGAATCCCATCACGCGGCCTCTTTGATGAATCACGAATAAATCTGTTACGATCGCCAAAGAAACAGAACCAATGACACCGCCAAAAAGTCCCGTAACAATTCTTGCCATCAGCAACGTAAAATAACTGGTTGATAAGGCACAGAAAACGGTACCAATGATAAATCCTGTATAAAAGAATATCAGCAGTTTTTTTCGGTCAAAGCGGTCTGCAAAACCTGCTGCCAATAATCCTGAAATTCCGGCACTGAAAGCGTAGGCAGAAACTGCAAAACCAAAGTTTGCCGTGGTCATATCAAGGTGTTTCATTAAGATATCTCCCAACGGAGAAATAACCATAAAATCGAGTATTACAGTAAACTGCAAAAGTGCCAGAATGGCGATGATGATTTTTTGGTAAAAAGTAAAAGCGGGGCTGTCCCCTATCGTTTTTTCCATAAACTGGTTTATTTTTTTTTATTAATTTAATTCCTGGCATTCATGACCAAAATCGTTGATCATACCAATGATGGTTTCAGGTTGCAGTACATCTGAAACAACACGAAGAACGCAATCGACATCTTCGTGATCGATACTCCATTGCTTTATATCCTGATGGTCGTCGAGCGTTTTACGCAGCTGACAATTCGGATCTACAGTGGCAATATTTGTTTTAAAAACGTGTATCGTATTTAAATCTGTTTCCATAATTTTTCATGGTTTTAAAGCTTTTATGGTTCGGCTAAAAGCTTCTTTCATAATTTCTTTGGTAAGTTTGAACGGTTTTCCTCCCATACTCTTACCCTCAGTATGCAAGTTCAGAAGCGTGTATAATGGTCCGTAGGCGACAGACCAAAAAGCTTCAAATGTCATTGGGACCAGTTCTTTATTACGCAGTCCGTTATCAATAAACTCCTTCATAATCATTCTGAAATCTGCAAACTCTTTAATAGAATCCAAAATAATTTCTGAGTGAGGCGAATGTTTGATGATTTCAAAAAAAGCAACTTCCTTCGGGTATTTCATGGTAAATGCCGCGCGGTTTTCCCATTGCTTCCATAATCCTTCTTCAAATGACATTTTTGGGGAAAAATTTTTTACCGTACTGGTAAAAAATTGAAGTGCCGTAACAGCACCTATTTTTTGTATTAAATCATCTTTGTCTTTATAGTAAATATAGAGTGTGCCTACTGATATCGAACAGGCCTTCGCAAGCTTATTCATACTGAAACCCTGAAATCCGTCACGTACAATCTGATCGATCGCCATTTCGATTACCAACTTTTCCTTGTCTGCATCTCTTACTCTCATACTCCTTTTTTTTGCAAATATAAAACAATAAATGAATGAACATTCTTTTATTAATTGTTTTTTTGAAATTATTTTTATTGACAAATCCGACAGGTTTTATCCTGAGGCTTCAGAAGATTCGTTTCCCTATGTTTGAAACTACGGTCTATGTTTGAAATACGATAAGTTAAGAGTTCAACAAAGTATATCATCAAAGTATGTCATTTCGGAGGAGACCCGAGCGATCGCGAACAGACGAAGTAGATCTCTCCAAGAAATTAGCGCAAAGTATTTTCCCAAAATTGTGGGAGCTATTTGTGGCGATCCTTCGCTACTCGGGATGGCAAACCAGACGTCAATCCTAAATCGTCTTATGAAAACGAGCCCTGATAGAAGTGGAAATCCTTTTGCGAAGGCGTTCGCCGCAAAAGATTGGAACGAAGAACGGGATTAGCTCCTGAAAAAAAATAGTAAATAAAAAAAAACTCCTGTCCAAAAAATGAACAGGAGTTTTAAAAACATAATCTAATTTCTATTTCTAATCTAATTCTAATATTTAATTTTTAAACTAAACCACGTGTCAACCAGCCTCTTTTATTGGCGGTAACGATGGCGTAAGGTGTAATCCAGAATAAGCTGAAGGTATAAAAAACACTGTACGAATACGCCCAAAGCGAATCAGACAAGTTGTATCTCTTGGCATAAAACAAAACCGGAAAACTCGATACGATTAAGATTCCTAAAAGTGTTGAACTTAAAAACAACAACGGATGTATGGCGATAAAAAAGAACATAAAAAGCATAAATGGATACGCCATAACAATTCTTAGTGCCTGGTTCAGCCATAAAAGTCTTGAACCAAATTTAGATCCTTCTCTAAAATCTGTAAATACATATTTTGCCATAGCAATGTTTTCACGCACATTACTTCTGCTCCATCTGATAAACATTTTATATAATCCAGTGTATTCTTCCGGAACGTTAGTCAATACATAAGCATTTCTTTGAAACAATACATGCTGTCCTTGTTTCAGGATCATATTGGTCATGGCGCGATCTTCTCCAATGTCAGATGGCTGTCCCATAAAAGTCTGGTTGATCCATTCGTCAAGACATGCGAAAACCGAAGTTTTTCTGTAAGCTGCTGCTGCTCCGGGAGTACAAAGTACAGAACCCAATTTGCTTTCGGCAGAACGCATAAACTCAAAACTCATTACGAAACTTACATTCAGCATTTTTGGCAGGATCGCTTTTTTACTGTTTAACACATGCACGTTTCCAGCTACTGCGCCACATTTTTCATCTACTACAAACGGACTTACCAGGTTTCTAAGAGTATCTTTTTTAACGATTGAATCACTATCTACCGTTACAAAAATTTCTCCCATTCCTAATTCAAACCCACGGTACAAAGCGTGACGTTTTCCTGCATTTGCCGGTTGTTGAAAAATCGTTAAACGATCTCCTAATTTTATTTTAGCCTGTTGCATCCAGTACCATGTATCATCTTTACTTCCGTCATCAACGGCTAATATCTCTAATTTATGTGCCGGAAAATCACTTTCGGCCAAACTCATTAAAGTATCCCAAACCAGTTTTCCTTCGTTATACGCAGGAACAATTACTGTCACTGTTGGCAGCATTTCGTCTGACACAGATTCGATTGGTTTGTAGTTAAAATACAAGTATAAATTATACAAGAAAACTCCTGTTTGAAAGAAAAATAACAATCCCGCAATGATCAAAAACGGAAGTCCCCAATTTGAGTTCAGACGCTCAATCTGAAACTGATCAAAGTCGTCCTGCATATGATAGACAGAATAAGCTCCAACAAACATTAAGATAAAAGTACTTACCAGCACAAATAACCCAAACTTACTTTTGGTGCGCTCGCTTACTTTTTTTGTTGCTACATGATCATTACTAATACGAAAAATGGAACTGTTTAAGGCTTGTTCGTTATTAAGATCTGATTTCGACGTATAAAATTGTTCTGTTGTTAAGGTTTCACTTTTCATATGACACTACTTTTGATTTGCTTTGTATGGCTTTTATTTTTTTGCTTTCCTCCCGATTCGTTATTTTCATTTATCGACAGAAATCTACATTATCCCATTTTGCAAGCCTCGTGCCATTATCAGTTTTTACTGGTTTTGAGTTGTTTAGCGGTTTTGTATTATTTTGATGTGTGTAATTATTATACGGTTTTAGGATACAGTATACAGTTTTATTGGGGTTTTGGGAGGTTTTGAGGATGAGGTTTTGGTGTGTTTGAATACCCCGAAGTTTAGTAAAAACGATTTTTGGAGTTTATTATTGTTATACTGAGAGAAGTTGAAGTTTTTTTTGGGATTTGGGATTTGGTCCCGAGGCTTCAGAATTGAAATATCGGAATTTCTTTTTCTGGAGCTATTTACTTCGTCAGTCGCTATCGCTCGTGTCCTCCTATCCGCTTGTATCTTTTCATCCGCAAAAAAGCGGATAAAAAGGATACCGCTTCTATCAGGGCTAGGGGTCTTGAGGTTATGAGAACTATTTATATAAATTGAAGTTTCATTATTACAAATACAACAAAGTAAAAAGTATACTCTCCAATAAAAACATATATCAATTTCTATACTTTCTGGTTTTCCTTATTCATCTTAATCAATTATTCAATACTTTAGCAATCCGATTATTTTTTGTAGATGCGCATCAACAGTGTGGAAGTAAAAGAATATAGCAACGAATTTCATGGAAGAATAGCTTATATGAACACGGGAGAAATACTTATATATCAAAATCAGGAAGGCAATATTAAAATCGATGTACGACTTGAAGAAGAAACGGTTTGGTTAACTCAAGACCAAATGGCACAATTATTTGGAAAAGCCAAATCTACTATTAACGAACATATTAAAAACATTTTTGAAGAAGGAGAACTCCATGAAAGCTTGTCTATGCACAAATTCGGAATTTCCGAATTTCAGCAAAAAGCACCTAATTATTACAATCTTAATGTCATAATTTCTGTAGGTTACAGAGTAAAATCACTTCAGGGAACTCAATTCAGGATTTGGGCAACCCAACGATTAAAAGAATATATAGTTAAGGGTTTTGCATTGAACGCTGATCGTTTTAAATCAGGTAATACAATGAATTACTTTAGCGAATTGCAGCAACGCATTTGTAATTATCGAATACAAAAGAGATAAAAATAGTACTGTCATAGATCAAGGTTTTACGTATTTAAGTTTAATGTTGGAGAACAAAGCAGATTTTGTCTTGACTTATAACGAAACTTTAAATAAATCAATTCACAGCTATTCAATAGATTGGTCACAAACCAGAGTTGCTTTTGTGTCTCCAAGTTTTACAGAAAACCAAAGACTAGCGACTAATTTTAAAGATATTGCTATTGAATTATGGGAAGTAAAAAGATATGAAAATAATCTAATCCGTATTAATCCTATTAAGAAAACAAAATCTGCAGAAAGTATAAGCCATTGACGAAGCAGAATAGTGTTATTAAATCGGTTACTGATGAGATTAAAGTCTATAATGAAGAAGATCATTTACACAGTTCTTCAGAGGAAATAATAGAGTTGTATGAAATTATAAAAATGCAATTTTAAATTTAGCAGACGATATTGAAATTGATCCTAAAAAGTTATATATCGCTTTTAAAAAGAACAAAAACATAGCTGACATCGTTATCCTCAAAAAAGGGACCAAAATTTTGATTAACCTTAAAAAAGGACAATTAGATGATCCTAAAAGTTTAATGAAAGACATTTCTAAAATTGGTTATTGGGGAAATGGAGATTACGAAACTATTGTTAGTAATACTAATAATTTAGAATACATTATGAGTCTTGTAAAACAAGCTATTTAATGTAACCAAAAAACATGTTTTATTGCTTAATTTATATTTAAGAAAATGGTATTTACAAAAGAAAAGATAGATGAACAATGTCAAAAAGTAAAACTTGAATTACTTTCTAATCCAAAACATAAATTCAATAAAATCGATAAGTGGTGCAATGCTTTGGATTCTTTGCCCGGAATCTATGGAATTTTCATAAATAATGAATTAAAATATATTGGAGAGACCGGTAATTTTAAGGCCAGAATGAGAGAGGTTCACAGAACATACAATCATTCTTTTAGAAAGAAATTAGGTCGTTCTTTAAACGCTACTTTAGTTAAAAACAGTTATCATCCTGAAGTCGAAAAACAACTTGATATTATTTTTGAAAAAAGTTTTTCCGTTTCATTTGTACATGTTAACTATGGTCGCTTAGAAATTGAGACAAAATTAGTTACTGAATTACAAGATTCTTTACTAAATTCTATCAAAAAAAGAAAATAATCCCCCTACTCCTCATACATCTCCATCCACAACCTCGTCTCTTCCAAATCCAGTTCCTTCTCAATCTTCCTGAAAATCTCTTCATTGACAGAACCTGCTTTGTGCATTGATTCTAGTTTGTCGCGTTCTACATTCAGGAGATCAATTTGTATTTTGGTAAAATCGTTGAAAATCTCGCCGCCCATTACATTTCCTTTTCCGAAGAAATTGGCCGGGAGTTCGGTTTTTTGGAGGCGGTTGAATTTTACTTCGTATTTGCTTTTGATGTTGTGCAGCAAGTCATCGTTGAGTAACGAGAAATTATCTTCGATGTGCGTAATAGTTTGCGAAACGATAATGTTTCGGATTTCGTATTCTTCGGCGATGATGGAGTACTTTTCGATTTTTAGTTTTTTGATCAGCCACGGCAATGTCAAACCCTGAATGACCAAAGTCGAAAGGATCACACAAAACACCAGATAAATGATGAGGTTTCGTAACGGGAAAGCTTCGGTTTCGTTCATCATTAGCGGAAGCGCCAAAGCCGCAGCCATCGACACCACACCACGCATTCCGGACCAGCCGAAAACAATCATGTTTCGGAAATCGAATTCCTCCTGCAAACGGATTTTTTTACTGATATATCTGGGGAGTAAAGTCGCCGGAATCACCCATAAAAAACGCACAAGAATCACCACTAAACTCACCGAAGCGCCCCAAATAAACAAAGACCAACCGGAGTAATTCCCGATTCCGGCAATAATTTGGCGCAATTGCAATCCGATTAAGATAAAAATTAATCCGTTTAGAATATTGGTTAGAACACTCCAGATCGTTCCTGTCATGATTCGGCTTTCGTGTGTGAAAATCGTTCCCGATCTTGCCGAAAGAAAAAGTCCGGTTGCCACTACGGCCAAAACACCGGAACATTCAAAATGTTCTGCAATCAGGTACGACGCAAAAGGTGTCAGTAAAGTCAGAGTTGCTTCGATCACCTCATCGCAGACAAACTTTTTATGAATAAAACTCATGATATAACCTACTCCTAAACCAATGGCGATTCCTAAAACCGACATGACCACAAAGTTCAGTCCGGCTTGCCAGAGCACAAAATTTCCGGCTGTGATGGCCGTCAAAGCATATTTGTACGCTACCAGACCACTGGCATCATTTACCAGACTTTCGCCTTCGAGGATTGCAATTAATCTTGGGTGCAACCCCAGTCCTTTAGTAATAGAAGTAGCCGAAACCGCATCCGGCGGCGAAACGATCGCGCCCAATAAAAAAGCCAACGGCCAGGAGATATCATCAATCAGCATATGTGCTGCAACAGCCACTGCAACGGTAGTAAAAAGTACCAAACCTACGGCTGCCAAAGTAATTGGCCGGATCGTTTGTTTAAAGTCTGACCAGCTCGTATACCACGCAGCGTGATACAAAAGAGGCGGTAAAAAGATAATAAATACAATTTCAGGACTTAAAGCAATCACCGGAAGTCCCGGAATAACACTAATAATGACTCCGCAAAGTACCAGCACAATTGGAATGGGAAAATTGTATTTTTTGCTAATAAGACTCAGAAAAGCCACCCCGAAAAGCAGCATGATAATAACGGTTATATTTTCCATTTTGTGATTGTTTTGGTAATGCTGGTATTTAGAGTACGAATATAATATTTTTAAAACTTTGTTAGAACTATGATTGTATGGGTTATTTTTTTGCAATTTCTAAGTCACATGGTCAGGCTGACCGAAGTCGAAGCCCACGTTCCTGTTGGAGCGCCCTTCGACTCCGCTCAGGGGGACATATAGAAAGAAACATTAAAGTGATTTATTTCACGCAGATTTTACTGATTATAGCAGATTAAAAAAGATTTTTTTTGCAATTTCTACATCGCATTGTCAGGCTGAGCGGAGTCGAAGCCCAAGTTCCTGTTGGAGCGCCCTTCGACTCCGCTCAAGGGGACACATAAAAAGAAGCATTAAAGTGATTTTATTTCACGCAGATTTTACAGATCATAGCAGATTTAAATAGATTATCATTCAAATTAATTTGCGTAAATCTGCTGAAATCTTTTTTAATCTGCGTGAAATTCATATTTAAAAAATCTGTATGAATCGCTTTAAACAGATAGCAATCAGGGCTGACAAAAAAATAATGCACAACAAGATTAAGCCCAATTCACTAAAATTTCTTAACCAAATTTTATTATCCCTTTAAGTCATAAATATCTTAAAAAAAATTACATTTGATTCTTAAATTCATTGCCTTACATTATGATTCAGAAAAGAAATTATATTTATTTACTCGCCCTGACAGCCGTCTTTTTTTACGCGCCACTCGCCTATTCCCAAACAGCACCGGTCAAAACTGAAGCTGCGCCTGCAAAAACAGAAAACCGTTCAAAGCTTTTTCAGGAAACTGTTACCGACAGCGATTATCTGATGGCGATCGAAAAAGCCGGAGAAGTTTTGAAATCTGCTCATAATGACACTGAATTTGATGCCAACAGCCATCATTTGTTTGGAGAAATTAAAAGAACACAAAGCAAACTCGACCTGATTTTAGTGAGTATAAAAGGCGCAAATCCAAATGTGCGCAACCAGCAAATGTACCGTATTGTCCTGAAAGAAATCGAACAGGAACTGGACGAGCAAAATACCGCAATCAATTCGCGCAACCTCGCTTTGGAGAAAATAAAAGACAGGGTAATTGATCTTCGCAAAGACAAAACCTTAATGGGACTTTTGACAGATACCATTAAACGCAAGCAATTTAAAAAAGAATTTGCCAATCTTAAAGACCGATACCTCAGCACGGATAGTCTGATGACTAAAAACCAGGGAATCCTGAACAATAATAAAAGGCTGACGGTAGAAAGAAAAATTGCCGTTTCGAATGCTTTGATCGCCGTCGACAATAAACTCGAACAATCCGGCATCAGTATTCTAAAAAGAGAATATCCTGTTTTATGGAGTACAAACGATTCGACTTCAAAAAAAATAGAAGGGCAAAACATCAAGGCCAAAATTGTGATCGAACAAAGCGTCGCTTCTTACTATCTAAGTTACAAAGCAGGCGCCCTGATCTCCTTGCTTTTATTAATGGGAATATTGGGCTGGTATATTGCACGCAATCTAAAATACCTGAAAAATAACGGACATGCCAAGAACCTGTCTCAGTTTAATTTCAAATACCTCAACAAAGGCGTTATTATTCCGGTAGCTGTTATTGCGTTGAATATTGCAGTTGTAAGTAACTTATATGCTCCGGCGATGTTTATAGAACTGGTTCAGCTTTGTCTTCTGGGACTACTGACGTTTCTTTTTAGAAAAGACTGGTCTTCTGTCGCCATCCGCAATTGGATGTTTCTTTTAGTCCTGTTTTTTATTCTGTGTTTCCTGGACCTGTTTATTGCCGTTGGTTTTATACAGCGCTGTGCTTTTATTGTCATCAATATTTTAGGAATCCGTTACGGTTTTGTTCAGATCAAAACTTTAAAAGATCAGCTGTACATCAAAGGATTCTTCAAATGGGCGACGATCATTTTTATCGGCCTGAATGTTTTGGCGTTAATCAATAATGTTTTCGGAAGGGTTTCCCTCGCCAATATGTTAAGCCTTACCGCTTTTATTTCGCTTACGCAGATTGTCGCGTTAAGTGTATTTTTGAAAATAATTTTAGAAATTATCCTTTTACAAATTTATACGACAAGGGTAAAACGCGGTATCGAGAAGATTTTTGATTTCGAAAGCCTGTCGGATACACTCAAGAAACCTTTCATCATCGTCATTAGCTATATGTGGATTGTTGTCATCGCAGCTAATCTGAATATCTGGGAATCTTTACGCGATGGTTTAAATGCGCTGTTGAGTCATCCCAACACAATCGGAAGCATCACTTTTACTTTAGGAAATATTGTCTTGTTTTTTATCATCATTTGGCTGGCACATTTATTACAGAATTATGTAGCGTACTTTTTTGGCGAAGTCGATGATGAAAACGAAGAAAACATCAACAAAAGGCAACATTCCAAATTATTGATCACAAGACTTGTCGTCTTAATCAGTGGTTATCTTTTGGCCGTTGCCGCATCGGGAATGCCACTGGACAAACTAAGTATTTTGCTGGGAGCCTTGGGCGTTGGTGTCGGACTTGGACTTCAGAGTGTGGTTAATAATTTTGTTTCGGGTATTATTTTAATTTTTGACAAACCCATACAAATTGGCGATGTGATCAATATTGCTTCAGAATCCGGCCGTGTAAAATCGATGGGATTGCGTACCACCAAAATCAACTCGGCAAACGGTGCCGAAATCATTATCCCGAATGGTAATTTATTGTCTCAAAACATTACCAACTGGACGTATACCGACAATTTTAAACTGGTAGAAATCGCCGCAGAAGTGAGCGGAGAAATCATGCCGGAAGAAATTAATGCGCTCATATTAGAATCTCTCGAAAGCATGGTTTTAGTAAACAATGCTAAACCTCCGCACATTTATTATACGGCTATTGCTGACGGAAAATTCAAATTGCAAATTAAATTCTGGTGCAGCATTTACCGCACAGAAGAAACAATTAGCAGCGCGCGTCAGGTATTGTACAGTAATTTTAAAGCCAAAGGTTTAGTGTTATCCACATAAATTACTGATTCTTAACTAACGTGCCGAAATCTAATCTTTAAAACTGTGCGGGATAAATATCACGCAAAGACGCAAAATCGCCAGGTTTACATCTAAAATCTTTGCGTCTTTGCGCGAAATAAATTACCCTAATCAGCTAAAAGAAGCTTAACTTAATGACATTGCCCGAAGCCACTGGATTGATTTCAAAAATTTGAAAAAAAATGCCAAACGAGTTAATCACTATGGATTATATCTTAAATCCGTCAAATTAATTTTTTGGCGGATTTTTTTTTGAAGTCAATTTTAAAAATAAAACAACAAAAGCCCAACTATTTAATTTTCAATATGTTAATTTTAAAATAAAACGATTACAGAATTAGGCCTAAAAGCGTTAAATTTATTGAAATATTCATGATTATTTGTAATACAATTAATCTTATCTTAGCGAAATAATAGCCTTTTTGAATTTAAATTCATGATAGGTCTGAAGCAGAAAGGCTTCAGCTGACACATTGTACAAAACAAAAAAAACTGATTTTCAAACAGATAACAGACCAACAATACTGTTATTTTAGAAAAACAGGGAGATTAACCGGAATTGAATCAGGACATTAAATCTTACAATACTTAAAATGAGCAAGCAGAATTATAATTTATTACTGGCAGATGACGATGAAGATGATTGCGATTTCTTTAAGGAAGCACTTGATGAATTATCATTTCCCGCAGTACTTGTAACGGTAAACGACGGTGTACAACTCATGGATTTTTTAGCCAGTATCACTACCGGTGATTTACCGGATATTCTTTTTCTTGACCTGAATATGCCCCGCAAAAATGGTCATGAATGCCTGACGGAAATAAGAGAAAAAGAAGCTCTCAAAGATCTTCCGGTAATTATTTTTTCGACTTCGCTAGATAACGAAATTGTCGATAAAATGTATGCCAAAGGAGCCACTTATTACATTCGTAAGCCCGGTGAATTTGCTCAACTAAAAAAAGTAATCGAAAATGCACTAACTACAGCATCTGGCAATAATTTTAAGCAGCCCATGAGAGAGCACTTTATACTTCAACCTTAATTCATTTTTAGAATGAGCCTTACAAATAAGAATCTTTATTTTCTGACCGGTGGTGGAAAAATGGGCAAATTAATGCGAACTAAAGACTGGAATACAACTCCTTTAGGCGATCCCGAAACCTGGCCTCAAAGCCTTAAAACCATTGTTGCCCTAATGCTCAATAACCCCTTTGGAATGTTAATTGTATGGGGGGAAGATTTTACGCAAATATACAACGATACCTACAGCCAGATTCTGGGCTCAAAACATCCTAAAGCTTTAGGAATTAGTTCCCAAATCACATTCTCTGAAGTCTGGGACATCCTTGCTCCCATGTTTGAGGATGTTATGAAAGGAAGCTCGGTTACTTTTCCGGATTTTAAATTAACATTAGACCGAAAAGGCTATGATGAAGATTGCTATTTTAATTTCTCATACAGCCCCATCAAAAAAGAAGATGGCGTAGTAGGCGGTCTTTTGGTAACAGTTATCGAAACTACGGAAAAAGTAAGGGCCACAGCAGCTCTTAAAGAAAGTAACGCCAGATTTAGAAATAATATCATGCAGGCTCCTGTTGCCATGTGTGTTATGAGAGGTAAAGATCAGGTTGTAGAAATTGCAAACGATCAAATGATTCAGTTATGGGGAGTCGAGGCCAGCGAAATTCTCAACAAACCTGTATTTGACGCTTTACCGGAAACAAGAAACCAATATCTTGAAGAGGTACTGAATAATGTTTATAAAACTGGGAGAAAATTTATTGCCAATGAGCAGCTCGTGAAACTGCCGCGCAATGGTAAAATCGAAGATACATATATCAATTTTGTATACGAAGCCCTTAAAGAAGCTGACGGAACTATTTCCGGTGTTGTTGGGATTGCCATAGAAGTTACGTCACAAGTATTGTCACGTTCTAAAATTATTGAAAGCGAACAAAAAGTACGCGAACTGGTAGAAAATGCCCCCTTTCCAATTGCTTTATATGCAGGAAAAGAAATGATAGTCGAACTCGCCAATGATTCCATTATTAAAATATGGGGAAAAGGCGATGACGTTATCGGAAAATCTTTTAAAGATGTCGTTCCGGAACTGGACAATCAATTGGTTTTTGAACAGATTAAAGAGGTACTGGAAACCGGAAAATCCTTTCATACAAAAAATACGCCCCTTGATCTTACCGTTAACGGAAAATTACATACCTATTATTTCAATTACAGCTTAACACCAATATATGACATAAACGGCAATATTTATGGTGTTATGAATACAGGAGTCGACTTAACAGACCTGAATTTAGCCAAGAAAAAAATTGAAGAAAGCGAGGAGAATTTACGCAGCATGGTCGCTCAGTCTCCAATTGGTATTTGTGTAATAGATGCCGCCACTTTAATAAGCGAAATTGTAAACGACAGTTTTATCGAAGTTGCCGGAAAATCCCGCGAAGAAATTGCCGGAAAACATTACTGGGATACTTTTGCCGAGGTAAAATCTTGCTACGAAGCACCGCTTGAAAAAGTAATAAAAGAAGGGCTTCCATTTTATGCTAATGAAGTAGAAATGGAACTCATCAGACAAGGAAATAAAGAGAAAGTATATGTCACTTTTGTATATGCACCACTCAAAAATACCGAAGGCAAAGTAACCAAAATTGCCATTTGGGTACTTGATAATACACCACAGGTTATTGCAAGACAAAAAATTGAAGAAGCCGATAAACGTTTCAGAAATACGGTTAAGCAAACTCCGGTTGGAATCAGTATTTTACGCAGTCCCAACCATATGGTCGAAATGGCCAATGAAGCGTACCTGAAATTGGTCGCCAGAGAAGAAAAAGACTTTGTAGGCAAACCCCTGTTTGAATCATTACCAGAGGTAGAAGAAGCTGTAAGTGCTCTTTTAGAAGGAGTTTTTACTACCGGTATTCCGTATCATGGTTATGAAGTCCCTGTACCTATCAACCGATATGGCAATCACGAAATTTTTTATTTCGATTTTCTTTATCATCCTTTAAAAGAGGAAAATGGAGATATTTCAGGAATCATAGTAACCGTCACGGAGGTAACGGAGAAAGTCGAATCCAGAAAAAAAACAGAACTCAATGAGGAAAGGCTTAATATTATAGTCGAAGCGAGTGAACTGGGTACGTGGGAATTGGCGGTAAAAACAAAAGACCTTCAGTATTCTACAAGATATCTCGAAATTGTTACCGGTTACAAAGACGGTGAATATTTAACCCATGCCCAACTGCTGAGCCATGTGCATCCAGACGATTTACACATCCGCGAAAAAGCGTTTAAAGAAGCGATTGCCTTTGGAAACATTCAATATGAAGCCAGGGTAATATGGGACGATCAGTCGATTCACTGGGTCGAGGCCAAAGGAAAACTTTTTTACGATGACGACAACAATCCTGAAAAATTATTAGGCACCGTAAGAGACATCACTGACGAGAAAAATCATCAGCAGGAACTTGAAGCAAGCGAGAAAAGATTCCGTAAACTGGTCATGGAATCTCCTGTTCCCAAAGCCATTCTGAGAGGAAAAGACATGACGATCGAAATGGTCAATGCTGCTCTTTTGAAAAATATATGGAGGAAAAATGAAAGCGATGTTCAGGGGAAAAATATATTAGACGTATTTCCGGAACTCAAAAAACAAAAATATGCAAGACTCTTAAATGAAGTTTATGCCACGGGAAATGTACATTCAGAATCTGAATCCTTATTTTATTTGAACAATGGAGATACGGAATATAAAATGTATATTGATTTTGAATACGCCCCAATGCGCGAAATCGACAATACGATTTCAGGCATAAAAGTAACACTGATTGATGTTACTGAAAAAGTCGAAGCCAGAAAAAAAATTGAAGAAAGCGAAAAGAAATTCCGATCCCTAACCGAAAGTATTCCACATCTTATCTGGGAAACCGATGAAAAAGGAAATTCCCTGTTTACTTCCGGCAAATGGTTAGAATATACAGGCGTAGTCCCAACTGGTGAAAAAGCCTGGCAAGCCATGATTCATCCTGATGATCTGGAGGAAAATACCAAAATCTGGAACAAGAGTCTGGCCACCGGGGCAGTTTATAAAACTGATGTCAGGGTTTTAAGAAAAGACGGCACCTACAGATGGCATGCTGTAATTGGTGAACCTGTTTTGAACAAAGACAATAAAATCATCAAATGGGTGGGTGCCTTTACGGATATCCAGACTGAAAAAGCATTTACACAGGAATTAGAAAAACAAGTTACCGCACGTACAAAAGAACTCGAACAAAAAAATGTAGAACTGGAGCAAATGAATAAGGAACTTCAGTCTTTTGCCTATATTTCGAGCCACGATTTGCAGGAACCGCTGCGTAAAATTCAAACTTTTGCAACACAAATTATCGAAAAAGAATCCGATAATCTATCCGATTCCGGAAAAGATAAATTCCAACGAATGCAAAACGCTGCACAGCGAATGCAGACCCTAATCAATGATTTGCTTTCGTACTCACGAACCAACATTCAGGAAAGAAAGTTTGAAAAAGTCAATCTTTCTACAATTATTGATGAGGTAAAAGAAGATCTTAAAGAAGAACTGGAACAAAAAGGAGCGGTAATCGAAATTAGTAAAACCTGCGAAGCCAGTATTATTCCGTTTCAGTTTAGACAGTTGTTGTATAACCTGGCGAGTAATTCACTCAAATTTTCGAATCCGGATGTTCCTACCGTAATAAAAATGAACTGCGAATTCAATAAAGGAGCAAATTTAGGCCATCATGGCCTATCTAAAGAAACAGAATATTGTCATATTAGCATTTCAGACAATGGTATTGGTTTTGAACCGCAGTACAGTAAAAAGATATTCGAAGTTTTTCAGCGTTTGCATGGAAAATTAGAATACACAGGAACAGGAATCGGACTTGCGATCGTTAAAAAAATAGTAGAAAACCATAACGGAATCATCACGGCACAAGGAGAAAAAAACAAGGGAGCTACTTTTGACATTTATATCCCGGTGATCCAAAATACAAACTAATAAAAAAACGGAAATAACTTTTAGAAAGTCATTTCCGTTTTTGATTTTTAGTTCTCTAAAAGAATTAAAAAATTACTTCAGATATATTATCTTGTATACACCGTAATGATACCAGTAGTTTTATCTTTCAATTTTAATTCTTTGTTCGTAAGGTTCATGATGTCACTAGTAGAGCTCAAATTACCAACACTAATAGTTAAATCATTATGAGATCTTGCATAAGTCCCTGTAGTTTCAGTTAATGCACAATCAGAACCATTATAATCACCTATAACGGCTGCATTACTTATTCTAAGATCTAAATAATCCCTGCTGCATCCTGCTTGATTTTGTGGGGCATCGATCAATACCTCTTTTCCGTCAATAATTGTTCCTGTCTGACTTAGGTTGTATTTCCCTTGTATCGGAACAATTGTTTCTCCTTCGTTGTCATCACTGCTGCAAGATGTTGCAAATAAACCGATGCTCAATAATAATGCGAATAATATTCTTTTCGTTTTCATGTTTGATTTCTTTAAAATTATTTTATGCTAAATTAGTTTTAAAGTATATCAGAAATGTTCTATAATTTTCGGTTTAATTTATATAATTCCATTAAATATTAAAGAATTGTTTTACGAAATTATAGCAATAACATTATTTACATGGTTTATTGCTTACGTATTTACCCACCATATAATTGGTAATAGGCCTTAGGTATTGACTTCGCCTTTCAGGATGGTATCCCATTTGATTAAAGCATTCTAGTGAGTCTCGAGATCTGGCATAAAACACAATAGGTTTGTCACTTTTAAAAAAAGTAGTTGTATCACACACTTTAATTCTTTTCATGTTAATCTGATTTGGATCTAAAAGTTCAATATTATTGTCCGGTGCTTTCAAATCACAATCTACTATCTCATAGTTATTACCAGTCCACTGCATACAGCCTTTATTTGGAAATGCAAAAAAGATTACCGGAAATCCTATAAATAAAACCAATCCCAGTCCTATTATAGTATTCCTAATTCTTTTGTTCAATTTGCCCGGAGTTTTTTCCTGAATAGAGACAAATGCATTGATTGCTTGTGGCGTTGATTTTATTTCTTCAGTAGTACTTTCTGTTACTTCTTCACTTTCTTTTACCTCAACATGTTTCTTTTCTTCTATTATCCCCTTTTCTATTCCTTTTTCTCTCTCCTTTTCATCAAGAAAAACTTCCAGATCTCCTGAACCCTCATTTTGTCCCTTTTGTTGATTTACTAAAACTACTCCATCATCACCTTTAATTTCATCAGGAAATAAATTGTGTATTCTAAATTTATTAAAAGGTCTCGGTTCTAAATCTACCAAAATTGCAGCCATATTTACTGCCTCAACATTTGCCGGATCAGTTTCTCCTTTAAAGAAAGTTTCAATAGGTCTGAATTTATCTTTTTGTTCATCAAACTTATTCCTTTTAGTAACATCAAAAGCTAGCCCTAATAAAGTACTAAAGACATTTAAATCATCTTGATTTCTGTTTTGCTGCAAAAATAACTCCCAACATAAATTACGAAGTCTACCTCTCGTCGGGTTATTTAAATAAACAAAGTATTCGCTATTTCTAACTTCTTCATATTTCTTTTTTACAGCAATTTTATAATCTTCAAAAGTATTGTTTGGCATGGGTTATCTGGAATTTTAAGGATTTCTCATTTGGAATTTTAAGGAATTATGTGGAATTGTCCGGAATTCTAAAAATATATCGGAATTCCCGGAATTCCCTCTCAATTCAGGCTTAAAGCCGTTGTTACTTTGCGGTATCAAAAATTAGTTCTTGTTCGATATCGCGATTAGAACAAATGTACAAACTAGTTTAAATAAAAAGTGCGGAAAACCGTAAAACGGAGTTTATCCGGGAAGTATAAATAAATTTTTACTGTCTACGCACTTCACTTCCCAACACAAAATGATGTTGCATTAAAAATTTCGGAAAAGATCCGAACGGCAATACTCATGCTTAATCCATAAATATAAAAAAAATGAAAAAGCTAATATTATTGGGAGCGTGCGCTCTATTGACAACTATGATTTCTTGTACTTCTGATGATTTCGAAGATACTAAAGCAAATATAAAACCCGAAGTACCAGCATACGCTGACGGACCTGGAGATTTACCAATAAAGGTTCCGCCACCACCACAATAGTGGCAATTTTAAGTAGTTAATTTCAAATTAATTACTATTTTCGGGGAAAGTAACTCTTATGCTACGATCCCCGTTTTTTTGTTTTCTTTTTTTCCTGCTTTTTCTTTCCTGTAAAGAAGAAAACATTAAACCTGTGGATACATCTTTTATTAAAAAAGAAGCACGAGATTTTAGAAAAAAAGGAATAGAGAGCTTTGAAAATAAAAATTTCAATAGTGCATTCTACAACTTCAATAAATCAAAAATAATTTTTGAGACCATAAAAGACAGTGCTAATATTGTCTTTAATCTGATTCAAATGGCTTCTATCCAGCAAATAAATGGAGATTATTATGGAAGTAAAGAAACACTTACAGAAGCACTGCCTTTTCTGAAACACAAAGACATATATAGTGCTTCCATTAATAACTTCTTCGGAATTGCGGATAAAGAACTTTCTCTTTACCATGATGCCATCCATTATTACAAGGAAGCTATCGCAGATTGTACAGATGAGGTATCAAAACAATCTCCTTTAAATAACATTGCAACTGTTTATATTCAGCAGAAAAAATATGATGAAGCGATTCAAATTTTAAAATCTATACTCGATAAAAAAATTATTGATAAGGAACCTTTTGAAAAAGCAGGAATATTAGACAACCTCGGTTTTGCTTATTTTAAAAACGGATTAACCGAAAAAGGACTATCCCTAATGCAAGAAGGTTATCAATTAAGAAAACAAATTGATGATTTTTACGGAAGCATCGAAAGCAATTTACACCTCGCAGAATATTTTTTAAAAACCGATTCCAAAAAATCGAATCAATATGCACAATCAGCCTATGAAATTGCTACAAGATTTAATAGTGTCGATGAACGTTTGAAAGCTTTGTCTTTTTTAATTTCGAATGATTCCGGAAATAAAAATGCGCAATATGCGCAAAAGTACATTACTATAAATGACAGTATTATTAAGATCCGAAACAATTTTAAAAACAAGTTTGCCAAAATTAAATACGATTCTAAAAAAGAAAAAGACGAAAACCAGAAACTGCGACTTGAAAAAGCAGAGAATGAATTATCGCTACAGGCAGCAAACTATCAAAGGATATTTTTTATAATTGGTATTACATCATTGTTCCTCTTATTATTGTATTTGAGAAAATTTTATCAAAACAGAAACAGGATCGAAAAATTAGAAACCGCCTACGACACTGAAACCAGAATTGCCAAGGACATTCATGATGAACTGGCAAACGATGTTTTTCACGCCATAACTTATACACAAACGCAATCTCTGACTAAAGAAGAAGTAAAAGAAACTTTACTGCAAAAACTGAATCATATTTATATTCGTGTTCGCGGAATTTCGAGAGAAAACAATAGTATTGATACCGGAATAAATTATTCCGCTAATCTAAAAGAAATGCTTTCGACCTACAATAGCAGTAACACAAATGTTCTTATTAATAGTCTGGAAAAAGTAAATTGGGAAAGCATTGATGAAATCAAAAAAGTCACGATACAGAGAGTATTGCAGGAATTAATGGTCAATATGAAAAAACACAGCGATGCTCCCGTAGTTGTTTTAAAGTTTGAAAGTACCGCAAATACTATTACTATCAATTATTCGGACAACGGAAAAGGCTGCGAAAAAGATCTCATTATAAAAAATGGTTTGCAAAATATGGAAAACCGTATTTTATCCATAAAAGGAACTCTTACTTTTGACTCTGAACCGGGAAAAGGATTCAAAGTAAAAATAACACTGCCTAAATAAAAGCCTATGTTTAAAAAAGTAATAATTGCCGAAGATCTTGACGCTATCAGTTTAGGAATTGAACAAGTTTTAAAAGATGTAAATATTGTCGATTTTCAACATTCAAAATATTGTGACGATGCGTTTTTAAAGATCCGCGCTGCTATTCATAAAAATGAACCTTATGATTTATTAATTAGTGATCTTTCGTTCAAAACAGATCATCGGGAAGTAAAAATTGCCAATGGTGACGAATTGGTTCAAAAAGTTCGTGAATTACAACCTGATATTAAAATAATAGCCTACTCTGTAGAAGATAAAAGTTACCGTATAAAATCTCTTTTTGACAATGCTGAAATTGATGGTTTTGTATTAAAAGGTCTGACCAGTATTGAAGAATTAAAGAAAGCAATACACATCATTTCAACCTCCGGAGAAAAATATATTTCACCTGAAGTAGCTTCTGCATTACAGGAAAAAAACAACTACGAAATTGACGACATCGATATTAAAATCCTAAAACATTTGTCTGATGGTACCTCGCAGGATGAGATTGTAGAAATTTTTAAAACCTCAGATGTCAAAGCCAATAGCAAAAGCGCACTGGAAAAAAGACTTTCCAGATTAAAAGATTTTTTTAAAGCAAATAATACCGTTCATCTGGTTTCTATTGCAAAAGATATGGGGATTATTTAAAATATCGTTTACTATTATTAATTCTATAAAGCTCCTTCGGGGCTTTTTTTATGGCTTAAAATTTAAAAAAAAACGGATTATGGATTTCCGTAAAATACTGGTTTTAATTGGATTTACATTTGGATAATTACAAATTAAAATATTAACCAGTATGATAAACGATTTAAAAAAGTTCTTAAACGAAGAACAAGATCCAAAAGCGGTCGAAAAACTTTTAACTAAAGTTAACGGATTACTTACTTCTGGAGAGCAGGTAGAATACATTGCCGTACAAAAAAAACCAGTTGTAAATCTTTCACCAGATTGTATAGCTCTAACTAATAAAAGAATAATCTTTTGTAGACCAAGAAATCTAGGATTATCAATGGATTTTCAGGATTATGCATGGAAAGACATACTAGATTGTCACATGAAAGAGGGAATTATTGGGGCAACCTTTTCTATGAAAACAGTCAAAGGAAATATGAATATGCTCGATTACCTACCAAAAGCTCAAGCCAGAAAACTATATCAATTTGCGCAACAAAAAGAAGAAGAAATGATTGCATATAGACGTGAGCATGATCTGGAAAATAAAAGAGCAATTGCCGGGGGAGGAATTACTGTAAATGCGAATTTACCTATTCCTCAAAATGTAGCAGAGCAAAAAGAAGATCCACTGGAAACACTTCAAAAATTAAAAAAATTATTAGATAGTGAGATTATATCACAAATGGAATTTGACACAAAAAAAACAGCAATTTTATCTAAAATGTAAATTATGAAAAGTAAACTAACCGCAGCAATTTTAACTTTCTTTCTTGGAGGAATTGGTATTCATAAATTTTATTTAGGACAATCTGTACAAGGAATTCTTTATCTCCTCTTTTGTTGGACATTCATTCCTGCAATATTGGCATTTTTTCAGTTTTTTGGACTATTGCTAATGTCTGATCATTCTTTTAACGTAAAATATAACAATGGTTTTTTAAATGACTAAAAATGGGAAAATACATAAAAAGGAAAGATGCCATTAGCGTATCCCTCACAGACTTTATAGATTTTGTAAACAAATCAGGGGGTTCTAAAATGACAAAGGTTAAGCAAGTTAAAAATAGACCTCCCTACAATCCTGCTACCGATTTTTATAAAGCCTTACGTGAGGAAATTATTGACACTCACAAAAATAATGATGATAAAAAAAGGTTGGACAACTTATTGCAAAAACTAACTGATTCAAAGAAAATAGCTAATTATCCTTCATCAATAGACGGATATAAAAAATTTTGGGGAAAGAAAAAAACACAATGGTTTAATCCTCCTTTTTATCATTGGTTAACCGGAGATCTTGATATTAAAATTAATCCTGAATTAGGACTAGCATTTGATAAAAAATATTATGTTATCAAATTATTTTTAAAGGCTGACAAAATTTCTAAAGATAAATTATCACAAATTTTATCACTTATGGAAAGCCAATTACGAAAGGAAGCTGGAGATCAAGTTATCTTTGCTGTTTTAGATGTAAAAAATTCGAAACTGTACGAAAACACAAAAGATAATTTCACTTATTTACCTTTATTAGAAGGTGAAGCAAAAAGTTTTGAATCAATTTGTAAAGCTATATAAATTTCTAATAAAATCAAGTATTACTACGTATTTTAAAGAAGGTATTTCTACTTAGATTTAGAACTTAAAAATTACTTGGTTTTTAATCACAGATTTCAAAAACACTTTTTTATATATAAAATTTTTTATCCAAAAAGCCTATGCAAAAAAACTACCTCATCTTATTTTTATTACTTGTAACACTTTCGTGCAAAAAAGCTGCTGCTCCGCCTCCACCGGAAATTAATTCTTTTTACCAGCAAGCAGTTACGGCAGAGGATCGAAAAACGATCACAGCAGAAGAAGCCAAAACGTATCATGTTAACACCACCTATCAATACGAATACAGAACCGGAAATCCCGGACAATACGAATACAATTATGATGTAAAAGGAATTAATATTCAAGGTGATTCCGTTCACGGAAATATCAACGTTCAGGGAAAATACGGTGCGGGAATTCTAATTGGTGATACTATCGCCTATATTGAAATTAATACAGAATGGGTTTCATACGGAAAGCTAAAAGCCTCAGATAAAAAAGGAAATGAATATCAATTAATTGTCAAATAAAAGAAGTCTGATGCAACATACCCTATTCCTGCTTTTTATTCTTTTAACCTCCTTTCATCCTCCGGAAACCAAAGTATATATCTGTGGTCCGGCCGGAGCCAAAAAATACCATTACAAAGAAAACTGTCGCGGTCTCTCAGCTTGTCGGCATGAGATTATAAAAACATCTATTGCGCAGGCTCAGGGTTTTGGACTCACTCTTTGCGGTTGGGAAGACTGACGACTTTCAATAAAACAATATTTAATTATTTGATAATAATCACTTTACGTTAAATTCACATTAGTTTTATTAATTTGAATAAAACTAAACGTTATGAAATTCTTTAATCTAAATTTTCTGGTTTCCTTCAAAGAATGGCTTTTTTTACGAGCTATGCAATCGTCTTTCCTTCATTAATAAATTAGAATAAAAAAAGGAAAAACTCATTTGAATGAATAAAACTGAGAACTCATTTTTGAACAAAGACCAATTTGGAGATGATTTCTTGTGGGGTGTTTCAACCGCTGCTTTCCAAATTGAAGGGGCACACGATGCCGATGGTAAAGGTTCTTCGATCTGGGATGTTTTTACGTCTCAAAAAGGAAAAATCAAAAACGGCCATCATGCCTTAACCGCTTGCGATTTCTATAATTCTTATCAGACAGATATTGATTTAATTCAGGAATTAAACATTCCTAATTTCAGGTTTTCGATCAGTTGGCCCAGAATTATGCCTACGGGAGTTCATCCTGTAAACCAAGCCGGTATTGATTACTACAACAAAATCATCGATTCTTTACTGGCATCCGGAATACAACCCTGGATAACACTTTATCATTGGGATCTGCCGCATGCCCTGGAAACAAAAGGCGGATGGACCAATCGGGAATCTGTTTCCTGGTTCTCGCAATATGTTGACATTTGCGCCCAATATTTTGGAGATCGTGTCAAAAACTGGATGGTGATCAACGAGCCTTCGGTTTTTACGGGTGCCGGATATTTTCTGGGTATTCATGCCCCGGGAAAAAAAGGCATCTCTAATTATCTCAAAGCCATGCACCATGTTACTCTTGCCACGGCTGCGGGAGCAAAAATACTTCGGAACCGAATTCCCGACGCGAATATAGGCACTACTTTTTCCTGCACGCATATCGAACCGGCTACTGAAACCCCAAAAGATATTGAAGCCGCAAAACGGGTCGATACTTTACTGAACAGAACTTTTATCGAACCTATTTTGGGATTGGGATATCCTCAGGCTGATTTACCTGTGCTAAAAAAGCTCAACAATTATATTTTAGAAGATGATCTCAACAATTTATCTTTTGATTTTGATTTTATAGGCCTGCAATGTTACACCCGCGAAGTCGTAAAATCATCGATGCTGATTCCGTATATTGGCGCCGAATTAATCAGTGCCGAAAAAAGAAACGTAATCTCAACAGATATGGGATGGGAAGTGTATCCTGCTGCGCTATATCACGTCCTGAAAAAATTCAATGCGTACAAAGGCATAAAAAAAATCATCATTACTGAAAATGGCGCCGCGTTTCCGGATATCCTGACCAATGGCAAAGTATACGACATCAAGCGTACCCATTATATTCAGGACCATTTAGAACAAATTCTAAAAGCCCGAAAAGACGGCCTAAACGTTGAAGGCTACTTTGTCTGGAGTTTAACGGATAACTTTGAGTGGGCAGAAGGTTATAATGCCAGATTCGGCTTAATTCATATTGATTTCGAAACGCAGCAACGAACCATTAAACACTCGGGATTGTGGTTCAAAGATTTTTTATCTTAAAACGGATACTTAAAAATAAAAAAAGCCTTTCACTAATTAATTTGTGAAAGGCTTTTGTATTTGAAATAAAATCATTTATCGCTGAAATCGAAACAAATATTTCTGTTTTAAGATTCCAATATTAAGTTTGCCATTGTTTTTTAAGTGAGCTGTAACAAGAATATATCGATCTTCCGGATAATTTATATTGTAACTAAAGGTGGTGTCTTTTGCTTTAACCTGAAGCAGATGTTTTCCCTCCTCTGATAATGGCAGTTCTGCCGTTTCATAACCAGGCAATGTATTTGTTGCTTTTAAGTTTATGTCCTGAACTTTCTTTTTATCAAGAAAGACTTCCAGTTTTAAATTATCAAGTTTCATATTTGTTGGCTGCTCAAATGAGACAACATATTTTTTACAGCCAAAAGTGCATAAAACAAGTAATAGTAATATAAGCTTCTTCATAAAGATGTTTTTAAACGGATAGTGAATAGAAATTAAAACCTAATGCAATATTTTTATAAATATAATCCATTGGGTATAATGTATGAAAATTTAATTAAACACATAGAAACATAGATTTAGGATTCTAAAAAAAGTAAATCAAACAGAAACACGTTTCTCCCACATAGCTATATGCATTTATACGAGTGAAACGATTTTTTTGAGTTCAATAATTCTATGTTTCTATGTGTTAAAAATATTTATACACAAAGAGTAAATATAGATAATTTTATTACAATTCAACCGCTGAAAAGGCAGGTTTTATTGCTGTAAAAATGAGCAATTAAAACCAGAAAAAATCTAAAAATTAATTGCAAAAAAAAGCAAAAAAAATGATCATTTCTCTTGTATTTACTAGGTTTAACCGTTATTTTTTCTTATCTTTATAGTATAAATAACAGATCCTATATGCCAAAAAACAAACTATTTACGCGCTCAAATCACTTCTTAAAAAATCATTCTTTTTATCTCTTCCTGCATTTTATTTTTCAAAGTGCTTTCCAATTTTATTTGGAAATTTTTTCAATTCATCTTTTTTCTACACAAAGTATAAATATGCAGCATACACCAGGGCAACCGCTCCAATTTCAGCCATAATTATTTTTCCCGAATATATTTCTGAGCTGTTTTTTTAGAAACTATATTCCTGACATTAAAGAAAAGATTTCCTTTCCCGGGATCCTCTTTCGAATCTTCATGTTCATTTTTCACTAAACTAAATGTAATTCTATGATTTATTTCTCGTTTTGCAACAATCAGATTTTTTCTAATAGTAACCTTAATGTATTGATTTTTTCAATACAACATTTTTTATCTTTTTTTAATAGTTCAATCCAACCTTTTTAAGACTTTTTGCCTCTATATAATAAAGGTCTGAATGGTTTTACATTCCAATAATACGTTCTAATTAACCTAAATTTATTACGCATTGTATTTTGTTTTAAGGAATTTTTGGGAATACCGGGAAAACGCGGGAATTCTGGGAATCCCTTATCTACAAAGGCTTCAAAGCACCTTTACTTTGCCAAAAAATTAGTTCACGTTTTAACTGCAGATTAAAACAAAAACAGAACTAATTCAATTGAAAGTGTAGAAAACTGTAAGACCGAGTTTATTCGGGAAGTATAAATAACGTCTTACAGTCCTACACGCTTTACTTCCCCAAAAGCAATTTGGTATTGCCTCAAATAAGTTCCGGAAAAATTCCGGACAGCAATACTCATGTCTAATTTTTAAATTAAATCAAAATGAAAAAACTAATACTTTTTATCGCTTTCGCGTTATTGTTCACTATATTTTCTTGTACGCCGGATGAGTATGAAACTCAAACAAAAAAGGAAACAGAAAAAGTCATTAATCCTGTAAATTCAACTTATGCTGACGGACCAGATGATAAAGGTAAGGTGCCACCACCGCCACTTTAATATAAAAATATATATTTTTAGTATCTAATTAATTACTATTTTCGGGGAAAGTAAATTTATATGTTACGGTCCCCGTTTTTTTGTTTTATAATCCTTCTTTTTCTTTTTTCCTGCAAAGAAAAAAAGGCAGTTGAAACTAACACAGAATCGATCCGCAAAGAGGCACTTACTCTACGAAACAAAGGAATTGAGAATTACGAAAAACAAAACTTTAATACCTCTTTTGATCAGTTTAATAAATCAAAACAACTTTATGAAACTTTAAAAGAAAGTGGAAAAAAGGACAGTGCTAATATTGGTTACATCCTTATTCTAATGGGAGCAATTCAGCAGGTCAACGGAGATTACTACGGCAGTAAGGAAACTGTAACTGAAGCATTACCTTATGTCAAAAAAAAGAGTATCTACACGGCTTCAATCAATAATAGATTAGGTATTGCTGATAAAGAACTTTCTCTTTATGATGATGCCATTAAATACTATAAAGCAGCGGCAAATGACTATAAGGATCCTCTTGATAAACTAGACCCTTTAAGCAATATTGCAGCTGTCTATATCCAACAAAAAAAATACGACAACGCAATTGCTCTCTTAGAATCAATTTTAAGTAAAAAAATATCAAAAGAGGAAGCTCAGGCGACTGAAGATGTCGTACTTACAGACAACTTGGGTTATGCTTATTTTAAAAAAGGAATGGATGAAAAGGGATTCTCTTTAATGAATGAAGCACTCCAGATAAGAAATGAGTTTAAAGATATGTATGGTAGTATTGCAAGTTATCTGCACCTTGCCGATTACTATGCTAAAAAAGACATTCAAAAATCAAATACAAATGCTCTTGCGGCTTATAATACAGCCACAAAACTCAACAGTGTCGATGAAAGATTAGAAGCGCTGCAAATTTTAATTTCTAATGATCATAGTGCGCAGAATGGCAAATATGTACAAAGGTATTTTACTTTAAACGATAGTATTATTAAAGTCCGGAATAACTTCAAAAATAAGTTTGCTAAAATTAAATACGATGCTAAAAAAGAGAAAGATGAAAACGCAAAACTGCGTTTAGAAAAAGCAGAAAACCTGTTATCGCTTCAAAAAGCCACCTATCTCCGAATTGTATTTGTAATTGTTTTTATCTTTTTAGTCATTTTAATAGCCATCTTAATACGCTATTATAGAAATAAAAATAAGGCTATAGAAGTAAAGACGTCGTACAACACCGAAACCCGAATTGCTAAAAAAATCCATGATGAATTGGCCAACGATGTCTATCATGTAATTGCTTTTGCCGAATCTCAGCCATTGTCGAAGGAAAGTACGAAAGAGAACCTGCTTCAGAAATTAGATGATATTTATGGCCGTGTGAGAGGTATTTCGAGGGAAAATAATCGAATTGATACTGGCGTAAATTTTACCAAAAGCATCAAAGAAATGCTTTCGACTTACAATACCAGCGAAAGAAATATCATGGTTACCAACTTAGAAAGTATCCACTGGGAACTTATTGACGATATAAAAAAAATTACCATTAATCGTATTTTACAGGAATTAATGGTGAATATGAAGAAACACAGTCAGGCAAATCTGGTAGTAATAAAATTTGAAAGTGATGCTAAATCAATCCTGATCAACTATACGGACAATGGCATAGGCAGCGAAAAAACTGAGATGGTCAAAAACGGTTTACAGAACATGGAAAACCGTATTCAGGCCGTTAAAGGAACCATTGATTTTGACACAGAACCTGATAAAGGTTTTAAAGTAAAAATATCGATCCCTAAATAAATACAAATTAAGGTTTAACTCTTGATAGTAAAGCTAAAAAAGCCTTTCAAAATTTTACTCTTGAAAGGCTTTTTCTTCTACAAATTAACAGGCAATATTATTTCCATCCGCCGCCTAAGTCTCTATAAACATGGACAGCAGCATTTAGTTGTTCTTTTTTGGTATCAACCAGTTCTAATTTTGCTTCTAATGCATCACGTTGTGTCATCAACACTTCGAAATAATCTACTCTCGCTGATTTAAACAAATCATTAGAAACATCAATGGAAGTATTTAAGGCATCTACTTGTTGTGATTTAAGATCATACCCTTTTTGCAGGTTTTCAATCTTAGAAAGTTGGTTTGACACTTCTAAATAAGCATTCAGAACCGTACGATCGTAATTATACAACGCCTGAAGCTGTCTTGCGTTGGCACTTGCAAACTCTGCTTTGATCGCATTTCTGTTGATCAATGGTGCAGCAAGATCTCCCGCTAACGAATATAAAATCGATTCCGGAAACGTAAACAAATAAGAAGGTTTGAAAGCATTTACCCCCACTGCAGCAGAAATATCCAAGGAAGGATAAAACTCGGCGCGGGCTACTTTTACATCTAATTTTGCCGCTACCAATTCTAATTCTGCTTGTTTAACATCAGGACGATTCGCTAATAATTGAGACGGAATTCCTGAACTCACAGCCGCTGGCAATAAACTTAAGAAGTTGGTACTGGTTGTTCTCTTAATTTCCTGCGGGTATCTACCCAACAAAAAGTTGATTTTATTCTCTGCTTCTTTTATTTGCTGACGAATATCAAACTCCATACTTCTTGAAGTTAAAACCTCTGCTTCAAACTTTTTAACACCCAATTCTGTTGCTCTCGCCGCCTGCTTTTGAATTTTTACAATTTCTAACGCATTGGTTTGCAATTTGATGGTTTGGTTCACAATATCGAGCTGCGTGTCTAAAGCCATTAATTCATAATAAGAATCTGCCACTTCAGCAATAAGATTGGTAATCACAAAGTTTTTCCCTTCAACAGTTGCTAAATACCTGTTTAATGCTGCTTTTTTAGAATTGCGCAGTTTTTTCCAGATATCCACTTCCCAATTGGCGTAAGCTGAGATGGTAAAATCACCCAACGGATCAGGAGTTTCTACACCCGGTTTGATTTCTGTAGTAGCATCACCCGCACCCTGACTGGTATATCTACCTACTTTTTCAACTCCGGCTCCGGCGCGAACACCAACTGTTGGTAATAAAAGTCCTTTTTTTACACGAATATCATTCTTTGCGATTTCAATTTCCTGTAAAGTGATATTTAATTCCTGATTGTTTTTTAAGGCAACATCAATCAAATCTACAAGGTTCTGATCCTTAAAGTAATCTTTCCACTGTAAAGCTGAGGTGTTGTTTGAATCCTGAGTTTGAGCTGTTATACCAAACGATTCAGGAACTGGTGTACTGGTTGTAGGTGCTGCCTCAGGCGCAGGGGCTTTACACCCTGCAACCGTAAGACATATTCCTAATGCAATACCATATTGATATGATTTGAATTTATACATGATTGTTATCAATTTCTTCTGTTAATGGATTTTCTTCTTCATGTTTTACCAATTTATGCTTCTCTGCAATTTTGGCAAAAATGAAATACAAGCCCGGAATTACAAATACTCCACAAATAGTACCTATAAGCATACCTCCGGCAGCTGCAGTACCAATAGTTCTGTTACCAATTTTACCCGGACCGGTAGCAAAAGCAAGTGGCAATAATCCCGCAATAAAAGCAAATGAAGTCATTAAAATAGGACGGAACCTCGCTTTCGCTCCCTCCATTGCGGCTTCAAGCACTGATCTTCCTGCGGCATGTCGCTGTATCGCAAACTCTACAATCAGCACGGCATTTTTACCCAGTAAACCAATAAGCATTACCATGGCTACCTGAGCATAAATGTTGTTTTCTAATCCTGTTAACTTCAATAAGAAGAAAGCTCCAAAAATACCTGCCGGTAAAGAAAGAATTACGGATAATGGTAAAATAAAACTTTCGTATTGAGCGGCTAATACCAGGTACACGAATCCTAAACAAATCATGAATACCCAAATCGCCTGATTACCCTGAGCCACCTCATCGGCAGAAATACCCGCCCAGTCAATATCATATCCTCTTGGTAATTTTTTTGCCGCCACTTCCTGAATTACTTTAATTGCCGTACCAGAACTATATCCGGCTGCAGCAGAACCACTAATTTGTGTCGAAGTGTACATATTGTGTCTCGTAATTTCCGAAAGTCCGTATACTTTTTCTAATCTCATAAAGGCTGAAAAAGGCACCATTTCATCACGATTGTTTTTTACATACAACTTTAAAATGTCATCCGGCTGAGCGCGGTACTCCGGAGAAGCCTGCACAATTACTTTATAGTTAATTCCGTATTTAATAAAACTAATTTCGTAGTTACTTCCCACAAGAGTTGACAAAGTATTCATGGCATTTTCGATAGAAACGCCTTTTTGCTGTGCCATATCATTGTCTACTTTCATCATATACTGAGGAAAACTAGAGCTGTAAAAACTAAATACGTTAGATAATTCCGGATGAGTATTTAACTCCTTAACAAAATCGTTATTTACCTGCTCCATTTTTTTGTAATCATTTGAACCTGTTTTATCTAACAAACGAAGCTCAAATCCTCCGGCAGCACCATATCCAGGTACAGCAGGCGGTTGAAAAAACTCGATATTGGCACCTGCAATATCTTTAGATTTTTCTTCCATTTCAGCCATGATCTCAAGAACAGAATGTTTTCTGTCACTCCAGTCTTTTAGGTTGACCAAACAAGTTCCTGAGTTAGATCCCGTACCTTCAGACAGAATCTCATAACCCGCTAATGAAGAAACTGATTTTACTCCATCTATTTTTTCAGCAATTTTCTGCAGTCTTTCGGCAATATTATTGGTTCTTTCTAATGATGAACCCGGTGGCGTCTGAATTACAGCATAAAACATACCCTGATCCTCATTCGGGATAAACCCGGAAGGAACAGTACTGCTGATCAGCCATGTTCCGGCGCAAAAACCAAGAAGTGCAATAATAGTAACAGCTCTTCTGTTTACAATTTTACCTAACAGATTTTGATATTTTCCTTGAGCAAGATTAAACTTATTATTAAATCCGTCTATAAATACATTTACAGGCGTTTTCTTTTTAGGTACACCATGATTATTTTTTAACATCATCGCACAAAGTGCCGGTGTCAAAGTCAAAGCCACAATACCAGAAAGGATAATTGCCGTTGCCATCGTTACAGAGAACTGTCTGTAAAATACCCCAACAGGACCGGACATAAACGCAACCGGAATAAATACCGCCGCCATCAAAAATGTAATCGCAATAATTGCACCCGCAATTTCGTGCATTGCTTTTTTAGTGGCTTTAAGTGGTGAGAGATGCTCTTCCTCCATCTTGGCGTGCACGGCTTCGATTACCACAATCGCATCATCGACGACGACCCCAATAGCTAAAACTAAAGCAAATAATGTGATTAAGTTTAATGAAATATCAAAGAAAGTCATGAACACAAACGTTCCTATCAATGATACCGGTACCGCAATTGCCGGAATAACCGTCGAACGCCAGTCACCTAAGAAAAGGAATACGACAATACCTACCAGAATAAAGGCTTCAACAAGCGTATGAATTACTTTTTCGATTGAAGCATCAAGGAATTTAGAAACGTCATACGAAATTTCATAATCCATTCCTTTAGGGAATCTTTGCTTAATTTTTTCCAGTTTCGCTTTTACCTCTTCAATAACCTGATTCGCATTACTGCCAAACGATTGTTTCAATACGATAGCGGCAGATGGTCTTCCGTTTAGGTTCGAATAAATATCATACATCGAGCTTCCAAATTCTACTTTGGCCACATCTTTCAAACGTAAAAGTTCCCCGTTAGCGTTTGATTTTACCACAATATTCTCGTATTGCTCTTTGGTTGTAAAACGTCCTGAATATTTTAATACATATTCAAATGCCTGAGAACGTTTACCGGAACTTTCTCCTGTTTTACCAGGCGAAGCTTCTAAACTCTGACTTGATAAAGCTTCCATGATCTCATCTGCAGAAATTTTATAAGCTAACATACGATCAGGTTTTAACCAAATACGCATCGCATATTCACGTGTTCCCAAGATATCTCCGGAACCAATACCATTTACCCTTTTCAATTCAGATAGTACGTTGATATCAGCATAGTTGTACAAGAACTTCATGTCAGTATTTTTATCTGTACTGTAAAGATTCACGTACATCAGCATACTTGGCACTTCGCGGGTAATTTTGATACCTTCTCTAATTACTAAAGGAGGTAATTTATTGGTCACCGAAGCCACACGGTTCTGAACGTTGATTGCGGCCTGATTAGGATCTGTTCCTAAGTTAAACACTACTTTTATAGTCGCTTCTCCATCATTTCCGGCATCAGAAGCCATGTATTTCATTCCGGGAACTCCATTTAAGGCTCTTTCCAGAGGAATTACAACCGCCTTGATCATCAGTTCACCATTAGATCCGGGATAATCTGCGGTAACATTCACCATTGGTGGTGAAATTGTAGGGAATTGTGTAATAGGTAAATTTAATACCGACAATATCCCCAAAAAGACAATTATAAGCGATATTACTATCGACAGTACAGGTCTTTGAATAAATTTATTAAACATTTTATATTTTTTTAATGATTAAACCAAATAGGAGTAAAAACACTGTGAAATGCAGACTGTAATATGTGAAATGTGAAAAGCAAAATAGTATTGAATACTATACTAATGATATGCTACTGAACACACTATAAACTGTTACTGACTACTGACACTGAAAACTGTTACTTACTCTGCTTTTACGCGCAAATGATTCATTACCTCTTTTGGAGATTGGAATTCATATTTAATTTTGTCATTCTCTTTAACTTTCTGAACTCCTTCAAGTAAAATTTTGTCATTTTGAGTAAGACCTGTTTTAATCACATACAAATCAGGGATTTCACCCGTAATTGTAATTTCTCTTGAATTTACTTTATTGTTTTTATCAATAACAAAAACATATTTTTTATCCTGAATTTCGTAAGTCGCTTTCTGCGGAATTATGATCGCATTTTTAAGCGGCACTAACATTTTAACCTGTCCGGTTTCACCATTTCTAAGTAATTTGGCAGAATTAGGGAATCTTGCCCTGAAAGCAATATTTCCGGTTTCGCTGTTAAATTCACTTTCGATAAGTTCTACTTTTCCTTTTTCTTTGAAGGTATCACCATTGGCCAAAACCAGGCTTACTGTATTATCAGCACGGTCTTTTACATCTGTCTGATATTGTATGTACTCCGGTTCTGACACGTTGAAGTAAGCAAACATCTGGCTGTTGTCTGAGAGACTTGTCATCAATTCGCCTTCATCGATAAGACTTCCTAATTTTAATGGAATACGGTCGATGGTTCCGTCAAACGGAGCTCTTATTTCTGTAAATGATAAATGTAGTTTTGCTAATGCAACCTCAGCTTTTGCTGATTGTAGTTTTGCCTGAGCGACAGTTAATTCGTTTTTAGAAACGATATTTTTATCTGCCAGTAATTTAGAATTCTGCAATTCTATTTCTACTGATTTTTGTTCCGCCTGTGCTTTTAGCAATTCAGACTGATACATGTTTGGCATAATTTTGAACAACAATTGTCCTTTTTTTACAAACTGCCCTTCATCAACATAAATGTTTTGCAGGAACCCTTTTTCCTGAGCGCGGATTTCGATGTTGCGCACAGATTTAATCTGAGAAACATACTCTTTTACAAACGAAGTGTCGATTAGTACCGGATTTGTTGCGGTAAATTTTTCTACTTCTTCTTTTTCTTCTTTTTTAGTTGTACAACTAGTAAGGCACACAAGGGCAATTAAGCCTGTGAACAAGATAATTCTTTTCATGATTTAGTTTGAAAATTAAGCGATTGAATGCTTGGAATCCAGCGATTCCTTTAGATGAAAAAATGCATCAGGCAGCCTTAGTTAGACTTAACTTTCATATAAGATGAGGTAGAAAAAAATACATCAACAAGATATGCAGGATCACAACTTAGGTAACCGATGTATACTGTTGGATCAAATTCTTAAAACCTGTTGGGTAATGTAGATAGGATTTGAATTGCCACAAAAGGGCACGAAGATTTTAAAACGATTGTAATCATTTACAATAGTCTGACTTGAAAAGGAAAGGTACCAATCGTCAAGTAAACTGTAGTTTGTTGCAAAAAACTTATTCGTAAGTCCATCTTTAAGATCATCACTTCCAAGATATTCTTCTTCAAGATCTAAATCGGCATCTTCAATTATTGAACTGCCCTGATCCTGATTCGTGAATTTCACCCGGTGCTTTTTCTCAAGAGTATGCTGATGAAAGTTTTGTGGAGTACCAGCATTAAGATATTGCCCTCCGCCAAGCAGAAGCAAATTCATGAATACTAAAAATACTATTAACTTTCTCATTTGGGTGCGAAAGTAAGGAAAGTATCGAAACAAAAAAAGATTTTTTTATAAGCTTTAACATTTAATAAAACCGAAAACGTTTTCATTGTTTTATTAAGCACTAATTACACTAAAATAATATTATTTTCTGCGAAAATATCACAAAAAAACAACCTCAAATTAGAATTATCCCAGGACTAAAGCTCAAACTCCTGTAAAACCAACAAAATCGCAATCATTTGGCATGATATGTTTTATTCCGGAATTTAATCGAACGTTCTGTAACTAAGATTTCGAATATTGCAAATTGCTGTTCTTCATTAAAAAAAGTTTCACGCTTTTAAAATATAGAGTTTCAAATTCTAAAGCCCGACTACCGTAAGTTACAATTACATGATAAGAATCATATTTTACAGAAAAAGTTGAGCTTAAATTTGTGTTTATTACAGATCATAATGAAAACTCTTGCTTATATATTTTTAATCACGATAATTTTAAAACCAGCTTTTCCGGTTTTAAACTATATTATCAATTATGATTATATTGCCAAGGAACTTTGTGAGAACAGAAAACAGCCTCAATTGGGATGTAATGGAAAATGTCATCTAAAAAAAGAACTGGCAAAAAATACAGAAAACGACTCTTCTTCATCAGAGAAAAAAAACTTCACTACAGGAATTGATTTGTTATTCATTGAAAAAATCAACGCTTTTAATTTTAAGCTTGCGATACCATCCATTCTAAAAAATGACATTTTACCTCATAACCTTTATTCTCATTATACTATCGTTTCGATATTTCATCCGCCGGCTTTTCAGTATTAATTCGCAGACTTTTTATTCATTTCCTTATCGGTACTACTACCGATAAGCTATTTATTCTCTGTTTTTTAAATTAATACTTATGAAAAATTTTAAATTTTTATCTGTTCTTATTCTGGCAATTACTTTTTTTTCCTGTTCATCTGATCATGATGCTGCTCCCGAACCTCCCGTTGACGAAACTTCAGGACTTGTAAAAATTAAGGAGTTATCGAATGATACTCATATCATTGAACTTTATTCTGAAACCGGAATACTCACACAAGGTTACAATCAAATCTCGTTACGAATAAAAGATAAAGCTGCCAATACATTTGTTACAAATGCTTCTCTTAACTGGACACCCATCATGAATATGTCTGAAATGCAACATTCTTGTCCAAGATCTTCAATCGAAAAAATTTCAGGCAAACAAACCTTATATGGCGGCGATATTATTTTTCAGATGGCTCAAAATGATACTGCTGCATGGGAGCTGCAAATCAATTATACCATCAATGACATTAAGTACAGTGCAAAATCTGACATAGCTGTAACTGCTTCTCAAAAACGTACCATAAACTCTTTTACAGGAAATGACGGTGTAAGATACATTTTAGCTTATATCAGTCCGAAAACACCAAAAGTAGCTTTAAACAATATGACTGTTGCTCTTTATAAAATGCAGGATATGATGACTTTTGCAGCAGTTGATAATTTTAAAGTAAAAATTGATCCCCGAATGCCAAGTATGGGCAATCATAGTTCACCAAACAATACTGATTTGCTGCAATCATCATTAGGAGGAACCTATAACGGTAAACTTTCCCTGACCATGACCGGATATTGGAAAATAAACCTGCAACTCCTGAATGCTTCCGGCGAAGTATTGAAAGGGGAAGATTTTACTACTGAAAATCTGCAAAGCAGTCTCTTTTTTGAGGTTGAATTTTAATCATTTTATTACTAACAAAAAAGGGTTAAGTGATCACACTTAGCCCTATTATTTATGGTATTATGAAAATTACAACCACAATTCTGTTAGCAGCATTTTCAACTATTTGTCTGGCACAGAAAAAAGAAAAAGACAGTATTGCTCCTGTTGATCTGAATGAAATTATTGTTATCAGCAAAAAAACACCAGTACATCTCAAACAGCCAAAATCTCTTGCAACCGTTGAGGAATATCTGCAGCAATCGTCAAAAGTGACTATGGTACGAAGAGGCGGATACGCACTGGAACCCATTATTAACAGCATGGCAACCGAAAGAACTGTTATCACAATAGATGGCATGCGGATCTTTGGTGCTTGTACGGACAAGATGGATCCTGTAACTTCTTACGTTGAGGTTTCAAACCTGTCTGAAGCAAATATTGCTTCAGGCCAGCAAGGAAGCTGTCACGGACCAACAATTGGCGGAGCAATCGATCTGAAGCGGGCCAATCTTAATCAAAAAGAGTTAGGCTGGAAGGGCGCTCTTAAAACAGGTTACGAAACCAATAATCAGCATAAAATTCTGGGAACTTCGATTGGGTACAACGATAAATCCTTTTATGTAAATAGTGATTTTACCTATCGCGATGCCGGAAATTATAAAGCCGGAAATCACGAAGAAATAAATTTTTCTCAATTTACAAAATACAATCTCTCTGCTACAGCTGGTTTTTATTTAGGCAAAAAAAGTCTGATCGAAGGTTCTCTAATTTATGATAAAGCTACCGATGTAGGTTATCCTGCCCTGCCTATGGATGTTGCTTTGGCAAAAGCTACCATAACTTCATTGCGCTACAGCTATACTCCCGTTTCTTCTTATTTTTTGAATTGGGAAACTAAAGTGTATTATAATACCATCACGCATAAAATGGATGATACCAAAAGACCGCAAGTACCTATTCATATGGATATGCCTGGCTGGTCAGATACTTACGGATATTATTCTAAACTAAAAGGGAAATATGAAAATCATCATTTCATGGCAAACCTGAACAGCTTTTATAACAAATCGATTGCCGAAATGACGATGTACCCAAGTAATCCCAAAGAGAATCCTATGTTTATGTATACCTGGCCTGATGTCAGGACTTTTTATAATGGTTTGTATCTCGAAGACAGAATACAGATTTCCTCAAACGCAGATATCAAAGTTGCTGCCAATATTGGGATACATTCTAATAAAGTCGCAGATGAATTTGGCCTACAGAGTCTTCAGATTTTTTATCCCGATATGACTGCATCCAAAAATCGTATTTTAAAAAGTCTTTCGGGGAATTATATCTTACATCAGGACAAATTCGAATATGGTTTTGGTCTGGCTTACGGAGAAAGAGCACCATCTGTTTCAGAAGGTTATGGTTATTATCTGTACAACAGTAATGATTTTTATGATTATATAGGAAATCCAAATCTGCAAAACGAAAAGTCTTTTGAGGCCAATCTCTCTTTTGGATTTAAAACAGAAAGTTTTACATCAAACCTAACCTCATCCTTTTTTCATATTCAGGATTATATCATTGGAAAAATTGCCCCAAACATACAACCCATGACTATAGGAGCTTCAGGAGTAAAAATGTACGATGCCATAAATTATGCTGTAATTTTTAATACCGATTTGAATTTAGAGTATAAAATAGCGCAATACTGGAACCTTAAAACGCTATTGGTTTATAGTTATGGCAAAGATGATAACCGGAACAATCTGCCCTTTATAAGTCCGTTGCGTTATTCCGGGAGTTTGCAATTTAAAAAAGAGAACTTCAATTTAGGATTCGGAGCCTCCGGAAATCTGACTCAGGCAAAATTCGCAGCTGCTTATGGCGAGACCAAAACACCTGATTATGTGATTTTCAATTTCAATTCCGGCTACACTTTCCCGTGGAATGGAAACAAACTAAACATTCAGGCTGGGGTAGAAAATATTCTGGATAAATACTATACGACATTCTCTGACTGGAATAAAATCCCAAGACAGGGAAGAAACTTTTTTGTAAATGTTTCGTACGTTTTATTTTAAAAATCCTTTCTACAATTTATGAAACACCTAGAAATATAGATTTTGGATACAAAAGAAAACTATAAAGAGATGTTTTTTTCTTTCTAATAGCTGGCTTTGTGCATTTCAAATAAGTGAAACGCCTTTTTTAGTTTAAAAAATCTATGTTTCTATGTGTTAAAATAATTACACCTCCAGTTTAGAAAAAACTAATTTGGTGCGTATACGTCTACCACAAAATTTCCATTATCGTAAATTCCTGTCCTTCTTTAATAAAAGTCTGATGCGTATCTATCATTCCAAATTTCTCATAAAAAGACTTTTTGTTGGTTCTGGCATTGCACCAGACTTTTTTAAGATCTTTTTCTTTTGCGATTTTAAAAACATGATTCAAAAGCTGAGATGCAATTCCTTTTCCCTGATATTCTTCAAGAGTCGCCAGTTTTCTAAACTGCATTTCATTACCAGTAATAAAACAAGACACAATCGAAACTAATTTTTCATGATCAAAAACGCCAAAATGCAATCCTGAATTATCTTCTTCTAACTGAACAAATTCAAAAGGCTGATCCGGCCACATCACTTCATGTCTGATTAGCCAGGTTTGCGAGGCTTCTATTCTTTTAATATTCATTGATTTACTCTTTTATAAACATTCAAATTTACAGTTTTTTAGATTTCGGCACAAAACACACATATAAAACACTATATATCAACTATATATAAAATTAAAATCTTAATTTAGTAAAAAAAGAATCTACTTTACCTTATACAATTACAGATAATACTTACTTTTACGTATCATTTAAATAAACAAACATGAAAAAATTCATTTTAGCAGTATTATTAGGTATTAGTGCAAATGGTTTTGCACAATTAATACAATTCGGACCTCAATTCTCTTACAATATTACTTCTCCGCTTTCTGATGATTTTAGTTCAAAAAGCTCTGGAACCGGTATAGGCGCTGCAGGATTTGTAAGGGTGAACCTATTACTTTTTTATGGTCAGGGAGAATTTGGGTATGCTAAATCAAAGTTTAGCGTTGCTCAAACAGGGACTGCAGAAACTGAATATCAATTATCAGGAACTGATGCTACGCTGCTTGTTGGTTTTAAAGTGGTTCCTTTAGGAAAACTGGGAAATGTTCGGATTTTTGCGGGATACAACTGGAAAAATTATTCTGATATAAAAACGAACAATAACCTCAATCCTATTGCCATCGAAAAAAACAACAGTAGTATTCTTGGAGGAGTTGGTGTCGATTTGTGGAGACTGACCTTAGATTACAGATATCTTGCCGGTGTTACAGATATTGACCCATCAAATAGAAAACTAAAAACTGCCGTTTCTAATATCTCACTTGGATATAAGTTTTTGTAAGCAAACGTTTTTCAGGATATAAAAAAAGGAATCTAAAATTAGATTCCTTTTTTATTATTCTACTTTAGAATAAAAGCGTTCCGTATTATTGCTTGTTATTTTCTCAAAACCATTCGTATCTTTTTTACCAACGTTAATGACACGCAGTTCATCTGAGTTTTCATTAATTATACAATGCCAGACAGTACCATCAGACAAAATAATATCTGAATATAAAGAGTTGGTTTCTCCTCCGTCATAATAAACTAATTCTTCTGATTTGATTAGTTTTTTTTCCTGTGTTTTGTTGCTTTTCTCGTAAAACAAAATCTCATTTTGCTTAATTTCAACTAACTCTTCAACATCTTTTCCCACAGAATCATTGGCTTGATTTACTGCCCAAATGGGTTTATCACCAATCATTTTCCAGGTTCCCAGAGCATGAGTAATAATCTCTTCTCTTAAAATATGCTGCAAAGTATCTACTTTTTTAGCAGACTCAACACCTATTTTATTTTCAGGTTTAATTTTAGAGGCAAAATAAAACAGATCAATAGCTTTCTTATAATCAGCTTTATCATAATAAGATACTGCTAATTCATATCTGCTCTTCTGAAATGCGATGTTTGTATTATTCTGGGCAAAATTTTTACAAACAATTAATAAAACAATAAAAAGAAGTGGCTTTTTCATCAATATAGTAGGTTATTCGTTTTTTTTTGCAAACCTAGTTTTTTATTTCATAATTTTTACGGTTTTCCTCATTTTATTTTAAAGAAAAAACCTGCTTATAAAAACAAAAAAAAAAGAGGATCTAAAATTATTAGTCCCCTTTTCTATGCTGTTTACTTACTATTGCCTAAATTAAAAAATGAATTTAATTCGAGAATGAATTCAAAATCTGCATTGCCGTATCAGCGTCTTTTTTATTGACAAAAATATGATCGTGATAAAAAGCAGCCACAACATTGCAACTGATATCTTTTTCTGAAAGTGCTTTCGAAAATGCCGCTGTCAAACCCACCGCTTCTAATGACGAATGAACGGTAAGCGTTATCCAGGACATTACAACCGAGTAATCGAGTTGCCATTTATCTGCAATTTCTTGTTTAAGAATTAAGGTAATCGCCTCTTTCTCTTTAAAGAACATTTCAACTTCATGTATATTTATTTTTTCTAAAGTTCCGACTTTACAAAAAACATAATCACCCAGATGATGTTCCGGTTTCATACTTTTAAGCAATTGCTGTAAATCTTTCTCTCCTGACATATTTAATGATTTATTTAGACGCCCAAACATTATTCTTTGGTGTTGCATCCATAAAAACACCACCATCGATTGTTACTTGTCTGATCGCTTTTTTATTTTTTAAAGCGATTACAGCACGTTTTTGATTGGCTTGCCACGCAGCAGGCGTTTGATGAATCGTTTCTGTTGTATGATCTGCATACTTAATAATAACATCAAACGGAATCGCAAAACCTCCAACATTTTCTACTGTAACCACATTTTTGGCAACATTTTTAACGGAAAGATCAATATAATTATTGGTAAAAAACCAGTTATCAAAAAACCAATTCAGATTTTTTCCCGAAGCGGTATTGAAAGAATTAAAATAATCCCACGGAATTGGATGTTTACCATTCCAGTTTTCCATATAAGCGTGAAGTGATTTTTTGAACAAATCGTCACCAAGTAGATCTTTTAAAGCGATATAGGAAAGTGATGCTTTGCCATAAGAATTATTGCCATAACCTGAATCTGACAATTGTGATGACATGGTAATAATTGGCTGATCTTCTTCTGCAGAAGGATCGTTTATGTATTGCTCTACGCGAAATTCTTTATAAAATTTATCGGCAGCTTCTTTCCCGTGTTCTGCAATTCCTATCAGATATTCAAAAGTAGTTGCCCAGCCTTCATCCATAAAGGCATAACGCGTTTCGTTGATTCCCATATAAAAAGGAAAATAACTATGCGCGACTTCATGATCCTGAACCAATTGTGCAAAAACCGGATCTCCCATTTGAGAGTCGTTGCACATCATTGGATATTCCATATCGGCAAAACCCTGAAAAGCGGTCATTTTAGAAAACGGGTACGGAATTCCCGGCCAGTTATTAGAAAACCAATCCAATGCATATTGATTGTTTTTAATCGAGTTTACAAAATCAGTTCCTTTTACATCATAAGCTGCCTGTATGCTCGAACGTCGCTTTGTTTTTTGATCTACAATAACACTGCCGGCATCCCATAAGTAATGATCGCTTAAACCAAAACAAACATCTGAGATATTCTTCGCTTCAAATTTCCAGACATTCCATTCGTTTTGTTTCGTGACCACACCGCTTTTCATTTCCTGCTCATTGGCAATGTGCAGAACTTCATCTGTTGTGTAAGATTTTTTGAGACGTGAAGCAAACTCAGGCTGCAAAACCTCATCCGGATTTAATAAATCCCCTGTTCCGTAAACCACATAATTTTTTGGTGCTTTTACCGAATATACATAATCATTAAAATCATTATAAAATTCCTGACCTGAAGTATGTGGCAAATCATCCCATCTATTATAATCATCAAAAACAGAAACACGAGGGTAACTGTAAGCTACAAAAAAGGTACTGTCATCTATTTGCCCCTCTCTTCCGCTAACTTTAGATAATGGATAATTCCAGTCGATATCAATTGTGATTTTACTATGCGGGGACAAAGGCTTTTTCATTTTTACAGTTCCTACTGTTCCCCAGTCTTTGCCATCTTCATTATAAACTTCGCCTTCAATTTTTAAAGCTGTAATTGTCAATCCGTCTGTAAAAAAACCTTCGCTATTTTGTACCGCTCTTGGTGAGGATTTTTTATGAATATTATTTACAAATCTGATTCGTAAATTTTTTAAAGTATCATTACTATTGTTTTCATACACGATAGTTTCAGTACCGCTCACTATTTTGGTATCGGCATTTACCTGCAGTGCAATAGCGTATTTACCATGATTCTGCCAATAATTTTTACCTGGCTTTCCATCCATAGAACGAACGGCATTAGCATATGATTCTTTAATATTTCTTGGCATATAAAGTTCTTGTGCAAAGCCTTTTTGGGCTAAAAACACAATCGCTATAAACAGCAATTGAAGTGATTGTTTTTTCATAGGTTGTTTTAAGATTTTGATGATTAATGATTATAACATAAGTTGATTTTTCAAACTTAATGTTACACAAATTTAAAATTATAGTTTATTATTTTACAAAAAACCTGATCTTAAACAACTTAAAAATAAAAACCGCCTCATTCTAAAAAAAGAAAAAGACGGCATCTACAATTAATATATAACCTTGATTACTACAAAATATAATCGGTATTAATAAAATTCGATTCTTTGCTGTTTAGCAATTCCTGCAAAATTTCATTATTATAAGCGATATCTTTTGAAGCTACAAACGTACGGATGGAGAACGAGCGCAATGCATCCGGAATACTTAATGTTCCTACTGCAGAATCTTTACGACCTGTAAACGGGAACGCATCCGGGCCTCTCTGACAAGAACTATTCAGGTTAACTCTGCAAACTAAATTTACCAAAGCATCAATAAGCGGTGCTAAAGTCTTGATGTCTTTACCAAACAAACTTACTTGTTGTCCGTAGTTAGACTCAGCCATATCTTCTAGCGGCTCATTAATATCTTTAAAGGCAATAATAGGCACTACTGGTCCAAATTGCTCTTCGTGATATACACGCATATCTTTATTTACAGGATACAAAACAGCCGGAAAAATATAATTATCAGTATGTTTGCCTCCTTTTTCGTTCAGGATTTTTGCTCCTTTATGAGTAGCATCATCAATTAGCCCCTGAATGTAATTTGGTTTCTCACTTTCAGGAAGCGGTGTCAATGAAGCTCCTTTTTCCCATGGATTTCCAAATACCAAACCGTCTACTTTTTCAGAGAAACGTTTGTTAAACTCGTCAACAATAGATTCATGTACATATAATACTTTTAAAGCTGTACAACGCTGACCGTTGAAAGATAAAGTTCCTGCAATACATTCCTGAATTGCCAAATCTAAATCGGCATCCGGTAAAATAATCGCCGGATTTTTAGCTTCTAAACCTAAAATCAGACGCAATCTGTTTTTATTTGGATGTTGATCCTGCAACGCAATCGCAGATTTACTGTTTCCGATTAAGGCAAGAACATCAATTTTTCCTGATTTCATGATCGGAGAAGCGACTTCACGGCCTCTACCGTAAACAATATTGATAACTCCTTTTGGAAAACTGCTTCTAAATGCTTCTAATAATGGCGAGATACATAAAACACCATGTTTAGCCGGTTTGAAGATTACTGTATTTCCCATAATTAAAGCCGGGATCAACAACGAGAACGTTTCATTAAGAGGATAATTGTAAGGTCCAAGACACAATACCACTCCAAGAGGCCCACGGCGGATCATAGCATTTACACCCTGCACTTTTTCAAAATGTGCGCTGCGTCCGTTTAGTTCTTTATAACTGTCAATAGTATCATAAATATATTCAACCGTTCTGTCAAATTCTTTTTGCGAATCGCCAAGGTTTTTTCCAATTTCCCACATCAAAAGCTTAACCACTTCCTCGCGGGTTTCCTTCATTTGTCTTACGAAATTCTCCATGCATTTTATACGGTCCACCACTTTCATAGTTGGCCATAAACCCTGACCTTTATTATAGGCAGTATTGGCAGCTTCTACCACTTCAGCAGCTTCTTTTTCTGCCATAAACGGAATCGATCCCAATAAAGTCGGGGCATATTTTTCTGTAGATGAAATCGTAGAAAACACTGGAGTCGTTTGTCCTGTCCAGGGTTTCAATTCGCCATTTACAAGATAAGTATCTTGGTTTATAAGTGTTTTAATCTGATATTCTTCGGGTATTAAACTCATAATTTGGTAATTTATGTTTGGTTACTATTAGCATATTAAAAGAAAAAAGAGGCTTTTTTGCGCCTCTTTAGTTTATTTTTATGGATTTATTGTCTCGCCTTCCCAATCCAGGATTCCACCAAGCAGATTATAGGCATTGTTTATACCTAATTCATTCATAATCTGACATGCTTTTGCACTTCTGGCTCCGGAACGGCAATACACATAATAATTTTTATTTTTATCCAGTTCTTCGATTTCGTAAATAAAACCCTGACCTTTGTTAATATCAATGTTTACGGCATTCTCGATATAACCGTCATTAAATTCGTCTTCAGTTCTTACGTCCAGTATAACTGCATTCTCGTCAGCAGCAAGCTGATTAACCCAATCTTCTTGTGATAAATTCATAGTATCTGTTTTTTGTAAAATTACGACGTTTCTATTAATTAAAAACGTGCCAAATGCGATTTCGATTATTATTCTCAGAAAACGTTTTAGAGAAAGTATTATAATCAGTGAAATACAAATTTACTTACTATTTTCAAAAATACAGTCTATAAAATCGATAGAAAATAGGATTTTTTCATTTACATAAAATGCATCTTAAAAATAGTTTTCTCACAATTTATACCATTTCAATCTGCTATCTTTGTAATAAATCATATGTTTTAATTTCTATTTGATAAAAAAGTTAAGCCACGAATCGTTTTTTTGTCACTAATAAAAAGATTATAATGATTAAAAATGTTCGCCACGAATTGCACTAATTTTCACTAATTGGTTTATGCTAATTCGTGAAATTCATGGCAGAAAATAAATCTGTAAAAACCAGTCCAATTTGTAAAATCCGTGGGCAATAAATACCCACCTAATAACCATGCAAAACTCACTTAAAAATATATTTCCTAATTTTTCTAATGAACTTATCTCGACAATCGAAGAAAACGGAAGTCTGCAGGATTTTGAAGCCGGAACCATTTTAATGCGAACCGGACAATACATAAAAAACACGGTTTTAATCACCAAAGGAAAAATCAAAATCTATCGCGAGGGCGAAGATGGCGGCGAATTTTTAATGTATTATCTGCAACCCGGACAAGCTTGTGCGATTTCGATGATTTGTACCGCCAAAAGTGAGAAAAGCCAAATCATGGCAAAAGTTGTCGAAGATGTTTCGGTGATGATGATTCCGTTACAAATGATGGACAAATGGATGATGGAACACAGAACCTGGTACGAATTTGTCATCGAAACGTATAGAAGCCGATTTGAAGAAGTGCTGGAAGTAGTCGATAATATCGCTTTCCGTTCTATGGACGAACGTTTAGAGTTTTACCTTAAAAGACATTCTGATGCTTGTGGCTGTTCTGAAGTAAATTTATCGCATCAGGAAATCGCAACCGAATTAAATACCTCCAGAGAAGTCGTCTCAAGATTACTCAAAAAAATGGAACAACGAGGTTTGGTCAAACTCAACAGAAACCAAATTGAGTTATTAAACACGAATTTCACGAATTAACACTAAGTTTTTTTTTACTTTAACCATTAAGAGATTAAGAAAAATTAAGGTTTGCTGCTTAATTCCCTTTACATATTAAGATAAAAAAAATCAAGCTTAACTTTCTTACTATCTTAATGGTAAAATTAATATTTAAAGACAACAGTTGTCACATTGAGAAGTCGAAATGCTTTGCGGGTTCTCGACTTCGCTCGAACTGACAAATCAATTTGTGCAAATTCGTGAAATTTGTGTTTATTTTTATTATGTGATAAATGTTACTGTAGATTTCTTTTTATCCAGGCACCTTTGTATAAAATAAATGCAATGGAATATTTAGGTTATTTTGCTTCGATCATCATCGGGATTTCGCTGGGCTTAATTGGTGGAGGCGGGTCGATATTGACCATTCCTATTTTAGTGTATTTGTTTAAAGTAAATCCGGAGCAGGCCACTTCTTATTCCTTATTTATTGTGGGATTAACGGCTATGTTTGGAAGTTACAGTCATTATAAAATGGGAAATCTCAAACTCAAATCGGCATTGTATTTTGCAATTCCGTCCGTGATTTCGATTCTGATCATTCGTGAAGTTATATTTCCTCAAATTGCTTCTACCCTATTTTCTATCGCTTCGTATTCTGTATCAAAAGATTTTCTGATTATGATTGTCTTTTCGGTATTGATGATCACAGCGGCAATCTCGATGATCCGAAAAAACAAACCCGAAATAAAAGTCACAGAAACGAATTATACCCAACTAGGCATAATAGGTTTTATAGTTGGGATCATAACCGGATTTCTGGGTGCCGGCGGTGGATTTCTAATTATTCCTGCCCTGCTCTTTTTCGCCAATTTACCCATGAAACAAGCCGTAGGAACATCATTGTTGATAATTACGATCAATTCATCGATAGGTTTTGGAGGCGATTTATATATAGGAACTCCTATAAATTATCCCTTTTTATTAAGTGTTTCTGCAATGGCACTTATCGGAATGATAATTGGAAGCCAGCTTTCGAAAAAAATCGACGGTACCAAACTCAAACCCATTTTTGGCTGGTTTGTTTTAGTGATGGGATTTTATATTATTACCAAAGAGGTTTTGTTTTAAGTTTTGTTTTCTCGCAGATTTAGCAGATTCGGCAATTTTTTTTATAACTTTAATTTGTAGATTAAAACCAAAAATGGGGAACCAATTACTGCTTCCCCATTCTTTATTCTTTATTCTTTGTTCTTTGTTCTTTATTTCCACCAATGATAATAATTATGCAATCCGTCATATTCAAATCCGCAACGCGGGTATAAAGTGTTGCCTATATCGTTTGTTTTTTCTGTTTCCAGCATCAAACCGCAGGCATTTGTTTCCTCACACCATTGTTTACTTCGGTCAATTAAGGCTACCGAAAGTCCTTTGCCTCGATAATCCGGATGCACAAAAAGATCGCTTAACAGCCATTGCTTTTGCAATTTTGTGTAATGAAATAATTTATAGAGCTGCACAAAGCCCACCGCTTTTTCGTCTACAATTACTAAAAAGATATCAGATTCATTGTTTAATAATCGTTCTTTAAGAAATGCTTTTCCTTTTTCGACATCAGATTCCTGGCGGTAAAAAACACGATAAAGATTAAAAAGTGCTGCTGCTTGGTCAAGTTCTTCGATACTTGCTTTTTTGATTTTGTAATCCATAGCTTTTAAATATTTTGATTAAAAAGCGAAAGTATCCCAAAGAGCAAAATCATTTACAGTCCAGTTTATACAAAACTGGATCATCCAGTATTTACAACGTCAAAAACAACATTCTGTAGTAAGTGCATCAACAAAATATTTTCCTGTAAATCAATTCTTATCTGATTTAAGGGTTTTAGAAAGAGAAGAAAGAAAGCACAGATTTAAAAAAAAGTAGTCGACGCATCGCTCTGAAAGAGCTTTAGCAATAGCATGGTGCGAAGCACTATGAATAAAAACGATTGTTATTTAGCCCTGAAAGGGCGAAAGCTTAACCGCAAAGAAAAACTTCATTGTGCGTTATATGTATTTTCTAAGAAGCAACCTGTACTTTTATGTCTATTTGCTTTTATTTTAGTTCGTAGTGCGATGCACTACGCTAGTGATTTTAGACCTTCGGCCTATTTGTTCAATAGCTTTTCAAGATATTCTACTTTTCCTTTTTCGGCCTGAACTAATTCTTTTTCAGCAAGAACCAAACGTTCGTAAAGTTCAACCATTTTATCTAAAGGATTGAAAGTACAAGCATTATTTGTTATAAAACTGCCTGAAACAGATTCATTAAATGTGTTAAAATAAGTGATAATACTTTCTTCCGAAAAATTTTCAATCGCTTCTACCGTAACTTCAAGCGCTTTTGCAATTTCCACAAGTCTTTTATTATCAACTTCTTCACTTCCTTCAATGCTGGAAACAGTTTGTTGACTTACACCAATTGCTTCTGCAAGAATCTCTTGTTTCATTCCTTTAAGCTCTCTGATTCGGCTTATGTTGCGTCCGATATGTTTTGGTTTTGTTGCTGTGCTCATAGTTCAAAGATATTTAAAAATTCTTTAAGAAAATATAGATGTGGTAAAATACAGGTTCTTTTTTGTAAGGTACGGTTTACATGCTTTAAATAATCTTTGTCAAAGTTTTAAATTTTGATAAAGATTAAAACTCAAAGATAGTGCAGATTTGCAATCCGTTCCCGCAAACTATTTCCGCCATAAAAGAAAAATAATATGTGATTATTGAAACGTGCACGAATTGCACATCCGCGCTATCGTAGTCATTGCAAAAAATTTGCTCTAATTTATTATTAAATCTATTTTAATCGTAACAAAGTGTTTATCGCATTTATAAGCCCAATAGAAGCTTTACCCGTTTCCATTTGAAAACTGAATTCTTTTCCATGAAAATCAATAATTCTAAATATTGATAACTGAGGTTTATTTAGATCTCCTTTAAAATTATCATATCTCACGTTATCAACATCCTCAAACTTCACAGAATCAATGTTGTCATTAGATTTCTCAATAATGCGACGTGTTGTTATAAGTGTTGTGGCATTCACACTTTTCACTTCAAAAACTGATAGTTCATTTTCCTCAAGATCAAAGTCTACATTTGCACCTACAAAGTATGCCTTTGAATATATCCACTCTTCCGGATTCATGATTTTACGTCTAAGAGCCGCAATTGTAATATTCTTTTTTGAATTATCGCTTTTCATTCTGCTTAAATTTATAAGACTTCAAACTTTCCATTTCTTAATTCAAAAATCTTATCTGAAACAATATGATCTCCTGTTTCATTGATATTCTTTACCGAGTCGTAAAGGCGATGCAAATTCTCTGAATCTTTACTTCCGGTAATAAACAATATATCCCGTGCAGGAATACCAATCACAAAATTACCATTTACAGCAAAATTTTCATGATACCAAATGTCTAATAAAATTAAACTTGATTCATAATTTCCTCCAGCAGTTATCATAAAATATCCATTTTCCCCATGTCGATTCATCTCTAATTGATCTGAGAGATTTTGGATCGCTTTATTATGCAAATTCTCTATCGGAAAATTAATTTCCTTCAAATCATCTTTTGAAAGATAATGAATTGTGTTTTCTCTGTCTTCTGCATAAAAAACAAATAACTCGTCATTATAAGATTCAAAAATGTGGCTTTTTTCAAAATCAACAATCGTGTCATGTAGTCCTTTTATAAATCTTTTATCTTTAACAATCGGAAAAAATCTTTCAGAATTTACATTTTCCTTTGGCAAATAAATTTCATAAGCCGCATTTATGTACCTTCCAATTATTTCATTAATTAATTTTGCTTCCCCCACATATTCTAAGTAACAATTATCTAAAAAATGTTTATAGTCATTTACTCCTTTATACTCCGATACTATTTCTAGATTATTTATCGAAGTGATTTTTAAACCATTCACCTTTTTAAGTAATTCTTTTGCAAATTTCTTAGCAAATTCATCTTCTGATAATAATTTCTTTTTGAAAAACATTCTTTTAATCTTTTCGATTAATATTAATTGAATTCTTGACTTGCCGTGGGTTTAACCCACGGCAAGTCAAGAAACTAACCTTCTTGGCTTTAGCCAAATATACTCAACAATTTGGACAAAAAAAACCGCTGGTTAAAACCAACGGCTAGTGATATAATTAATTCGTGAAAATTTGGGCAATTGCTTCGCCTGTTGGCCAGGCTCGGATTGTGGCAAAAAAACTTAATGTTCCCCATACCCCACATCATCCATCTTTCCACTAAAAACCCTATACTGAATAATAAAATAAATAATCACCAGAAACAAAGCAATAAAAAACCAGCTCATTCCGGCATTCAATCCGTATGCTCCTGCGGCAGTATTGTAAATGGTTAAAGACGGATTTACATTATTAGTTGAAGGCAAAACATTCGGGAAAATCGAAACGGCTGTTGAGGCAAAACCTCCCACCAGAAACAAAGTCGAAAACAAAAATCCCATTCCGTCTTTTTGCCAGGAACGAACTTTAAACAAACCTAAAATTCCAACAAAAGTCATTAGCGGGAAAAACCAAAGAATTGGATTCTCGACGAAATTATGAAACGGTTTTGGCTCAATAAAATGCCAGATCTGCAACGAAATACAAACCAGAACCAGTAAAACAATATTAAGTTTAAAAACTACATTTTTCAGTTTCGGATTCAAAGATGAATTCGTTTTATAAATAACCCAGTTGGCACCATGAATGGTCAGGGCAACAACACTCACAATTCCTAAAAATAACGTGAACCAATCGATAATTCCCAATTCATTTGCTTGCGGACTAAAAGTTGGATTCCACAAAGGCAAAAAGAAAAAATGTGCTTCCTGTGTCGAAACGCCGTTGGTTACCATTCCCAGATTTACACCACGAACAATATTCCCCAAAGCAATCCCAAAAAATAAAGCCAAAAGTAAACTCGCGATTCCAAAAGCTTTATCCCAAATGGCTTCCCACATGGGGTGATGCACTTGTCCTCTCATTTCTAAACCGATTGCACGGAAAATCAACAACCATAAAATCATGATTAACGGCAAATAAAATCCGCTAAAAGATGAAGCGTATAAAGTAGGGAAAGCAAAAAACAAAACACCTCCCGCAGCAATGATCCAAACTTCATTGGCATCCCAAAACGGACCAATAGCGCTTGTAATTGCTTTTTTATCTTTCTCTGTCTTGGCAAAAAATAAGTGAATAATTCCTGCACCAAAATCGTAACCGTCTAAGACAATATAAACGGCCAGAATTCCCATTAAAACTACGTACCAAAAAAATTCCATAATTATATTTTTTCTGAATTCAGTTCAACATTATGAGGTCCTTTATTGATGATTTTTCCAATCAAAAGCAAAAACAACATTCCAAGTAAAAGATACAATCCTATAAAACCTAATAAAGTAAACAAGGTATTTCCGGACGAAACAGTTGGCGAAGCTCCTGCAGAAGTTCGTAACAAATTATAAACCAGCCACGGCTGTCTTCCTAATTCGGCCGTGTACCAGCCTGTGGTATTGGCGATGTACGGAAATGGCATCATAAACATGAGCGACCATAAAATCCATTTGGTTTCGAATAATTTCTTTCTAAAAAGCTGTACGAGTGCCAAAGTCATTAAACCTATAAATATGGTTCCGAGTCCTACCATAATATGATAAGCATAATACAAACCGGAAATATTAGTTGGATGAAGGTCTTCTTCGAACTGATCCAGACCTTTTATTTCCTCATGCCAGCTTCCGTAAGTCAGGAAACTCAGGATATTGGGAACGGCAATTTTATTGTCCAGTTTTTTGTCTTTTACATCGGGCTGACCGATTAAAACAATTTCAGAACCTTTCTTTTCGGTATGAAAAATCCCTTCCATTGCAGCAAAAGTTACCGGTTGGTATTTTACTACGTTTTTAGCCAGTAAATCTCCTGTTGGAACTGCTACGATAATACTCGAAATCAATCCGAAGATGACACCGGTTTTCACGAACATTCTGCCGAAAGCAACATTCTTTTTACTTAAGATATAAAAAGCACCAATTCCGGCCACAACAAACGAACTTGTCACTAGAGATGCTGCCTGATTGTGCAAATAAGAAGGCCACAACCACGGATTCAGGAATAAAGCTTTGAAATTGGTCAGAACAAATCTACCGTTTTCCAGAATTTCATAACCTACAGGATTTTGCATCCACGAATGTGTCGCTATAATAAGGTATCCACTTGCCCAGGAACCAATCATAATTAATAATCCGGTTACAAAATGCCATTTATGTCCAATTATTTTCTCTCCAAATAAAAAGATTCCGAGAAAAGAAGATTCTAAGAAAAATGAAAACATTCCTTCCATGGCTAAAGTCTGACCGATAATTCCACCGGTTAATTCAGAGAATTTTGCCCAGTTGGTTCCAAACTGAAATTCCATTGGGATTCCGGTTACAACGCCCATCGCAAAATTAAGAGCGAAGATTTTCATCCAGAAATGCGTAGCGTGATTGTATTGATCGTCTTTAGTTTTAAGATATTTCCATTTAAAATAAACAATGATCAGCGAAAGCCCCATTGTAAGTTGCGGAAAAAGATAGTGAAAAGTAATGGTGAAGGCGAATTGCATTCGGTCATAAAAAAGCATTTCTTCCATAGTGGTATTTTATTTATGAAGTCTCCTCAAATTTACCCATTAAAACCTGAATTCCCTGCCTTTAAAAAAAGTTTTTCCTTTTTTAAACCATATAAGTTATATAAGAAAAATAAGCGTAGCCTTAATTAGAAAAGGTTAAACATACTGCAATAAAAAAATTCATTTTATAGATTTAATATAAATATAAAATTCGCAAAACCTAAAATATACCTGTATTACTTATAGGTTAAAATTGACATTTGTTTAGAAATCTATAGGTTTAAAAATTTAGTCTTTCTTCAAAATGCCTTTTACTACACTATAGTTTATTAATCCTTCGGCGTAATTCCATATTGTTTTTGAACCTTCTTAAAAACACTTAATAATAAAAACACGAGAATTACTAACATTGTAAATCCTTAAAAATATTAAACACATAGAAACATAGATTTTTAATCCTATAAAAAAAGAATACAAAAAAGAAATACATTTCTTCACACATAGCTATGTGAATTGATGCCAAGTGAAACACCTTTTGAAGACAAATCAAACTATGTTTCTATGTGTTAAAAAAAATGACATCTTACTCTTCTTTCAAAATTCCTTTTTCTACACTTTCGTTTATTAATCCTTCAGCATAATTCCATATTGTTTTTGAACCTTCTTTTATAACGCTCTTTTTTTCATAAACCTTACTATAGCTTACTCCAAACTCTTTCCAGGTTCCACCGTTATTAGAGGTATTTTGTAATAAAGGTTCTAATCTGTCCATTGATTTTGCAAATTTTGCTTCGTTGGTTTCACCTGCTTCAAATTCTTCCCAAATGGCAATCATTTCAGCCGCCTGTTTTTCAGGAAGCAATCCAAAAATACGATTTGCAGCCAATCGTTCCTCATCTGTATTATCATGACTTTTTTGTGTATCATAAATAAAAACATCTCCCGCATCGATTTCGACAATATCATGTATCAAAACCATTTTTACCACTTTTAGAACATTAATTGGTTCATTTGAATGTTCTGCCAGAACAATTGCCATTAAAGCCAAATGCCAGCTGTGTTCCGCATCATTTTCATTTCGGTCGCTATTAAACAGTTTTGTTTTGCGCTGAATGTATTTTACTTTATCAATCTCTTTTATAAAAGCAATCTGATTCAATAAATCTTGTGTGTTCATGTCAATGATTTTTGTAAAGTTGTAAAATTACGTAGATTATTTTTTTTACCATATAAGTAATATAAGTTCATTTTAGTTTTGAGCCTATTAAAACAGAACAACACCATCAAATTTCTTAAACTATATAATTTCATTTTAGCTTGAGGTATATTACATGAATCCTTAAATTTTCTTATATCACTTATAGGATGAAACCCGTCAATTCTGTTGCAATCTTAAATCATTTTATATGCGTGTTTTTGAATTTCCTATGGGCTTTATATGGTAAAACTATCCAACGCTTTTTTACATAAAAATCAAATTTGTGTAACATAAGTCACCCATTTTAAGTAAAAAGTAGGTTACCTTTGTATTCCCTTATTTTTAGAATATATATCATGAAAATAGAACAAATTTACACCGGATGCCTTGCACAAGGTGCTTATTATATTACTTCGAATGGCGAAGCTGCGATTATTGATCCGTTAAGAGAAATTCAACCATATCTGGATCGTTTAAAACGTGATGAAGTTAAGCTGAAATACATTTTTGAAACGCATTTTCACGCTGATTTTGTTTCAGGCCATGTCGATTTAAGTAAAGAAACTCAGGCACCAATCGTTTACGGACCCAATGCGGCTTGCGAATTCGATTGTATTTCTGCCAAAGACGGACAGGAATTTAGAGTTGGAAAAATCACGATTAAAGCCTTGCACACTCCGGGACATACCATGGAGAGCACAACGTATTTATTGATCGACGAAAACGGAAAGGATCATGCTATTTTCTCCGGAGATACTTTATTTATTGGCGATGTTGGCCGTCCGGATTTAGCTCAAAAAGCGGCCGGAATGACACAAGATCAATTGGCGGGGATTTTATACCATTCTTTAAGAGATAAAATCATGACCCTTGCCGATGACGTAATTGTTTATCCTGCACATGGAGCCGGAAGCGCCTGCGGGAAAAATATGAGTAAAGAAACGGTTTCAACAATTGGGAATCAAAAAGCTACCAATTATGCGCTGCGCGCCAATATGACGGAAGCTGAATTTATTACCGAAGTTACGGACGGGTTATTACCTCCTCCTGCCTATTTTAGCATGAATGTAGCCATGAACAAAGGGGGTTACGAAAGCTTTGAATCGGTTTTGCATAACGGAATGAAAGCAATTGACGTAAAAGAATTCGAGGCTGTTGCCGAAGAAACCGGAGCATTGATTCTAGACACCAGAAAAAGTGCTGATTTCTACAAAGGTTATATCCCTCAATCTATTAATATAGGAATCAACGGTGATTTTGCGCCGTGGGTAGGTACTTTAGTGGCCGATGTAAAACAACCTATTATATTAGTAACTGAAAAGGGTCTTGAAGAAGAAACGGTAACTCGTTTAAGCCGTGTAGGTTTCGACTCGATTATCGGGCATCTGGATGGTAGCTTTGAAGCCTGGGAAAAAGCGGGATTTGAGGTTGATACCGTAAACCGAATTTCAGCAGAACAATTTGCCGGTCAGTTTAAGATTGAGCAAGATAAAGTAATCGATATTCGTAAAGAAACCGAATACAGTGCAGAACATATTGATGATGCGTACAACAAACCCTTGGCTTTTATCAATGACTGGGTAAAAGATATTGACCCAAATGAGCATTTTTATTTGCATTGTGCCGGTGGATACAGAAGTATGATCGCGGCTTCGATTTTGCAGGCTCGCGGTTTTAGAAACTTCACCGAAATCGAAGGTGGTTTTGGAGCGATTGCAAAAACAAATATCCCGAAATCAGATTTTGTTTGCCAAAGCAAGGTTTTAAAATAAAGGTTCTAAGTTGCTAAGATACTAAGGTTCTAAGATTTTTGACCTTATCTTAGCAACTCACAACCTTAAAAAATAATCTACAAAAATTTTACCTTAGTAACTTAGTATCTTAGCACCTTAGAACCTAAAAAAAATGAATTTATTAGAAATATTGAGAGAACCTTGGCCTTGGTACGTTGCAGGTCCGTTAATTGGATTGACTGTACCAATTTTGTTGATTATCGGAAACAAATCTTTCGGGATTAGTTCTTCGCTTCGTCATATTTGTGCGGCTTGTATTCCGGCAAATATCTCGTTTTTTAAATACGACTGGAAAAAAGAAAGCTGGAATTTATTTTTTGTTTTCGGAATTTTCCTTGGCGGAGTTATCTCAGCGTATTTCCTGGCCAATCCAAATCCGGTCGAAATAAATCCTGAACTCTCACAACAATTGGCAGGTTACGGCATCACAGATCATTCAGGTTTGGTTCCGGCCCAGCTTTTCTCATGGGAAAGTTTATTGACGCTCCGCGGATTTATCATGATTGTTGTTGGAGGATTTTTAGTAGGTTTTGGGACACGCTATGCCGGAGGATGCACAAGCGGACATGCCATTATGGGAATTTCAAATTTGCAGTGGCCTTCATTGGTAGCTACAATCTGTTTTATGATTGGCGGTTTTATAATGTCTCTTTTGATTTTACCATATATTCTTTCACTTTAAAATGTCAAAAATGAATACTTTAGAAAATAAAAATACAGACACTGAAGGAATCAATGGAAGCCAATTGAAAGATTCCGGATTTTCAAACTTAAAATATCTTATCGTTGGAATCTTTTTTGGAATTGTCTTCGTAAAAGCAGAAATCATCAGCTGGTTTCGTATTCAGGAAATGTTTCACCTGCAATCGTTCTTCATGTATGGTGTGATTGGAAGTGCAGTAGTTGTTGGACTTATCTCTGTTCAAGTGATTAAAAAATTCAATATTAAAACCATTCAGGGAGAAAAAATTGAGATCCAGCCTAAAACCTTTAATAAAGGACAAATTTATGGCGGATTATTATTTGGTTTCGGCTGGGCAATCACCGGAGCTTGTCCCGGACCGCTTTTCGCTCAGATTGGAACTGGAGTTACCGTAATTGTGGTGACTTTAGTAAGTGCGATTTTCGGAACCTGGGTTTATGGTTTGATTAAAGATAAACTGCCTCATTAATATTCTTAATGTTATTATACATATCAGACCCGACAGGTTTTAAAAACCTGTCGGGTTTCATAATTCTACAAAATAAACCAAAATGACCAAAATATTATCTCAACTTTTAATTTGTTTGCTATTAATAAGTTGTTCGAATAGCAAAAAAATAAACTCTCAAATATCAAATAATACGTATCCCGTTAAGCTTGATACCTTAGAGTTATTTGACAAATCGAGAAATCGTAAAATTCCGATTGCCATTTTTTGCCCAAAAACAGACTCGAAAATTAATAATCAGCAGATCATAATTTTTAGTCATGGATACGGAGAGAATAAAGGCGGAGACAATATGATTTATTCTTATTTAACAGAAAACTTAGCTTCAAAAGGATATTTTGTCATTAGTATTCAGCACGAATTACCTACTGACGATCTTTTGGCAATGGAAGGAGATTTTAAAGTTACAAGAAAACCAAATTGGGAAAGAGGCACTGATAACATTCTTTATGTTTTAAATGAGTTTAAAATTATAAAACCTGAATTAGATTTTAAACATCTAACATTAATTGGTCATTCAAATGGAGGAGATATGACTGCATTATTTGCTACCAAATATCCTAAATTGGTTTACAAAATAATAACGATGGACAATCGAAGAATGCCTCTTCCAAGAGTTAACCATCCAAAAGTATATACGTTACGCTCTAAAAACTATTCTGCAGACGAAGGTGTATTACCAACTGAACAAGAACAAAAAAAATACGGAATGACAGTTCAATTCACTCCTATCAACCACAGTGACATGGATAATGATGCAACAATTGACGAACGAAAAATAATAAATACATCCATTGAAAAGTATTTAAGCGAATAATAACTTTCGTAAATTAGAAATTTAACCTGACAGTTTTACTGCATCTTAATTTATAGTTTCTTTAAAAACAAATTCATTAATTTTCCTTTAATAGTTTAATACTAAAAAAATGAGCAACATAACAGAAAATTTAATTTTAAGAAAAGCTGATATTTCCGAAGTTCCTCAAATTTGGAGCATCTTACAAGATGCTATCGAGCAAAGACGACAAGACGGAAGCACACAATGGCAAGATGGCTATCCTAATGAACTTACGATTCAGAATGACATACAAAATGGGTACGCCTATGTGCTTACAGAAAACGAATCGATTTTGTGTTACGCCGCCATCATATTCGAAAAAGAACCTGCTTATGAAGAGATACAGGGCAAATGGCTTACAAATGGCGATTATGCCGTGGTACATCGTGTAGCGGCATCAAAATTAGCAAAAGGAAAAGGTATTGCTACAAAGCTTTTTAAAAACATAGAGCAGATCTGCATCACAAACAATATCTACAGCATAAAAGTAGATACTAACTTTGACAACATTCCGATGCTGAAAATTTTGGAAAAACTAGATTACAGCTACTGCGGTGAGGTCTTTTTTAGAGGAGCAGCACGAAAAGCATTCGAAAAAAAATTAATATAAATACCTAATTTCAAGGTTACAATACAACCCGACATGTCTAAAACCTGTCGGGTTTCTTATTTTATTTGCTCACGTGAGGGATAGAGCTAATCCGCCGTGCGGAAGCGAAAGCCCGACAGCATGCTGATAAGAGGGCGTATAAGCGCACTGTAATGTTGCCCTCTTGTCAGCATGCTGGCACGCCCAACTATCAAAAAGTACTGTTCCTTTCATATACAATAATAACCTTCGCGCCTATTCCGCTCAATTTCATTTTGTTTCCTTAAGTTTGTTATTAAAAATAAACGCCTGTAAAAAGACACCCGTACAATTAAGACATGAAACATTCAGAACAATTATTAAAACTAAAAAGCACTGAAAAGTGGGATGTTATTATAATAGGCGGCGGAGCAAGCGGACTTGGAACGGCTCTTGATGCTGCAAGTCGGGGATACAAAACTATACTGCTCGAAGCTGTCGATTTTGCAAAAGGAACTTCTAGCAGAAGCACAAAATTAGTTCATGGCGGTGTACGTTATTTAGAACAGGGAAATATTCATTTAGTTCGGGAAGCTCTGAAAGAAAGAGGATTAATGGCTAAAAACGCAGGTCACTTAGTCAAAAATCAATCCTTTGTAATTCCGAATTACAATTGGTGGGGCGGTTCTTTTTACACTATCGGATTAAAAATTTATGATATACTTGCAGGAAGGTTAAGCTTAGGCAGTTCGAAATATGTTTCGAAGAAAAAAACAATCGAAATGCTGCCTAACGTAGAAGAAAACGGCTTGCAAAGTGGTGTTGTTTACCATGACGGACAATTTGATGATTCACGTTTGGCGATTAATATTGCTCAGACCGCAGTCGAAAAAGGCGCTTGTCTTTTGAATTATATGAAAGTTGTTCACTTATTAAAGGACGAGAACAATCAGATCATTGGTGTTGAGGTACAGGATCACGAAACCGGAGAGAAATATACTTTAAAAGGTGCTGCGATAATTAATGCAACAGGTGTTTTTACAAATGCCATAATGAAACTGAACGATACTGTTTATAAAAAATATATCGTTCCGAGTCAGGGAATTCATCTTGTATTTGATAAATCTTTTTTACCCGGCGATCACGCTTTAATGATTCCCAAAACAAGTGACGGCAGGGTTTTATTTGCTGTACCGTGGCACAATCGAATTGTTGTGGGTACTACAGATACCTTAATCAAAAAACAAAGTTTAGAACCTATTGCTTTAGAAAGCGAAATTGCATTTGTGCTCGAAACAGCTCAACGTTTCCTGGCAAAAAAACCAACCAGAGCTGATGTTTTGTCTGTTTTTGCAGGTTTGCGTCCGCTGGCTGCTCCTGAAGAAGAAGGAAAAAGCACCAAAGAAGTTTCCAGAAGCCATAAAATTATAGTTTCAGAAACCGGCTTAATCACCATTACAGGAGGAAAATGGACTACATACAGAAAAATTGCGGAAGACATTATCAATAAAGCAATCAAAACTGGAAAACTTCCTGAAAAATCCTGTGTCACCCAACATCTTCTCATTCACGGAAATAAACTTACCACCTCTTTAGACAGAGAAAATCATTTGTATATCTATGGTTCAGATATTCCTAAGATAATTGAATTACAACAAAACTATCCTGAACTTAAAGAAAAAGTACATCCTGATCACGAGTTTACTATGGCAGAAATAATTTGGGCCATTCGATATGAAATGGCAAGAACGATAGACGATATTTTAGCAAGACGTGTTCGCTTATTGTTTTTAGATGCCAGAGCAGCCATTCAGTCTTCAGAAAAAGTAGCGCGATTACTTGCTAAAGAACTCGGACATAATGAAGCCTGGGTCAATAAAGAAATTTTAAATTTCAAAAAAATAGCGAAGGGATTTTTACTGTCTGAATTTCAATAAGACTATAATTATCCTTTAAATAACCCAGCCCAACAGATTTTAAAAACCTGTCGGGTTTGATTTTTATGAGTTCGGTCAAGATTGCTTCAACTTTAAACAATCGTTAAATATCAATTAACCAATGTTTTAAATCAAATTTTACAGTATTTTTATACTAATTATATAGAGTTTATCTAGGTGTTGACTTTGCCTTATTTGAATTAACAAAAAATTAACACGACATTTGTATATACAACTATTTAAAAGACATACATTTGTATATACAAATTATACACTTACGACTATGACAATTGAAGAGGTTATAAAAAGTACAGTTAAGATGGATAATTCGAAAAAAGTTATTCTGAATATCATGTACACGCAAAACGTGATTCTGGATCATTTCAACGAGCTGATAAAACCGTATGATCTATCCGGAGAACAATATAATGTACTGCGTATATTAAGAGGACAAAAAGGAAATCCTGCAAATATGTGTGTGATCCAGGAACGTATGCTGGCCAAAACAAGTAACACCACCCGATTGGTAGATAAATTATTACTGAAGGATTTTGTTACCAGAAATGTTTGCCCCGGCAATCGACGAAAAATTGAAGTTCTAATCACCCAAAAAGGATTAGATGTATTGAAAGAATTAGATCCGAAGGTAGATGAACACGAGCGTACATTTGCTGCCAATATAAGTCCTGAAGAATTAGAATTATTAAATAAATTACTAGAAAAATACAGAACCCAACAAAATTAATATTATGAGCACATTATTAGACAATCTAAACTGGAGATATGCAACAAAAAAGTTTGATGCAACCAAAAAAATATCTTCAGCAGATTTAAATACTTTAAAAGAAGCAGTGAGATTAAGTGCTTCTTCTTACGGACTACAACCTTATAAAGTTATTGTAGTAGAAAACCCTGAAATCAGAGAGCAATTAAAAGCTGCTGCTTATGGGCAAACTCAAATTACTGATGCTTCTCAATTATTTATTTTTGCAAATGACTTAAATGCAGGAGCAGAATCTGTAGATGCTTACATCAAAAACATTAGCGAAACCAGAGGTGTTCCTGCTGATGCTTTGGCTGGATTTGCTGACATGATGAAAGGTACAATCGCTAACTTATCACAAGAGGCTAAAAACATTTGGACTTCAAAACAAACTTATATCGCTTTAGGGACTTTATTAAGTGCTGCATCTGAACTAAAAATTGATGCTACGCCAATGGAAGGATTTAATGCTGCAGCATTCAATGAAATCTTAGGTCTTGACAAGTTAGGTCTTAACGCATCTGTTATCGCTACTGTTGGTTACAGACATGGTGAAGATGATACGCAGCACTACAAAAAAGTCAGAAAATCAAACGAGGAATTATTTATCACTATATAATTATTTATTAATCTAAAATCAATTTTAACAACATGAAAAATTTAAAAACAATTGCAATAGCATTATTCGTAGCAGCGGCTAGTATTTCAGTAAATGCTCAAACTAAAAAAATCGACGTAAAAGCAAGTACTATCAAATGGGTAGGAAAAAAAGTAACTGGAGAACACTCTGGAACTGTAAACTTTAAAGACGGAGCTGTAGTTTTTAAAGGAAAAAAATTAACTGGTGGTTCTTTTACTGTTGATATGACTTCTTTGACTGCAACTGATTTAACTGGAGAATACCAAGGAAAATTAAACGGTCACTTAAAAGCTGACGATTTCTTTGGAACTGATAAATTCCCAACTGCAAAATTAGTTTTCAAAACTATCGGTGCTAAATCTACTGACGTTTATACTGTAACTGCTGATTTAACTATCAAAGGAATTACTAAACCTGTAACTTTTGATATTACTGTAGCTGGAAATACTGCTACAACAGCTTTCAAAGTAGACAGAACTAAATACGATATCAAATACAACTCTGGTAACTTCTTCGAAAACTTAGGAGACAAAACTATCAATGACGATTTCGAATTGACTGTAGCTTTAAAATTCTAATATTTTAAATTTCACATACAAATTCTAAATTATATAAGAAAAACCCCAATAGTTCAAAACTATTGGGGTTTCTTTTTATGCTTTAATATTTTTACTTCGTTCTTTTTATATTTATTGGATCCTGACGCGTATCGAATAAATCCAGAATTTCCACTGAATTTTTCTCTAAATTTATCCAATAAATAATTTTATAATTTTTAAAAACTAAATAACGAATTTCTTTTGGACTATTAATTAGAAGATCTTCTTTTTGTCCAATTAAAGGCTGTGTTTTTAATTTTAGTGTCTCTTTTGTAATCCTCAGAACAAGTTTTCTTGCAACATCTACATTTGCTTCTTTCTTATAATAATCAAAAATAATTTTCAACTCTTTTTTAGCAAAATCAGTCCAATCAAGTTTCAACTCCATTTCTCTATTTCAGAAATTAATTGATAAGATCCTGTTACGCGTCCATTTTTGGAATCTTCCAAAGAATCAGAAATTCTTTTGTTAAAATCAGAAATTGACATTGGCGTTAATTCAGAATCTATTTCAGTTTCTTTCTTCAATAATTTTTCAAACTGAGAAATAGCCTTCTCGCTTTCGAGCTTCAGAAAGTCTTTAATAAAAATCACTTTTCGGGTATCTAAATCCATCTCATTTTATTTTTATCAAAGTTACAAATTATCTTTAAATGAAAATTTAATTACAAATAATTTTAAAATCGATATTCTGTAAAGTCATGAAATATTATTTCTTTTCAAAAACATAACATTCTTAATAGTAACGTAACGCTTTCGTAATAACATATAAGACTTTGATTAACATTCGGCTTCTAATTTTGGACTCATTAAAAACAAAACTGGAAATCAACATCATAGTTATGAAAACAAAAATACGTATTGCAATTATTACTCTTCTAAGTACTTTATGTATACAAGCACAGCAACCTAAAGGAATTATTGGCAACACGAACTGGATGAGCAACTGGACGAATTTTAAACCAGCCAATACAGAATATAACGAAGCTACAAACATTATTGCGGGAACTATTGACAAAGATACCAAGCTAACGAAACGGAATACGTATCAGTTAGTTGGGGTTGTTTATGTAACCAAAAATGCGGTTTTGACCATCGAACCGGGAACTGTTATTCGTGGAGATGATAAAACTTGCGGGACTCTGGTTATAACCAATGGAGCAAAAATTATTGCCGAAGGCTTAGAAACGGACCCTATCGTTTTTACCTCAAATAAAGAAATTGCAGAAAGAAAACCTGGGGATTGGGGCGGCATTATCATTCTGGGGAAAGCTCCGATAAACACAATTGGCGGCGTGCATATTCTGCCATTTGATCTTGAACCAATGCTGAATCATTACGGAGGTCAGGACGCCGAAGATAATTCAGGGATTTTAAAATATGTTCGCATCGAATATTCCGGACGAAAACTAAGTGCTGCAAAAGAACTTAACGGACTTTCGTTAGCCGGTGTTGGAAAAAAAACAGTCTTGAGCAATATTCAGGTTAGTTATTCTAACGACGATTCTTTCGAATGTTATGGCGGAGATTTGAATATGACCAATCTCGTTTCGTACAGAACTACAGACGATGATTTTGATTTTACACAAGGGGCTCAAATAAATATCAGCAATAGTATTGCCATTCGCCACCCTTTCTCATCCGATATTTCAGGTTCAAGATGTTTTGAAGTAGATTCATACGACAAAATAGGAAACACGGATATGAGCAAAAAACTGACTAAAATAAATGCCAACAACATTACTTTAGTGAATTTAGAAGAAAACAATCAGGGACTGGTAAGAGAATCGGTTTACGTGAGAGAAAACACTTTTTTTAATCTGACCAACAGTGTTATTTCAGGCTTTAGTCCTTTTATTTTACTTGAAGGAAATATTGGAAACGGAGATGTCAACTTAGCTAAAATCGCCTTTAAAAATCTAATTATCAACAACTGTAACGGTGGAATTACAAGTGAAGCTGGCGGTGCAAATCAGGCCATTCAGCAATTTTATAATGACCCTGATTTTCAAATAAACTTTACAAAAATTAAAAACAGCGAGTTGTTTACCACCTCGAATATCAAAGGAAATCCTGATTTTAGAATCAACCAAAACAATACAATCGCTATTGGAAATTAGTCAATTACCACCTTTAGAATCATTGAAATTTAACAAAATTTAAAATTTAGAAAAGTTTTTTTTGAAATTTTATGTATTCTAATCCAAATTACATTTATATCTTTGTCACATCAAAATAAGATATGAAAACAATAATGAACAATACTTGGTGGTGGAAGAATTTACGTCAAACGTCGTGAACAAAGCTTCCTATGGTATTATCAACTATAAATATAAAAGGCTTGTCATCACGACAAGCCTTTTTTTTTGGTCAAAATTTAAGTAAAGAACACATTAAAAACTAAAAAACAACATACTTTGAAACCTTTTATACTCAACACACATTACAAACAAATTCTGGCAGATACGATTACGCCGGTTAGCATCTATTTTAAAATAAGAGATAAATTCCCGAATAGCTTATTACTTGAAAGTAGTGATTATCACGGAAACGATAATAGTTTTTCTTATATCTGCTGCAACCCGATTGCAACTATTAAAATTGAAAATGAAATCATCTCAAAAACTTTTCCTGACGGAACAACAGAGCAAATTACAATCGATGCTTCTACCAATATCCCTCAGGTCATTCAGGAATTTTCGAGTCAGTTTCAATCAGAGAAAAACGATTTCAAATTCATCAACAATGGTTTATTTGGTTACATTTCTTATGATGCCGTTCGTTATTTCGAGAAAGTTTCGATTGCTAAAAAAGATACTGCTACTTTAATTCCGGATGTCTTTTATGCCGTTTATCAAAACATTATCGCAATCAATCACTTCAAAAACGAAGCGTACATTTTTTGCCACAGTGTAGACGGAAGAAATAATATCGCTGAAATCGAGCAGTTATTACAATCCAGAAATATTGCATCCTATAAATTCACCAAAGAAGGTGAAGGTTTTTCTAACCTGACTGATGAGGAATTCAAACACAATGTTGCTTTAGCCAAAAAGCACTGTTTCCGTGGAGACGTTTTTCAATTAGTTCTGTCACGACGTTTTACACAAGGTTTCAAAGGTGACGAATTTAATGTTTACAGAGCTTTAAGAAGTATCAATCCTTCTCCTTATTTATTCTTTTTTGACTATGGAGATTTTAAAATATTTGGTTCTTCGCCTGAAGCACAAATTATCGTAAAAAACAGAAAAGCGGAGATTCACCCCATTGCAGGAACTTTTAAAAGAACCGGAAATGATGAACGTGATGCCGTTTTAGCCAAACAACTTTCTGAAGATAAAAAAGAAAATAGCGAACACGTCATGTTAGTCGATTTAGCCCGAAACGATTTAAGCAGAAACGGACATGATGTAAACGTAGAGAAATACAGAGAAGTTCAGTTTTTCTCGCACGTAATTCACCTGGTTTCTAAAGTAACGGGACATTTGCATGAAAAAGCGACAACTATGCAAGTCGTTGCAGATACTTTCCCAGCCGGAACTTTAAGCGGCGCACCAAAACACAGAGCGATGCAATTGATTGAAGATTACGAAAAAACAAATCGTAATTTTTACGGAGGCGCAATTGGTTTCATGGATTTTGAAGGCAACTTTAACCACGCTATCATGATACGAACTTTCCTGAGCAAAAATCATCAGCTGCATTGTCAGGCCGGAGCGGGAATCGTAGCAAGTTCTGACGAAGAAAGCGAAATGCAGGAAGTGTATAATAAATTAAGAGCCTTGAATACAGCGCTGGAAATGGCAGAAAAAATTTAAAAATTGAAAAATTGAAAGATTTAAAAACCAGCAAAAATCTTTCAATTTTTAAATCATTTAATCTTTCAATAAATATGAAAAACATTATTCCATTTTTTATCGCTTTCGTTCTTTTAGTATCGTGTGAGCCAAAGAAAGAATCAAACGCAATTCCGTTAACAGGAACCTGGCGACTGATATCAGCAGAAACGACAGAAAAAGATTCGACTTTCTCGACTTTCAATCCAAAAACAAAAATGATTAAAATTATAAATGATACTCATTTTGCTTTTTTCAATCATGATTTGAATAATGGTAAGGATTCAACAAATGCAGTATTCTTTGGCGGAGGCGGAAAATACACTTTGAAAGACAGCATTTATACAGAGAATTTAGAGTTCTTTAATAACAGGCAATGGGAAAATGGAAAATTTGAATTTACAGTAAAAATTAAAAACGACACGTTGACTCAAAAAGGAGTTGAAAAAGTAGAAAAATTAGGAATTGACCGTATCATTACAGAAAAATACGTTAGAGAAAAATAAAAAAAATCGTTTCAAGTTTCAGGTTTAAAGTTTCAAGTTATTGGAACGTGAAACAAAGAAAACCTGAAACCTGAAACAAAATAAAAGACATGAAAAAAATATTAGTTATAGACAATTACGATAGTTTCACTTATAATTTAGTGCACTATCTGGAGGATTTAAACTGCGAAGTTACCGTTTACAGAAATGATGAATTTGACATTGAAGAAATCGCTTCTTTCGATAAAATATTACTTTCTCCAGGACCGGGAATTCCGGATGAAGCTGGATTATTAAAAGCTGTAATTCAGAAATATGCTCCAACAAAAAGTATTCTCGGGGTTTGTTTAGGACAACAGGCTATTGGGGAAGTTTTTGGAGGAACACTATCTAATCTCGATAAGGTATACCACGGAGTTGCAACAAATGTAAAAACAGTGGTTTCAGACGAAATTTTATTTGAAGGTTTAGGAAACGAATTCGAAGTGGGAAGATACCATTCATGGGTTGTAGATGCTAATTTACCGGACGTTCTTGAAGCAACTTCAATTGATGAAAACGGGCAAATTATGTCGTTAAGACACAAAACATTTGATGTAAGAGGCGTACAGTTTCATCCTGAAAGTGTTCTGACCCCAAACGGAAAAAGGATTTTAGAAAACTGGATTAATAGTTAGAGATTAGCCAAAAGTTTTAAAGTCGAAAGTCATAAAGTCAAATACATTAAAACTTAATCTTTCACTATTTAAAACTAAAAAAACAATAATCAACTCGGAAAAAACATCAACTTCGAAGACTTTAAGACCTTCGACTTTAGACTTTAAGACTTATGGAAATAACAATTTCAGCAACTAAAGAAATCAATATTGAAGATATACTGATTTTATACAAAGCAAATGAATGGAGTTCCGCCAATAAACCAAAAGAATTATATAATGCCCTTACTAATTCTGAGACTTTAATTACGGCTTGGGAGGAAGAAAAATTAGTTGGACTTGGGAATGCGATTTCTGACGGTTATTTAACCGTTTATTATCCACATTTATTGGTGCTTCCGGAATATCAGGGAAAAGGAATCGGAAAATTGATTATGGATAAAATGCAGGAGAAATACGGTCACTTTCACATGCAAATGTTAACTGCAGACGGAAGATCAGTTGATTTTTATAAAAAAAACGGATTTGAACGCGCCGGAAAAACAGAACCCATGTGGATTTATCAGGGAAATGAACATTGAAAAATTAGTCGTAAAGTCTGAATGTCGAAAGTCATAAGTCAAAAGCGATGTAAAAAATATAAATAGAAAAAACTCAAAGAATATCAAAAGTCAGAATGCTTTAAGACCTTCGACTTTAGACTTTAAGACTTATATAAATGAAAAATATATTAAATAAACTAATCAATCATGAAGTACTTTCTAAAGAAGAAGCCAAAAACGTATTGATTAATATCTCAAGCGGAAGTTACAACCCAAGTCAAATTTCGGCATTTTTGACCGTATTTATGATGCGAAGCATTACGATTGATGAACTTTCAGGTTTTCGTGAAGCTTTATTAGATTTATGCATTCGCGTTGATTTATCAGCCTATAACACTATCGATTTGGTTGGTACTGGTGGTGACGGGAAAGATACTTTCAATATTTCTACTCTGGCTTCGTTTATAGTTGCAGGAACAGGAATTAAAGTAGCCAAACACGGAAATTATGGAGTTTCTTCTATTTCAGGATCAAGTAATGTGATGGAAAAAATGGGTGTTAAATTCAGTAATGACAGTTCGTTTATCGAAAAATGTATAGACAAAGCCGGTATTACTATTTTACATGCACCTTTATTTCATCCTGCTATGAAAAATGTTGGCCCAATCCGAAAAGAATTGGCAGTAAAAACATTTTTTAATACGTTAGGACCATTGGTAAATCCCTCTTTTCCTAAAAATCAGTTATTAGGTGTATTCAATCTGGAAATGTTCAGAATGTATGGCTATTTATATCAAAATACCGATGTCAATTTCACGATTTTACATTCTTTGGATGGTTATGACGAAGTGTCTTTGACTGGCCCGACAAAAATTTTAACCAGCACCACGGAAGGTATGCTAAATCCTGTTGATTTTGGAGTTCGTCATTTAAAGCAAAGCGAAATTGAAGGTGGTAAAACCATTGAAGAATCAGCAGATATGTTTATCAACATTCTTTCAGGAAGAGGAACTGAAGCCCAAAACAACGTAGTTTGTGCCAATGCGGGATTAGCTATTGCAACGGTTACGAAATGTACACCATTAGAAGGATTTGAATTAGCAAAAGAAAGTCTGTTCTCCGGAAAAGGATTAAAAGCATTACAGACATTACAAGAATTAAGTAAATAAAAAACAAACACAAATTTCACGAATTAGCACTAATTAATTTTGCGTCTTTGTGACTTTGTGGCAAAACAGCAGCCATGAATATTTTAGATAAAATAATATTTGATAAACAAAAAGAAGTCGTTCTTAAAAAATCGATAATTCCGGTTTCGCAATTGGAAAGTTCTGTGTTTTTTGGAAGAGAAACAATTTCTTTAAGTCAAAAACTAAGAACAAGTTCAACCGGAATCATTGCAGAACACAAACGTCGTTCTCCTTCAAAATCGGTTATTAATCATAGTTTTACTGTTGAAGAAGTGGTAAAAGGATATGAAAATGCCGGAGCTTGCGGAATCTCTGTTTTAACTGACGGAAAGTATTTTGGAGGTTCTCTAGACGATTTACTTTTGGCAAGAGCAAGTGTAAGTATTCCGCTTTTGCGAAAAGAATTTATTGTAGACGAATATCAAATTTTAGAAGCCAAAGCTTATGGAGCTGACTTGATTTTATTGATCGCAGCGGTTTTAACCCGCGAAGAAATCAAATCATTATCTGAATTTGCCAAGAAATTAGGATTAGAAGTGCTATTAGAAGTTCACAATCAGGAAGAATTAGAAAAATCAATTATGCCCAGTCTGGATATGATTGGTGTAAACAACAGAAACCTGAAAACTTTTGAAGTAAGCCTGGATTTTAGTAAACAATTAGCATCACAAATTCCGGATGATTTTGTAAAAGTTTCCGAAAGCGGAATTTCATCCATTGAAGCGATTTCTGAACTTAGACCTTACGGTTACAGCGGATTCTTAATTGGAGAAAATTTCATGAAAACCGATAACGCCGGCGAAGCAGCAACAGAATTTATTAGAAAGCTTAAATAAACACGAATTACACTAATTAACACAAATTCAATTCGTGAAAATTTGTGAAATTGCTTCACCTGTTCGCTGTCGATCAGGTCGTGGCAAAAACAACAAACACAAAGCTTTGCGAACTTAGCGTTTATAAGCGTAATAAAAATAAAAAAACTTAGCGCCCTTTGCGGTTAAAAACACACAAGCTAAAAAACACACAATACAATGAAACTCAAAATATGCGGTATGAAATATCCTGAAAACATTCTCGAGGTAGGTGCACTCCTACCCGATTATATGGGATTTATTTTCTGGGGCAACTCCGCGCGATATTTTAACGGAGAAATTCCGGAGCTGATAGAAACAATAAAAAAAGTGGGCGTTTTTGTCAATCAAACTCAGGAAGATATTCTGGATAAAGCAGCAAAATATAATTTACAAGCCGTTCAGTTACACGGAAATGAATCCGTTGAATTTTTATCAGAATTAAAAAAACAACTGCCTGAAAAAACTGAAATCATCAAAGTATTTTCAGCCGATAATGATTTCGATTTCGAAATTATAAAACCATTCGAACCGGTTTGCGATTATTTTCTGTTTGATACAAAAGGAAAATTACCCGGCGGAAACGGAACTACATTTGACTGGAGCATATTAAAAAAATACAAGTCTGACAAACCATTCTTTTTGAGTGGCGGAATCGGAATGAACGAATTAAAAGCCATCGAAGAAATTTCAAAAACCAATCTTCCTATTTATGCCGTCGATATAAATAGTAAATTTGAAATCGAACCAGGGCTGAAAAACAAAAATCTATTTAGCAATTTCAAACGAAAATTTGATGTTGCCAACTTTTAAAATTGGAATAAAATGAATTTTAACGTTAACGAAAAAGGATATTACGGAGAATTTGGAGGAGCTTACATTCCTGAAATGTTATATCCAAATGTAGAAGAATTACGCCAAAACTATTTAAAAATAACAAGCGAACCTGATTTTAAAGCAGAGTTCGATCAGTTGCTGAAAGATTATGTTGGGCGTCCTAGTCCGCTTTATTTTGCGAAGCGTTTATCTGAAAAATACAATACCAAAATTTATCTCAAAAGAGAGGACCTAAACCATACCGGAGCGCATAAAGTCAACAATACAATTGGGCAGATACTGGTTGCAAAACGTTTGGGTAAAAAAAGAATTATCGCCGAAACCGGCGCTGGTCAACACGGTGTAGCAACTGCCACGGTTTGTGCACTTATGGGTATGGAATGTATCGTTTATATGGGCGAAATCGACATTGCGCGTCAGGCACCAAACGTAGCGCGTATGAAAATGTTAGGCGCTGAGGTTCGTCCGGCGCTTTCAGGTTCAAGAACCTTAAAAGACGCTACAAATGAAGCAATTCGTGACTGGATCAATAATCCCGTTGACACACATTATATCATTGGATCTGCCATTGGGCCGCATCCTTATCCGGATATGGTAACACGTTTTCAGAGTGTCATTTCCGAAGAAATAAAATGGCAGTTAAAAGAAAAAGAAGGCCGCGAAAACCCTGATTATGTAGTGGCTTGTATTGGCGGCGGAAGTAACGCTGCCGGAACCTATTATCACTTCCTGCACGAACCGCAAGTTGGCATTATTGCTGTCGAAGCAGCCGGAAAAGGTGTTGATAGCGGTCACAGTGCTGCAACAAGCAAATTAGGAAAAGTAGGTGTTATTCACGGTTGCAAAACTCTTTTGATGCAAACTTCTGACGGACAAATTACGGAGCCTTACTCTATTTCTGCAGGTCTGGATTATCCTGGAGTTGGCCCAATGCACGCACATTTGGCGCAAACGGGCCGTGGCGAATTTTTCTCGGTTACAGATGACGATGCTATGAATGCCGGTTTACAATTGACAAAATTAGAAGGAATAATTCCAGCGATTGAGAGTGCACATGCTTTTGCGGTGTTAGATCAAAAGAAATTTAAACCTACGGACATTGTTGTAATCAGTCTTTCTGGGCGTGGTGATAAAGATTTAGACAATTATATTGATTATTTTAAATTGTAATAAAAATCGTAATTTAGGCGTTCTCCGCCACGGCGGATCGGGCTGTCTGCTTTATTCCCGATTAACAAAAACTACGGATAAAAAAGCCTTGTTTTTCTAAATCGGGAGATAACGCTCCCAACCCTAACGCAAACAAATAACGAGTAAATAATAATTATTATGGAACAGTTCTTTTCTTACGGAACATTACGATCGAAAGAAATTCAGATGCAGGTTTTCAACAGAATCTTAAACGGGACACCTGACAAGCTCTCTGGCCACAAGCTAAAGGATCTGCAAATCGAAGAAGAATTTGGAATTGAAGATTATCACGTAGCAGTCGCAAGCGAAAATCCTGCGGATACAATAAAAGGTGTTCTTTTTACTATTTCGACGGAAGATTTGGCTAAAATAGATTTATTTGAGTCTAATGCCTATAAAAGAATTCAAGTGACTTTGAGCTCCGGAACTGTTGCATGGATTTATACCGAAAATAAGTAAGCCGATATGATTCTAGCTGCTGCACAAACAAAGCCAACCCGAGGAAATATTGAAGCTAATCTATCTGATCATTATCGTCTTATAGATTTAGCGGTGCAAAACGGAGCACAATTAATCGTATTCCCTGAACTGTCTATTACGGGTTACGAAAGAGAAAATGCTCACGAATTAGCTTTTACAAAAGAGGATTCGAGATTAGATTCTTTACGAAAATTGGCTGTCGAAAATAATATCGTCATTGTTGCCGGTGCGCCAATTCAAATTGAGTCGGAATTATTTATTGGAGAATTTATTATTTCTCCTGATAATTCGGCTGTGGTTTATACAAAGCAGTTTTTACATGAAGGCGAAGACGAATTTTTTCAATCTTCTTTCGATTATAATCCGATGATTACGATTGAGGATCAAAAGATTTCATTTGCCATTTGTGCTGATATTGACAATCCTTTGCATCCTGAAAATGCATTTAAGAGAGCAACTGATATTTATATCGCCAGTATTTTCTTTACACCAAACGGAATTCCGAATGCCTATAGAGATTTACAATATTATGCTGAAAAACATGAAATGAATGTATTGATGTCTAATTTTAGTGGAGACTCCTGGGGTTATCCTTCTGGAGGAAAAAGTGCTTTTTGGAATAATAAAGGGGAACTTGTTGCTCAAATGAATGATTCAGATTCCGGATTATTAATTATAGAAAATCGAGGCGATAATTGGACAAGTAAAATTGTAAAAAATTAAAAAAAATATAATGCCACAGATTGCACAGATTAAAAGGATTTTTTTTCACGCAGATTTGGCAGATTAAAGCAGATTTAAATTAAAAGCAAATCTGCCCGAATCAGCTTAAATCAATTTTAAATCTGCGTGAAATAAATTTTAAGCAGTAATCAGTAAAAGTTTTTTATCCCTTTAACTATTGGGAGTGGCGAAAAAATAACTTAATAATACCTTACAGGTTTTGGAAACCTGTAAGGAGAAAAAAACATAAACGAAATGAACAGAATAACTCAAAAATTACAAGAAGATAAAAAGATACTTTCTATTTATTTTTCAGCGGGATATCCTAACTTAAATGATACCGTTCAAATTATTCAGGATTTAGAAAAAAATGGTGTTGACTTAATCGAGATTGGTTTACCCTTCAGTGATCCTTTGGCTGATGGACCAACGATTCAGGCGAGTTCGACTCAGGCACTTAAAAACGGAATGACAACTCAAATTCTTTTTGATCAGTTAAAAAACATCCGCGAAAGCGTAAAAATCCCATTGATTATTATGGGATATTTCAACCCGATGTTACAATATGGAGTCGAAGCTTTTTGTGCAACATGTGCCGAAATTGGTATCGATGGTCTAATTATTCCGGATTTACCGGTTGATGTTTATGCTGACGAATACAAAGCAATTTTCGAAAAATACGGCTTAATCAATGTATTTCTGATTACACCACAAACTTCTGACGAACGTATTCGTTTTATCGACAGCGTTTCGAACGGATTTATTTATATGGTAAGTTCTGCCAGTGTTACAGGATCTCAATCCGGTTTTGGAAATACTCAGGAAAGTTATTTCGAAAGAATTTCGAATATGAACCTTAAGAATCCACAAATTATTGGTTTCGGAATTTCGAATAAAGAAACTTTTAATCAGGCAACTAAATTTGCAAAAGGAGCGATTATCGGCAGTGCTTTTATCAAACATTTGAGCGAGAATGGCAGCGCAAAGATTAATGAATTTGTTGGAGAGATTCGATAATCTATTTAAAAAAAGAAAATGAAAAATATAGCTTTATCTATAATTATGATTTTAATTATAGTATCCTGCAGGGATAATAAAAACACTTCAAAATTGATAGATAAAGCTACATCAATTCAGGAACCCAACTTCCATTATAAAGATATATTGCTTGATATGAAAAATGCCAACGATACTATCCAGCCTAAAAATATAAAAGAAATATTTGGAATTTGGAAATTAGATTCGATTGCCAAAATTGGAGGCACAATGGCAGATGAACAACTAATTCAATCTCAAATTGGTCATCAATTATTAATTAGTGATTCGCTATTATCATTACAGTTTCTGAATCAAAATATAAAAATAGATAAACCAAAGTATTCATTAGTAAAAAGTAGCGATGATATTAGATGTACATCTTGGTTTTACGGCTATAAAGATGGAAGAAAATATGTAACATCCCTAAAAGCTCATAGAAGTTATTTTTTTGAAATAGTCAATTACCACGAATTGGCTTATTACTATGATGGACGAATTTATTTTTTCAAAAGAAGTTTATAACATTTTGATCTCAAAATCATTTTAACAACGATTAACTAAAAGTTAAAAATAAGGATGGAAAGATCAGGAATAAATAACATTTAGAATTATTTTGTACATTTGAATAAAATCAATTATTATGGATTTAGAAGCCCGTAAAATATCTTTCGTCCAGGAATTTCTAAGACTTCAAAGTGAAGAAATAGTTATTCATCTCGAAAACTTACTTCATAAACAGAAAGTTGAACTTTTAGATCAGGAAATGAAATCGATGAATATTGAACAATTTAATAAAGAAATTGATCAGTCTTTAGATGATGCCAAAAATGCAAGAATTATATCTGCAAAAGATTTAAAATCTAAAATTCAAAAATGGGGTTAACTGTCTATTGGACTCAATTTGCAGAAAATAAACTTGAAGACATTTTTGAGTATTACAAATTTAAAGCCGGAATAAGAGTCGCTCAAACTTTAATAAACGGCATAATTGACCTCTCGTTATCTTTAGAAATCAACGCTTATGGCGGACAAAAAGAAGAATTTTTATCTCAAAGAACCGAAGATTTCAGATATTTAGTTTTTAAAAATTACAAAATCATTTATTGGATTGATGAAGTCAAACAGATAGTATTTATCTCTAATATCTTTGACACAAGGCAAAATCCTCAGATGCTTTCACTAGGAAAATAAGTGATTCCCTTCTAACATTTTAACCAAAAAACACAGTAAATCCACTACAAGGTTTTCTGTTAAAATTATGTTAAAATAAAATTAAACGACTGTTTAATTTAAACGCTTGTTTAATTTTGTACCCGATTAGAAACAATATCATGTCCAACATCGAATTAAACGATAAAAAAATTCAAATTCTTGAGGTAGCTGAAAAGCTTTTCTCCGAAAAAGGATTCGAAGGTACTTCAATACGAGACATTTCAAAACATGCCAAAATTAATATTGCCATGGTTTCGTATTATTTTGGTTCAAAAGAAAGACTACTTGAAGCGCTAATCATTTACAAAACTTCTGATTTAAAACTACAACTCGAAAATTTATTGCTGGAAAATCTGGAACCTTTAGATAAAGTCAATAAATTAATCGAAATTTACATCAACAGAATTAGTTGTAACAAAGGGATTTTCAGAGTCTTACACTTTGAGATCAATGCAAAAAAAAGAGAAAAAAGCTTCATTGCCTTTACAGAACTGAAAAAAGGAAATCTAAAATCTGTTGAAAGCATTATTGCGCAAGGTCAGGCTAAAGGAGTTTTTAGGAAAGATGTTATCATTCCGCTTATCACTCCAACTATTATTGGAACTTTTTTTCACTTTCATATGAACAAACCTTTCTTCGAAGAATTACTGAATCTAAAAACAGAAGCAATGTATAATGATTACATTAAAAACAGTCTTACAAAGCACATTCAACAAACTATAAAAGCTCTACTTGTTTATGAAAATTAATCAATTAATGCTCTTTGGTATTTTCTTTATCGGAATTTCATCAATAGAAGCACAAGAAAAAACAAGTTTAACCTTAGACGAAGCCGTTAAGTTGGCTTGGGAAAAAAGTAACGACGTTACTCTTGCCAGTACTAAGGTAAACACAAAAAAGTACGAATTACAATCGGTAAAAAACAATCAGTATCCGGATATTAAAGTTTCCGGTCAATACCAGCGCCTTACCAAAGCATCGATTGACATGCCAAATCAGGGCGAAAATGCATCTTTAGCATCTCCTGACAGAGCAATGCTTGGAATGGCCAATTTAAGTCTGCCTCTTTTTGCAGGATTTAAAATTCAAAATAGCATTAACGCATCTGATAATTTATATGAAGCTGAAAATGCAAATGCTGCTAAAACAAAAGAAGATGTTGCTTTAAGGGTAATCACTTATTATACAGCACTGTATAAAGCTCAAAAAACTTTGGATGTTTTAAATGAAAATCAAAAAAGCGCTAAACAGCGTGTTACTGATTTTACAGAATTAGAGAAAAACGGAATCATCCCGAGAAATGATTTATTAAAGTCACAATTATTGGTTTCAAAAACGCAATTATCAATTGATGAAGCGACTAACAATCTTAATAACATCAATTTTTATCTGACTACTCTACTGAAGATGGACCCGAGTACAAAACTTCAGGTTAACGAAGCTGATTTCTTTAGTTTAAAAACCAGTAATGCTCCAACATCTGATGCTTTAGCACTAGAAAACAGAAAAGACCTGGAAGCGATTCGTTTTCAACAAAAAGCTTCTGAAGCAAATATTAAAGTGGCAAGAGCAGCCTACTATCCTACTTTAGCATTACTTGGCGGTTATACTGCTCTGGATCTTAAAGATATTATCACTGTAAAATATGCGATGAACTTTGGTCTGGGTTTAACTTACGATATCTCCGGAATTTACAAAAACAGTGCTCACGTAAGAGAAGCTGAAAGCAGATCTTTGGAAGTTAAAAATACAGAAGCCATAATGACAGACCGTATTAAAGTTGAGGTTCAAAAATCTATAGAAGATTATGACCTAGCTATAAATCAAAGTGTGGTTTATGACGAAGCGCTTCAACAGGCATCTGAAAATTACAGACTTGTAAAGGATAAATTCGATAATGGTTTAGCTGATACCAATGATTTGGTCGAAGCCGATGTTGAGCAATTAAGCGCTAAAATAAATACTGCTGTATCTAAAGCTACAATTATTCAAAAATATTACGAATTACTTTCAGTATCAGGACAATTATCACAATCATTCAATCTTTCTAAAATATAATCGATAGCTCTCATGGAAAAGAAAAAAACAAATACTAAATTCATCATTATACTAACCGTGTTGGTTTTAGTGGGCGGAACATACGGAATAACAAAATACTTGCACTCCCAGGCTCACGAAGAAACAGATGATGCTCAGATCGAGAAAAAAATGAATCCAATTATTCCCAGAGTATCAGGATATATTAGCAAAGTGTATGTAAAAGATAATGACTTTGTAAAAAAAGGAGATACTTTATTTACAATCGATAAAAGAGATTACCAATTAAAAATTGATGAAGCTAATGCTGCTTTATTAGGTGCTGAAGGACAATACGAAGCTGCAAAAGCTGACATTGGAAGCGCAAATGCAAACATCTCAGTTTCTGATGCTAACATGAGATCTGCAACCGGATCTATCGAAAGTGCCAAAATTAGATTAAGACAAATTACAAACGATTATAACCGTTACAATAATTTGTACAAAACACATACGATCACCAAACAGCAATATGAGCAGGCATTATCTTCAAAAGAAGAGGCTGAAAATCAAGTTCGCGTTTTAGAGCAACAACAAAGAGCAAGTTCTTACCAAAAATCAGTAATTCAATCAAAATCTAAAGTTTCTGACAAACAAACTGAAGTTGCTGCTGCAAATATCAAAAGAGCTAAAACAATGTTGGATGTTGCTCATTTAAACTTAACATATACTGTTGTAACTGCAGCAATTGACGGTCAGGTTTCTAAAGTAGACATTCAGCCGGGACAATTGGTTCAACCGGGACAATCTTTGTTTTACATCATCAATAATAATGAAGCGTGGGTTGTAGCAAACTTTAAAGAAACTCAATTGAACAAAATGATTGTGGGTCAGAAAGTAAGTTTAAAAGTAGATGCTTATCCTAACTATGAATTCAAAGGAACCGTAACTTCTTTCTCTCCTGCGACAGGATCTCGTTTTTCATTATTACCTCCTGATAACGCAACAGGTAACTTCGTAAAAACAATCCAAAGATTACCGGTAAAAATTAGTCTGGATGAATCGAACGATCCTGAAAAAGTAAAATTACTGAGACCAGGTATGAATGTTGACGTAGACGTACATTTAAAATAATATAATGACAGCAGTACAAGGAGATGACGATTTAGTAGAATACGGTTACAGACGTGTGATTATTACGATTACTGCAGTACTTTGTGCACTGTTGGAAATTGTAGATACCACGATCGTAAACGTAGCACTAACAGACATGCGAGGTAGCCTTGGTGCTACTTTGACTGATGTGGCTTGGGTAATTACAGCATACGCAATTGCGAATGTTATTGTAATTCCGATGACGAGTTGGCTTTCGCAACAATTTGGAAGACGTAATTATTTTGTGGCTTCTATCATACTGTTTACAGTCTGTTCCTTTTTATGCGGAAATGCCACTAATATCTGGGAATTGGTTGCTTTCAGGTTTGTACAAGGTATGGGTGGTGGTGCCTTGCTGGTAACAGCTCAAACCATTATTACCGAAAGTTACCCGGTTGCAAAACGTGGTATGGCACAGGCTATTTACGGAATGGGTGTAATTGTGGGACCAACTTTAGGTCCGCCTTTAGGAGGATATTTAGTAGATAATTATTCGTGGCCTTATATATTCTATATCAATATTCCGTTAGGAATTATTGCAACTATTTTGGCAATTACTTTCGTAAGAAGCCCGAAATACGGAGAAAAACTAAAAGCCAATCAGGTCGACTGGTGGGGAATCATATTATTGGCTGCTTTTATTGGATCACTACAATTCGTTTTAGAGCATGGCCAGCAAGACGACTGGTTCAACGACTCAACGATCGTAACCTTAAGTGTGGTAACGGTTCTTGGATTGGTATTATTTATCTGGAGAGAGCTCACCTATAAATACCCAATTGTAAACTTAAGTGTTTTAAAAGACGGGAATTTAAGAATTGGAACCGTAATGTGTTTTATTCTTGGTTTCGGTTTATACGGATCAACTTTAATTATTCCAATTTACACGCAGTCTGTTTTAGGATGGACAGCAACTGATGCCGGATTATTATTGATTCCGGGTTCGATTACAACAGCGATCATGATGCCATTTGTGGGTAATATGATTCAAAAAGGAGTTCCGCAAGGTTATATGGTTGGGGTTGGATTTTTGGTATTCTTCTTTTTTACCTTTATGATGCAGACGCGTATGACACCTGATACTGGTGTTGAACATATGTACTGGCCTTTGATTTTAAGAGGAATTGGATTAGGACTGCTTTTTGTACCTATCACAACGCTTTCGCTTTCTACCTTAAAAGGAAAACATATTGGTGAAGGAGCTGCTTTTACCGGAATGATGCGTCAATTAGGAGGATCATTTGGTATCGCGATTATTACGACATTTATAACCCGTTTTAGTCAGGAACACAGAGTAAATCTGATCAACAATTTAGATCCTACAAGCCATCAGGTTCAGGAACGCATTGCAGGAATGCAAAGAGCTTTTGAAGCTAAAGGCTATAGTGCAGACGTAGCACTTAAAAAAGCTTATCAAGCTATCGATTATGCTGTTTTAAAACAAAGTACAGTAATGTCATACATTGATATTTTCATGTACTTAGGAATCATGTTCCTATGCTGTATTCCGATTATATTTTTCATTAAAAAAGGAAAAAACAAGATTAATCCTGCTGATGCAATGCATTAATAATAATTGTTTATAATACGGAAAAGCCGGACTATTTATTTAGTCCGGCTTTTTTATTTAATAATAATGGCATAATCTGAAGGGATTAAAATCCCTGCCTACAATATAGCCCCAGTCTTCGACTCTCTAGTAAAAACTTAGTTCCTCAGCATCTTAGAACCTTAGAACCTCAAAAAAAAAACTATCTCGTAAAAACCAAATGATTTCCTTCAGAAAGATTCGCATCAAACTGATATCCTTCGTAATTAAAACCTTTTAAGTCGTCAATGGTTTCAGCATTGGTATCGATGATATAACGCACCATCATCCCTCTCGCCTTTTTGGCAAAGAAACTTATTATTTTAAGTTTTCCGTCTTTATAATCTTTGAAGTCCGGAGTGATTACAGGAACTTTTAGTGCCTTAATATCAACTGCCGAAAAATATTCATTACTGGCTAAATTCACGAACAATTCTCCTTTTTCTAATTCTTTATTTAAAGCCTTAGTAACGGTTGGTTTCCAGAATTCGTGCAGATTTTTGTATTCGCCAATTGGTAATTTTGTTCCCATTTCTAATCGGTACGCCTGCATTAGATCTAATGGTTTTAAAACACCGTAAAGACCGGATAGAATTCTAAGTTTATTTTGTAAAACTTCTAATTTTTCGAGCGGAATTGTATAGGCATCTAAACCTGTATAAACGTCTCCATCAAAAGTATAAATGGCAGGACGCGCATTTTCAGGCGTAAAAGGAGTTTTCCAATCCTGGTTTCTTTTCCAGTTTAAGTCGGATAATTTATCTGAGATCGACATTAATTCAGATAGTTCAGCTGGCTTTTTTTCTTTTAAAACTTTATGAACCTGACGTGCTTCTTTTAAAAAAGCAGGTTCCGTATATTGAGCAGTTGGTAATTCTTTTTCGAAATTTAATGACTTCGCCGGCGATATAACAATTTTCATGTGTGCGTTTTTATAGGATTCAAAAATACAAATTGAAATTTTAAAAATATGTTATTACAATTGATTTGTTTGATAGGTATATAAATCAACCAGACGGATGTTTTTTGTTCGCCACGAATTCACGAATTTCTTTTTTTATTGATTATGATTCGTGAAATTCAGCGTGAAGTCTTTTGTTTTAATAAAATTTGATACCTGAAACTATGAATTTGTTCAAAAAAGTAAACGATAGATTGTAATAGGCATTTTCTATGTTGTAAATTTGCGGCTATAAAATTCCAAATAACATTTCAATATAAAATTGAAAGTTGCATTCTAAATATTAGCCACGAATTCACAAATTAACTTTTTAATCATTAATTTAAAAAAATTCGTGAATTCGTGGCGAAAAAAAATTAGAGTATGACAAAAATATTATATCAACTGGAAAGTTATCAGATAATGGGAATTTTATTTGATGTTCATAGAAATTTAGGTGGAGGTTTTTCTGAAATCGTTTATAAAGATGCTTTAGAATATGAATTTAGAAAAGCAAATATTCCATTTGAAAGAGAAAAAGAATATTTAGTAAATTATAAAGACACAATATTGAATCATAGATTCTATGCTGATTTTGTTTTGTTTGATAAAATTATACTTGAAATAAAATCAAGTGATTTTTTACATCCCAAACATATTTCGCAATGTCTAAATTATTTAAAGGTTTCAAAAACCCATTTGGCAATTTTAGCAAACTTTAATTCTGTCTCACTTGAACACAAACGTATTATTTTATAAAAAATTAGTGAATTCGTGGCTATACAAACAAACTATAAAACAGCATTACAAAATAAAATCTTCGAAATCATTTCGAAAGCATCTCAGGAACTGAATGTCGACAGTTATGTTATTGGCGGATTTGTTCGGGATTTGCTTTTAAACCGGGGTACTAAAAAAGACATCGATGTGGTTGCTGTTGGCAGTGGCATCGAATTGGCTTTGAAAGTTTCTGAATTACTTCCTAAAAAACCAAAAGTACAGGTTTTCAAAACTTACGGAACAGCGATGTTGCGTTTTGAAGATACTGACATCGAGTTTGTTGGTGCCCGAAAAGAATCTTATAATTTTGACAGCAGAAATCCTATTGTCGAAAACGGAACGCTGGAAGACGACCAAAATCGCCGTGATTTTACCATAAACGCATTGGCTTTATCGCTAAACGAAAAAACATTTGGCGATCTTTCTGATCCGTTCAATGGTTTGGCTGATTTAGAAAATAAAACCATCAAAACACCTTTAGATCCCAGCATCACTTATTCTGATGATCCATTGCGAATGCTTCGCGCAATTCGTTTTGCCAATCAGCTGGGTTTCGAAATCGAGAAAAACTCTCTTGATGCAATTACCAAAAATGCTGACAGAATCAAAATCATTTCGGGGGAACGAATTGTTGATGAATTAAACAAAATTTTATCAACTGATAAACCTTCAACTGGATTTTTACTTTTATATCAAACCGGGCTTTTAGATATTATTTTACCTGAGTTAACAGCTTTGAATCAGGTAGAAGAAATTGAAGGTCATACGCATAAAAACAACTTTTATCATTCACTGGAAGTCGTTGATAATATTTGCCCTAATACAGATGATGTCTGGTTACGTTGGTCGGCTTTGTTGCACGATATTGGTAAAGCGCCAACAAAACGTTTCAACAAGAAACAAGGATGGACGTTTCACGGACATGAATTTTTAGGAGGTAAAATGGCTAAAAAAATCTTTGAGCGCCTGCATATGCCATTAAACCATAAAATGAAATTTGTGCAAAAAATGGTTATTATGAGTTCGCGTCCGATTGTATTGGCGCAGGATATTGTAACGGATAGCGCAGTGCGTCGTTTGGTTTTTGATGCCGGTGAAGATGTAGAGGATTTAATGACATTGTGCGAAGCCGACATTACAACCAAAAATCCGTCGAAGTTTAAAAAATATCATAAGAATTTTGAAATCGTTCGCAAGAAAATTATTGAAGTTGAGGAACGAGATCATGTTCGTAATTTTCAACCACCAATTTCCGGTGAAGAAATTATGGCAATTTTCGATTTGAAACCTTCGCGCGAAATTGGAGTGTTGAAAGAAGCGGTGAAAGAAGCTATTTTAGAAGGAGATATTCCGAATGAATATCAGGCTGCTTATGATTTTATTATTAAGAGAGCAGAAAAACTTGGATTAAAAAAAGTTTAAGAATAAGAAGTTAATAAAATGAAAAAAGAGAATAAATCAGTAATCATTTGGTTACTATCAGGTTGTGTTTTATTGTTTTTAATGGTTGTTGTGGGAGGAATCACGCGATTGACTAATTCAGGTTTATCCATGACCGACTGGCATTTGGTTACAGACACTTTCCCGCCTTTGACGGATGCCAAATGGAATGAAGCTTTCGAGCAATACAAGAAATTTCCTGAGTATCAAAAAATTAATATTCACAACGATTTTCAATTAGCCGATTATAAGTTTATTTACTTCTGGGAATGGTTCCACCGCTTTATTGGCCGTATCATTGGTTTGGTTTTCTTTGTTCCTTTCGTTTATTTTTTAATCAAAAAGAAACTGGATCGTGCTACTATCAAAAAATGTATCGTTCTTTTGGCAATGGGAGGTTTTCAGGGTTTTCTTGGATGGTTTATGGTTCGCAGCGGATTAATCGACAATCCGGATGTTAGTCATTTCAGACTTTCTTTACACCTTACTTTCGCCTTTATCACTTTCGCTTATACGTTATGGGTAGCATTGGATTTAATTTATCCGGAAAGAACTATTACTAAAGTAATTCCGCTTCGCAATATAGCACGATTCGCCTTGATTGCTTTGCTAATCCAGATTATTTACGGCGGTTTTGTAGCGGGTTTAAATGCGGGATTAATACACAATCACTGGCCATTAATGAGTGATGGGGAATTTATACACGATTCTGTTTTTATTGAGCAGCCAACTTTGGTAAAGAACTTAATCGAAGGTAAAAGCGGTGTTCAATTCGTACACAGAACTTTTGCTTATGTGGTTGTCGCTTTTATTTTGTTTTTATATTACAGAAGCACAAAATTCTCACTTAACAGAATTCAAAAAAACGGAATTAAAACTTTAGTTGTTTTTGTATTTATTCAGTTTGCATTAGGGGTTTTTACACTTTTATACAGCGTACCACTGGCTTTAGGATTAATTCACCAGATTATGGCTTTTTTCCTTTTAAGTGCCATGACTTTTACATTGCACCGTTTAAGCAAATAGATAAACATTAGACAAACAAAAAGATCCTTCTCTCGAAGGATCTTTTTGTTTGTCTATAATATGCATATATCTAATTTTATATGTTTAAACCGGATTTTAATCGGGTTCACCCATAGACCAATCTACCCAAAGTTTGAGATTAATTCCGTTGAAATTTTAATTGTATCTTTTTTACTCCAGCCAGGCCTTAAAATCCTGTACTTTTTCACGGCTTACAATTACCTCGTCTTCTTTATAAGTGGGTAAAATAACTTTGAGACGGGAGTTTGTATACACCTGAATTTCTTTTATTGCCGTAAGCGGAACAATGAATTTACGGCTTACACGAAAGAAATCTTTCATATCTAATTCCTGCTCCAGAACTTCTAATGTAGTATCGATCAGATAATTTCTGTTATCGAAAGTATGAATATAAGTTCCTTTGTTTTCACTAAAAAAACATTCGATTTCATCTGTGGTAATCACTTTTAGATGCTGCCCGATTTTAACGGTGAATCGTTTCTTGTAACTCTTCTCAAAAGGATTGGATAACATTTGACGTATTTGTTCAAAATCAAGCTGAAGATTTTGATTTCCTGAATCTGCCTTAGGAATTCGGGTTCTGAATTTAGTGACGGCAACTTCTAAATCATCTTCGTCTATAGGTTTTAGAAGATAATCTATACTATTCAATTTAAATGCTTTCAGGGCATATTCATCATAAGCCGTTGTAAAAATAATAGCGCTTTGAATGTTTATTTTTTCGAAAATTTCAAACGACAAACCATCTGATAACTGAATGTCCAGAAAAATCAGGTCCGGATGCTTATTATTAGAAAACCAATGAATCGATTCTTCTACAGAGTGCAGCATGGTGGCTACTGCAATATCTAACTTCTCGAGTTTGCGCTGCAATAATCTCGCTGCCGGTTTTTCGTCTTCTATTATTAATGTGGTCATTTAATACGATGCAAAAAATTGAAATTTTTAATTTAAAGTTACTCCCATTTATTCTTGTTCTGAGCTTCTTTCTCCATATATTTCTGGATTTTCTTTTGCTCCCAATCCTTGCTGAAAAAGACATCAGGACCAAATACTGTAAAGGCATGAATCAATAAAGCAATTCCCCAGTAAAATGCTGTCGAATAGATTTCCCAATTATTAAAACCTCTCACTTCAAAGTGATTGCCGATATATCCTTTGTTCAGACTTGAAATAATGATAAAAGCATTTACTATAATATAAACTTTCAAATGCGAATAAAAACCTTTGATTCTTTTCACTTTTTTATATGCTGCATTATAACTTTCATCTGTACTAAATTCATGTCTGTAATCTTCGTACATGCGTTGTTTAAATCGTCCCATTTCTTTATAATTTAATAAATTATTGCCATTTGTTTTTATTCAGTTTTTCTTTTTCCATGAGTTCTTTTATTTTTCTTTCTTCCCAGCCCTTTCCTAAAACCGGAAATACTTCAAAAACCTTCAATCCGTGAAAAACAACTCCAAATCCCCACCACATTAGTGGCCAGTAAAACCATAAATGTTCTGGCGAAGTATATAAATTGATAAAAATCAAAACCGTGTTTACCATTAGAAAAGAAGTCAGGTTTCCATAAAATCCTTTTATACTTTCTACTTTCTTTTTTGCTTGGTAATATTTATCCTCTTCATTATAATTTACTTCCATGATTACTCCCATTTTGTTTTTTTATTTTTTTTGTCCAGTATGCTTTTCACTTTGCGTTCTTCCCACTCTTCTCCAAAAATTTTAAAAGAAGCGAATACATCTATTGCAGAAACTAAAAATACGGTTGTCCAAATTATCATTACAAAACAATTTAAATATTTAAACGGTAAGAAATTCAAATGGAATCCTGCATATTCTTTTAAAACAAAAATAATTACTCCAATAGCATAAATAAATGCATGTGAATAAAATGCTTTTAGTTTTATTACTTTTTTATTGGCTATTTTTTTAAGCTCGAATTCTTCCGCATCATTATTAAAACTGTTTTCCATGACTATTTCCAGGTTGGTTTATTTTCTTTTTCTAAAATTTCCCTAATCTTTCGTTCTTCCCATTCTTTATTAAAAAACGGTGAAAATTCAAAAGCTTTCAATCCGTGAGAAATCAATCCTACTCCCCAACCCAGCAAACACCAAATAAACCATAAATAGCCCGGTGATGTCATAAGATTGACCACTATTACAATTGGATTACAAAGAAGATAAACCGTTAAATGCCCGTAAAATCCTCTTATCTCTTTTACTTTTTTCTGAGCCTCGTAGTAGCGTTCTGCTTCAGTATAATTTGGTTCCATTATTTCCAGCTTTTTTGTTGTTTTTCTTTTTCTAAAATCTGTCTTATTTTTCGTTCTTCCCAATCTGAGCTGTAACCAAACACTTTAAAAGCATGCATTACGACTCCAAATCCCCAGCCTAAAGCCGAAAACCAAAACCATTGAAATCCAGGAGAATACCTAAAATTTATAAAAACTAAGAATGGAATCACACAAACATATGAAATAACATTCCCATAAAAACCTTTTAGTTCTTCTACTCTTTTTTTAGCTCTGAAATAAGCTTTGTTTTCATCGTTATATTCTGCACTTGTTTCCATAACTGTAACTTGTTTGGTTAGAATTGGAATCCTGACTGTGAAGTTTTGCTCATTTTGTTCAATCAGGACTTTTCTGTTGGTTATAATCCCGTATCGATTTACGATATTCTGTAAACCAACTCCTTGCCTGTCCTGCAAAACTTCTTTTTTCTGAAAATCATTCTGAATGGCCAAATAATCCCCATCAATAAAAATTCTGATATGCAGCGGTTTCTGCTCGCTCACTACATTATGTTTTACCGTATTTTCGAGTAAAAGCTGTAATGATAACGAAACCACTTTTGCATCCGGATTGATATCTGTCGCAGGCAATTCGTAAAACAGACTATTTTCGAAACGCATTTTCAGCAGATTCATATACGTTTTTGCGAAAGACAATTCATCTTCAACTGAAACCAGTTCTTTGTCTTTTTGCTCTAAAACATAGCGGTAAATTTTAGACAATGAAGTAGTGAACCGTTGCGCATTATCCGGATTTTCTTCGATTAAGGAACTTAAAACATTCAAACTGTTAAAAAGAAAATGCGGATCAATCTGATTTTTTAAACTTTCGAATTTCGCATTTGCAGTTCCTGCGATAATCTTTTGTTGCGTAATTTCAAATTTTGAAGCTTTTTTCCACTGCACCATGAAACTTCTGGCTTGCATAAAAGTTGAAACTCCTAAAGCCAGCATGATATAAAACAAATGGATCCAGATCATTCTTTCGCTAAAGAATTTATCCAAAGGCAAATTCTGAAGATAAACAAAAATGTAATAATTGATTCCTAGTACTACCGGGACCGTGTACATAACTGTCACCAAAATTCCGTAGTATACTCTTAAATTAGTCTGCTCTAACCAATTCCATTTTCTGTCCAGCAGCACATTAATATATCCATTTCCAAAACCTACCAGAAAAGAATACAGACAGCTTATAAAAAAAGTAATAAGAACGTTCTGAATGTTTAAATCTTTCCCTAAACAAGCGGAAAATAGTATCGTAAAGATCACAGAAATTTTGAATGATACAATTGTTCCACTTTTCAAATCTGCATATGTGCTTCTATGATCTTTCATTACAATCCGCTTATATTAAATTTATTTTTTGCAATTTTTTTGAGTTTCCAAAGCTCTGTCTAAGCCCCATTTTGGAGAAAAAGGCGTTTCAGGTTTAAAAGTAGCGAAAAGTTCAACAGCTTTATCAACTTGTACACAAAGAGGTTTAGTGTCAACACCCGTCCATTTTGCTCCGCCTAATTGGTAATCCGCCTCACCAAAAACAATTCTTGGATTATTAGGATCTATCGCTTTTCCTTTTGCATACGCTTCCATTACTTTAGCCGAATATTTCATTCCGTTTGTCATTGGGTCCGCCACTACCCAAGCCGTATAAATCAAAGCCTGCATGGCATATAACTCGGCATTGTTTTGGTCTTTTATCAATTCAACATCAAGTGCATCCTGAGCTTTTGTCAGCAACAAATCAATCTTTGTTTTATCTTTTTCGCTAAACGCAGCTGTAGTATTGATTAAGGCTATATAATAATTAGGTAAATAACTTGTTTTCTCTGCCGCAGCAATTCTTTCGAATAAAGCAGAAGCTTCAGTATTTTTTCCTTCTTTCCAAAGCCCGAAAGCCTTAGTCATTCCTTGTTCAAATTGTGTTTGTGCAGATAATAAACCGCAGATAAATAAAGTAAGCATTGTAATAATCTTGGTCATGGTTTCTTTTTTTTTTAAGGTTCTAAGTTACTAAGGTTCTGATTCGCTAAGTTTTTTTTTAAAGTTTCTAAGTCTTTAAAGAGCTAAGTCTCTAAGTTTTTTCTTAGCGTCTTAGAATCTTAGCAACTTAGGAACTCATTATTTATACTTCAAAAGTAGGCTCCTTTTTATTGTTTTAAAACTAAATAATACTGAGTTGTTGATTTTGATGACTGAATTGTTGTTCCTGAGGTTCAAAGGCTCAGAGTTGCAAAGGCTCAAAGGTTTTTATGTTTTAGCTCCAAAGGCGTAAAACGCTTCAAAGTTTGTACTGTTTTTAGTTCTAAAGCATTGTTAATTACTTATATAATTTATTTATTTTTTAATCCAGGCTTGGAAAACCTTTGTCACTTTGAACCTTTGTAACTTTGAACCTTCTTAAAGATTCTTCAATTGATTCTCATTCTTATTCTCACTGATTGTCCAGAAGAAGCCCACGAAGAAAAATCGGTCTGCGGTTGGTACAACCGGCTGTCTGTTATAAACTCCGTTGGCATCCGGTAATTTTGCATAATCGTAACCAAAGACATTCTGGCTTCCCAGTACATTCGAAACTGAGAAATACAGGATCTTTTGAGTAGTTAATAAATACGCCCAGTTAAAACCCAAACTATTATATGACTTTGTTTTTCCGTTCATGAATTGCGTCTGGTTCGGATCATTATACGGACGCCCTGAACTATAACTGTTGGTGAAACCTATTTGCGATTTCCAATCCGTGATAAAATATTTCGTAACAATGGATAAACTGTGATTGGCAATAAAATTAGGCGTCGCCATCATTGGAAAATTCTTGTATTGCCTTTCTGAATCGATATAGGAATACGAAATCCAATATTCTAAGTTTTTTAATAAATTACTGTCTCTCCAAAACAAGTCCAATCCTTTTGCATAACCCGAACCGTTGTTATTGAAAACCGAATTATACTGAATATCTTTTGTGTCATACTGAACTAAATTGCTGTAATCTTTATAATATGCTTCGGCCCTGAAAGTCTGACCCGGTTTCGTAAACTGATAATTCAGAATATAATGCCTGGCTTTCTCACTTTCGAACTGATGGTATTTAGAATATTTAATATAATCCACCACGGGTGTCTGGCTAAAATCTCCGTAAGCAAACGAAAACTGGCTATTTTTAGAGACTTTATATGCCATAGAAGCTCTTGGCGCAATATTGGTTTCGTCTAATAAACTGTTATTCGAAAGTCTGAAACCAATTTTCAGTGCGAGTTTTTTTGAGAATAGGATATCTCCTTCTGTATAAAAAGCGGCGATATTTGAATCGTAACCGTTTGATGCTTTTATCGAAATATTATCGTTGAAATTTTCATCGTATTTTGTGATAAAATAATCCGCCCCAAATGATAATTTGAAATAGTTAGACACATTTTTTCTTACTTTCAATTTCAGCTGAGCCGCATTTTCATTACTGTCAACATCATTGATATCATATTTTATTTTGTTATTGCTATAACCGTAACTAACTCCTGACGTAATTTGCCATCCGGTTCCGAAATCGCCTTTATAAGAAGCATTAAAATAAAAATTATTATTGTTTAAATTTGTTCTGACCGGGTTTACAAAATTTACGTTTTTCTGGTTTAAGTCAAATTTTTCAGCATCAAAAGCGGCATATAATTTAAAAATCCCCCTTTCGAAATGGTACCGATAAACTGCTTCGCCACCCAAAGACTGGTACGGATTATTCCAATCTACATTTTGAGGAATTACTGCTTGATAAGGTGCCAGATTAATATAATTGGTATTGATACTAAACGAACTTTTTTTCCATTTTTGCGTATTTCCCACTCCTAGCCCCACAGTCATTAAGGCAATATCCGTTTTATTCTGATCCGGTTCGTCCTGCGTATTCAATAATAAAACACTTGACAAAGCCTCGCCATATTCAGCTGAATAACCTCCGGTAGAAAAAGCAATTCCGCTAAACAAAAAAGGCGAAAACCTGCTGCGTGTTGGCAGATTATTCGTTGTTGCGCCATAAGGCTGCGCTACACGAAGTCCGTCTACAAAGGTCTGGGTTTCGCTGGCTTCACCTCCACGAACAAACAAACGTCCGTCTTCGCCTACAGTTTGTGTTCCAGGCAAGGTTTGCAAAGCAGCAATAATATTTCCGGCAGAACCGGCAGTTGTCACAATATCTAAAGGTTTAAGTACCGAAACTCTTGCCTTATCACCTGATTCTAATGTTCCCGCAGTAATTACAACTGCATCAAGTGCATTTACGTTTTCTCTAAGTTTTACCGTTTGATCTTTGTAGTTGGTAACCTCTATTTCTTTTTTGAATGTTTCATACAATAAAAAACTCACTACTAAAGTCTGATTTCCCGTTGTGGTGGTTTCAAAAGAAAATTCTCCTGTTTCAGAACTTGTAGCTCCGTCATAAGTTCCGTCTAAATAAATATTGGCGCCCGGAACCGGTTTCCCTTTTTGATCTGTCACTTTACCCGAAATCGTGTTTTGGGCAAAAATAAAAGAAGTCAATAATAGCAATAATAAAGTAAAGTTGGTTTTCATTTTATTGGTTTTGATGAGGCAAATATATTTTAACAGTTTTAGTTAAAAAATATTAAATAACCCAATTGTGGAATTTCATGGATGAGTTGTAAAATACTTATTTGTATCTTAGCTTTCAGTTCGTCACATTTAATAAAAACAATAAATGAACATAGCAATTGCACAGATAAAACCTTTTAAAGGAGCTATTTCAGCCAACATAGAAAAGCACATTAAATGTATAGAAATTGCAGTTTCACTAAACTCAAATGCTATTTTTTTTCCTGAACTTTCTTTAACAGGTTATGAACCTGAGCTGGCAAAAGATCTTGCAACTCACCAAAATGACAATCGATTTGACCAACTTCAGGAAATTAGTACCTTAAAAAATATTACTATTGGAGTTGGTGTTCCTACTAAAACAGAAAATGGAATACAAATAAGTATGATTGTATTTCGACCAGATCAGGAAAGACTTTCTTACTCAAAACAACAACTTCATGAAGACGAGTTGCCTTATTTTGAAAATGGAAACAAACAACTCATCATTGAGGTTGAAAATCAAAAAATCATTCCGGCAATTTGCTACGAAAGCCTGCAAACCCAACATGCCGAAAAAGCGAGTAAATTAGGTGGCGAAATATATCTTGCCAGCGTAGCCAAATCACAAAACGGAGTAGAAAAAGGTTTCAAACACTATCCTGAAGTTGCTGAAAAATATGCTATACCAGTGTTGATGGCAAATTGTATTGGAGAATGTGATAATTTTGTAAGTGTTGGTTTTAGTTCCGTCTGGACAAAAGAGGGACAACTTGCAGGACAACTTGACAACAAAAATGAAGGCATAATAGTTTTTAATACCGTAACTGAAGAGATTACAAAACAGATGATCCCGACACAATCAAACATGTTTGAGCATCAGAGATAACCGGAATTATATTTTTTTAACACCAATAATTCATATTAGCTATGTCAGAAAGCAAAAGAGTTTCAAATTTATATCAGTCCATTTATAATGGAAATCCCTGGCTGGAGGTTACTTTGGCACGTACGTTAGAAAATGTAACCGCAGAACAAGCTTACAGGAAAATAAATCCTAATTTAAATACAATTTGGGAAATTGTCAATCATTTGATACAATGGAGAAGAAATATTTTAAAACGTATGCAGGGAGAAACCGTTACTACTCCTGATCATAATTATTTTGTTCCTATTTTGGATCCATCCGAAGCCTCTTGGGAACAATCGCTGCAAAGTCTTGGAAAATCACAAGAATTATGGGATGCCTTTTTTGAAGATTTCGATGATCGCGATTTCGAAAAAATATATCCGCATAATGGTCATACTTATTACGAACATATTCACGGAATCATTCAACATGATGTTTATCATTTAGGACAAATTGTTATTCTGAAGAAGTTACTTTAAGGCATAGAAAAGCGAAGAAAGAAATATAAAATATAATTATGAGTACTGAAAAAGAAAAAATGATTTCGGGAGAATATTACCTTGCAGGAGATCCTGTTTTAGTAAAAGAACGCCGAAAAGCTAAAAACTTATTACATCGATTAAACGTAACTGAATATAGGGTAACGAAAAAAGCAAAACTGATTTTAGAAGAATTAATCCCAAATACAGGGAAAAGTTTTTACATCGAACCTCCTTTTCATTGCGATTACGGTTACAATATTTTTTGTGGCGACAACGTTTATTTTAATGTAAACTGTGTTGTCCTGGATTGTGCTCCGGTAAATATTGGATCAAATGTTTTTTTTGCACCCAATGTACAAATTTATACCGCCACGCATCCGCTTGACGCCGAATTAAGAAAAACACTCGAAAATGCATTGCCCATTTCGATTGGTGATGATTGCTGGATTGGCGGAAATTCTGTTATTTGTCCAGGAGTAACTATTGGCAAAGGATGTGTTATTGGCGCAGGATCAGTTGTTACAAAAGACATTCCGGACAATTCACTAGCCGTTGGAAATCCGGCAAAAGTAATTCGAAAATTAAATCAGGAACCTGAATCAAATAAATAAATGCTTACCTTAAATAAAGTTCACCATATTGCCATCTTATGCTCTGATTATCAAAAATCAAAAACTTTTTACACCGAAGTTTTAGGTCTGACTATTATCCGGGAAATTTATAGAGAAGAACGCCAATCGTACAAACTCGATCTGGCTTTGAATGGTACGTATATCGTTGAGTTGTTTTCATTTCCAAATCCGCCACAACGCCCTTCAAGACCTGAAGCTGTTGGATTGCGTCATTTGGCTTTTGAAGTAATAAATTTAGAAGAAACGATTGCATTTTTAGATACCAAAAATATCGAATCAGAACCCATCAGAATTGACGAAACAACCGAAAAGCGATTTACTTTTATTGCTGATCCTGATTTGTTACCAATTGAGTTTTATGAGAGATAAGTAATTTCTTGCCACGAAGACGCAAAGTTTTTTTTAAGATTAAGATGATAAAACGTATTATTTTTCATTCTGAGGAACGAAGAATCACAATCGTAACTCCGCAAACAAAATTGCCAATCTTTGCCGAGTTTCTAATGTGATTTCTCCTTCGTCGACATGACCTAAAATGAGAAAAAACTTTGTGCCTTAGTGCCTTTGTGGCAATCTCTTCTCCTCGAAAGAATTTTCTTGTTTTTATCGCTTTTAACACATTATATTGCGTTTTTTCTATAAAAAACCGAATTTGATACTTAATTTTGTGATCCGCATAAAATACTGCGACTACAAAAATCACTTCTGATGAACAAAACGGCTAGAATCAAAAAAAATCATCAATTTATTGTCCTTCAAAAATTAATTATTGTTTCTGTTTTAATTGGCTTTTTATCGGCCTTTTTAGGAATATCACTAAAAAAAATCACGGAATATTACGAAGAAATCTTCTTTCATGAAGTCTCGGTAAACCCTATTTTTTATATCATTTTCCCAGTTTTCGGATTGTCTGTTATTTACTTCCTGAGACAATATCTATTTAAGAAAAAAGAAAACAAAGGAATTAAAGAGGTTTTTGAAAGCACACAATCCAATTCAAAAAATCTACCTTCATACAAAATCCCTTCTCACTTTATAAACGGATTATTGACTGTTGCTTTTGGAGGCTCAACCGGAATCGAGGTTTCGACCGTAGTTGCCACTGCTACAATTGGATCTGTTGCACAGCAAAAAGAAAATGTATTTCGTAAATACAAAACCGAATTGATCTGTGCCGGAGTTGCAGCTGGTGTTACGGCATTATTCAGCAGTCCAATTGCAGGAATTTTATTCGCTCTTGAAGTGATTTCCAGAAAAGTAACCCGTGTTTTTGTAATTTCTAATATTATTGCGGTTTCAGTTGCTTTTGGATTACTTTCTATTATAAAAGAAGAACCTTTGTTTGCTGTTTCGATCACAACCTGGCATCTGAAAGCGATTCCGTATTTTGTTCTTTTGGGAATTCTAGCCGGAATAAATTCGGTTTACCTCACACGTTGTGTCTTATTTTTTAAATCTCAGTTTGGCAAAATCGATACTCATTATTATAAAATCTTAATTGGATCAGTTGTGTTAAGTGTTTCTTTATTTATTTTTCCACAATTATATGGTGAAGGTTACCATGCTATAAAAGGCATTTTCAGTAACTCGGCACAAATTCCGTTAACGCTTACTCTGGCTTTTACTTTTATTGGAGTTTTACTTCTAAAACCAATCGTAACCTCTATAACATTGGCGTCCGGCGGTGATGGAGGAGTTTTTGCTCCAAGTCTTTTTATTGGGGCTTTTTTAGGATTATTACTGGCTTCGGTTTTAAACACGTTTTTTCACGTACAGGTAATTCCGGTGAATTTTATGATTATTGGTATGGCCGCTGTTTTAAGTGCCAGCATTCATGCGCCATTTACAGCAATATTTTTAGTTTGCGGATTAACAAATGACTACACTTTGTTTCTGCCTATTATGGTTGTGTGTCTGATTTCAAAATATACCGCAAAACTGATTTATCCTTTTACCGTTTACTCTTATTCTCCTATTTTAATAAAATAAAAAATGCCAGTTCAAAAAATAAAAAGAGGCTATCGTAAAACCCGTTACATACTTTACAAAGAAACCTTAGTCGATTATAAAGAACATTTTTGGTCGTTTTTAGGATCGTTTGTAGGTATCGGAATTTTGTCTTATCTAGAATTCACTCACTTTGCAGGTAGTGATGCCGTTTATTTAATTGGATCTTTTGGTGCTTCAAGTGTTCTGATCTACGGAATTATTCAAAGCCCGTTTTCGCAGCCGCGAAATCTAATTGGAGGTCATCTGATATCCGCATTTATTGGCGTTACCGTAAATAAATTGGTACCTGACATTGTTTGGCTGTCTGCTCCTTTGGCAGTTTCGCTTTCGATTATTTTTATGCAAATTACAAAAACCTTACATCCGCCTGGAGGTGCAACAGCCCTTATTGCTGTTACCGGTTCTGCTCAAATAAAAGGTTTAGGATATATGTATGTTTTTTCACCGGTTCTGGTTGGTGTAATGATCTTGTTTCTAACGGCACTCGTTTTTAACAACATGACGTCCAGCAGAAGTTATCCAAGTCATAGTACTTATCATAAACACTATCATAAGATTAGAAAACGATTGGCGGGGAGGTAATTTTTCTTTTGTAATACGAATGTCACCCTAAGCGGTCCCCATAACTATCGCGAGAAGGCTTGCCAATTGTAGCGGGCTTCGACTCCGCTCAGCCTGACAATAGAAACTAAAAAACATCAACTGTCACCCTGAGCGGAGTCGAAGGCTTGCCAATTGTAACGGGCTTCGACTCCGCTCAGCCTGACAAATAAAAATCTTTTCAACAAATCGTAATTCACAATTCGTATTTCGTTTTTTATATTTTACCTTTGACCTCTCAATAAAAACAAAGATTATGGTTTATAAATTTAGAGTAATTCTAGACGCCGAAGAAGATATTTTTAGAGACATTGCAATTCTTGAAGACGATACTCTTGAGGATTTACACAATGCGATCTTCAATGCTTTTGGTTTTGACGGAATGGAAGTAGCTTCGTTTTATACCTGCGATGAAACTTGGAATCAGGAAGATGAAATTGCACTTTTTGATACCGGCGATGTTCCAGGAGAACAAAGAACCATGAGCGATTATAAATTATCGGATCTGTTAGATGAACAAAACACTAAAATTATCTACGTATATGACTTCATCAATATGTGGACATTCTTAGTTGAATTGGCTGCTATCGAAGATCAGATTGCAGGAGTTCCTTATCCTGAAACGCTGTTCTCTCACGGAGAAATGCCTGATGAAGCCATCGAAAAAAGCTTTGAAGCAGATATGCACGACGATATCTACGGAGAATTCGAAGATGATCTTGACGAAGACGATCTTGACATGTTCGAAGGCGACGACAGCTTTGAAGATTTTGGGTTTGAAGAGAATTGGAATTAAAGGAAAGGTTCAAAGGCTCAGAGTTACAAAGGTTCATAGGTTTTTCTTTTTAAATCTTTGATTTAAAAATGAAAGGATATTCTTATTTTTTTTGTGTTTAATTTTTTTAAATACAAACTATGAATACTTTTAGAGACCTTTTAATCTGGCAAAAATCCATGAACTTAGTAACTAAAATTTACCAATTAACAAAATCATTTCCAAAAGAAGAAATTTATGGACTATCTTCACAAATCCGAAGAAGTTCAGTATCAATACCCAGCAATATTGCGGAAGGTTACGGCAGAGACGGAAATAATGATTATTTGAGATTTTTAAACATTTCAATGTCATCATTATTCGAGATACAAACCCAACTTGAAATCTCATTCAATTTAAAATATTTAAGCGAGAATCAATTTAATAAAATAAATGGAGAAAGCAGAGAAATAGAGCGCATGTTAAGTGCCTTTATTCGAAAGATAAAAGGTCGAAACTAAGCCTTTGTTCCTTTGAACCTTTGCCACTCTGAACCTAAATAGAAACATGATCAACTTATTCAACACCCACATCGAGACGCTTGCGATACACCGCGTAGGAAACAAAAGCAGAAACGAAGCGATTTTTTTATCGGAACAGCCTTTTAACTTAAATGATGAAATTGTGCCTTTGATAAAAGAGTACTTTTTTAAGCCTTTTAGAGAAAAAGAAGAAAACTATTATCAGTTTGCGCACGAAGTCGATTTGGATTACAACGACATGTTTAAATATGCATCTGAGATTTTTGATAATCCGAATAATTTACAGGAGGTTTCAAAAAGAATCACCACACATTTATTCGAGCAGTCAAATCACCCGCACATCAAAAACGGGGAGGTTTATGTAACATATTTGACAAATTTAAGTATCGACAATAATGTTGTTGATGCTATCGGGATTTTTAAAAGTGAGTTACAAGCAGACTTTTTACAGTTTGAAGAAAAAAACAGTAACCTTGAAATGATCTTACAGCAAGGTATCAACCTTAGCAAGTTAGATAAAGGATGTTTGATTTTCAATTACAAAAAAGATGAAGGATACAAAATCCTGACTGTAGACAGCAACCGTTATGATGCGCGTTACTGGTTAGAGCACTTTTTATCTGTTGATGCTTTTGAAGATGAAAACTTCATCACTAAAAAATACCTGAAATTCTGTCAAAACTTTGCAAAAGATGTTGTTTTGCCGGCAGAAGACAAAAAAGAAGAAGTAATGTTCATGAACAGATCTGTGAATTATTTCGCTAAAAATGATCAGTTTGAAGAACAAAACTTCCTAAACGAAGTATTAGACAATCCTGACTTAATTCCTGAATTCAAAAACTATAAAGTTGATAAAGGAGAAAAATACAGCATCGAAGATGTAACCTCATTCCCTATTGCCAACGCAGCAGTTTCTGATGCCAGAAAATCGATAAAAAACGTGATTAACCTGGATACTCATATTCAGATTAAAATGGATTTTATCAACCCGGAAAGCGCCGAGAAATTTGTTGAAAAAGGCTGGGATGAAGAAAAACAAATGTATTACTACTTAGTTTACTTCAATAAAGAAGAAAAAAGCTAAGAGTCATTCATTTTCTATTACTTACTTAAAACAAAAAACGGCAACTACATCTGTAATTGCCGTTTTTTTATTTTACATTCCCCAAAAGACCCCCTTTTGTTATTTGCCGGCGTTAATATTTAGTTAAAATAATAATCCGCTCTAAAAACACTGATTTTCAGCCATTAAAACCTATACAACTATAAGCGAAAGAAATAATAAATTACCGTACATTCTTAATATTTGCTTAATTTTGTATTTTAAATCACAACTTAGATGGATACTCTTTTACACAACGATAGTCCCTTCAAAACGATAATCTCCTTTCATAAATTAATAGAGTCTTTTGAAGAAATTGCCCAGTCAGATGTTGATTACCGATCAAACTATGCAAAAGCTATTTTAAAAGAAATAAAACCTCTGCCTGAACTAAGAACAGGTATTGAGGATTTTTCGATTATTCCAAAAAATGAAGCTTTAATCAAAAACCTTTTAGCCGATTTATTTCCTACCGCTTTAACTCACAACGAAATAAAAGCAGTTACCATTCCTTTTCAGAATTTATCTTTTAATTATACAGAACGTTTCAAAAATATATTGAGCAACGCAGGATCTGAATTTGATATGGAAATTCGTGATTTCGACGATCACCAGTTTTATATCAATAACTGCTGTTTGATTTTAGCGACTTATTACCATCAAAAAATAGATTTCAACAAGCCTTTTTTCTACGATATTCCAGACGAAAATGGTATAATTAAGCATTATCGTATTTTATATAATGCTGATTTTATGGAAATCATTCCAACAGAAAATTCAGTACAATTAACTCAGGAAGACATTGATTTATTAATTGACAATTATAATGATATTGAACTCTGGAAATCAAAATTCCCGGTAAGAAGCTGGATTTTAAAAGGTTTCGGAATTGTTTCTTTATTTGATGCTACTACAGAAAGTGCAATTTCTAATTTGAAAAGCAATTTATTGAAACCCGATTCAAAAACTGTTGCAATCGACGAAATTGTATCGGGCATCTTTAAGTCAATTTTTAAAATTTCAGATTTAAAAGTGGGTTTTATTGTCTACAATCCGGAAGAAGAAAAATTCATAAGACCTGTAAAGTATGACAATCAACTACAAAGTTTTCTACTTTCTAAAGATCAGGAAGTAGATTGCAAGAATGCTTTCTTTGGCTGTTCTTTTGAAAATCTGTTAGACAACAAAGAGCCGCTGGTAATTTCGAGTGTAAAAAAATTCATAGAACAATCTGAAAATAAAAAACTTGGCGAGCATTTATTAAAACAAGGTATTCAGAGTTGTGTTTTTGCCCCTATTATAAAGGACGGACATTTACTAGGTGTTGTAGAACTGGTTTCCCGAAAAGAAAAAGATTTAAATAGTGTCAATGCTACTAAGCTCGAGTTGGTCCTACCCTATTTAACAGATACTATTGATCGTTACAATACTGATATGCAACATCAGATTGAAGCGATTATTCAGCGTGAATACACTACAATTCACCCAAGTGTGTATTGGAAATTCAAACGGGAATCACAAAATTATTTTCAGAATACAAACCATACCAAAGATTATATTTTTAAAGAAATTGTTTTTAAAAATGTATATCCTTTATACGGACAGATTGATATTAAAGGTTCTTCTGAACACAGAAATGAAACAGTTAAAAAAGATCTTAAAAACCAATTAACGGCATTATTGAAAATTTTTGAATCTCAGGACCCTAATACAAATCTGGTATTGCTGGAACAAAGAAAATTCGAATTAGAATCGTTTCGTAATGAATTAGATTCTCCGCTAAAGGCAGATACAGAACAATATATCCAGCGTTATATTGAAGAAGAAATTCATCCTTTATTAAAAAACACAAAAGAAACTGAAAAAAGTCAAAAACTAGAGCGTCAGTATTTAGAGAGTCTGGACGAAAAAAGCGGATTGTTTTATCAGGAAAGAAAGAAATTTGATAATGCAATGTCGATTATCAATAAAAGACTGGCAACTATTTTAGACAAAAAACAAATCGAAGCGCAGCAAATTTATCCGCACTATTACGAGCGTTTTAAAACGGATGGCGTTGAGCATAATTTATATATTGGTGCATCGATTGCTCCATCCAAACCTTTTGACATTATGTATTTGCACAACTTGCGTTTATGGCAATTGCAGACATTATGCGAAATGGAACTGGAACATCACCAGCTCAAAGAATCATTACCTTATGAATTAGATGTTACTTCGCTGATTTTGGTATTTAGTGCGCCGCTTTCTATCCGTTTTAGAATGGATGAAAAACGTTTTGATGTTGACGGAACTTACAATGCAAGATATGAAGTGGTGAAAAAACGCATCGACAAATCGAATATTAAAGGCACGAAAGAACGTATTACAGAGAAAGAAAAAATTACGATTGTATATTCTCAAAACAGCGAAGAAGCTGAATATTTGAAATACATCAAATACCTGCAGCACAAAAAAATACTTGAACCATCAATCGAACAATTTGAGGTCGAAGATCTTCAGGGTGTTTCAGGTTTAAGAGCCATTCGCGTAAAAGTGATCAACAGCAATACGAATGCCGTAAAACAAAAAATTACATATCAGGACTTATTAGATGAGCTTAACTAATTTCAAGTTAAGCTTATCTATTGAATTGTCTTAAAAGCGATTACAAAAGCGATAACGGTAACAATGATTCCAATCATGAAAAAATTGTAAGCAATACGCAATAAATTGTATTTGCGCTGCAAGACCAATCCCAGATAATATAAATCCTTGATCATAGTCGAGTATAAATAATCACGGTCTTTCATCATTTCGTTCATTACCCAGTCGTACTCTTCTAAAGGCATTTTATAAAAATTCCCAAAAAACAGTAAGTTTATTTTTTTAGCTTCGATATCTTCCCGGGTAAAAACTCCTGTCGTTACTTTTGGCCGTGTAGAAAGAATGGCAAAAATTATCGTAACAACACTCGATATCAACATTATAAAAGTTGGAATCACTAAATGCGCGTTTTTAGGACTGTCTAATTTTGGAATAATAGAGGATAGTGCGATCGAAATAATAATTGCATTTACAGACAATAAAATATTTGCTTTACTATCCGCAATTCCGCTTAAGCGCGTATGGTTTCCAAGTGTAACACGGAATAATGTATCTACGCCACGATCCGGTTTTTCGATTTTATCTTTCTTTTTATTTTCTGCTTCGATTTTATCTGCTTCTTTCTTTTGTTGTTTTTCAATTTTTTGCTGCACAAGAAGTAAGTTTCTCTCCTTTAGAGGCTGCCATTTTCTAAGAGCATAATCAGTATAAAAACGATGTTTATTCATCAGGAAATTCAAATTTTCTTTCGCCCATTCCGAGTTAGAGAAATCCAGGTTCCATGTATTCTTTAATTCAATACGCAATAATTCACAAGTCGTTGCATATTCAGACCCCATAAGATGTGCAAAATCAGCATCTTTGATTATTTTCTCCAGATGTGTCTTAGGGACATACTCTTTTACGGTAGCCATAATCAGGCTGGAAACAGTTGCAATAAATTCATCAGATTGTTCTTTTTCTTTCAAAAAAGCTGTAGCAATTCTCACACTTTCCTCTTCATGTTTTTCATAGCCTTCAACATAACCAGTATCATGAAACCATGCCGCAACCAATAGCATTTCTTTCTCATTTCCTTTAACATCTTCTTTTTTACAGAGCTCTTTTACCGCATTTACTACCGTTAAAGTATGGTTAAAATTATGATAAGAATATAAATTAGAAAGTTTATCTTTGAGTAAATTACTAACGAAATCTTCGGATTGTTCTATTAAATTCATAGAGAATATTTTTACACCACTAAATTATGAAATTGTTTTTGGATAATCATTTTATTACTAAAATTAAAACCTGTTGTTTAGCAATACTTGTATTGTTACTTGTATATTCCTGTGCGACGCATAAAGCACAATATGGAAAAAATGTGAGTGCCAACGAAACGGAAAACGCAACTGATACCATAAAAATTGTACATACTTTTTATTTAGTTGGAGATGCAGGAAATGCAGATGAGTTACAAGCACAGCAAACACTGGAATTACTACATAAAAAACTAAAAAAAGCGAGTAAAAAATCGACCTTGCTATTTTTAGGAGATAACATATATCCTAAAGGTTTTCCTGCGAACAACGATGCTTCAGAGAAAACTCTGGCAGAAACAAAACTTACGAATCAATTGAAATTAACGCAAGGTTATCGAGGAAAAACAGTTGTTATTCCCGGAAATCACGATTGGTACAACGGTATTAAAGGCCTGGAACTTCAGGCTGATTTTGTGACGAAATATCTAAATGATAAAAAATCATTCTTACCAAGAAAAAGCTGCGCGATCGAAGATGTCAAAATCGACAGTACTGTTACTTTAATCACGGTTGACAGCGAATGGTTCCTTGAAGACTGGGACAATCATCCCACAATTAATGACAATTGCGACATAAAAACCAGAGAAGATTTTTTTGATGAATTAGAAAGTCTTTTAAATAAAAATCAGGAGAAAACAGTTGTTCTGGCCATACATCATCCTTTGATGAGCAACGGAACTCATGGCGGACAGTTCTCATTAGAAAAACAATTGTTTCCGTTAGAACAAAAAATCCCGTTACCAATAATCGGTTCTTTTATCAATTTATTGAGAAAAACATCCGGTGTAAGTCCACAGGATATTCAGAACAAGCAATATACTATTTATGCCAAAAGAATTAAAACGCTTTTACAGAAACAGAAAAATGTAATTGTTGTTTCGGGACACGATCACAATCTGCAATATGTTAATAAAGAAAATATTAAACAGATTATCAGCGGCGCAGGATCAAAATCTGAAGCTGCACGAGCGATAAATCCAACTGAATTCTCTTATGGAGGAAATGGTTATGCTACCCTGACATTATTTAAAAGCGGAGATGCAAAAGTTTCTTTCTATGGAAATGAAAACAATAAGGAAAAACTTCTTTTTGAACATGAAATCATAAAGGCAAAAGAAATTAACTGGGCATCTGATATTCCAAATAAATTTCCTCCCACCATAACAACTTCAATCTATTCTAAAAAAATGACCCAAAAAAGCTGGGTTCATAAATTCTTATTCGGAAATCATTACAGAAAATATTACAGCTTGCCCATTGAAGCTAAAGTGGCAACAGTAGACACATTAATGGGGGGATTGAAGCCTATTCGTGAAGGCGGAGGACATCAGTCTATTTCTTTAAGAATGTCTGATCCTAAAGGACGCGAATATGTAATGCGTGCGATGAAAAAAAGTGCAACACAATTTTTGCAGGCAGTCGCTTTTAAAGATCAATACATTGTAAATGATTTTGAAGATACTTATGCTGAGAACTTTTTACTGGACTTCTACACTACTTCTCATCCTTATGCTCCATTTGCAATTGGCAATATGGCGGATAAAATAAAACTTGCACACACTAACCCTGTTTTATATTATATCCCGAAACAAAATGCCTTAAAAGAATTTAATTCGAATTTTGGAGACGGATTATATATGGTAGAAGAAAGACCAGCAGACAATCATCTCGACGGCAAAAACTTCGGAAATCCAACGGATATTATCAGTACAGATGATATGATGAAAAACCTGCACAAGGACGAAAAATATTCTGTTGATGAAAATGAATACATAAAAGCACGTCTATTTGATATGCTTATTGGCGACTGGGACAGGCATGATGATCAATGGCGTTGGGGAGAATATAAAAAAGATGGTAAAGTGATCTACAAACCCATTCCGCGCGATCGTGATCAGGCGTTTGCAAAATATGACGGAACTTTGCTTTCTTTATTAATGAATATCCCTGCACTTCGTCATATGCGTACTTTTAAGAACAAAATTGACAATGTAAAATGGCTGAACAGAGAACCTTATCCAATGGATTTGGCTTTCTTAAAAACAGCGGAAGAAAAAGACTGGATTGCTCAGGCAAAATACATTCAGGAAAACTTGTCAGACAACGATATTGACAATGCTTTTAAAAGTTTGCCAAAAGAAGTCCAGGATGCTACGATTGAAGATATCAAGCATAAATTGAAAAACAGAAAAAAAGAACTTCAAAAATATGCTTCAGAATACTTTGATGTTTTAAGTCATACGGTTATGATTGCCGGAACAGATAAAAAAGACAAATTCGTAATTAATCATGATGCCAATAAAAGTATCGAAATTAAGGTATATCGCATTAAAAAAGATGGAGAAGAATTACAGTACACTAAAAAAGTAACAGATGCCAAAACTAAGAATCTATGGATTTATGGTTTAGATGACAATGATGTTTTTGAGGTTACAGGAGATCCAAAATCTAAAATAAAAATTCGTTTGATTGGCGGTCAAAACAATGATACTTACAACATAACAAACGGAAAAAGAGTTATTGTTTACGACTTTAAATCAAAACAAAATACTTACAATTTAGATGCTAAGGCTAAAACAGAATTGACAGATGATTATGATGTGAATCTTTATAATTACGAAAAACCAAAATACAACGTGATATCCGGGCTTCCAAACATTGGCTATAATCCGGATGATGGTGTAAAAATGGGCGTGAATTTAAATTATACGGTTAATAATTTCAAACAGAACCCTTATACACAAAGACACGTTTTAAACGCTTTCTACTATTTTGCAACGGGAGGTCTCGAATTTAATTATGCTGCACATTTTCCCGGATTATTGGGTAAATGGGTGATTGATGTGGAATCGCAATATACTACTCCAAATTTTGCCATAAATTATTTTGGATATGGAAATGAAACTGAAAACAAAACTGATGAATTTGGAATGGATTATAACCGTGTTCGTATTCAGAGGTTCAATGTTTTGGGAGCGATCAGACATGTAGGCAGATATGGGAGCGAATTTAGCTTTCAGCCCATGTTGCAGCAAATGAGGGTCGAAGAAACTAAAGACAGGTTTATTGATACGCCAAATATCATAAACCCTAACGTTTTTGACAGTCAGGTATATGGCGGTGCAAAAATTAAATATTCGTTTAAAAATGCTGACTTTGCGGCAAAACCTACTTTAGGAATGGCGTTTATGGTTTCGGCCGCCTGGATGACGAATTTAAGTGATTCTAAACAAAATTTTCCAACTATCGAAAGTTACCTAGGTTTTACGCATAAAATCGATCACAACGGAAAATTAGTATTGGCTACTATTGTAAAAGGAAAAGCTATTTTGAATAATAATTATGAGTTTTATCAAGGGGCAACTTTAGGCGGAGATACTGATTTGCGCGGTTATAGAAACGAACGCTTTTTAGGAAGTTCTTATTTTTCTCAAAGTACAGATTTAAGACTGAGTATTGGTAAAATACAAAAAACAATTGCTCCTTTGACTTACGGAATCCTGGGCGGTTTTGATTATGGAAGAATATGGCTTGATGGCGAAAGTTCAAGAAAATGGCATCAGGATTATGGCGGCGGACTTTGGATCAATGCCATCAATGTTATAACAGCCCGAATTTCTTATTTTAAATCTCCTGAAGAAGAAGGAAGGGTAATTTTTGGAGCAGCATATAGTTTTTAGAAAAGGCACTAAGATTCTAAGGCTCTAGCTAAGATTCTAAATGGCAAAAAAAACAGCCACGAATTCACGAATTATTTGCAATGAAAATTCGTGAATTCGTGGCTGTTTTTTTATTTGGGCTTGTGGCAAATTTTTTAAATCTTAGTACCTTAGAAACTTAGCGACTCAATGACTTAACCTACTTCAGTTTAAATTCGTAAACGTTTCCTCCTACTTTTTTTGTTTTTTCATCGGCGATCAGTAAGGTATTGTTGTCTTTAAAAACGACAGCTTCTTTTTGCGAATAGTGATTTAGTTTTATTTCGGTTTGAGTGCCTTTATGGAATAAATCATCTTTGTAACCTGCGAATAAAACAATTTTATCATGACTTAATACAACCACTTTTTTTCCGTCAGGGCTAATTGTTGCTCCGGTTAAAACACAATGATTATAATTATTACAGGTTTTAAATTCTCCAATCTTCGTGGCTTTTTGAGTTCCGGGAGCATTTAATATTTTATAGATATAAGCCGTTCCGTCAAAATCTTTACTTCGGTTTTTAGTAAAAAGATAAAAATAATTTCCATGCTCAAAAAAACCTTCAACATCAAAAAACATGGCTTTTTTCTTTGGAGGAAATTCCGTTTGTTCCGGATAAGAAAATGAAACTTTATATTCGGCCACAGCCATATCTTTATTTAGCTGGTCTTTATTTACTTTATAAATACACAAATCTTTACGCTCATTATCGTTGTTTCCAAAATCACCAATATAAACATTCCCGCTTTTATCTTTTGTAATATCTTCCCAATCTACATTTGTGGCATTTGTAACGGTAATTGTTTTGGTTAATTTCCCTTCTGAATTTATAGCATAGATCGCATTTTTATTTCCACTGTCTTCTAATGTATAAATCAAATTTGTCTCTGGGAAATACGTAATTCCTGAAACTTCTTTTAATTTTTTCGGAAGTGAATAAAGGGTCTTAAAATCCGTATTTGATTGTTGCTGACAAGCTAATAAAGCAATAGAAGCTCCAAGTAAAAAAAACTTTTTCATAAAATTATATTTTAATTAATTCGCCCCTGATCAGGCAGCAAAAAACTAGATTAAGTTAGTATTTTTAAAATTACGTGTTATAAATTCAAACGCTGCAAACATAATATGTCCCATTGATTTCGCATTTTTAAATTTCATATCATTGGTATAACGGTACAATTCCATTTTTAGTTGATTCAGATGTTCTTCTGTCGAAATAGTATCGTGGCACATTATATTCAACAATTTTTTGATCCTGTTTTCGGCAGAATGAATACGCTTGGCCAGAATTGCTCTTTCTTCATCTTTATACTGAATAATCGACCGGTCTTCTAATTTCTCCTTAATCAATTTTATCATCGGATAATTCTCTTTAAAAAACTGAGGACGATATACCTTAAAATTCCCTTCGTAACATTGCTGATCAAAATCAATTGGACGAATTTTATACACTACCTGATCAAAATCGTGAATCGGGACAATCACATAATTGTACGCTCTCATGTCACCCAAAAGCCTGATCATACAACGTTCATTAAACTTTACAAATTCTTTTGCTATCTGAGATTTCTCCGTTTCACTGCAGTTATGCAACAAAGTATCCATAAAAACATCACCCGGAATCCCAATAATATGTTCCTCGATCAGAGTGTCTTTGTATACTAAAAAGTTAATTTTATCCGGAGAAAGAATATCTTCTAATTCCAGTCCGTAGATTCTCGAAGCATCTGCTTTTTTGATATAAAAATGAACGTAATTATCATTGAGAATATTTCGAACCTTTATTCTGAAAGGTTTTGAATTTCCAAAAGTACAATAGTCAATCGCATCAACATTAAGAAACTGAATAATCTCGCTATTTCCATCTGAATGCAAAAGCGAATAGATTTTTTTAAGATTTAAGTCAATTTCGCTTCTTTCAAATTCATTGTAATAAACCCTGATCCATAAAGTATCCGTTTCATTTTTATCGTATACATTTACAGAACCTGAAAATCGCAATAAATCATCATAGAACACAGATACTTTCGAAATACGCTCGTATCTTTCTAAATAACTTAAAAGTGATGGTATTAAAGGATAAGATGGCTTTTTTAAAACCATTAAAGGTTCACTCATTTTGAATATCTTTATTACAAATTTACATTAAATAAAATTTAGCGTAACAATATAGGGACTGAATCGTCATACTAAAAACTAAAACCGAAATAAATTTGGAAACCATACTAACTATCGAGAATCTTCATAAAAGATACGGGCGTATTCAGGCCTTAAAAAATGTTTCTTTCGAAATACAAAAAGGCCGCGTTTATGGCATTTTGGGCCCTAACGGAAGTGGAAAGTCGACTACTTTGGGCATTGTATTAAATGTCGTCAACCGTACATCAGGAAATTACAGTTGGTTTGGAGGAAAAGTTCAGACACACGAAGCTTTAAAAAAAGTAGGTGCTATTATCGAAAGACCTAACTTTTACCCTTATATGACGGCTGAAGAAAACCTGAAACTGGTGTGTAAAATAAAAAACATCGATTATTCTAAAATCAACGAAAAGCTGGATTTAGTAGGTTTAACAGAAAGAAAAGACAGCAAATTCAGCACTTTCTCTCTCGGAATGAAGCAACGTCTGGCGATTGCATCTGCACTTTTGAACGATCCTGAAATTTTGATTTTAGATGAACCTACGAATGGTTTAGATCCGCAGGGAATTCATCAGATCCGTGATATTATTAAAAAAATTGCTTCACAGGGAACTACAATTTTACTGGCTTCACATTTATTAGACGAAGTCGAAAAAGTTTGCTCGCATGTTATTGTTTTAAGAAAAGGCGAGATTCTTTATTCCGGTTCAGTAGACGCCATGTCTGCAAACGAAGGTTTTTTTGAAATTATGGCGGATGATACTACTGCATTAAAAAACATTCTGACAACTCATGATGCAATAGACCGAATTGCAGAAGAAGACGGCAAAATTTTGGTTTACCTAAAATCAGATTTATCAGCTTCTGAACTCAATCAGTTTTTATTTTCTAAGAATATTGCGTTGAGTCATTTAGTAAAACGCAAAAACAGTTTAGAAGCTCAATTTTTAGAATTAACCAAAAATGCCATTACCAAAAACTAACTAAGCCATGAACAGACTTCTCTCTATAGAATTACAAAAAATCTGGAAAAACAAAGCCAGCCGTATCCTTACTTTAACCTATTTCGTTTTACTTTCTTTTATTGCATTGATTGCTTCAATAAAGTTTGATTTAGGACCAATTCATATCGATCCATCCGAAATAGGAATTTTTAATTTCCCTTTTATATGGCATTTTAATACTTATTTTGCCGCTGTACTCAAATTTTTTCTGGCAATTGTTATCGTATCCATGATGGCAAATGAATACAGCTACGGCACTTTAAAACAAAATCTAATTGATGGTTTAAGCAAAAAGGAATTTATTTTATCGAAATTCTTAACTGTTGTGCTCTTTGCTTTAGCCTCTACTATTTTTGTCTTTTTTATGACTTTAATCCTTGGATATTCTTTTTCATCTTACACTGAATTTGGAATTGTTTTTAGTGATTTACAATATTTACTTGCCTTTTTCGTAAAATTATTAGGCTTCTTTTCTTTCTGTTTATTTTTAGGTATTCTAGTAAAACGATCTGCTTTTGCACTAGGATTTTTATTGGTATGGAGCTTTATTGAGTGGATATTAAAAGGGCTTTTGGTGTTTAAAGTTTTCCCGGACAGCAATACAGGCTATTACATTACAAAGTTTCTTCCTTTAGAAGCGATGTCGGATTTAATTGTCGAACCTATTTCAAGATTATCAGTTATAAGAAGTATCGGAACGCAAATGGGCGTAGAAAACACTAAAGATTATGCTGTACATCCCCTTACAATTTTAATCGTTTTGGTCTGGACATTTTTATTTATTTACTTTTCTTACAAACTATTAAAAAATAGAGATTTATAGTATATTTGCTATGCTATGAATTATTATAAAGTCTTTTTACTTGTTTTCTTTTTGTGCTGTTCCTCTGTAAAGATGAAGGCGCAGAATATTACTGTTAATGCAGCAATAACACCGGAAGAATTAATAAAAAACATATTGATAAACAGTTCCTGTATAAATATTGGAACTGTTACTGCATCTGGTAATCCGGCCAATACCGGACAGAGTTATGCTCAATTTACTTCGACAAACAGTAATTTTCCTTTTTCAGGTGGTATTGTTTTAAGTACATCACCAAGCAAAAATGCAGCTGGTCCTTATATACAAGCCAATTCTAAGGGATCTACCAATCATAATTGGCAAGGTGATGCTGATTTAAATAAAGCATTAAATAATACGAAAAGTGCACAAGCAACTGTTTTAGAATTTGACTTTGTAGCTTTGACGAATTCTATCAGCTTCAATTATATTTTTGCCTCGAATGAGTATCAAACCTATTATCCGTGTCAATATTCAGACGGATTTGCTTTCTTAATAAAAGAAGCCGGAACTACAGATGAGTACACAAATCTGGCTGTTTTACCCAATACAACAATTCCAGTTTCCTCGACTACAGTTCATACAAAAATTGATCCCGTTACTATTAACGGGCAAACTTTTAATGGCTGTGACCCTATCAACGAAAATTTGTTTAATGGTTATAATACTGTGGCTAGTCCAATAAATTATGCAGGACAAACTGTCGTAATGAATGCTCACGCAGCAGTAGTCGCAAACAAAACCTATCATCTGAAATTGGTAATTGCAGATGATGAAACCGGAGAATTTAACTCTGCTGTTTTTATAGAAGCCGGAAGTTTTCTTTCTACAATAAGTTTTGGGGAAGACAGAACTACTGCAAACAACAATCCTGCGTGTTTTGGAGAAAATATAACTCTGGACACAAAACTGGATAACACCTATACCTTTAAATGGTTTAAAACAGATGCTTCGAACAATTTTGTTCAAATTCCGTCAGAAGCAAACCCAACTTACGATGTTAAATCTACAGGAACCTATAAAGTCGAAGCTACCCTAAGCGGTACAGATTGTGTAACTACAGGTCAGATTAAAATTGAATATGCACCTGAAATACTATCAACCAATACAAGCTTATTACAATGTGATGATGATACAGACGGCATTACAGTCTTTAACTTAACAAAGGTTGATAACATCGTCAAAAACAATGTGGCAGAGAATCTAAACAAAGGATATTATGAATCCTTAGCCGATGCCCAGATCAAAACAAATCCAATCGTAACACCTGAAAACTATACGAATAAAGTTGCCGATCAGATTGTTTTTGCCAGGATTGAAAACCAATACAGCTGTTATAAAATTGCCGAAGTAAAATTACAAGTCTCTACATCAGCAATTCCGGATCAAAATCCAATTGCTACCTGCGACGGAGACGACAATCAAGATGGTTTTTATCAATTTGATCTTAGTTCCGAAGTTACGCCACAAATTTCGACAGGTTTACCCGCAGGATTAGTTTTTAATTATTATTTAAATAGTGCTGATGCATTAAATGACACGAATGAACTGCCAAATATCTTTAAAAACAGCATTGCTTTTATCCAAACTATTTATGCTAAAGCTACAAACGGAGCTGATTGTTTTGACATCACCCCAATTACTCTTGTTGTAAACACTTTTGACCCTCCAAATTTTGAGGATGAATCACTACATTTATGCAAAGGAGATGATATAACACTAACTGTGGCTTCAGGTTTTAGCAGTTATCTATGGAGCACAGGAAGTACTGATAATCTTATCACAGTAAATTCAGCCGGTGATTATTCTGTAGTTGTGACAGATGTAAACGGTTGCGAAAAAACAAAGAAATTTAAAGTTACCTTATCTGAACCAGCTTTTATAGCAGAAACTGTTGTCAAAGATTTTTCAGGAGTTGACAACTCTGTTTTGATTAAATATACCGGAAACGGCAATTATGAGTTTTCATTAGACGGAACTGTTTTTCAGGATGATCCGTTGTTTACTAATGTAAGACCGGGAACTTACACCGCTATTGCCAGAGATAAAAATGGCTGCGGATTATCGAATTCACTAATTACTTATGTCATAGACTATCCTCGATTTTTTACTCCCAACGCAGATGGCTACAATGATTTATGGCTTATTACAAATATAGCTCAGATGCCTAAATATAAAATCTACATTTTTGATCGTTATGGTAAATTCCTAAAAGAAATGAATCAGAATAGTGATGGCTGGAATGGTCTCTTCAACGGTCAGCAATTACCCGCAGACGATTACTGGTTTACTTTAGAATTTGTTGATGGTAAAATTGTAAAAGGGCATTTTAGTTTAAAAAGATAGTCTGTAAAAAAATTCCAAATATTAAATAACAAATTCCAATATCTGGAAAAAGATCAAAAAAAATCCCAAACTCCTTAATTGGAATTTGGGATTTTTATATTGAAATTAAATCGTTTAGAATTTAAATCTTTTTCTATCAGTTTCTGTCAAATAGATTTTTCTCAAACGAATAGATTTTGGTGTAACCTCTACATATTCATCTTTTTGAATGTACTCTAAAGCTTCTTCAAGAGAGAAAATAATTGGCGGGATGATTCTTGCTTTTTCATCATTTCCAGAAGAACGAACGTTTGATTGTTTTTTCTCTTTAGTAACGTTTACACACATATCATCAGCACGAGAGTTTTCTCCAATTACCTGACCTTCGTAGATTTCAGCATTTGGTTCAACAAAAAACTTACCACGATCTTGTAATTTATCTATAGAATAAGGAATAGCTTTTCCTTTTTCCATAGAAATCAATGAACCTTTGTTACGTCCTGAAATTTCTCCTTTGTAAGGTTCATATCCAATAAAACGGTGTGCCATAATAGCTTCACCAGCTGTCGCAGTAAGTAATTGGTTACGTAATCCAATAATTCCACGTGATGGAATATTAAATTTAATGATCATACGTTCCCCTTTAGTTTCCATACTCAACATTTCTCCTTTACGGAAAGAAACAAACTCTACAGCTCTACCTGAAAGATTTTCCGGTAAATCGATAGTTAATTCCTCAATTGGCTCACATTTTTTACCATCAATTTCTTTGATAATAACTTGTGGCTGTCCAATTTGTAATTCATAACCTTCTCTTCTCATTGTTTCAATAAGAACAGATAAGTGAAGTACTCCACGACCAAAAACCATGAATTTATCAGCAGAATCAGTTTCACCTAACTTCATCGCTAAGTTTTTCTCTAATTCTTTTGTCAGTCTTTCTCTAATATGACGAGATGTTACAAATTTACCTTCTTTACCAAAGAAAGGCGAATCGTTAATTGTAAACAACATACTCATTGTTGGCTCATCAATTGCGATAGTTTGTAAAGCTTCAGGATTTTCAATATCAGCAATTGTATCACCAATTTCAAAACCTTCAACTCCAATAATAGCACAAATATCTCCAGCAATTACTTCAGTTACTTTTTTACGGCCTAAACCTTCAAAAGTATGTAATTCTTTAATACGTGATTTTATAACTTTACCATCTCTTTTTACCAAAGAAACCGGCATACCTTCTGTCAATACACCTCTTTCAAGACGACCAATAGCAATACGACCTGTAAATGCAGAGAAATCTAAAGATGTAATCAACATTTGAGGAGTACCTTCTGATACTTTAGGAGCTGGTACATTTTTGATTACCATATCTAATAAAGGCTCAATGTTTTCAGTTTGGTTTCTGAAATCATCAGACATCCAGTTGTTTTTAGCAGAACCATAAACAGTTGGGAAATCTAATTGCTCTTCTGAAGCACCTAATTCAAACATTAAGTCAAAAACTTTCTCATGAACTTCTTCAGGAGTACAGTTTTCTTTATCAACTTTATTGATAACTACGCAAGGTTTCAAACCAAGGTCAATCGCTTTTTGCAATACAAAACGCGTTTGTGGCATTGGACCTTCAAAAGCATCAACTAGCAAACATACACCATCGGCCATGTTTAATACACGTTCTACTTCTCCTCCAAAATCGGCGTGACCAGGAGTATCAATAATATTGATTTTTGTTCCTTTATATTGAACTGATACGTTTTTTGAAGTAATAGTAATACCTCTCTCACGCTCTAAATCGTTATTATCAAGAATTAAATCACCTGTGTTTTCGTTGTCACGAAATAACTGACAGTGATACATAATTTTATCAACCAAAGTGGTTTTACCGTGATCGACGTGGGCAATAATTGCAATATTTCTAATAGATTCCATCTGAGATTTTTAATGGGTGCAAAGGTACGCTTTTTTTTGATATAAAAAACGTTTCTGCGATAGTTTGCGTATAGACAAGTAATTAGTTCGTTAAAACAACGTAAATTTAACCTCCTAAATGAACTTCTCTTATTGTTTAATTATAGTTAATTTAACTATATTTGAGTAATGAAAAGTAAAACTCTCCAAATTACTCTAGTTTACGTTATCATATCGCTAATTATGGCAGTAGTTTGCCATAAAATACTTACTTCCTACTTTTCTAAGATAGAATATTTCTATTTGTTCTTCATCAAAGACATCCTTTTTATACTCATTACAGGACTTATTTTCAAATACATACTATCAAAAAATGAGAAAAGAAATATCTCTATTTTTGAAAAATTAAAAAAGACCAACGAAGAGATTAAAGAATCGAACGAAAAATATGACATTGTTGCAAAAGCGACAAGCGATACGATTTGGGACTGGAAAATTCAGGAAGACAGCATTAACTGGAATAAAGGAATCGAAAGTGTTTTTGGATACAATCCTGCCGATGTAGGAAATACATCAAAATGGTGGTTTGACAAAATACATCCTGAAGACAGCATCAGAATGTCTATTAAATTATATTCCTTTATAGAACAAAAAACCGAAAAATGGCAAGATCAATATCGCTTTAGATGCGCTGACGGAAGCTATAAATATGTACTTGACCGGGGGTTTTTATTAAAAGACGAAAACGGAAGAGCCATCAGAATGATTGGAGCAATTCAGGATATTACCAAACAAAAAGAAGAAGAACAACGATTAAAACTTCTAGAAACCGTGATTACACAATCGAAAGATTCTATTCTGATTACGGAGGCAAATTCAATAGACCGCAAAATCCCCCGAATAGTCTATGTAAACCCTGCTTTTTCTCACATGTCCGGATATCTCTCCCATGAAATAATTGGCAAATCCCCCAATATTTTCAAAGGGCCAAAATCAGACTCAGAAGAATTAAAAAAACTATTAAGAGCCATAAAAAACAAAGAAGAGTGCTTAATAGAAACTATTAGCTATACCAAGAAGAAAGAAGAGTATTGGGTGCGCTTTTCAATGATACCGATTTTCAATAATGAAGGATCAATTTCGCACTGGATCTCTATTCAAAGAGACATAACAGATGAGAAAAAATTAGAGACAGAAAAAGAACATCTTATTCGCGAACTAACACAAAACAACAAAGACTTAAAACAATTTTCATATATCACATCACACAACCTGAGAGCCCCGTTATCGAATTTAATAGGATTATTGAATTTAATAGAAGATATTCCGGTTGAAGATCCCGAACTTCAGGAAATTCTTGCCGGATTTACTAAATCAACCCATTTACTAAACGAAACCATAAATGATCTGGTAAAAGTTATTATTATCAAAGACAACCCTTCGATGCAAAAAGAAGAAGTCTCCTTAAAAGAAGTTTTCGAAAATGTTTTTAGCCAATTATCTTTTCAAATAGAATTGCACAAGCCAATAATTAAATTAAATTTCGAAAAAGTTCCACTGCTCAACACAAACAAAGCTTATATAGAAAGTATCTTACTTAATTTACTGACCAACTCCTTAAAATACAAATCAGAAAACAGGAAATTAAAAATATCAATAACCGCTGAACAAATAGACCACAAAGCAATCTTAACTTTTAAGGATAACGGAATTGGAATTGACCTGGAAAGAAATCGCGACAAAGTTTTTGGCCTTTATCAACGATTCCACAATTATCCGGACAGCAAAGGCTTAGGTTTGTACCTTGTAAAATCGCAGGTAGAGACCATGGGAGGAACAATTACCATCGAAAGCGAAGTTAATAAAGGCACAACATTTACAATAACATTCAAAAATTAACACAAATGCTCGAGCAAATTTTATGCATTGACGACGACCCAATCACGTTAATGTTATGCAAAAAAGTAATTTCGAAATCTTCCTTCTCCAAAGAAATCATCACTGCTCAAAATGGAGAAGAAGCATTGTTGCATTTCAATACTTTGAAATATAACAACATCAAAAACAAAGCAAACAAAAAACCCGAATTGATTTTTCTAGACCTGAATATGCCGGTTATGGGCGGATGGGAATTTCTGGACCACTTTACCTCTCCTGCTTACGCAGAATTCAATACCGCTAATGTAATTGTGTTATCTTCTACAATTGACCCTGACGATTTAGCCAAAGCAAAAAAATATCCCATTATTATAGATTTCCTTTCGAAACCAGTTACTCTACCAATGCTGGAATACCTCAAAAAGAAAATAGGCATTTAAACCTTTACAATAACAATTCTTTCGTCCCCAAACTTTCAATAAACAGCAATACATTCAATTTTTTACTATCAATTCTACACACAAAACAGTACATATTTTTTTCTCAAACAAAGAATTATAGATTCTAATCTAACCATCAAATTCCAAAAACACCCACCATTACAAACAAAACAAAAAAAAAAAAAAAAAAGGAGTTAACTCTAAATAAAAAAATTACACGAAAGAACACAAACTTAAAAGCACAAAGGTTCGCCAAGTTTATTTATAGCTTTGCGAACCTTTTCGTAATCTTAGTAAACTTTGCGGTAAAATTTTACCCAATTCCCAGCTTTACACCTGATCCTAAAAAAAAATCCCAAAGCACAATAAACCTTACCAACATATGAGCAAGAATTGGGATGAAGTGCAAAACTTGGGGATGAAATGTCAAAATAAAATAAGAACTTTGTAATCTAAGAATTTTATATGACCCCTATAGAACTATTGAAGTT
>FQWG01000020.1 GCA_900129595.1 Flavobacterium frigidimaris | reverse complement strand
GGGATGGCAGCGGTATCCTTTTGTGGAAAACTAAATTTTTTCGGTGTAAACCGATAAGCCTATCGCAAAAGATTTAGCGGACAGCCCAGCCCGCACGCAGGGAAACGCCCAAATAAATTTACATATAATTAGCTTGTACAAAAATACATTAGAACTTAAGGTCAGAAACGAAACCCTGAGAATGTGTTATTTGAAAAAAAGTAGCTACTTATACGGATAAAGCAATTCTCAGCGAAGTGCTGTTATACTAAAAAAAATGATTCAAAATAATTCGGGGCAACATCAAACATTCGTCTTTTTTCATTAGAATTTCTATCTTCGATTGAATTTTAATTTGTAAGTATGAAACTTTACATTGTAATTTTATTGTTTATAGGTTTTTCGGTTAGTGCACAAAAGCATGATGTGCAGAAAACTATTGAGATTTTCTTTGACGGGTTTCATCAAAAAGAAACGGCAAAAATGCAATCCGTTTGTTCTTCTAAAATTATTTTGCAGTCAATTAGTGAAAGTGAGACGAAAGGCAGTAAATTATCTGATGAAACAGCGGGGGAACTATTTAAATCTATTGCTTCAATTCCGTCAAATGTAAAATTTCAAGAAAAATTTTTAAGTTACAATATTCAAATAGATGGAACGATGGCTCATGTTTGGGCGCCTTATGAATTTTATTTGAATGATAAGCTAAGTCACACGGGTGTTAATACCTTTACTTTGTTTAAAGAAAAAGGGAATTGGAAAATTATCTATTTAATTGATACAAGACGTAAATAAATTTTTAAATTACTTCATTAAGATAGTAATGACAAACATCTGTCAACAAACACTCTTCGCATTTAGGTTTTGGCCTGCAAGTCTCTCTTCCCAGAAATGAAATTACCATTCCAATTTCTGACCAAATTGATTTTGGTAACGCTTGCATAAGATCCTTTTCGACTTTATTACCATCTTTATTTTCTTTTATTATTCCAATTCTTGGTGCTACACGAATTACATGTAAATCTGCAATAATACCTTCGGCAGGTTGATGGGTTTCTCTTAAAATAACATTTGCAGATTTTCTGCCAATACCTTTTAACGCTGTCAATCCTTGCATTGTCAAGGGGATATCTTCATCATTTTTGATGGTTTTAGCAATTTCAAGAAGCCATTGTGTTTTGGTTGGATAATTCCGAACCTTACTTATATAGGGAATAAAGGTCTGTGAATCGGCTTCGGATAAACTTTTGAGTGTTGGGAATTTTGCAAATAAAGCAGGTGCAATAGTGTTGATATTTGCATCAGAATCCTGGGCAGATAAAACGACCATGACCAATAACTGATAAGTATTTTTGTAATCTAACGGATGATTTTTTCCTTTATATTTTTTTAGAATGGGATTTAACTTAGTTTCCCAATCTGATGTTTCTCGAAATAAATTCATCTCGGTATCGTTTTAAATTCAATTACAAAAATATAACTATCACAAAATTAAGTAGTTTTGATGAAATCAAGGATCTTTTTTATAACATTTTGGTTACCAAGTATTTTTCTGTGTCCTAAACCTTCGGTCAAAAATAAAGTTCCATTTTGTAAGTGTTTATGAATATGAATTCCTGCTTCGGCAGGCACTTCAGGATCATCTTTATCATGGATTACCAAAACTGGAATTTGAATTTTTTGAGCCGCACGATAAGCGGAAAAATCATCCATTTTTACCTGGTACTTATCCTCAAATAGAAAACGAAGACGTTCGCTGAATTTTTGGTTCAATCCAAGTTTGAAAATAAATTCATCTAAAATATCCTGTACAATGTCTCCGCTGCCAATAACAATAGCTTTTTTTACTTTTAAACCATCTTTGACAGCATTTAGGACAGACATTCCACCTAGTGAATGTCCAATCGCAATTTCGAAAGGCCCATATTGTTTTTCTATTTCCAGAATAGAGGCAATAAATTCAGACATTATCGTTGTATTTCCTTCTGATTTTCCATGTGCGGGAGCATCAAAACTTACAGTCGAATAGCCATTTTGCAAAAGTGCATCTGCTATTTTGAATAACTGTGTTCCGCGGCCGGACCAACCATGGACTAATAAAATTTTCTGTTCACTTTTTCCATACTGGTACGTCAGGATACTTTTATTAATGACGGGTACCATGATTCTATTTTTGCCACTTTTGTTATCCATTTCATACTCTCGTTTAGGAATTTTATGTTTTATAGGAGTTGTAAAAAGCTTTGCGGCAAATGTTGTAGCGAACTTAGGGGATATAAAAGCGAGTATTTTACCAGAAAGTATAATTACCTGTGGAATTTTTAATGATTGAGTAGGATTAGTAACCTTTTTTGCCATATTAATAAATTTTTTCTGAAGCTGTAATTTCACTTATTTTTTCCTAAATTTAGGAAACATAAAAGTAAGATATTAATGAATGCTTACTGAAAAAAATAATTCACAGATTAGTTTTATTAATACGTTTATAAATTTCTACATGGAAATATTTCATATTAGTGCAGAATGCTATCCTATGGCTAAAGTTGGCGGTTTGGCTGATGTTGTTGGGGCATTACCAAAATATCAAAAGAATGCAGGTCATGAGGTTCGCGTTGTTGTTCCTTGCTATGACACAAAGTTCAGGAATGAAAATGATTTTGAACGCGTTCATCAGGGAAGTATATCTCTGGGTGACTTTGATTTTCCGTTCAGTATCTTAAAAGAGATAAACGATAAGTTAGGTTACGAATTGTATCTGATAGAAATAGAGGAATTGTTTAACCGTTCAAACGTGTATGGTTATGAGGATGATATAGAACGATTTTTATCGTTCCAAATAGCTGCTTTAGATTGGATTTCGAGTAGAAATACTATTCCTGATATTATTAATTGTCACGACCATCATACCGGATTGATTCCATTTATGGTTAAGTATGCGTATAAATATGAAAATTTAAGATCAGTCAGAACAGTAATCACGATTCATAATGGTTTGTATCAGGGATGGTTTGGTTTTGATAAATTACATTATTTACCTGAATTTGATTTAATACACGTTGGTTTTTTAGAATGGGATCATTCTATTAATTCTCTGGCAGTAGGCGTAAAATGTGCACATGCAGTTACGACTGTATCACCAAGTTATCTGAATGAAATTAATATCTCGGCAAATGGGTTAGAAGCCTTGTTCAGATCTGTAAGAGATAAATCAAAAGGAATTTTAAACGGAATTGATTTTGAAGTGTGGAATCCGTTTAAGGATCAAATGATTGCTGAAAATTATTCGGTTGAAACGTCAGAAAGTGGAAAGCAAAAAAATAAAGAAAAATTATGCGAGCAATTTGATTTAGACCCTGCAAAGCCATTATTTAGTTTTATAGGCCGTTTATTCGAAGAAAAAGGGGGAGATCTGTTGCCTCAGGCTTCTGCTTTGGCTTTATCTGAAAATTACGAAAATATTAATATCCTGATTTTGGGATCGGGAAATTCTGCTATAGAAGAACAATTAATTCAATTGCGAAATGATTATAATGGCAATTATAGTGTTTTTATTGGTTACAATGAAGAGCTGGCGCATTTGATATACGCTGGTTCCGATTATATTTTAATGCCGTCGAGAGTCGAGCCTTGTGGTTTAAATCAGATGTATGCTTTGCGTTATGGTACAATTCCAATCGTGAGGAGAACGGGAGGTTTACGCGATACTGTAATTGATTTTGGTGATAACGGAAATGGAATTTGTCATGACCAGGCCTCGGTAGGAGATATCTGTTATTCAATAAATCGTGCAGTAAAACTATATGACGATAAAATAAATTTCTATAAAATAAGAAAAATGGGAATGGGAATTGACCATTCCTGGGAGCGCGTTTGCCAAGAATATATCGAGATATACACCTTAATAATTGAGAAAAATGAAGTTTAAAAAGAAGAATGTAGTTGCCATTATTTTAGGAGGAGGACAAGGATCACGTTTGTACCCATTAACAGAAACCAGATCAAAACCGGCAGTTCCAATTGGCGGGAAATACCGATTGGTAGATATTCCGATTTCAAATTGTATCAATTCGGATATTTTTAAAATATTTGTTCTGACGCAATTCAATTCGGCATCTTTGAATGCGCATATTAAGAACACATTCAATTTTAGTATTTTCAGTCAGTCATTTGTAGATATTTTAGCTGCAGAACAAACTCCTGATAATCCAACATGGTTTCAGGGAACTGCAGATGCTGTTCGACAATGTATGTCGCATTTTTTAAAACACGATTTCGATCACGCATTGATTCTTTCCGGTGATCAGTTGTATCAAATGGATTTTAATGAAATGTTAGAAGCTCACATTGCTGCAAATGCTGAGATTTCTATTGCAACTTTGCCGGTAAACGCAAAAGATGCGCCGGAATTTGGAATTCTAAAGACAAATCACGAAAGTTGTGTTGAAGCTTTTATCGAGAAACCTGATGCATCTTTATTGCCGCAATGGGAGTCTGAAGTGAGCGAGCAAATGCAGGAAAAAGGTAAAAAATACCTTGCTTCTATGGGAATTTACATCTTTAATAAACCATTATTAGAAGAATTAATGGCGAATCCGGAGACAAAAGATTTCGGAAAAGAAATTATTCCGCATGCTGTTGGAAAACATAAAATCCTGAGTTATCAATATGAGGGATATTGGACAGATATTGGGAATATTGAATCATTTTTTGAAGCTAATATTGGTTTAACTGCGGATATTCCTGAGTTTAATTTATTTGATAATGAGAATAAAATTTTTACAAGACCGAGATTACTGCCTCCGTCTAAATTTAGAAATTCAATTATAAATCAATCTTTAATCTCTGAAGGCTGTATTGTTAATGCCAAAGAAATTAAGAGTTCTGTAATTGGTATTCGTTCCAGAATTGGAGTAGGTACTGTTCTTGAAAATTGTTATGTCATGGGGAACGATTTTTATCAGGATCTTGATGAGATGAATCATGAAAGTACGATTAATAAAATTCATGTGGGAATAGGTGAAAATTGTTTTATAAAGAATGCTCTGGTCGATAAAAATGTTCGTATTGGAAACAATGTTCATATTAATGGAGGAAAACATTTGGACAATTTTACAAATGAGCTGTATAGTATAAAAGACGGAATTGTTGTTATTAAAAAGGGAGTTGTTCTATCGGATAATTTTAGAATTGAATAAAATACATTAATTGTTGCCTTAAAAACCAAATATGAATAAAGTTATCACGCATTCTCTTTTTACTGATTTTGATATTGATTTATTCAAAGCAGGCAAACACTTCAAATTATACGAAAAGTTAGGAGCGCATTTAGTTGAAGTTAACGGAGTAAAGGGCGTTTATTTTGCAGTTTGGGCGCCAACAGCACAATCTGTTTTGGTTGTTGGTGATTTTAATTATTGGACAGAAGGTGAACATTTGTTGCAAGTGCGTTGGGATTCTTCCGGAATTTGGGAAGGATTTATCCCTGATATTACAAAAGGTTCTTTGTATAAATATAAAATTCAATCCAGTATAGACGGAGTTGTAACTGAAAAGGCTGATCCTTTTTCTTTATACTGCGAAAAACCACCTCATACAGCATCTGTTGTCTGGGATTTAGATTATAATTGGAAAGACGAAAACTGGATGCAATCGCGTAAGGAGAAGAATGGTCTTGATAGACCATACTCTGTTTATGAAGTACACTTAGGTTCATGGAAACGCGGTGATAATAATCGTTTCCTGACGTATCTTGAACTGGCGGATGATTTGGTAAATTATGTAAAAGAAACGGGTTTTACCCACGTTGAATTTATGCCTATAATGGAATATCCTTATGATCCGTCGTGGGGTTATCAGTTGACAGGCTATTTTGCTCCGACTTCACGTTTTGGAAAACCACAGGATTTTATGGTGCTGGTTGATAAATTGCATCAGGCCGGAATTGGAGTAATATTAGATTGGGTTCCATCGCATTTTCCTGATGATGCCCACGGTTTAGGTTTTTTTGACGGATCACATTTATACGAACATCCGGATCGCAGAAAGGGATATCATCCGGATTGGAAAAGCCTGGTTTTTAATTATGGCCGTAATGAAGTTCGTGCTTTTTTAATTAGTAATGCTGTTTTCTGGCTTCAGCATTATCATGCTGATGGTTTACGCGTTGATGCTGTAGCTTCGATGTTGTACCTTGATTATTCGAGAAAAGAGGGAGAATGGGAACCGAATATTTATGGAGGCAGAGAGAATCTGGATACTATTAGTTTTCTTAAAGAGTTTAATGAAGTAATCTACGCTAATTTTGATGGAGTCCAGACAATTGCTGAAGAAAGCACTTCGTTTCCTATGGTTTCGAGACCCACTTTTACAGGTGGTTTAGGCTTTGGAATGAAATGGATGATGGGCTGGATGCACGATACACTAAAGTACTTTCAGAAAGAAACGGTTTATAGAAAATACCATCAAAACGATTTGACGTTTTCGATGACGTATGCGTTTACTGAAAATTTCATGCTTCCATTTTCTCATGATGAAGTCGTCTATGGAAAAAAATCGATTGCCAATAAAATGCCCGGCGACGAATGGCAGAAATTTGCTAATTTAAGACTCCTATATGGTTACATGTTTACTCATCCCGGAACAAAATTATTGTTTATGGGATCTGAATTTGGACAGAGCGACGAATGGAATTTTGAAAAAAGTTTAGACTGGCATTTGTTGCAATATGACTATCATTCCGGTATAAAAAAACTGATTACAGATTTAAACCAATTGTATAAATCGCATCCTGCATTGTATGAAAAACAGTTTTCGGCAGAAGGTTTTGAATGGATCAATTATTCAGATCATCAAAATGCGGTTTTATCTTATATCCGAAAAGGGAATGATCCTGATGAAAATGTGATCGTGGTTTGTAATTTTACGCAAGTAATTCGGGAAAATTATAGAATCGGAATTCCGAAAAAAGGCAAATTAAAAGAGATTTTTAATAGTGATGCAGTACTTTATGGTGGAAGCGGGATAGGAAATGCTAAAACTTTAAAAATTGAAGCGATTGCTTATGACGGAAGAGATCATTCTGTCGCATTAACTTTGCCTCCTTTAAGTGTTACAGTTTATTCGTATTCATAAAAAAATCAGCAGTTATTTATTGCGGTAACAATTTGTCAGTTTTAAGTTTTAAAATTGTCGAATTGTTATTTTTTGAGCAATAATTTAAGAGTCGTTCAGAAAAAACGTTTTCGTGAATAAACCTTTTATTGATAGCGGTTTAGGAGGTTTTTTTGTATGTTTGAAAGAGAGACAGAGTTAGAATAATTAATTTATTTAGTGTTATGATTACAAATACATCATTAGAATATAAAGGAGATTTATATCCTTCAAAAATTGTTTCGTTTGAGCATGAAGGAGATTCAATTTTTTTTAATACAGACAACAAAGTAATCTTAAAAGTTACTATTCTCAGAGACAGTTTAATTCGGTTTCGTTTTACTACAAAAGGATATTTCAGCAACGATTTCTCATATGCAATTGATAAAACGCAGCTTCATGGTTATAATTTTTTAGAACTTACAGAAGAAGAAACTTATTTTCAGATCAGGACGAGCAAGGTAAAATGTAAAATTCAGAAAATTGATCTTCGTTTGTCTATTTATGATTTAAACGATGTTTTAATTCTCGAAGATGAACTTGGTTTTCACTGGGAAGAGAGTTATGAATATGGCGGAAATATTGTCAAAATGAGCAAGTCTTCCAAAGACGGGGAATGCTTTTACGGACTGGGAGATAAAGCCACTCAAATGAATCTAAAAGGCAAAAGACTCGAGAATTTTGCTACAGATCAGTATGCTTATCAAAAAGAGCAAGATCCGTTGTATAAGGTTGTTCCATTTTACATCGGTTTACAGAACAAACAATCTTACGGTATTTTCTTCGATAATACGTTCAGAACTTTTTTTGACTTTTGTCAGGAAAGAAGAAATGTTACGAGTTTTTGGGCTGAAGGCGGCGAAATGAACTATTATTTTGTTTATGGGCCTCAAATGCAGGATGTAGTCACGACGTATACCGATTTGACGGGAAAACCGGAATTACCTCCATTATGGGTTTTAGGATATCACCAGTGCAAATGGAGTTACTATCCGGAGAGTAAAGTAAAAGAAATTACTTCAAAATTCAGAGAGTTAAAAATTCCTTGTGATGCCATTTACTTGGATATCGATTATATGGAAGGATTTCGATGTTTTACCTGGAACAAGGAATATTTTCCTGACCCAAAACGAATGGTAGCAGAATTAGCCGAAGACGGCTTTAAAACGGTTGTCATTATCGATCCCGGAATAAAAATAGATAAGGATTACTGGGTGTATCAGGAGGCCTTAGAAAAGGATTATTTTTGCAAAAGAGCTGACGGTCCTTATATGAAAGGCAAAGTCTGGCCGGGAGAGTGTAATTTTCCTGATTATACAAATCCCGCAGTCAGAGAATGGTGGGCTGGATTATTTAAAGAATTAATTTCAGATATTGGTGTAAAAGGAGTTTGGAACGATATGAATGAACCTGCCGTTATGGAGGTGCCCAATAAAACTTTCCCAATGGATGTTCGTCATATTTATGACGGAAATCCTTGCAGTCATCGAAAAGCACATAATATTTACGGTACTCAAATGGCAAGGGCGACGTATCATGGAGTGAAGCGATTTGCTTATCCTAAACGTCCTTTTGTAATAACACGCTCGGCATATTCGGGAGCACAACGTTATACATCCTCCTGGACAGGAGATAATGTTGCTACTTGGGAGCATTTATGGATTGCGAATATTCAGGTGCAAAGAATGTGTATTTCCGGAATGGGATTTACAGGTTCTGATATTGGTGGTTTTGCTGAACAGCCAACCGGAGAATTATATGCACGCTGGATCCAGTTAGGTGTATTTCATCCTTTTTGCAGAACACATTCTTCCGGAGATCATGGCAATCAGGAACCTTGGGCTTTTGATGAAGAAGTGATTAATATTACCAGAAAGTTTGTCAGTCTTCGTTATCAGTTATTACCTTATTTGTATACCATGTTCTGGCAATATATCGAAGAAGGAATTCCCATGCTGAAACCATTAGTATATTATGATCAGGATGACACGCAAACGCATTATCGTAATGATGAATTTATCTTTGGAAATCAAATATTGGTATGTCCAATCCTTGAACCTAACGCTGTAGGTAGACGTATGTATATCCCAAGAGGTGAATGGTATAACTATTGGACGAATGAATTTTCTACTGGAGGAAAAGAAGTTTGGGTAGATACTAAATTTGATGAAATTCCACTTTTTGTAAAAGCGGGTGCCGTAATTCCAAAATATCCGGTTCAGCAATATGTTGGCGAACTTGAATTTGATGAATTAACGCTTGATTTATATTTTAAAAACGGTAAAGAAAAATCAGTAGTTTATGAGGATGCGCAAGACGGCTATGATTATAAAAAGGGACGTTACAGTTTTTTATCTTTTAGAACAATTGGCAAAGAAAAGGAATTAATCATTCAGCTTCATAAAGAAGGTAAATATGATACACCTTACAGCAAATACAAAATCAACTTAATAGGTTTGCCATTTAAAGTGACAGAGATCGAACTAGACAATGAAAAAGTAGTATTTGATTCCGCTGCTTTTGAAGAGAATCACTTCTTAATTGTTGATAAAGAGTTTAATGAACTTCATATTATTGGAGAGTAAGTAAATTTTGGTATTTTCTTATTTAATTATGTAAATCATAAATTAATAATAATTGTATTTTTGTGTGTTTCAAAAATATATCGATCATGAAAAAACAATTAATATTAGGGATTTTCACAGCTGTTTTGATAGCTGGTTGCGCTACTAATCCCGTTACAGGAAAGAAAAACCTTAATTTCGTTTCAAACAGCGAATTGTTTCCTTCCTCTTTTCAGCAGTATAATACTTTTATAACAGAAAATAAAGTTATAACAGGAACTGCGGATGCCAAAAGGGTAGAAACTGTCGGAATGAGAATTAAAGCTGCCGCAGAAAAATATTTGACATTTTTAGGTCAGTCGCAATACTTAAAAGATTACCGTTGGGAGTATAAATTGGTTGATAGTAAAGAAGTGAATGCCTGGTGTATGCCTGGCGGGAAAATTGTTGTGTATTCGGGAATTTTACCTATCACTCAGAACGATGCAGGTTTAGCGACTGTTATGGGACATGAAGTGTCTCACGCATTAGCGAATCACGGAGCACAAAGAATGAGCGCTGCACAGTTACAGCAAATCGGCAGTGCTGCATTAGACGCTGCAACCAGCAACAAATCTGAAGCAACAAGACAAATATTTGCTCAGGCTTACGGAGTTGGTTCTGAAGTAGGAGTGATGCTGCCGTTTAGCAGAAGTAATGAAACTGAAGCAGATAAAATAGGATTAACCCTAATGGCAATTGCAGGTTATAATCCGGATGATGCCATTGCATTCTGGACGAGAATGTCAGCTAAATCAGGCGCTGCAGGTACACCTGAATTCATGAGTACACACCCGTCTGACGCAACAAGGATTGCTAATATAAAATCGTTGATTCCGGAAGCAAAAGCTACAGCATTAAAAGTGGGGATTATAAAATAAAGAACATTATATCATTCGATACAAATTATTAAAGCTATTCTTTTTAGGGTAGCTTTTTTTATGTAAATATTATTTTAAAGTGTTGATAATTTATTAATCTACGATTTATCAGATTTTTATTTGATTATCACAAAAATTGGATAAATTCGTAAGCTGTTAACAAAACCATTTCTATGAAAAACTTACAAAAAGGAGATAAAAAATTATTAAATGCCTGGGCTTTTTATGACTGGGCAAATTCAGTTTATACACTAACAATTGCATCTGCAGTATTTCCTATTTTTTATGAAGCTTTATTTGCGGACCGTGATCATTATATTGATGTTTTTGGAATGCATCTAAAGAATTCAGCTTTAATTAGTTTTATCACGGCGATGGCATTTTTGGTTGTTTCTGTTATGTCTCCATTATTATCAGGAATTGCTGATTATGTTGGGAATAAAAAATCGTTCATGAAATTTTTCTGTTATTTAGGAGCTACATCCTGTATCGGATTATATTGGTTTGACCTGGATAATATTTATATTGGACTGGCTTTTTATTTTTTGGGACTAATTGGTTTTTGGGGAAGTTTGGTTTTTTACAATTCTTATTTACCGGATATCGCTTTTGAAGAGCAACAAGACAGTATTAGCGCTAAGGGATATTCGCTTGGTTATATTGGAAGCGTAGTTTTATTGCTGATCAATCTTGCAATGATCATGAAACCAAAGCTTTTTGGAATCACGGGAACAGACGGCGAGGCAGCAATGAAAGCCATGAGGTATTCGTTTGTAATGGTGGGTGCCTGGTGGATATTGTTCAGTCAGTATACGTATTATTATTTACCAAAGGGAAGAAAAGAACGCACTGAAAAACTAACAAAAACAGTTGTGTTTAATGGCTTCAAAGAATTAAAGAAAGTTTGGGCATTGCTACAGCAAAATATCCCATTAAAACGTTATTTAGGAGGTTTTTTTGTTTCAAGTATGGCAGTACAAACCGTATTGTTGGTGGCTACCTATTTTGGAGCCCAAGAGATTCAATGGGAGTCTAAAGACGAAGCTACAATTGGTTTGATTGTTAGTATTTTACTAATACAGCTAATTGCGGTTGCAGGTGCGGTAATAACGTCAAAAGCATCATCTAAATTTGGTAATATCCCAACCTTGATCTTTATTAATTTTATTTGGGTAGTATTCTGTGTGATTGTTTATTTTATTTACCTGCCAATCCATTTTTACATTGCAGCTACTATTGCAGGATTTGTAATGGGAGGAATTCAGGCTCTATCACGTTCTACCTATTCGAAATTATTACCTGAAACAGAAGATACAGCTTCATTTTTTAGTTTTTATGATGTAGCTGAAAAAATAGGAATTGTAATTGGAATGTGTGTTTACGGGATTATTGACCAACTAACAGGAAGTTCCCGTTCAGCAATTGTTATTCTTGGAATATTCTTTATTACAGCTATTTTTCTATTGAGAAGAATACCAAAAAAGGCACTTTAAATACTAAAGTGCCTTTTCAGGGATTTAAGTTGTCACTAAATAAGACAAACTTGTATAATTTGATTGATGATGATTATTGTTTTTTTAGGACTATACCTTTGAGATATTTCCTGAACCTGAAACCTTTACATCTCTTTTTTCAGGATTTCCTGTGTATTTGATATTTCCTGAACCTGAAACTCTTGCAGTTAAGCTTTCCTTGCAGTTAATTTTGCTGTTTCCGGATCCGGAAACTGTTACATTAACATTTTTTGATTGTAAATCTGCAGTATCAATATCACCGGAACCTGAAAGTTTAGTGGTAAAATTAACTGCATTTCCTTTTAAACGTACATTTCCTGAGCCACTTAGATTTAATTCTAAATTATTGGAATCTACTGCTAAATTAAAGTTACCAGAACCGGATAATCTGGCAAGAAATGCATCATTTTTAATAACGTCTTTTGACTGAATATTTCCTGAACCTGACAAAGTTACTTCAGCTATTTTTTCAAATGGTATCGTTACCTGTATCTTTTTACCGATACTAGATTTTATGTTTATGCCTTTTTCAGTGTAAATTTTCAATACATTCCCTTCAACTTCAACTTTTATGGCAGATAGTAAATTTTCTTCTCCCTTGATGATAATTTTTCCTTCTTTTCCTGCTACTAAATCTACATCAAAAGAACCGGAAACTTTTATCGCATCATAGTCTGCTGTTGTTCTCGTTTCGGTAACGACGGTCCCATTTCCTTTCTTTTTATCGTTGGATGACCATTGTGCATTTGCAATAAAAGTTACTAAAAATGCTCCGCACACTAATAATTGAATTGATTTTTTCATTTTTTTGATTGTTTTGATTATTATTTTTGACTGATTTTTGAAACTACTGTCTTTTGGTTAGTATGACATTACCATAATTAGAATTAACAATGACTTTACTTTGTCCTTTTTTCTTGTTGTAACCGCTTAATCTTTTCGCATTATTTTTAATTTCACTAACAGAAACCTCCAGGGAACTATCACTTTTTATACTTCCATATCTGGTGTTAATATCAAAATCAAAAGCAAAGTTGGTGTTGTATCCCAAGGATATGTTGGTATATCCTGTATTAATGTTAACATTCTTTGGTTTTTCATTAAGCGATTCCACATTTATTTTAGAATAAGTAGCGTCGATATTCAGGTTGCTGGAAATTTCTGCAATTGATATAGTTACGTAATTACTGCTCCCAACAAGTGAATTTATTTTTTGAAATTTGAAAGTACCATAATTTCCTTTGCATTTAATATTCTGGCCTTCCAGCAATGATACGTCAGTATAATTTGCGTCAATATTTAAATTTCCGGATTCATTAATTTTTATTCCTGAATAGCGCGCTTCAATGTTTCCGCTTTTAATGTACTCGATAGTAGAGTTCTGACTGTATCCAATTTCGACTCTATTGCTGTCACCATTAAGTTTACCCAATATAATCTTGCCATATTTACAAGAAATATCAGTGGTAGATTCTAAAGTAAGAGTGGTAATATTCCCGTATTTATTGTTGAGTTTTACGGTGCCGTTTTTTGGGATTTTTATTACGTAATTAATTTCAAAACTATTGCTGCTTCCTCTGCTTTTTACGGATGAGCTGCCAAGATTTGTAACGGCAGCAACTAAAGACTTAAGAGCGGTAATGTTAACATCAATGCTGTTTAATCTTTCGTTGACCCAGTTTTCATTCCCGCCGGAAACCTTTATGGTGATGTCAAGATCGATTTTATCCTCATCCCAGGTACTTACAGTTATGTTTCCGTATTTGTTATCGATATCAATTCCTGCATTTGAATTGACGATATAAGTTTTTTTAATGTTTTTTTGTTTAGAAATAAAGCTGTCATCATTTGAAAATCCTAATAAAGGAATCAAAAGAAATAAGACTAGTATGTTATAGTGTTTTTTCATGAGTAGTATTTTTAAATTTTTCATTTTCTTCAATGCGCTGCAATACCGTTTGCAAAAAGGAGATTCGGGTTTGCAGGTTGCTGATCATAGCGTAAATAATTTGCTTGTTTTCGCCATTTTTCTGAACTTCTTTTATGATTTTTGCATAATCAGCATCAAAAACTTTCATTTGTTTTAAAGCGTCATTTATAATTTGTTCATTTTCCGGCGAACTTTTTTCTTTTAATTTAACTAGCTCATTGTCAATTAAAATACTGAATATCGAATCGGTTCGTTGAGTTTCTTTTGATGCAAACTTAAATTCTGTGGGTTTCTCTGTGTTGTTATAGAACAGAGATATCCCAAGCAATACCACAATTGATGCAGCGATTGCCCAAACAGCGTGATTCTTTTTCTTTGGTTGTCTTTTGTTTAATTTATTTAAGAAGTCAACCTGATGGTCAGCATTCATTCTTTTTACATCCCATTGATTCTCAAATTTTTCAAATAATTGATCTAAATCGTCATTTTCCTTTTTCATATATCTAAAATTTATTTTTAAGCGGCGAAGGTGTTGTTGCTTTTTTATTGGTTTGTGCGCACAAACTTTTTATTTTCGGCAATATCATATCTCCTCTATTTTTTTTCGTAAACTTTCTTTTGCCCTACTTAATGTTGTCCGGCAATTAGCATAACTTATATTTAAAATTTCGCAAATTTCTTCCTGATCATAACCTTCAATATAAAAGAGCGTTAATACCATTCGGTAATTATCTTTCAAACTTAAAATTGAATCTAAAACTTGTTTCACTTTAAGCGAATTCAAATCTATGTTTTCAGAAAAGAAACCTTCGTTTTCTTCTATTTTATATAATGTTTTGCTCAAATCTTCGACCTGAAAAGCATTATTCTTCTTATAAAAGTCAATACTATAATTGACAATTATTTTCTTTAACCATGCTCCAAAAGCGACTTCTTGTTTATAGTCATTTATTTTTGTAAAAGCCTTAAGGAAACCTTCTTGCATGACGTCTTGTGCAAAATGTTCATCTTTTACAATACGGTAGGCCACATTGTACATGGCTTTACAGTAACGATTGTAAACTTCGAATTGTGCTTTCTGATTGTTTTCTTTACAAAGCGCGATTAATTCTTCGATATTTTGGTTAGTTATATTCAAGTAATGATTGCTAGTTTTATATAAGGACAGTGCTTTTTTTGATTTGTTACACTTTTAAAAAAAATAATTGTATTTTTTTTAAGACTATAATTATCTTAGGTAATGATTCTCTCAGTTTGATTTCAAAACTTTCTTTTTTGCTTTTGGCATAATGATTGTCTATTTTTACCGCCTATCTTATAAACGAAAGACTTGGTGTAGTTTTACCTAAATGTACTATAACTAAGATTAGGTTTTAAGTTACGATTAAAAATTTAATGACAAAACGACTTATATACTATTATGTCAGACCATAAAATACTTACTATTGACAATCTGTCACTTCAGGAATTTGATTCTGAAGCAGAATTAATTCCATTATTAACTCCAGAAGACGAAGAGGAAATGAACAATGAAGAGCTTCCGCTTTCGTTACCTATTTTACCTTTACGTAATACCGTTTTATTTCCGGGAGTTGTTATTCCGATTTCAGCGGGAAGAGATAAATCAATAAAGCTAATTAATGATGCCAATGCAGGAGGAAAAATAATTGGAGTTGTTTCTCAAATTAATGAGGAAGACGAAGATCCTTCAAAAGATGATATACATAAAATTGGAACTGTAGCAAGAATCCTGCGCGTTTTAAAAATGCCTGACGGAAATGTTACGGTTATTTTGCAAGGAAAAAAACGTTTCGAAATTGACGAAGTTACTTCAGAAGATCCGTATATCACAGCAACGATCAAAGAGGTTTCAGAAGAACGTCCGGAAGAAAATGATACTGAATTTACTGCTATTTTAGATTCTGTAAAAGAATTAGCGATTCAAATCATAAAAGAAAGTCCAAACATTCCTTCAGAAGCTACTTTTGCGATTAAAAACATTGAAAGCCAATCGTTTTTAATCAATTTTGTTTCTTCTAACATGAATTTATCGGTAAAAGAAAAACAAGGTTTGTTATCGATAAACGGATTAAAAGAGAGAGCGCTTGAAACCTTACGTTATATGAACGTGGAGTTGCAAAAATTAGAATTGAAAAATGACATTCAGTCAAAAGTACGTTTTGATTTAGACCAGCAGCAGCGTGAGTATTTCTTACACCAGCAAATGAAAACCATTCAGGAAGAATTGGGAGGCGTTTCGCAGGAAGAAGAAATGGACGAAATGGGACTGAAAGCGAAAACAAAAAAATGGGACGAAAAAACGCAAAAGCATTTCGAAAAAGAATTGTCTAAAATGCGTCGAATGAATCCGCAATCACCTGATTTTGGAATTCAGCGTAATTATTTAGAATTGTTTTTAGAATTGCCTTGGGGTGAATATTCTAAAGATAAATTTGATTTAAAACATGCTCAAAAAATATTAGATAAAGATCATTTTGGACTTGAAGAAGTTAAGAAAAGAATGATCGAACATTTGGCTGTATTGAAACTTCGTAACGATATGAAATCGCCAATAATATGTTTAACAGGACCTCCGGGAGTTGGTAAAACCTCGATTGGACGTTCAGTTGCCGAAGCATTAGGACGTGAATATGTACGCATTTCATTAGGCGGTTTACGTGACGAAGCAGAAATTCGCGGACACAGAAAGACCTATATCGGTGCAATGCCAGGTCGTATTATTCAGAGTTTGAAAAAAGCGGGAACATCAAATCCTGTATTTATTTTAGACGAAATAGATAAACTTTCCAGCGGTAACAGCGGAGATCCTTCTTCTGCCTTATTAGAAGTTTTAGATCCGGAACAAAACAATGCTTTTTATGATAATTTCCTTGAAATGGGATATGATTTATCTAAAGTAATGTTTATTGCGACATCAAATAATATGTCTTCGATTCAGCCGGCGTTGCGTGACAGAATGGAAGTTATTAAAATGTCAGGTTATACGATCGAAGAAAAAGTTGAAATTGCCAAAAGACATCTTTTTCCTAAGCAATTAGAGGCTCACGGATTAACGACTAAGGACTTGACAATTGGTAAAAAACAATTAGAAAAAATCGTAGAAGGATACACGCGTGAATCCGGAGTTCGTAACTTAGAAACTAAAATTGCCCAGGTTATTCGTAACGCTGCAAAATCAGTCGCAATGGATGAGGAATACAATAAAAAAGTAACTGACGAAGATATCGTTAAAGTTTTGGGTGTGCCAAGATTAGAACGAGATAAATACGAAAATAATGATGTTGCCGGAGTTGTCACAGGTTTAGCCTGGACAAGTGTTGGTGGTGATATTTTGTTTATTGAGTCCTTAATTTCTGAAGGAAAAGGCTCATTGACGATCACCGGGAATCTTGGTAATGTGATGAAAGAATCAGCTACAATTGCTTTAGAGTATATTAAAGCCAATGCTAAAAAGTTAGGTTTAAGTGTAGAATTGTTTCAGAAATACAATATTCACCTGCACGTTCCGGAAGGAGCAACTCCAAAAGACGGGCCAAGTGCCGGTATTGCGATGTTGACTTCCCTGGTTTCGTTATTAACTCAAAAGAAAGTAAAGAAAAGCTTGGCAATGACTGGTGAAATAACTCTTCGAGGAAAAGTATTACCAGTTGGCGGAATCAAAGAAAAAATCTTAGCAGCAAAAAGAGCTAATATTAAAGAGATTATTTTATGTCACGAAAACAAAAGTGATATTGATGAAATTAAAGCAGAGTATTTAGAAGGCCTGACTTTTCATTACGTAAAAGAAATGAGCGAAGTTTTAGCTTTAGCGATAACAGATCAGAGTGTTAAAAATGCTAAGCAGTTGAAATAAATTTCAATTAAATCTCAAATAAAAATTCCGGCTTCCAGGACTAAAACGTCAAACTGGAAGCCGGAATTTTTATTTGAGATTTTTTTATTTTTTGTCGTTATATAATTTTATCTTTATAGTTGCGTTATTTCCATATAGTAATCCGTTCAAAAGCAGGCAATATGATTGGTTTGTCTCTTTTAAATTAAGCTTTGGAATGTTAGTTTTATCAATTTAGTTAAAACATAAGTTGAATTATATTTGATCTTAATAGTTTTAACGACAATGGGTTACGGTTTTTTGAGCAAAGTAATTGATTTACAGTTTTTCTAAATAATTAAAAAAAATAATGTAAATTTGGCGCAGTTAATTCATGATATTGAATCGCAGTTTACAAAGTATTCGATAATACAGAAAAAAATCGCCGTTAGAAATTGCAGTTGATTTTATAAAGAATTAGAATATGTGCCTTGCATTGAAAATTTTCTTTAGAGAATTTACAGTAATGAAGTATTTCTTTTTTGAACCCTGTTCGCGGAGAAACCAACATTTATAGATCAATAAGTAATGAGATAGTTTCATTAAGTTTAGATTTAAAAATGAATAAATTAAAGTTTAATTATTCGTATTCAAGATACACATTGGCAGTTAATACAAGTCTTTTTGGTCTAATCTTAAATTTTCAATAGTTATATGAAAATAATCAGTTTGTTTTTGTTTGTGACTGTAGGGTTTTTAACGGGTTCAAAACACTACTATAAAGAAGAAGTGATGACTACTCTGGAAGTAGAAAGAATGAATACCAGAGTAAGTGAAATAAGAAACATGATTAGTATTGATCCTAAATACAATACTAAAATTGCTTTTTTTGTTGATATGAGAATACCTTCAGGTAAAAATCGTTTTTTTGTTTATGATTTAGTAAATAATAAAATAATTGACCAAGGGCTTGTTGCTCATGGTTCCGGATCTGAAACCGGAGTAAAAGGAAGCCTGAGATTTAGCAATACACCAAATTCAAATTGTACAGCATTAGGCAGATACGCTATAGGGAAATGTTATAAAGGAGGTTTTGGTAAAGCATATAAATTAAGTGGTTTAGACGAAACCAATAACAATGCCTTATCGAGAGCTATCGTTTTGCATTATTACTCTGCAGTTCCTTATGAAGAGCAGGATTATTATATTAGCAATAGTCACGGATGCCCAATGGTTAATGAGCAATTCTTCAAAAGAATCGAAAAAATAATAAACACTTCTAAGTCAAATATCGTTTTGGATATATATTATTAGAAAACTTCACATAATAGAAAATCAATAAAATTTAAAATTACCATTTTGAAAAAAATTACCGTTGCTATTGATGGATTTTCATCAACAGGAAAAAGCACTTTGGCCAAACAATTAGCGAAAGAGCTAGAATATGTTTATGTAGATACCGGGGCAATGTACCGCGCAGTTGCTCATTATGCAATGCAGAATCAGTTCATAGGAACTGATTTTTTTGATAAAAAAGCACTGATTGAAGCATTACCAAAAATTCAGTTAGAATTTAAATTCAATGCTGAACTGGGATTTGGTGAAATGTACCTGAATGGTGAGAATGTTGAAAAACAAATTAGAACCATAGAAGTTTCCAGTTTTGTGAGCAGAGTAGCAGAAGTTTCTGAAGTGCGTTCTAAATTAGTAGAACAGCAGCAGGAAATGGGGAAGAACAAGGGGATAGTTATGGATGGTAGGGATATAGGAACGGTTGTTTTTCCTAACGCTGAGCTTAAAATCTTTATGACTGCCAGTGCTGAAACCCGTGCGCAAAGACGTTTTGATGAATTGCAGCAAAAAGGTGACAATGTGTCGTATGAAGATGTTTTGCAAAACGTAGTCGAGAGAGATCACATAGATACACACCGCGAAGATTCTCCTTTGGTGATTGCTGATGACGCGATAGAAATAGATAATTCCTACTTAAATAGAGAAGAGCAATTTTCAGCTGTTTTAGAATTGATAAATGATGTTGTTAAAACAGTTTAATTTTTTGCAGAAACCATTTTTAGTGGTAGTTTTACCGCTTCATTTATTTAAAAAGACAATTTCATCATATGGGAATTAAAAACAGGTTGATTATAATGAGCTTTCTTCAATTTTTTGTTTGGGGAGCCTGGCTTATAACAATTGGAAATTATTGGTTTGGAACGAAAAATTGGGAAGGCACCCAATTTGGTCTTGTTTTTGGAACTATGGGAATTGCATCTTTATTTATGCCCACTCTTACCGGAATTATTGCAGATAGATGGATAAACGCTGAGAAATTATATGGTTTTTTACATATCGTTTATGCATTGGTTTTATTTGGAATCGCACAAGTTACCACGCCTGATAATTTTATATATGTAATGTTTGCCGCAATGTGTTGTTATATGCCAACAATTGCACTCAGTAATTCAATTTCGTATACGTCATTAAAATTAAATAATAAAAACATCGTAAAAGATTTTCCGCCAATTCGGGTTTGGGGAACCATAGGTTTTATTGCCGCTATGTGGATTACTAATTTGAGTGGAAGTAAAGCGACAGAATATCAGTTTTATATCGCCGGAGTTGGCGCTTTAATTCTTGGTGTTTATGCTTTTACATTGCCAAAATGTGAGCCACAGCGATTGACAAAAGAAGACGCTACATTAACAGAGACTTTAGGTCTGGAAGCTTTTAAGCTATTCGGAAATTATAAAATGGCTTTGTTTTTTGTGTTTTCTATGTTTTTAGGAGGTGCCTTGCAATTAACAAATGCTTACGGTGATGTTTTTCTGGATGAATTCAAGCATTTTCCTAAATATGCAGATTCTTTTGTAATTCAATATTCGACTATTATTATGTCGATCTCTCAGGTTTCTGAAACCTTGTTTATTTTGGCAATACCGTTTTTCTTAAGACGTTTTGGAATCAAACAAGTAATGCTGATTAGTATGCTGGCCTGGGTTTTACGTTTTGGATTATTTGCTTTTGGAGATCCTGTGGGAGGTTTATGGATGATTATTATGTCTTGTATTGTGTACGGAATGGCATTTGATTTCTTCAATATTTCAGGTTCGTTATTTGTAGAAAGCAATACTGATTCTAAAATTCGTTCATCAGCGCAAGGGTTATTCATGATGATGACGAATGGAGTAGGGGCTGTTTTAGGAAGTTTAACGTCGGGTTGGGCGATTGATCGTTTCTTTACAAAATCGTTTCATAACACAACTGAATTAGCCGGTTTTTTGCAGACAGACAGTACAAATTCTAAAATGTTAGATTTTGTAAAAAGCCATGGCAATACAGTTTCTGCTGATGGTATTTTTGGCAGTGAAATCCTGATGAAAGACTGGCATAACATCTGGTTATCATTTGCAGCATATGCTTTGATTATCGCTATTGCTTTTGCGGTTTTGTTCAAGCATAAACACGATCCAAAGGAAATTGAGAATTTAAGTCATTAACAACTTATTATATATTTAAAATCCCGTTTTCAATTGTATTGAAAACGGGATTTTTATTTACTGGAAGTTTATTTCATGGCATTCAAAATGACGCTGACTTTTTCAATAACAGCACCGATATCTTTGCTATTTCTTGAATGTCATTATCTTAACGTAGAAGTAAAGATTTGATTTTTATATTGAATTTGAGTACTATAATGCAATTTATTATATAAATTGGCTTTGGGTAAAATAAATGTGTTAAAAATGAAATTTGAGTTACATTTCGATAAAGATATTTATAATAGTCAAATGGATTTATTGTTTGATTTGGCCTGGAAAGACAAAATAGCTTATTATAAAAATTCGCAATATTTTGGTATATTGTTAGCTTTTATTGGTATTGCTATGATTTATAATCGACCTAATGTATTTGGAATCGGTTATGTTTTTGTGTTTTTCGGACTATCTAATCTTATTTCTTTTGTTTATTATTATTTCAAAATAAGATCTTTTTATAAAAGAATGGAAAATGTTAAAGTAAAAGAAATTAATGATTTTCATTATGTGAAATATATGAATTTAGAATTTACAGAAAATGCATTAATAGCAACTTCTGGCGATCATTTTAATCTTATTCAATGGTCAGAATTCATGGACTATATTGTCAAAGAGAATAATTTGATATTGATAACTAAAGATTACGAACCTTTAATTTTAAGTGAAATTGAAGTTGGTTCAGAAAACTTTGAAGAAATAATATCTTTTGTGAAAGCAAAGTTTGAAGGTAGAGTGAAAAATAGTTAAAATTTTGGCAAAGATAGTTGCTGATAGTAAACCCGACAGGTTTTAAAAACCTGTCGGGTTTGTTAGTAATAAGATCTTATGAAAATCTAAAAACCTTCTAATATAGCCCCGATAAAGTGGATATCCTTTTATGGTGGGGTTCACCATAAAAGATAGGACTGAAAGCGGGACTTAAGGTATTAAAAACCCTTAAATTTGCTGCTCCTGAACAATAGGCTGATAATCATATCGAATTGTTTTGCTATTACAAATAAATGTATTAATTTTGCAAACCTTTTGGCAGAGAAGAGTTTCCATTAGGTATCAACTATTTATGTAAAACAACTTCTGTTTTTTCTATCGCTTTATGAAACTCAAGAAAAGCAGAATACAAATTTTTTATCAGCATGTCTGAACAATTAAAATCACAAGAAGAGTTTTTAGCAAATTTTAACTGGCATAACTTCGAAGAAGGTATCGATGCAGTAGATGAGAAAAACTTACAAGAATTCGAAGACTTAGTATCAAAAACTTTCATCGCTACAGACCAAGAAGAAGTAGTTGAAGGTGTAGTTGTTAGAATTACAGATAGAGACGTTATCGTTGATATCAATGCAAAATCGGAAGGTGTTATTTCTTTAAACGAATTCCGTTACAACCCAAACTTAAAAGTAGGTGACAAAGTAGAAGTATTAATCGACATCCGTGAGGACAAAACAGGTCAGTTAGTATTATCTCACAGAAAAGCACGTACTATCAAATCTTGGGATAGAGTTATTTCTGCAAACGAAACAGGAGAAATCGTTAATGGTTTTGTAAAATGCAGAACTAAAGGTGGTATGATCGTTGACGTTTTCGGAATTGAAGCTTTCTTACCTGGTTCTCAAATTGACGTTAAGCCAATTAGAGACTACGATGTATACGTAAACAAAATGATGGAATTCAAAGTGGTAAAAATTAACCACGAATTCAAAAACGTTGTTGTATCTCATAAAGCGCTTATCGAAGCTGATATCGAAGTACAGAAAAAAGAAATCATCGGTCAATTACAAAAAGGACAAGTATTAGAAGGTGTTGTTAAAAATATTACTTCTTATGGTGTGTTCATTGACTTAGGTGGTGTTGATGGATTAATTCACATTACTGACCTTTCTTGGAGTAGAATCAACCACCCAAGTGAAGTTCTTGAATTAGACCAAAAATTAAACGTTGTAATCCTTGATTTCGATGATGAGAAAACAAGAATTCAATTAGGATTGAAACAATTAAACGCTCACCCATGGGATGCTTTAGATGCTAATTTAAACATTGGTGATAAAGTAAAAGGTAAAGTAGTTGTAATCGCTGATTACGGTGCATTTATCGAAGTTGCTGAAGGTGTTGAAGGTTTAATCCACGTTTCTGAAATGTCATGGTCAACTCATTTACGTTCTGCTCAGGATTTCGTAAAAGTTGGAGATGTTGTTGAGGCTGTTATCTTAACTTTAGATAGAGATGACCGTAAAATGTCATTAGGTATCAAACAATTGACTCAAGATCCATGGACTGACATTACTTCTAAATACCCAGTAGGTTCTAAACATACAGGTATCGTTAGAAACTTTACAAACTTTGGTATTTTCGTAGAATTAGAAGAAGGAATTGATGGATTAATTTACATCTCTGACTTATCTTGGACTAAGAAAATCAAACACCCATCTGAATTTGTAAATGTTGGTGAGAAACTTGATGTAGTAGTATTAGAATTAGATGTTGAAGGACGTAAATTATCTTTAGGTCACAAACAAACTACTGCTAATCCTTGGGATCAATACGAAGATTCTTTCGCTGTAGGAACTATCCACAATGGTGAAATTTCTGAAATCGTTGACAAAGGAGCTACTGTAGAATTCGGAGATGATATCGTTGCTTTCATTCCTACTCGTCACCTTGAAAAAGAAGACGGAAAGAAATTGAAAAAAGGTGATACTGCTGATTTCAAAGTAATCGAATTCAACAAAGAATTCAAAAGAGTAGTTGCTTCTCACACTGCTATCTTCCGTGAAGAAGAAGAGAAAAATGTGAAAACTGCAACTGAAAATACTTCATCTAACTCTTCTACAAATGCACCAGCTGCAACTTTAGGAGATAGCAATGATGTATTGGCTGCATTGAAAGCTAAAATGGAAAAAACTGAGAAAAAATAATTCTTAGTTTCCTCTAAATAGAAAGTCCCACAGCAATGTGGGACTTTTTTTTGTGGTCTTTGTTTTTGATTTTCTTTGCGAGATGGTACGCGGATGACACAGATTCGCAAGCTAAAACACGGATAAAAACGGATTTTTGATTTAATGACCGCGAGAAAAAGAACAATTTTGTATTACAATGCAAGGTTGTCAGTTCGAGCGAAGTCGACAACTTTTCATGAATTGGAATTTGAAATTTTGCTATTGAAATTCATTTTTTTCAGGAGCTATTTCCTGCTTTCCGCTTCAATCTTTTTATTTTTTAAAGGAAAAAATAAAAAGGATTTCCACTTCAATCAGGGCTAGGGCAGTCGTTATTAAAAGATATTATCTTGTAGCTAATAATTTTTCTTCTTCAGGAGTAAATTCATTTAGAATACTGTAATTCTGAATGTTTAGTATCTTCATTTCATCTAAAATATTAACTAGATTTCCATAATTAGATTTTTGGCTTGGTTTAATAATTACAATTAAGCCATTTTTAGGTTTTCCTAAGCTTTTAGAATATTCAAGGACAATTTTGCTTCTGCTAACTAATTCTTTTCGAATCCCATTTTTACTATAATTCACTTTTTTTGGGGTTTCAATTGGGAAATTTACTAGTCCTGAGTAAGTTACTATTTCGTCATTTTCGTCTAGTAATATTGTCAATAGACGGTTTTCGTCTATATGCCTACAGCTAAAATATTCGCCGCAATCATCACAACCCGACATTCCATATTCTAAAACTTTTGGTTTTGCTAATTCGCCAACGACCATAAAAAAGATGATCAATAGGAAAGAAACACTTATCATTGCGGTTAAATCAACTCTTGTACTTAACTTTTTACTTCTTACTTTTTTAGGTAGATTTTGCATTGACTTTATAAATTAATTAAATTATTTAGTCGCCAATAAATTTGTTTCTTCCGGAGTAAATTCATTTACAATTGCATAAGTATCAATTTTAGCAATTGTCATTTCATCCAGAATATCTACTAGATTTTTATAATTGCATTTTTTACTAGGTTTTATAATTACGGTAATTCCTCTTCCGGGTCTGCCAAGTGCTGCAGAATATTCTAACATTGTTTTATTTCGGGCATGAAGCACCTTTCTGATTCCATTTTCACCATATATTGTTTCTTTGGGAGCAACAATAGGTACCTGTAAAAGTCCTGTATACGATACTAATTTATCATTTTCACCTAATAATATTGTAACTGATCTATTTTCTCCATAACAACCGCCACTCGATCTGTCTGTAACATCATTATCTGGCAAACTCAAATCCATTATTTTTTGTTTTCTCAATTCAATAGTCACCATAAAGAATATAATCAGCAAAAAAGAAACACTCACCATTGCGGTTAAATCAACTCTTGTACTTAACTTTTTACTTCTTACTTTTTTAGGCAGATTTTCCATATATGATAAATTGATTTACTAAAGTTAATAATAAAATTAACATATCGATGAACCTGAATTTAAAAAATAGTTCAAAATAATTTTGAGCATTAAACGCTTGTTTTACAGAGTTATTTAGAGATATTTCAAAGTTTTTGAAACTTTTTTAAAGATTTAATAAAACCAAAACGATTATTACCGCGTAAATGAGCTTATAACTTAAAATATTAATTATGAAAACTAGAAAATTTTTAGCCGTAGCCATCTTAGCATTAGGATTTGGATTTACATCATTTGCACAAAAAACTGTAATGGTTGGAGGAGCTGCAATGTACCCAAACAAAAATATTATTGAAAATGCAGTAAACTCGAAAGACCACACGACATTAGTAGCTGCTGTAAAAGCTGCCGGATTAGTTGAAACACTAGAAGGAAAAGGACCATTCACCGTTTTTGCCCCAACAAATGCAGCGTTTGATAAATTACCAGCTGGAACTGTTGAAACATTATTAAAACCTGAAAACAAAAAAATGCTTCAAACAATCCTGACCTATCATGTTGTTGCAGGCAAACTAAATGCTTCTGATATTGCCAAAGCAATTAAAGCAGGTAAAGGTAAAGCAACTTTCAAAACTGTTAGCGGTGGTACTTTGACTGCGTGGATGAAAGGAAAAGATTTATACATCAGCGACGAAAGCGGAAATAAAGCTAAAGTTACCATTGCTGATGTGAACCAGTCTAATGGTGTAATTCATGTAGTTGATACAGTATTATTGCCAAAAAAATAATATCTGTTAAACAAAAGCAGCCAAAATTAAAATTCCAAATTCCAATTTAAAACCTGGGATTTGGAATTTTAATTTACTAGAACATTGAAAGCTTATCTTTTTGCAGTTAAAGTAGATCCCACTGAAGCAATTACAACGCAAAGAACAGCTAAGATCTGAGAAAAAGTTAAATGTTCCTGCAAAAATAGAAAAGCACAAATAGATGCTGCCGCGGGTTCTAAGCTCATTAAAATACTAAAAGTACGGGGAGGAAGCTGCCCTAAGGCTTTCATCTCAAGTGTAAACGGAATTGCACTAGACAACAATGCCAATGCGATACCCATACCAAGAAATTTTGGGGTAAGATTTACTAATCCGTTTTCATGAAGACCAAATGGTAAAATTAGAATAGCGGCAAATAACATTCCGGTTGATACCGCCTGACCGCCATTCATAATTTGAGAAATCTTTCCGCCCAAAACTATATAAGATGCCCAGAGCACACCAGCCAAAAGCGCAAAAAAGACACCTAATAAATCTAAGCCGTCACTTGTCCAGGGAGCGATTAATACAATGCCTGCTGCCGCAAGTAAAACCCAGCAATAATCGATCAAACGTCTGGAGCCAATAATAGCAACTAGAAGAGGGCCAATGAATTCGAGTGTAACCGCTAAACCAATTGGGATTCTTTCGATCGCCAGATAAAAAATTAAATTCATAGCACCTAACGACAAACCGTAAGGAACAACAATTTTCCATTGTTTAGGCGTGATTGCTTTTAGATTTGGCCGGTATGCGATTAATAAAATGATTGCAGAAATTCCAATTCGTAACGATGCAGTGCCAGCGGCTCCAATGGCAGGAAATAAACTTTTGGCAATTGCAGCTCCACATTGTACGCTGATAATCGCTAGAAGCACTGCGTAAATAGGAGGGATATTGAATTCTTTATTTTTCATGAGATAATTGACGAGATAAGAAATACCTATACTAAAAGCATTTCCTATTTCTTAAGATAGTGTTGTTGAAACTGAGTTCAACGATATTGATGTAAAAGTTTTTTTTTAAAATTATTCCAAAGCTCTTTTAGTTACAAAAGCACGATAACCAATAATAGCCATTTGCCATTTTTTTGCTTTAGAGATGTCCAGACCCTGTTTGGTAAAACTAGGTAAAAGAACTTTATTTATTTTGGCTAAAAGTTTGTACATGGCAGATTAATTTTCGGCAAAGATATAAAAAAAGACTTTGCTGTCAGGCAAAGTCTTTTTTTGGATATTTTTCTAATGTATTAATTATGAATTAATTCCGTTTACAGCGATTGATTTATGATTTTTTAGTTAGAATCTTTTCGATCTTGTCCAGCATTTCTTTGGCATTCGAATTATCGGGATCCAACTCTAATGACTTTTTATAATTGTCTTTTGAAACTTCGAACTGATTATTTCTAAAATAACCATCTGCCAGACTATCAAATGCATTTCCTGATTTTGGATTTTCTGTCGAATTCAATTCCAGAACTTTGATGCCATCATTTAGTCTTCCGTGCTCCATCAGGGCATAACCAATAACATTTAAGCGGTATTGAAAATCCCAGTCCGGATGATTCTTTTTTACTGTCAAATAATTTTGTTTTGCTTTTTCGATATCCAATTTCAAAAAGTTCTGATTGATCTTTTCACCGGCAAGATAATAATCGTCTGTTAATGTTTTATCTACAATTGCGGCAACATGATTGACTACCTGACTCTGAACATACAAAGAAGAATATTTGTGTCCGTTTGATAAAAATATAATCGTTAGTTTGTTATCAGGAAATTTTCTAAAAGCAGTTTCATTACCACCGGTAAAACCGTAAGATAAAATTTTATTTACAGGAACAATTTCCCACCCATAAGCAAAACGATCCGTATTGTTGGTAAATTTAAAAGGCTCCCACATCAAATATTTCGTGTCCTTTTTCAGGTAAACATCTTTATCCAGATTTTCATTCCATCGAATAAAATTCTGCAGTGTAATGTTTAGTCCATTGGCAGAGTGCATATCAAATCCGGAGTTTAAAGTATTTCTTGCGTATTTTTTAGTTTCAGTACTATAATTATATCTTGGTGCACTATTCGGGACAGTTTCCCCAAAATTTGACGAAAAATAAACGCCTGATTTTATAGATGCAAATTGATTCTGTAAGATATAATCTTCAAACGTCAAGCTTGTGATTTTCTCAATAATCTTAGTCAGAAACAAATAATTGGTTTGATTATAACTGTATTCATTTCCTGTAACAAATTCCATTGGTTTTTTTGACAATATTGTTAGTTTTTCGTCAAATGGTAATGTAATTGCGATATCCTCAAACATAATAATATTAGGCAAACCAGAAGAATGTGACAGCAAATTTTTAACCTGTATGGTTTGCCATTCTTTTGGGAGATTGTCAATGTATTTTGAAATAGGGTCTTCTAATGACAATTTACTTTTATCAATTAGCTGAAAAATTCCAACGTTTGTTATTAGTTTAGTTGTAGAGAAAAGTTTAAAAGCAGTGTTTTTATCCACTGCTTTATTTTCTTCCAGAGACGCTTTTCCGAAATACTTTTCATAAATAACTTTTCCATCCTTAATAACCGCTAAGGCAACTCCCGGAATTTCATTTATTGCTATTACTTCTTTAATGTAACTGTCAATTTTTTGTTCGGTTAATTTGTCTTCGCTTTTTTGACTAAATGACAAATTAAAAACCAATAAAAGAGATGCTGTAAAAAACATGTTTTTCATATGATATTTGGGCTATTTTTTTAAATTAAGATTTTTGGCTTTCTCTTTCCATTCGTTTAAAATCTTTTTGATGTTCCTTCATGTTTTGCTCATATACTTTCATGTCTTTTTCAAATTGCTCCATCTTTTTTTCAAAATCAGGTCCAAATTGCTTTTCGATATTGGCGCTATATTTTTCCATTTCTACATCAAATTTATCCATTGCAATTCCAAATTTCTTCATTTCTTTATCGTATCCAAGTACTCGCTTCGCCATTATTTCGTCTACTTGCTTTTGATAAGCAGCCATTTGTGGTTCAAAGGCACTCATTTTTTTATCAAATTCCTCCATCTTTTTTTCGAAATTTTTCATCGCAACTTTATCGTTATGATTTTTTGGCGCTACCGGAGGTTTTGGCATTTTGGTTCTATCCGGTGGCGGCGGAATCATCAACTCTTTTGGCAATACAGGCGCTACCGGAGCAATAGGTGCTGCTGATAATGACTCTGTTGACGGAGGCGTAGGCGGAACTGGCGGATTAGCCATGTTCTGCTGACCATTATATTTTCTAGATTCTACAATACGATTTCCAGTTTTCACTGACTTATTAATATCACCATCTGTAACGAGGACAACTTCTTTAGAACCATTAGTTTTGGTCGTAATTACAATACCGCAACTTTCGATAGCGTGATCACCATTAATTTCAATATTTTGTGATTCTCTGGTTCCTTTTTTAATATCTACTTTAATAGCAATCAACTCCTTGTCAGAGTTTCTTTTTACATTCGATATCATAACATCAACATTATGATTTTTCTTTAGTTTTTCAGCAATTTCTTTTAGTTCCTGATCTGTTGTCGTTTTTTTAATTTTATAAATATCAATTTGACTGTCTTTTTCAACAACTTCTTTAAGCTCTTTTCTCTGTTTTTCCTGTGCTATTATTTTGATCTGAAATAAAAGCACGAAAGCTACAAGTGCAGGAATTACGGCATAATACTTCCAGTAATTTCGTTTTTTTGATTGATTTTTGTTTAACATGACAATTCGTTTTTTGATTAATGATTGATAAAAATGATTGGTGATGGCAACACAACTTTCATGTGTTGTAATTTTTAAAAGCGTGTATTGATAGGCTTTTTTATCGGATATTTTTTTAGCAGCTTCGCTATCTGCAATGAATTCAAGATTTTGCAGAATGGCTTTTTTGTACAGCCAAATTATTGGGTTGAACCAAAACAATACACAGAATATTCTTGATATTAAAACATCTAAAGTATGATTTTGATCGCTATGCACTTTTTCATGTTCTATAATATTCTCTAATTCTGAGGCCGTAAACATTGATGAGTTGTAAACGATATAATCAAAATAAGAAAACGGAGCAATATTTTCGTTAATATCAACAAATTTGAAATCAGCTTGCTGCTGTACTTCTTTACCCTTTAAAACAGCATTTAAACTATAAAAATCAATAGCAAATTTTATTAGTAAAGCTAAAAAGCCAATGGTGTAAACGGCAAGTATTATGTAATTCCTGTTAATTTCAAATGTTTCGTTTTCGATCGCATGAGTAATGTAAACTTTTGAATAATTAGAAATTGAACTTACAGTTGAATTTTCAACGGGAGCGGGGTCAATCCAGACAATTTTGGTATAAATTAAAAAAGGCAAAACTACTGAAGTTATCAAACCAGCCAATAAAAACCATCTGCTGCTATTGAAAAAAGTTTCTTTACTCAATAAAAAATAATAAGCACAGTAAAACAATACTAATAATCCGCTCGATTTTGCGATAAAAATGAAAAGTGGCTCCATAAACTCTATTTTACTTCTATTGGACTTTCGATCATGGCCAATATTTCACGTAATTCTGCTGCTGAAATTTTTTCTTCTTTGGCAAAAAACGAAACCATATTTTTATACGAACTATCAAAATAGTTATCGATGGCAGTGTTCATGTACTTTTTGCTATACGACTCCAGAGTAACTGTTGCATAATACTGGTGCGTATTTCCAAATGCATTATGTGCTGCAAATCCTTTTTCTTCCAGGTTACGCACAATAGTCGAAAGTGTATTATAATGCGGTTGATCTTCAGTGATTTCAGACTGAATCTCTTTTACGAATGCTTTTTTGAGCTTCCATAAAATTTGCATGATTTCTTCTTCTTTATTGGTGAGTTTTTGCATTTTCGTTCTTTCGAAATTTAAACAATGCTACTGATGGGTTTCTATTATAATAACACCATCTTTTCCTTTGTCTCCATATTTGGCTATTGCCATATCTCCTTTTAAAACATTCATAGTTTTAATGTCTCCGGATTTATAATTGTCAAAACTAAAGCTCGAAGGCATCTCAACTCCATCGATAATTACAAGTCTTTTTCCGTTACTGTCATTTTTACCGGAACCTGAAACAATAATTTGGGCACCACCATTACTGGTTGTTATTTTTGTAGTGGTATTGTTGTCTGAGCCTGTTGTTATAGTAGTTTCAGTATCATTGTTACTATTAGTGCCAGTTTTTGTACTAACATTAGAATTAGTGCTATCATTTGTTTTTACTTTAGTTTTTTGTTGTTTAATAGTCACAGTTTTTGAATCTTTGCTTGTTGCATCAGCAGTTTGAATACCTACTTTTTTACTGCCATCGCTTTCTGTAGTAACTACTATGGCGAAATCTTTGATGGTCTGATTTCCTCCTGTTTGAATAGATTGTGATTGCTGATCTCCATTTTTAAGATCAATTTTAAGTGATGTCAGATCGTTTTCAGCATTTCTTTTTATTTCAGAAGCATCAAAGTCAATATTATGAATTGATTTCAATTTTTCTTTGATTTCTTTTAATTGCGAATCTGTAGCATTTTTTTTGATTTTGTAAATATCTACAGATTTAATTTTCTCAGAAAGTTCTTTTGTAACCTGCTGTTTTTCTTTTGCTTCTATTTCAATTTGAAATAAAAAGACAAAAGCCACAAGTGCAGGAATTACAATACTAAATTTCCATAAATTTCTCTTTTTTGATTGATTTTTGTTTAACATAATGATTCGTTTTTTGATTAATGATTGATAAAAATGATTGGTAATGGCAACACAATTTTCATGTGTTGTTATTTTTAAAAGTGTGTATTGATAGGCTTTCTTATCGGATATTTTTTGTGCAGCTTCATTATCAGCGATGAACTCAAGGTTTTGCAAAATTGCTTTTTTGTAGCCCCACATAATCGGGTTAAACCAAAACAAAACACAAAATATTCTTGATATTAAAACATCTATAGTATGGTTTTGCTCGCAGTGCACTTTTTCATGTTCAATAATACTTTTTAATTCTGAGGATGTAAACATTGATGAGTTGTAAACGATATAATCAAAATAGGAGAAGGGAGCAATATTCTCTTTTATATCAATAAATTTAAAATCAGCTTGTTGTTTAACTTTCTTACCTTTTAAAACAGAATTTAAACTATAAAAATCGATTGCAAGTTTTATCATTAAAGCTATTAGCCCAATAATATAAATCGCGATTAGAAGAATATTCCAATTAATGTTAAAAGAAGAATTGCTATCAACTTGCGGTGTAAAAATGGGCTGGTTTTGAGCTGTAAGAAGAGTAGGATCTACCAAGACTGTTTTAGTATATACTATAAAAGGTAAAATTATCGACGTGAATAAACCAGCTAATAAAAACCATCTGTTACTAGTGAAAAAAGTCTCCTTGCGTAATAAAAAGTAGTAAGCACAGTAAAACAAGACTAAGAGCCCACTTGATTTTGCGATAAACATAAAAAGTGCTTCCATAATTAATTATTTTTCTTCTTTAGGATTTTCGATCATAGCTAAGATTTCACGTAATTCAGCTGCTGAAATTTTTTCTTCTTTAGCAAAAAAGGAAACCATATTTTTATAAGAGCTATTAAAATAGTTGTCAATAGCAGTATTCATATATTTTTTACTGTAAGCTTCTAAAGTAATTACAGGATAATATTGATGCGTGTTTCCAAAGGCGTCATGACCAACAAAACCTTTCTCCTCAAGATTGCGCACAATAGTAGATAATGTATTATAATGAGGTTGATCTTCAGTAATCTCTGCCTGAATTTCTTTTACGAATGCTTTTTTGAGCTTCCATAAAATTTGCATGATTTCTTCTTCCTTGTTTGTTAACTTTTGCATGTTTTCTTATTTTAATTCAAACCTACAACTATTTTTCTAGTTACACAACTATAAAAATAGTTATTTAACTAAAAAATACGTTTGATCAGTTTTTCTGTATAGAAAAGCTTCGCGCAACTCGTTAAACTTTGAGTCGGAGTGAGAACAAAAAAATGAACAGAAAAGCGCGCAAAGATTTTAAAATTAGGTAGTTGTTATAAAACCGAAAAGTTCGCAAAAGCTTTATAGTGATCAAGCTTTTGCGAACTTTATGTTTTCTGACACTTACTTACCAGATAAAAAAATAACGCATTTTGCGGTAAAACTCGCGAAGTAATTGTATCCCAATAGAATTAAAACCTATGAAACTTTCTCTCTAAGCAGTGCTTTTTTAATCCACAAACAACAAAGTGTTGCAATAACCCCAATGCAAGCCATGAAAAGCCAATTGATTTGATAACCCAATCGGGAGATAATTTCGAAACCGACTTTTGAACTTATAATATGAGCCAGACTAAAACTCATTGTGTAGAGTGCCATATAACGGCCTTCCTGACCGCGGGGTGCACGGCTTAATGCAAAAGCATTAGAAAACGGAAAAGTTAGAATCTCACCAATCGAGATACAAATCATACTGATAATAAGAATCCCTGCCCAAACATTAATCAGTAATAAAAAGAAGCTCGAAGCCATAACAAATGATCCCAGAATAATGATCCTTATCTTAGGAAAACCTTTTCTCTCCATAAAACCAACGGTTGGCATTTCGAGTGCAAATATTAAGAGTCCGTTTAGCGTCATTAATAAACCGGTTTGGAATTCGCTTAAGCCAAATTTTTCATTATGATACAAAGGCAGAGTCGTAAAAAGCTGAAAGAAAATCATAGCGGTGATAAAACTCACAAATAAGAAAACCCAAAAAATCTTATCATGAAAAACTGATTTTATATCTGCAGCGCTTTCGGTTTTGTCTTCATGAACTACTTTTTTCTTCTCCTTCACCAACAGGGCGAAAATCGAAATCGAAATAATACACGATGCGCCATCAATCCAGAATAATCCGGAATACCCAATTCCCATAATAATTAAGCCTCCCAAAGCAGGTCCGGCAGCGAAACCAAGATTTACTGCTAAACGTACTAAAGTCAAAGCGCGGGTTCTGTTTTCGGGTTTGGCATAAGCGCCCAGAGAAACAAACATTGCCGGCCTGAACATATCTGCAATCGTCATTAGAGCAAACATTGCGATACATAACGTCCAAAAAGTGGTAATATACTGAATAAAGAAAAGCGAAACTCCGCTGGTAAACAGACTAAAAATCATGATTTTGTAAAAACCAATTTTATCAGATAATTTTCCGCCCAGCCAGGAACCTAACATTGATCCTAAACCAAATGCAACCATAATCCAGCCGACCTGATTATAAGTAAAATGAAGGTCTTCTTTTAAATACTTAGATAAAAAAGGAAGTACCATTGTCCCGGCACGATTGATAAATGTAACAATTGTAAGTATCCAAATTTCTCTTGAAAATCCTTTAAAATTATTGATATAGTGACTAAAGGCAGTTTTGAGCATTATAAATATGTTATTTGCAGCAAAGTTAGCAAACTTTGTACAGATCATCGGTTGCCTCTTTGTTACTTTTAAACTATTTTTGCTCAAAATTTCTAAGATGAAAAATGTTATTGCTTTTCTAGTGTTATTACTAGTGAATTTTTGTTTTGGTCAAAATAAATTTGATCAGAGTGAAGCTGAAAAATTTCAAAAGAAAATAAATTCAGAATATGCTGATCCTAAAGAAAGCCCGTTGATGGAAGAAGATTTGAAAACTTTTAAAAGTTTAGATTTTTATCCTGTAAATGGAAAGTATTTTGTGAATGCCAAATTCGAAAAAGCAAAAAAAGAAAAGGTGTTCGAAATGAAAACTACCGGAACAAGAACGCCTAAGTATATAAAATACGGAACTTTATATTTTACTATAGATGGTGTTGACCTAAAATTGAATGTATATCGCAATATTGAGCTTTCGAAAACCAAAGAATACAAAGATCATTTGTTTCTTCCGTTTTCAGATTTAACAAGCGGCAAGGAAAGCTATATCGGAGGAAGATATATCGACCTGAAAATCCCGAAAGGAAACACGATTGCAGTCGATTTTAATCAGGCATACAATCCGTATTGCGCTTATAATCATAAGTATTCCTGTCCGTTAGTTCCTTTAGAAAATGATTTGAACGTTGCAATTAAGGCTGGAGTAAAAACATTTCATTAATGGAATTCTTTAATTTTCATACCCATCAATTCACGAATCGATCGGCTATTTTGGAATTAGTGAATCAATATCCAAATGAGTTTGACGCTTCGATTCCGTTTTATTCTATCGGAATTCATCCGTGGTATATTAAGGAAGATCAAATTGATGAAGATTTGAGAATTATAGAAGAAAAATTGCAAACCAAAAATTGTCTGGCAATTGGCGAATGCGGTTTAGACAAGCGAATTGAAATTCCGTTAGAACAACAAATTATAGTTTTTGAAAAACAATTGGCTTTGGCCGAAAAATATAAAAAACCGGTTGTGATACATTGCGTAGCTGCTTTTCAGGAAGTAATTGCGATTAAAAAGAAAATGAAAATATCGGTTCCTATGATTATTCATGGTTTTTCGAAAAATAGTCAAATCGCCAATCAGTTGATTAAGGCAGGATTTTATCTTTCATTTGGAAAATATTTACTAAGAAATCCAGATTTAAAGACTGTTTTTGAAAATATTCCGAATGATCGTTTTTTTCTGGAAACAGATACTGTTGAAGAAAATATTAAACAAGTTTATGATTTAGCAGCAGAATATAAAAATATAACAATCAAAGAATTGCAAGGGATTATCTCAAGTAATTTTAATAATGTTTTTCAGGACAAGAACCTGAAACATGAAACAATTTAAACTAAAAAAACAATAATTTAGGATATGGCAGAGTGGACAGAAAGAGCCGAGCTTTTATTTACGAAAGAAGGATTACAAAATTTGCAAAACTCAAATGTTTTGGTAGTAGGTTTGGGAGGAGTAGGGTCATTTGCTGCTGAATTTTTGGCACGGGCAGGAGTAGGAAGCATGACAATTGTAGATGGAGATGTCGTAGATATTACGAATATCAACAGACAATTACCTGCATTACATTCTACTGTTGGACAACCAAAAATTACTATTGTTGGAGATCGTTTGATGGATATTAATCCGGAACTGAAGCTAACACGTGTACAGGAATTTTTATCCCCTGAAAGGGCTTTTGAAATCGTTGCTCCTGACTTTGATTATGTTTTAGACTGTATCGACAGTATTACTCCAAAGTTGAATTTAATTATTGGGGCAAAACGCAAAAGAGTTAAGATCATCAGCAGCATGGGTGCAGGTGGAAAAATGTTGGCTTCTAAAGTAAAAGTAACAGACATATCGAAAACGATCAATTGCTATTTTTCTAAAGCCATTAGAAAACGTCTGAAAGCAGAAAAAATAAATAAATTAAAAGTAGTTTTCTCTTCTGAAATTCAGGATGAAAAGAGCTTAAAACTAACGGACGGGAAAAACTTTAAAAAGTCGTTTTATGGCACAAATAGTTATATGCCCGGCTTATTTGGTCTTTATGTTGCCGAAACCGTGATTAGGTATTTGTTGAAAAAAGAGTGATTAAGATACTAAGGTTCTAAGTTGCTAAGTTGTTAAACTAAAAAAAGCTTAGAGACTTAGTAACTCAGAATCTCAGAGCCTTAAAAAAAAAACTCAAAACCTTAGTACTTTAAGAAAAATGATAAAAACAGTAATTTTTGATATGGATGGCGTAATTGTAGACACTGAACCTGTTCACCGTTATGCTTATTACAAACAATTTTCAGAATTAGAAATAGAAGTAAGCGAAGAAATGTATACTTCATTTACCGGATTTTCGACCCGTAATACGTTTCAGACCTTAAAAGGATTTTTTCCGGCAATCAAACATGAAGTCGAAGATCTGATTCAAAGAAAGAGAAGCATATTTAATGATGCTTTTGATACTAAAGAAGATTTATACTTGCTTGAAGGTGTCGAAGATCTTATTAAAGATTTATATGCGAGCGGTATACAATTGATTTTAGCTTCGTCAGCTTCAAAAGTAACAATCGATCGTGTTTTTACCCGATTCAATTTGCATCAATATTTTACGGATATTGTGAGTGGAGAAGATTTTCCGCAATCGAAGCCCAATCCGGCCATCTTTTTGCATGCAGCTTCATTATCAATTGCTCCAAAAGAAAACTGTATCATCATAGAAGACAGTACAAATGGGGTAAAAGCAGCGAAGGCAGCGGGAATATTTTGTGTTGGTTATAACAGTCATCATTCGAAATTGCAGGATTTATCTGAGGCAGATATAATTATCAATCATTTTGTCGAGTTAAACGCCCGAAAAATATCACAATTAAGGGGCTGAATTATATAAAATTTAACATTTGTTCGGTATTTGAATTTGTAAATTTGAACAAACAAATAAACTTAAACATGAAAAAACTACTTATTGCATTGGCCATTGTCTTGGCTCCTTTTGCTACAGAAGCACAGATAAAAACACCACAAGCGAGTCCTAAAGGTTATATCAAACAGACAGTTGGTTTAACTGATGTTGAAGTTACTTATTCAAGACCGGGAGCGAGAGGCAGAGCGGTATTTGGAAATTTAGTTCCGTTTGGTAAATTATGGAGAACGGGAGCTAACGAAAATACAATCATAAATTTTAGTGATGATGTAGTAATCGATGGTAAAACATTGAAAAAAGGAAAATATGCAATTTATACTATTCCAAAAATAGAAAGCTGGGAAGTGATTTTTTATCTTTCTACTGATAACTGGGGATTGCCTGAAAACTGGAGCGATTCGTATGTTGCTTTAAGAACTACTGTAAAAGAGGATGCTTTACCAACTCCTCTTGAGACTTTTACGATTGGAATTAATGGATTAGATCCAAATTTTGGATATTTAGATATGGCTTGGGAAAACTCTCATGTGGCTTTGAAATTTGAAGTTCCTACTGCGAAAATTGCAACAGCAAGTATCGAAAAAACATTGGCAGGACCAACTTCTAGTGACTATTTTGCTGCAGCTACTTATTTGTTTCAATCAAATGGAAACATCGAAACAGCGAGAACTTACATAGACAAATCATTGGATATGAGTACTGAAAAACCATATTTTATCCTAAGATTAAAAGCACAAATCCAGGCAAAGCAAGGTGATAAAAAAGGAGCTGTTGAAACTGCAAAAGCATCACTTGCTGCTGCTGAAGCTGCTAACAATCAGGATTACGTAAAATTGAATAAAGACAGTATTGCTGAGTGGAGCAGATAATTCTTTAAATTTAAAAATATTAAAAATCCAAATTCCAAAGCTTTTATAAGTTTTAGAATTTGGATTTTTTTGTTATCTAAATATTTTTGTAGAAACTAATTCATACTTGGCGGTTCCGGAATCTTGATGCTTCTTTTGATTTTCTTTACGATTAACAGATAAAAGGTGATTCCGCCCAGAATGATAAGCAATGCAATTTGCAATTGCCCTAAACTATTGTTTTTGCTATACATGGCGTTAGCGCTTGCTAATTTTGCTTTTCCTTCCTGAATCTGAATTTGTGATAAAGACTCTAAAGTCGTTAAGGCATCGTGGCTCAGACTAGCAATCTTGCTCCAGTTTTTGTTGGCGACCTGTTTGTCTATTTCTTTACAGGAACTTAAAAGAATATCAAAATACTGTTTTTCTTTATTGGTCAAAACGGTTTTTGCATATAGATCATCGATATTATGAATGATGCTTAAAGTATGAATGATTTCATCCTTTTTGATATTATCGCTTAAATCTAGTTTTTCAGCCTCGGCTTTTATAAAATGAAGCTCTTTTGAATATTGAAAAATATAATGCGCCACGACCAATCGATCTTTATAAATCTCGTTAATGTTTTTGTTTACGTTTTTTGAATTTTGCAGCGTATTAAAATTCCCCAGCAAAATCAATAGCATCACAATAAGTAAAATAAAAGCGGCCTTCGTCTTATTGCTATATTTCTTCAGGTCCTTCATAGTGATGTATTTTTGCTAATTTGTAAACAGTTAGTTTCTCAAAGATAGAATTTTTGATGTAGAATAAAAATGTTTTAGCTTTTACCATCTTTAGCAAGGTTTTAAAGTTTGATAATGATATTTTAAAACTTTAATAAATAGAGCAGTATATTTTAGCATTATAATTTTAAGGAGCCATTTACTTTGTCAGTTCGCTATCGCTCGTGCAATGTCATTAAGTTAAGAAAAAATAGCTGAAATACTGTACCGAATAAATCTCACGCAAAGTCGCCAAGCCGCCAAGTTTACGCCTAAAACCTTTGCACTTTTGCGTCTTTGCGCGAAAAAGAATTAACCATTAATTAGATCAAAATAGCTTAATTTAATGACATTGATCGCTCGTGTCCAGCTATCCGTTTCTATCCGGGCCTGGCAATCTCATTTTTTAAGAAAAATTATCTAACCAAATTTTGTTTTATCAATTGCATCGTTTGCTTGTTTACAATATCAGCTCCACGTCTTAAAAAAGGAGGATTTGTACATTCTCCGTAACTGATATAAACAATATGGCTATCGTCCTGAAGATTTTTATTTTTTTCTTTTTCTATCAATGAACTTTCCATTCCCATAATCAAAATAACAGGATTCTTTTCATTGTACAATTGTGTTGCAATGCCTCTTAATCTTTCTTCTGCAACCATTTGAATATTTTTCTCAGGATATTGCAATAGAAACATACAATACATAAGAGAACACATCTTTATATTTTTAAATGCAGGGTACTTTTCCAAGATCTCAGAACCTTGATTTAAATTTTGAAAACACTTTGTAAAAAGCTCATTTGCGATCGAATTATCTTCAATTTTAATACTGTCAACAGCATTTTGACTTTTTACCTGAAAGCCTAAAATTAGCAGTAGGAGGAAAAGAATATTTTTCAAATTTTTCACAGAATACTGTATTTAATCCAACAAAAGCTTTTCTTACTCCAAAACCACTTCTTCAGTATGAGGCTCTTTCCTGAAAAACAGAAACTGCATTAACAAAGACAAAATAATAGTCAGCATTGCTCCAATAAAATTAAGCCATAAATAACCTAATTTTTCCTGACCGCTTGGGTAAATGGCAATCGTAAAATAGAAAATAATAAATATTGTGATCTGGCTGATAATGGCGCTGATAAACATTGCTTTTGCTTTTACACGACGAAGATAGAATCCCACTAAAAAGATCCCCAAAACAGTTCCGTAGAAAATAGACCCAATGATATTCACCAATTGAATTAAATTCTCAAACAACGTACCCACGCAGGCAAAAGTATTGCTACAATTCCCCAGAATAGAGTAAAAAACTTGGTAGCATATAGATAATGCTTTTCGGATTTTTCGGTTTTCAGATTACGTTTATAGATGTCTATTGCTGTTGTCGATGCCAAAGCATTTAATCCCGAAGCGGTCGATGACATTGCAGCGGAAAGTATTACGGCTAACAATAAACCAATAAGTCCTTTTGGCAGATAGTTCAATATAAAGTGAAAAAACACATAATCTTTATCATTTGTTTCGCTGCGCGGATCAGCTCTTAAAATGATTTCTTTAGCGCGATCTCTCAGGTCTTTTTCTTTATTTGATAATGTTACTAATTCCTTTCGCAAAATTGGATTATCAAAATCCTGGTTCAGCTGATCGATGTACAATAAATTGATTACTTTTTTATCTTCGGAAAGCGTGCTTAATTTTTTCTCTAAACCGTGATATTCTTCTTTATAGGCAGATTTTTCAATTACAATTTTATTGTTCGGATTAAAATTTAAGGGAACAGGATTGAATTGGAAGAATACAAAAACCATAACTCCTGTTAACAGAATAAAAAATTGCATTGGTACTTTTAAAAGTCCGTTCATAATCAGTCCCATTTGGCTTTCCCTTACTGATTTTCCGGACAAGTAACGTCCAACCTGTGACTGATCAGTTCCAAAATAGGCAAGGGCGAGGAAAAAACCTCCCGTAATTCCGCTCCAGAAAGTATATTTCTCTTCCGGATTAAACGAGAAATCTACGATATTCATTTTATCATTCGCACCTGCAATATGCAATGCGCTGGTAAAAGTCATATCATTTGGCAAGTAATGCAAAATCAGGAAAAACGTAATAAACATTCCGGACATAATCACGAACATCTGTTGTTTCTGTGTTACGTTTACTGCTTTTGTCCCTCCGGAAAAAGTATAAATAATCACGAGAACACCAATCATGATATTCATTAAAGTCAAATTCCAGCCCAAAAGTGCCGACAATATAATCGCAGGCGCATAAATGGTAAGACCTGTTCCTAAACCTCTTTGCACTAAAAACAGAATTGCAGCAAGTGAACGTGTTTTTAGATCGAATCGCTTCTCTAAAAACTCGTAAGCGGTAAAAACTTTGTTTTTATGGTACAACGGTATAAACGTGACGCAAATAACTATCATCGCAATTGGCAATCCGAAATAGAATTGTATAAAACCCATTCCGTCATGATACGCTTGTCCGGGAGTAGATAAAAAAGTAATTGCACTGGCTTGTGTCGCCATTACTGAAAGCCCTACAGTATACCAGGGCGTTTCGTTATTGCCCAGAATAAAATCCTCGACATTTTTACTTCCTTTGGTTTTCCAGGATCCATAACCCACAATAAATAAAAGTGTAACAATAAGTACGATCCAATCAAATAGTTGCATAGGTTATGAGTATAGTTGCATGATTAAGAAAAAAATAAGGATGTAGATAGCATTGGCCACCAGAACATACGTATAGCTTTTTTTCCATTTTTTTGTTTTTTTAGCTTCCATTTTGAATGTTTTTATTTCTTTAATTCTTGTTTTGGAGCTTCTACAGGCTGTTTTAGCGAAATCATATTCGATAACAATCGATATGCGCCGGCAACACCTTCAGGCAATTCTCTAAAAAAGCTTAAACCTGTGTAAATATAGTATCCTTTTCCGTATGGCGCTACCAATAAAGCACCATCTTTAGCAGATTCGCCTTTGTCATGAGACGATAGAATAGGAGTAAACGCAGGATCGTATTGATTAGGATAATACAGACCTTGCTCTTGTGTCCAGCCGTCAAAATCTTTAGAACTGATTTTATTAGGTGTATTCAATATAGGATGATGTGGCGCAAGAAAAGTGACTTTGGCATTTTCCTCGGTCACACGGTCATTAGATATTTTAAGAGGATATGGGGCAATTTGATCGGTTACAGTTTTACCGTAAGTATTGTACTGTACAATCATATTTTTACCACTTTTTACAAAATTGAAAAGTATGTTTTGTTTGTTTGCCAAAGCGTTTACGGTATTATAAGCCCGGATTCCCGTCATTACAACATTAAAGGAATCCAGTTTTTCAGGCGTGATTTCTTCTGGTTTTATGATTGTTACTTTATATCCCATTTGAGCCAGGCTCTCAGGAACTTCATCGCCGGCACCCATAATATAAGCAATTGCATCTCCGTTTGTTTTTAAGTCAATTCGAATGCATTTTGATTCAGACGGTTTGAGAACCATTTGTTTGGTAATGTGACTGTAATCAATAATAGTAAGATCTTTATCAAAACGTTTATTATCTACAACAGCAATGCTTTTAACGACTGCTTCTTCCTGATTTACGGGAGGAGTAACTTCAAAATAAAAGATCTGCTCGTTTCCTTTTTTATCTAAAGTAAAAGGGATTTCTTTTGGCGAAATACTCCAGCTTTTAGGAAGTTCTAACTGTAATTTTCCTTTTATACCATTTTTTCCGGCACGCACTTTTACAGGAATCATTTTACTGGTGGTAGTTCCAAAAATAAGTACTTTTTCTAATATCGAAGTCGTAACTTCCGGAACAATGTCCAGAAAATTATACATTTCGCCTTTTACGCCATCATTATATTTATATACGACAGTACGCTCAAACGGAATTTCGACACCATTTATTTTCAGATTAAAAACAACTTTAACCTGTCTGATAATATCAGGAATACCAATGTTTTCCTGATTCGAAACTGTATACATTCCAACGCTTGCTTTTTCTTTGAGCCAATATGGCTGAGTGTATTCAATACTGTTTGGTAATTGAATCTGTAAGTTGATTTTCTGATCGCTATTATTTTTTAATAGGATATTCTGAATTGTATTTTTATTGTCCGGTAATGAGGTAATGCTTGTCAATTGCATTTCGACAGGAGATCTGTTAATGGCTTCAATACTCAATCGTATCGTACTACCCGGAGTTGCTTCCTGTTCAGTCGCAACGGCTTCTAAATATAAACCGGAGGACGATGCAATGATATTTTTTATTGCAGCTGATTTCAACGCTTTCCAGTGATCGTCTTCTAAAGCTTCGATCATCACATAAGCTTTAACTAAATCCGGAATACTTGCCGACGGATTGCTAAAATCATATTTTGCAATAATAGTAGTGATTAGGTCTCCAATTGGTTTACCGTTTTTAACACGGTTCCATGACGTATCAATTCCTTCAAATATATTGTCACGTTCTTTAGGATTATCGCCATTGATAAGCTCCAGATATTCAGTTTCTTCACCACGGACACCAGTACTTCCGAAACCTTGTGACTGATGACGGCTGCGGCTTAAAGCAGCAATTTCCTGATTCGATTTGCCAATTCCGGTATAATAAACTCCGGTTTCAAGCTTTATAAATTTTGATTTATTAGCAGCATCAAATTTTTCCTGACTTCCGTAAAACCACCAGGATGGATTAAAAAACGTACGCTTTACCTGCCACGATTTTACATATTTTAATTGTTCAGGATATATTTTGGGATCGTTTGTAAGCTTGAAACTTTCAACACTTAACATCGCTGACGCAGTATGATGCCCATGTGTTGTTCCCGGTGAGCGATGATCAAACCTGTTTATGATGACGTCCGGCTGAAATTTTCTGATGGTCCAGACAACATCCGCAAGTACTTTATCTTTATCCCAGAGCTCTAAAGTTTCATCTGGATTTTTTGAATAACCAAAATCATTGGCACGCGAAAAAAATTGTTCGCCGCCATCAATTTTTCTGGCCTCGATGAGTTCCTGAGTTCTTATAACACCCAGTAATTCACGCAATTGCGGACCAATCAAATTCTGGCCCCCGTCGCCACGAGTCAGGGACAAATAACCTGTTCGTGCATTCATTTCGTTTGCCATGTATGAAATTAAACGCGTATTTTCATCATCCGGATGGGCCGCCAGGTACAAAACCGAACCCAAAAAATTCAATTTTTTTATTTGATTGTAAATCTCTACAGAACTTAATTTTTGTGGTTGTTGTGCAAAAGAAAGGGAAATCCCTGTTAAAAAAATAAGAAGAATTTGTATCTGGATTTTTCGCATAGTGTACTTTGGTGTTTTGAAAGAGCTTCAAAAATACTAATTATATCTTTGAACAGTATTTAAATGAAATGTTAATGTTTGGTTATTGATTTTCTTTTTTAAGAAAATTGGTTCAAAAAAATAGCTGTCTGATAAAAATCTAAAAGCTTTTAAGAGAATTAAACCTATGGTAAAGAAATAAAAAAAGAGTATCAGTTATTGATACTCTTTTTTATGAAAATTTGATATTTAGTATTGATTATCTTCTTCCTGAACCATGTCTGCGGTCATCATCATCATGTCTGTCGTGCTTGTTGTGTTTGTCGTGTTTGTTATAATGTTTATTATCATAATGTTTGTAATCTCTACGATCATTACGACGCTCATTATAACCGTAAACTTCTCTTGGTCTGTAAGGTCTTTGAGGCGCACCATGATATCCTTTGTAATATCTTACTTTATGACGATCGAAGTAGGTGTAAGGTGTTCTCCCGTGGTAATCAGTAAGAACTACTTTATAACCTCCGTACAAATCATAATTACTGTATTGTCTTGGTAAACGACTTGTTCTAACCCATCTTCCTCCTCCAAAATAAATAAACTGAGATGCTCTAACATCGTAATACGCTTCAATATCCGGCAGATAATAATATTCCATTTCGGCATATCCTGCAGGTCCCCAGGCTGGAGGTGATCCTATGTTAACATTTATTGATACTTGGGCTTGCGTGGTACTTGCAACCAAAAGAAATAATCCGGCGATTGCTATTCTTATTGTTTTCATTTTGTTCAGTTTTAATATTAATGTTATTCCTGTTTAGGGATATTCATATACTGTGCCAAAAATGAAAACAAAATGTATTTCAACGGATAAAATTGGCGTTTTAACGAGTTTGAAATTGCTTGTAAAGCCGTAAGTTTTTGATTTTTAAAAGATTCGCTAAACTTAAAATTTGGTTAAGAAGAATGTTTTTTCTTATTTATATTCTACAGTTCTTGGTTTTGCCAGCTCAAAATTTTGCAATCCATAATCCGTGGTTTCAAAAGTATTTGTTTTAAATACATTATCGCCCTGATAAGGAATTGTTGGGTAATACGAGATCGAAAGCTGAAACGAACTAAATACTAAATAGTCATTACTGATCAGTAAGCCTAAAGTTACTTTTTGATACGCTTTGTTCCTTCCCATTGCATTATCGGGACTTCCTAATACTGCTACAGTATAATTAAAAAACGGATTCATACGAAATCCCCAAAGCGCATGTGGAGCATATGTTTGCGTCTGCAATGACAATAACATCTTGTTGGTTCCGTAAATAGCACTATTAAAACCAGCCAAACCATTCTGATCGTTTATATTCAGCTGATCACCAATAATATCCTCACGATTCAAACCAATAACTACTTTAGGATTAACGAACTGTCTTAGTTTCCAGGATCCTATGCTGTAAAGTTTGGTAAAATAATTGGTTTCCATCGAAAAAGCCGTCTGATATGTCTTAGATTGATGAAAGAATGTTCCGGCTTCAAAATTCATACTTAAGAATCCCAATCGGTAGTAATTTCCAAAAGAAAACTGCGCACCAACATAAGGCCGCCAGAACGTGTTTTTGTATTGATAACCAAATGTAATTCCGTAAATACGTCCAATAGGGACATCTTCCGTTTGTCCGTTTCTGAAAATATAGTTGTCCTTTATAAATTTACGTCGGTTAAGTCCAATTCCGGCTAAGATAAATTTTTCATCAGAATAGAATCGGGTAGGGTCATAGAGATCAGAAGGTGATTCACTATAATCTACAGTCAGAAAACGAGCGCTGGCAACCAAATTGGTTATCCCGCTTTCATCCTCGAATACTTTAGAAGCGTGTCCTGCCCATAAATCGTAAAAATTATTTTTAAAAGGCTGATACGCATAAGACATATCTGGCGCCTGTAAAGTATCTCTTCTAAAGTTCTGTCCTATATAAACACCGCCGGCCCATTTGGTCAGAGGAGAATAGAAAAGCCGTTCGACATTTATGCTTTTAGTATAATTGTTGTCGAGGTCCATTTTATAAAACAAAGTAGTTCCGATATACGTGTTTTTGATATTAGGAACGGTATAGGTAACTTCATTGGCATTTCGGCCATCATCAAACCGATTCGTAAATTTATATTCAAGTTGTTGGCCTGAGCCAAAAAAGTCTTTTTCTTTTACTCCTAAAGAAACCTGATTGCTGGAAATTGAAAACTTGGGAATAGTACTCCAGGAATCCAGAACCCGTATCGTAACATCGACAGAATCTGAAGCGACACCAACAATTTTATTTGTAATTCTTACCGCTGTTACATATTTCTGAGAACGTATCAAACGCTCTGATTCCTGAACTTTATAAGTGTCGTAAACAGCATTTCTTTTGAACAATAATAAATTAAGAATGGCTATTTTTTTTGTTTTCAAGTGCAATCTGTTTCCCGTTCTTTCTCCCCAATTTCTGGGCATTTGAGTGGTATCATTAACAGAATGCCCAAAAGGATCTAAGGTCACAATATTGATATTGCGAATGATTTTTCCGCTAAAGTCAGTGGTGTCATTTTGTACCAGAATTTCTTTTTTTCGCGTTTTGCTTCCTCGAAAAAATAATTTGTGGACTGTTTGGGTGAATTTATTTTTTTTAGAATAATTCTTAATCCTGTTATATACCTGAATACTGTCCTTTTTATCGTGCGCATCTTTTGTTTTATCTGTCTGAGCATACGTGCTTTGTAAGCAGAAGCATAATAAAAGTAAAGCTATTATTTTTTTGTTTACAGACATTAGATAATTGGTGATGACTAAAGGTTGATTTTGATATGAATATAAGAATTTTCCAGAACTTTTTAATGTTGAAATGCTATTTAGTTTTCAATCTTAAGTTTTCGGATTCTCCAGGTAAATTTTTTAGGCATATGATTGCCCATTAAATATCCCCAGGGTTCTAAGGATTCGATTCTGTCGAATATAATTTTTAGAATGGCTAAAAGCGGAATGGCTAAAAACATGCCCGAAATTCCTGCAGCAGCTCCTCCAATAATAATTCCCATTATCGAAACAAATGCATTAATTTCAACTTTAGAATTAATTATTAACGGTACAATTATATTATTATCTATAAACTGAACAATAATATTTACAATTAGGATGCCGAGAATAATAGAAGTTTCCGGTGTTCCCGTAAGAGAAGCCATAACGGTAATGATTCCGGCAATTAGAATACCAATGTAAGGAATCATATTCAGGATTCCGGTAATCAATCCCAGTAAAATAAAGTATTTTACGCCAATAATCCAAAGTCCTAAACCGGTTAAAATCGAAACAACAATCATTTCAAAAATTAAACTCAGTATATAATTGTTGATCGAAACTTTTATTTGTGATAAAATATCCTTTAAGGCTGAATGATCTTCTTTATTGACCAATTTGGCCAGAAATAAAACAAAGTGATCTTTATATAAAAGAAATAGAAAAGTATAAATAGGGATGATGGTGCAGTCTAAAAGAAGATCACTAATAGATACTATAGCAGATCCAATCGTAGCTTTTCCGTTTTGAACAGAATCTTTGGTTACAGTGTCAAGGTACTTTTTCTGTTCTCCTATACTGACATGGAACTTATCATTTACAAATTTATGAATGTCTGTTATAAAGGAATTGGCATTCTTTTTTATCGTCTCAAAATCATTGGCAATATCACTAACCTGATAAGAGATAAAAACTAAAATACCAATAATAAAAGCTGCAAATACTAAAATACAGCAAGCTGCGGCCAAATGGCGGGGAAATTTTAGTTTTGAATGTAAAAAGGTAAAAATCGGGACTAATAATACAGCGAATAAAAACGCCATTAAAACAGGCGTAATAATATCTTTTCCGATGCAAAAAATATAAGCAAAACTGATTAAGCTAACTAATATTAAGGCAAGTTTAGCATAAAATGGTAATTTTACGGAATGAGTCATTTGTTTGGTGATTTAATAAAACTAGTAATTGGTAAAACAAATATTATATTTTAATTAAGAAATATCGTTTTAGCTTTTTGTCAATAGTTTATAAAATTCCCATTATGATTGAGAGGATTTGTAAATATGTGTAATCTACGGAAAAGTTTTTAACCGCAAATTTCACAAATTAACGCAAATTTTGTTTTGCTATTTCGGAAGGGAATCTAGTTGGAGGGATTTGTAAATCTGCTTTATATGCGTAATCAGCGGGAAAGTTTTTCGCCACTAATTTCACAAATTAGCGCAAATTTTTTTTACTATTTCGGATGGGAATCTAGTCAGAAAGATTTTTAAATCTGCTTTATCCGTGTAATATGCGGGAAACTATATTGCCTTGAGCTGAGATTACTTTGCAAATTTTGCAGTAAAATTATGCGAAATATGAGGGTATTTAAGTTAAATGCCTCTAATCGAAAAACTCTTTTTCCTCATAATGTGCCTGCATAATCGAAATGCCTTTTTGCAATAATAAATTGTTTGGAAAAATAATTCTTTCGCCTTCTTTTGTTCGTAAATTCACATGAAAAGCGCTGATGTCTTCAATTTCGGCTTCGATAGGAAAGTCCTTATCATGAATTTTAATGGTGTCTCCGATCCTAAACGGAAAGGAGAAAAATAAAATCATTCCTGAAGTAATATTGCTTAAAATCGACCATTGCGCAAACATGGCTACTCCAATTACAGTTGCAATTGAAGAAACGGTTATAAAAATATCCTTTGTTTCGACACCCCAGATCACAATAAGGCTGATGGTAACCAGTATGTTCATCAGGATATGAATATACTTGATGACGAGATTGGTTCGGTGTTCTAATAATTGGCTTGTACTGGCGTAACGACGGATTAGTTTAGCAATAATAACTCTCAATGCCGCCAAAGCAAAAAGGAGCACTACAGTGCTTAATATCTCGTGACTATACTCTTTGAAAGAAAACATAAATAATTTTTTTACACTAATGTACTCAAATATTCGTAAACTTTAGCTGTTGGCAAGCCCATAACATTTGTATAAGAGCCCTCGACTTTTGCAACTGCCATAAAACCAAACCATTCCTGAATACCATAAGCACCGGCTTTATCATAAGGTTTGTAATTTTCTATGTAATATAAAATAGCTTCGTCTGATAAATCTTTAAAAGTAACTTTTGTAACGTCATTTATAACAGTAGAAGTAAAGGTGGTTCTAAAACATACTGATGTAAAAACTTCATGTGTATCACCGGACATTGATTTAATCATTTCAAAAGCTTCTTCAGCATTTTTCGGTTTTCCTAAAGCTTTGTTTTGATGCCAGACAATGGTATCGCTGGTTATTAAAATTTCATTTTCCTTAAGCTCTGCGTCAAAAGCACTTGCTTTTAGCGCCGCTAAATAATCAGTAATTTCAACCGCTTTCAATTCAGGCGGATATATCTCCTCAATTTCTTTTAATCTAATCTCGAAATCAAGATCTAAGTCTTTAAAAAACTGTTGTCTGCGAGGCGATCCCGAAGCAAGAATTAAAGTATATTTTTTTAGTTTTTCTTTAAGCATTGTATTTGATGTTTAGGGAGATAACCATAATAGATAAAATCCCGAAGAATAAAATTAGTTTTAAAACGGTACTCAAATGATGGAAATCTTTTTTAGATTTTGCTGTAAATATTTTTACAATAAAGTATAAAAGAGGCGCCAGAACAAAAGCAAAAGCATAAAATGTTGCAATATAAAGATTGTTCTGAATAAAATATTTGTTGATGTAAAGCAAACTTAAAAGAAATGGAATAATTGCAAAGGCTATAGCAATTTTTGACGTTCTGCTAATCCCTATCGCAATTGGCAATGTATTAATTCCCTGGTTGTAATCGCCATTTACATCTTCTATATCTTTAACCATTTCATTAAGAAAACCAATCATGAAAGCAAATAAAGCGTAATCTGTTAATATGGAGAATAAACTGGCCATCTGTGCCTGATTTTCAGAAGTGATTGCAGGAAAAACATCAAAAACCCCAATAATAAGAATGCTTACTGAGAGCAATAATGCGATAACAAAATTACCCAAAATCATGATCTGTCTTAGCGTAGTGGCGTAAAAATAAAGAAGTGAAGCAATTAAAATAAAAAGAGAAGCAAAACTGGGCTTTAGGATAATATTCGATAGAAGAAAACCAAGGGCAACCCCTGTAATATTAAGACCTATGTAAATGTTATACGCTGTCGTTTCAGAAATCCCTTTATTAATGACTACAGCTTCAGGTTGATTGATTGTATCGGTTGCGACATCATAAACACTATTAATTACATAACCTGCTGCCGCTAATAAAACAGTACTCAAAACCAATATTCCGTATTGCCAGTCATTTAAAGCCAAAGGTATATTTTGCTGCTTTAAAAAAGCATAACGAAATAATACTTGTATAAAAGCAAGCATTATAAGATTTTTATAGCGAATGAGTTTTAGGAATTTCATTTTTTTTAAGTGACAAAGGTTCAAAGGTTCAAAGGGGCAGAGGTCCAAAGGTTTTTTTTAGTTGGAATCTTTGTGAAATTTCAAGTTTTACAAACATGGTATTGATATAACTGAAACTTGTGGCTTAATCGTGTTTTCCGTTAAAATATTCCATCCATTTTCCCTGTACTTTCATCACTTGCTCAATCACGTCACGTGCGGCGCCCTTTCCACCTTTTACGTGTGAAACATAACGGCAAATATTCTTGATTTCAGGACTTGCATCTTGTGGACAAGTTGGTAATCCAACTAATTTCATTACATGAAAATCAGGGATATCATCGCCCATATATAAAACCTGTTCCGGTTGAATGTTATAAGTATCAGTATATTCCTTAAAGGTTTTTACTTTGTCAGGAGTTCCTAAATGAATGTCCGTAATTCCAAGATTTTTTAATCTCACACGAACACCTTCATTGCTTCCTCCGGAAATAATGCATACGTTAAAACCACTTTCAACAGCTGCTTTCATTGCATAACCATCACGAATATTCATGGTACGAAGCATTTCTCCTTCATTGGTTACAAAAACCGAACTGTCTGTAAGTACGCCATCAACATCAAAAACAAAAGTTGTGATGTCGTTCATTATTTCTTTAAAATGTTTTGCCATTATTTTGTATGGATTGTGTTAGTATTTTATAAATATTTTTTTGATTCACGTTGGTCAAATACTCCAAATGCGCCTCTATTGTATTAGAATCGTGGCGTTTTGCGGGACCTGTCTGCGCATCTATTGGATCAAGTGTATTTATTTTTTCGGCCGTTTCCTTAATCAAAGGTTTCAAAACTTCAAACGGAACCTGATGTTCTTCACAGATTTCCTGCCCGATTTGATACAGATGATTGGTAAAATTATTGACAAAAACAGCCGCAACATGCAACGCTTTTCTTTGATCTGAATTAATAGCAAAAACAGCATTTGAAATGCTTTTGCCTACAGTTTCCAGAACTCTAAAATCAAAAGTATTTTCAGCTTCCAGACAAAGCGGAACAGTCGAGAAATCAATTTCTTTGCTTTTAGAAAATGTCTGAAGCGGATAAAAGACACCTTTTCTGTTTTTTGAATCCAAAACATCCAGCGAAGCCGCGCCCGAAGTATGAACTACAATTCGGTTCTGAAAAGGCAATTGTTTCGAAACGTCTGCAATAGCTTTGTCAGAAACAGCGATAATGTATAAATCAGCTTCTTTTAAGTCCTCAAAATCACTAGTAATTTTATCAAATTCAATCAGAGAAGCTAAAGTTTCCTTTTTTCTCGAAAATACCTGTACAATTTCAACGAGTTCACTTTTAGTGAAAGTTTTTATCAGATGTTGGGCAACATTGCCGGAACCAATTAACGTAATTCGAATCATAGCGCAAAATTAGCATTATTTTTTTTAAAGAGAATAGTCATCGAAAAGTTTACCCACAGATTACTCGGAATAGATAAAATTTTCATCGGGTTTTATTTTGTTAATGATATGCAAACATTATTACCTACCTAAATATTAGACAGGCATTGATTTTATAATGTAATAAAACAGTGTTGTAGTCCTAAAGAACTTTTGAATCCGTCATTAATGCGGAAGTCCATATAAATATCGACTTTACAGGTTTGTAAAACTAAGCGTACATTTTTGCGAATTTAACTCAATTTGCCAGCTGTTTTTTAGTTTTTATTAACAAAGTTCAAATATTGGAACTCAACATTTTTAAGTACTTTTGTGCCACTTTTATACAATGTAATTCCTCAAAAATGGATAAAAAAATATTCTCTTTTTTGTTTTCTACACGATTAATGTCTGTTCTTTTTTTAACATTTGCAATCGCAATGGGTATTGGTACTTTTATCGAAAGTAAGTACAATACAGATACAGCCCGAATTTTAATTTATAATACATGGTGGTTTGAAGCTATAATGGTCTTTTTTATGATCAATTTCTTCGGAAACATCAAACGTTACCAATTGCATAAAAAAGAAAAGTGGGCAACACTTTTACTTCATATTGCTTTTATTTTTATTCTCTTAGGTGCATTTATTACACGATACATCAGTTACGAAGGTATGATGCCAATTCGTGAAGGTGCTGCCGAAAATCAGATTTACTCAGACAAGACATTCCTGACTGTTTTTGCAGACGGCGAATATAAAGGGCAAATGAAACGCAGGGTTTTTGACAAACCGTTGCTGTTTTCGCCTGTAACCAATAACGATTTTACACTTTCAGGTAAATTTGACGAAACTCCTTTCGAAGTGAGTTATGTTAACTACATCATGGGAGCAAAAGAAATTATAAAACCGGACCCAAAAGGAACTTTATATCTTAAACTGGTTGAAGCGGGAGCTGGCGGACGTGAAGAACATTTCCTTAAAGAAGGGGAGGTTCAGAACATTCATAATGTATTGTTTGCTTTGAATAAGCCTACTGATGGCGCCATTAACATTAATACAACCGGTGAAAAATACACCATTCAAACCCCTTTTGAAGGAGAGTTTATGCGAATGGCTGACAAATTAAAAGGAGCTGTGACCAAAGATAATGTGCAGCCTCTTATGATGCGTTCTTTATACAGTATTGGTGATATCCGAATTGTTTTTCCGGATCCTGCAGTAAAAGGAATTATTGATTATGAGTCGAATAACGATTATAAAGCAAAAACGCATCATGATGCCTTAATTGTAAAAATTAAAGCGGAGGGTCAGGAAAAAGAAGTAAGACTTTTAGGTTCTAAAGGTAGTTTAGGAGATCCTCAAACCGTAAAAATTGGTAAAATCGAGTACAGTTTATTTTACGGAAGTAAAGCTTATACATTACCTTTTAAAGTAAAATTAAATGACTTTATCGCAACAAAATATCCGGGAACAGAGAAAAGTTATTCCGCTTTTGAAAGTAAAGTAACGGTTCAGGATTCAACTGAAACATTTGATGCTGATATTTATATGAACCACGTTTTAGATCATAAAGGATACCGCTTTTTTCAATCTTCATTCGATCCCGACGAAAAAGGAACAGTATTATCTGTAAACCATGATTTCTGGGGAACATCTATTACTTATTTAGGATATTTCATGTTATACTTTGGTTTGATGGCTATTATGTTTACCAAACATTCTCGTTTTGCTGATCTAAAACGCAAATTAGATAATGTAAAAAAGAAAAAATTAATTACGATACTGGTTTTAATGCTAAGTTTCAGTGGCTTCGCTCAGGCACCACACGTTCATACGCCTGGTGATGGTCACGAACATAATCATAATCATGCAGCAGATCCTAACGATCATGCCAATCACGTAACTGCAGCGCCTAGCCAGAAACAAATAGATTCTTTATTGACTATCTATAAAGCTCCGGAAGCACACGCTGCGAAATTTGGCCGTTTGATTATTCAGGATGCAGGCGGCAGAATGAAACCTATTAATACTTTCTCTTCTGAATTATTGAGAAAAGTAAGCCAGAGCGATACTTATAACGGAATGAATTCTGATCAGGTTTTCTTGTCAATGACACAATACGCTCAGGTTTGGATCCAGGTTCCGCTTATTTATCTGAATACAAAAGATGATAGTATTCGTAAAATCATTGGCGTAGACAGAAAAGCAAAACTGGTACCATTTATAAAGTTCTTTGACGAAAACGGAAATTACAAATTATCTCCTTATTTAGATGCAGCTTACAAAGCAGGAAATCCAAACAGCTTTGAAAAAGATTTTATCGAAACCGATAAAAAAGTAAATTTAATGGAATCTGCATTAAGCGGAAGTATCCTTAAAATTTTCCCGATTCCTAATGATCCAAACAATAAATGGATTTCTTATTTAGAGCTGCAAAATGCAGGTTTAAAAGGTATGGATTCTACTTACGTTAAGCAGATTTTACCAATGTATTTCAGCGCTTTAAACAACGGTTCGATTTCAAGGGATTTTAAAACAGCAGATCATTTGGTCGAAAGTATTGATGGTTTTCAAAAGAAATTCGGAAGTAAAGTGCGTCCAAGTGATCAGAAAATCGATCTTGAGATAGCGTATAACACCTACAACATTTTACCTAAAATGTTCTACTGGTATTCTCTTGCCGGAATCTTTATGTTGATTTTTACGTTGTTTAGTATTTTCTTCGACAAAAAGTTTTTACGCATTACAGTAAATGGTTTTCATATTTTAATCGGGGTAATATTTGCATTTCATACAGTTGCATTAATAGCCCGTTGGTACATTTCAGGTCACGCACCATGGAGTAACGCTTACGAAGCAATTGTTTATGTTGCATGGGCAACCATGTTCTTTGGATTGGCTTTTGATAAAAAATCAAAACTTACCGTTGCATCGGCAGCATTCGTTACTTCTATGATCTTTATGGCGGCAAATGCCAACTGGATCGATCCTGAAATTGCGAACCTGCAACCGGTTTTGAACTCGTATTGGTTAATGATTCACGTTGCAGTAATTGTAGCAAGTTACGGACCATTTGCATTGGGAATGATTTTAGGTTTTGTAGCGTTGATATTGATTTTCTTTACCAACGAGAAAAACAAAGCCAAAATGGATTTGAACATCAAAGAAATCACCTATATCAACGAAATGGCCCTGACTATTGGTTTGATCATGTTGTCTATTGGTAACTTCCTTGGAGGACAATGGGCCAACGAAAGCTGGGGACGTTATTGGGGATGGGACCCAAAAGAAACCTGGGCTTTGATCTCGATTATGGTGTATGCCTTCGTTATCCACGCACGTTTTGTACCTTCGTTAAGAGGACAATGGTTCTTTAATTTAATGAGTATGTATGCGTTTGTTTCAATTTTGTTTACGTATTACGGAGTAAACTTTCATTTAGTCGGACTGCACTCTTATGCAAGCGGAGACGCACATTCATTGAGCTGGACCTGGTATTCATTGGGAACAATTTCATTAATTGGAATTCTGACCTATCCAAAATACCGCAAGTATTATAAAAAGAAAAAATAAATAAAAAGAGTTTTATTAATTCACAAAAAAGGTTCAACCGTCATAGTTGAACCTTTTTTTATATTTAATGATCAATTTCTTAATGTTTTAAAAGTAAGAAAATGACTATTTTTATGTATTTTTGCATTTGCTAATAAAAAAGAGAAAAATGAGCGAAAATTTAAAAAAATATTTTAAAAATAGTGACTTAGAAAAAACAGGAGGCGGTTACTATGTGACAGAAATAGAACTTGATAATAAAGTATTCGAAATTGCATTAACTATTTCCACCCAACTTAAAAACGTTGATAAAAACGAACTTGAAAAAGTAGAAAACTATATTGAAAATTTAAAAGTTCATCAACAGGATATCACGGATCTTCTTATAGAAGATTTTAAAGCCGGAGGAGAAACACGAAATTATATAGATCTTCATGTTAAATTGCTGGATGAAGAAGATATTGCTGATTTAATTCAGGATGCAGACAAAAAATTAAGCATCGAAGAAAAATTATTATCAGCTTTAGACTTAATGACTATTGATTTTATTCCAGAAAAGAATAAGGAAATGGATATATTTGCAGTTTATGATTATATACTGGGAGCATGTATAACTGATTGTATACTAACTGTATATATCAATAAAGATAATACGGTTGTAATAACAATAGACAGCTGATAAAAGGATTTTTTGATACTAGGAAGGTTCAATTTATGTTGAACCTTTTTTTGCAGCACTATTAATAAAAACAGAGCACTGAGAAAAAAAATGTAAAGATTGTAAAATAAAATTAGTGACTCAAACAGGTCTTAGCAACTTGGAAAGCACCTGATATTAAAAGAAAAATCTTTTTCTAAACCAAAAAGCCACATTGACCAGGGCAATCAAAGCAGGTACTTCGACTAAAGGCCCAATCACGCCGGTAAAGGCCTGACCGCTGTTAATACCAAAAACACCAATAGCAACAGCAATCGCCAATTCAAAATTATTTCCGGTAGCAGTAAAAGCGACTGCAGTACTTTTAGAATAGTCAGCACCAAAATATTTTCCGGTAAAAAAGCTAATGACAAACATTAATCCAAAATAAATCGTCAAAGGAACTGCGATGCGAACAACATCCATCGGAATTTCAACAATCAATTCTCCCTTTAAGCTAAACATAAGAACAATAGTAAATAATAAAGCAATTAAAGTGACAGGAGAGATAAAAGGAATGTATTTATTTTCAAACCAATCTTTCCCCTTAAGTTTCATTAATCCGAACCGACTAATAATACCAAGCGCAAATGGTATTCCTAAATAAACCCCTACACTTTCTGCAATCTGAAAAATACTTATGTCAACATTGAAGCCGGTGTATCCAAAGTAAGGAGGCAAAACCGTTATAAAAATATAAGCATAAACACTATAAAGCAAAACCTGAAAAATACTGTTTAAAGCAATTAATCCGGCGGCATATTCACGGTTTCCGTCAGCGAGGTCATTCCAAACGACGACCATGGCAATGCAGCGTGCTAATCCAATTAAGATTAATCCAATCATGTAGTCAGGATACTCTTTTAAGAATAAGAGCGCTAAAGCAAACATCAAAATAGGGCCGACAATCCAGTTCAATAGAAGAGAAGCGCCTAGTACTTTTATGTTTTTAAAAACCTCTCCCATTTTAGCATAATCGACTTTAGCTAGCGGAGGATACATCATTAAAATTAAACCAATAGCCAACGGAATATTAGTACTTCCGTTAGAAAACGAATTGATGAAATTTCCGCTCGACGGAAAAAAATACCCAATAGCAATACCAACAGCCATAGCCAGAAAAATCCAAAGCGTTAAAAACCGATCCAGAAAACTGAGCTTTTTTCTTCCCGCAACGGGATGACAATGATCTATAGACATTTTATTTTTTTATTTGAGAGAAAACATAAAACATTTCGGCTGCGATTTGCACACTTCTTTCATTGTATTTCTCTGATTGTTGGTCTGTATTATCAAAAGCTTTTGGATCGTCATATGTTATCGCAATTCTTTTCTCGGCTCCTGCAATAAAAGGACAGCCACCATCTGCCTGTGAGCAAGTCATGATGGCGGCAAATTCATTTTCGGGATTAAAATCATCATCATAAGTTTTAGAAAAACCTACGATTGGAGCATGATTCCCTGCAAATTTTATAGCATAAACAGGATTATTATTTTCTGATAACTTCATGATTTTAAAACCTGATTGTACTAATGTTTCGGCAACTTTAGGATATAAAGCAGTTGCCTCAGTTCCGCCGGAATAGCAAAAAACATTTTGAATTCCGTAATAGTAGGCAGCCGTTTGCGCCCAAACCTGAGCCAAATGGCTTCGTCTGGAATTATGCGTGCAAATTAGATTCAATCTGATTTCCTGATGATGATCAGACTTTTGCTGAACAAAATCAATAAAAAGCTGGAGGATATCTTTACGATCTTCAGAAATCGCTGTGAAATCAAAAGACTGAACTAAAGATTGAATTTCGGGGAATAATATATTGTGATTCGACATTTTGTAAGCTTTTAGATTTAACAACAGCTTCCGCCAGGCGTACAAGAATTACCTTCGTCTGTACTTAATTGTGTCAGTTTAAGTTTTGATTTTTCTGATGGAATTCCACATTGATCCTGAGCTAAACAAGCTGTAGTTTTATTTAAGAGTAAAAAATCTTTCCCATTAAAATCTAAATCATATTTGCCAATAGTAGTATTTTGATATTCAACTTCGATCTCAAAATCCTCAATTCCTAACACTTTTTCTGAAAGTGTTATGATATGAATTAATTTTTGAGGTTTTAAGCGATGCTCATAATCATTGGCATCCCAAAGCTGAAAATTTACAACAGTTTCTTTACGAACTACTCCTCCGCAATCAATAAAGTTCTTTGTAACCAAACCTACTTCGGCGACGTGAAAATATTCCGGAACAAATTTTCCGTCAGGAAGTTGAAAATTTACAGCTTCAACAGTAGCAAGTATTTTTTTAATTTCTGAAAGTTTCATAATAATTTATTTTAATAATTAACAACACTCGTTTTTTCTTTTTACTAAATGAAGGTCTATTTGAGTAAAGAAAACTTTGATTTTCTCAAAACCAACTTCGTTAATACAATAACAAATGGCATTTCCTTCAATATTTCCTTTTATCAATCCAGCGTTTTTAAGCTCTTTTAGATGCTGGGAAACCGTAGGCTGAGAAAGTGGCAGTTCGTTTACAATATCACCGCAAATACATGCATTTACTTTTAGTAAATATTCTATTATAGCAATTCGTGCAGGATGACCTAAAGCTTTCGTTAAAATAGCCAACTCATTTTGGCTCTCTGTAAAATGATCTGATTTTGTAGCTCCCATTGTTATATTTTTATATTGCAATATTACGATATAGATTGTGATAAAAAAAGAAAATAGTTTATTATTTTCTTTTTTAGGGATTTATAATTAAAGTCTTCCTGTCATAACAAGCACAATAGCCGTTACGATTAAAAAACAAACCAGAAAAATAAGATGACTTACTATAGACAACAAGAATGCTTTTGTTTTTGACATTTTATTAAAGAACTGGAGATTAGTCCAGAAAATTAATATGACGCCTATTATATACATTAAATTCAAAATCTGTTGCATATGAGGCGTTCCATTGAAATACAGCAATAATGGAAATATTAAAATTTGAGCAAATAGCCTTTGTGAAGCTTTGAATGTATTGAGGACAAAAAGTTCGAAAAAATTATAGCCTTGTTTTCTAAAAACAATATAGGTTCCAATAGTATATAAAGGTATAGTAGCAATGGTGGTCCAGGCAAAATGAGTAGCATTCCATTCATTAAAATCATTTAGATTTAAATCAGCTTCATTAACCTTAAATAAATTGAGGTGATAATAATGGTATAAAAAACCATAAAATGCAGCCAAAACCGTCACCAAAGACAAAGGTTTGAAATGTCTCACGCGTTTTCCTTCAATAAATTCGCGGATAGAATGTCCTGGTCTTGTAAATAATTGTTTTATAGAATAGGGAATTCCCGCATCAAAATGCAACAAACTGTGCTGAATATCATGCCATAAATAATGCGCGTTTATTTTATGTGTATCTGCTGGCTGGCCGCAATTATTGCAGTAATTTCCAGTATAATGCTGCTGACAGTTTTTACAGGTTATTTCCATTGCATTTGGTATTTTAATCTTTATTTGTAATATTCATATTCGTACTTATAAACGCATCGAAATTGTTGAGAACGAAATATTATTTCAGTGATTAAATTTTTACTATTATATTTATAATTAGAAAAATAGACATTTCCATCTTCTAAATTACGATATATACTTTCTGATAAAAGATTGTTGTCGTAATGGTATGTTGTTGTATTCAAAAGTGTATCATTTTTAAATTCACTTTTTTCGATACAATGCTGGTCTTTATATTTATACTTTAAATTTTTACTTCCTTCTTTTTCGCTAATAATTTTTTTATGTTCATCAAACGTTATAATTATTTCTCCCATTCCAATCATGTCTGTTTTGTACTTATTTATTATTTTATCAGGTAAGTAGGAAAAAGTATGTACTGAAGTAACAGTATTTCTGGAGTCAAAAAAATTTTCATTTAAAGGACGAAGCTTACTATCGTATTCAATCGAAAAATCCAGATATTTTGGTTGGTTAATTAATTTTTTTAAACTTTGAGTATTTAGCAATGCAGTTGTATCTTTAATTCCTTCAATTTCTTTTTTGTATTTATAGTATTCCTCGTCGGATGTAACTACCGAATAGGCATCATCAATACTAATAGTATCCTGGCCAACAATAGTATATTCTATTCCTTTTGATTTATTTTCCAGATATTTATCTTTTTCTAATTGAAGTTCTTTTTCGTCTTCAGTTAAATACGAAAAAAGTTGTGTTGATTTATCCGAATATTTTATTTCTTCGCAACTAAAGCCCTGAATAGCGTATGCATTTATTTTTTTAATAAGTCTGTTTTTTTTGTCATACTTAAAATAGCCGACGTGATTTAGTCTATTTTTTAGGAAAAAATAAATCAGTCCCTTGTTATTAAAATAATGCTGTTCCTGAATTGTATCATTTTCTTTGACCGTTATTTTTTTTACTCCTTTGGTATTTTTATTTAAATAATCATAATCATTTATATAACTGTGTGGTTCCTGTGCAAAAGCAAAGGTTGAGATAAGAAGGAAAAACAGTACGATAATTTGATTCAAAGAAATATAGCGATTGTCAGCAGGCATCAGAGGTTATTTTTATAATTAATAATCAATTCAATTTATACTTTCTTATATCCATCAGGATACATAATGGCCAATAAAACTATAATCAGTAAAAAGTTATATTCGACACCATTTCGGCCGCCGCCAACAACAAACCAGCCCTCCTGAAAATGAACGAGAATAATTCCCATGAGGAGAACAAAGATCGTTACAAAACCTGCCAGTTTAATATACTTATTCAATACTAAAAGTACAGCGGCAATTATATGAGATACTTTAATAGACCAGGCTATAAAAACTCCAAAAGGAGCAAATCCAATTTGGTTTAAATACAAATTACCAAAATCATTAATTCCGTTATCGAAAATTCCAAAAATAGAATGGGTGAGGAGAATAATAGCAACTGCAATTCGTAAAAGTAAAGTTCCGTTCATGGATTTATTGGTTGGGTTAATAGTAAGTTATTCTAATTAAAAATAATAAAAAAACGCACATTAAAATAAATTAATATGCGTTGTGGGTTTTATGCTAAGTTTATTTTTAAACTTTTCCTAAAGTATACAATTGCGTCATTGTTGGAGTTAAACTTCCTCCCGCAGGCTCAAGTGTAATTCCAAATGCTTCTGCAGAATCTGTTTGGCTTACAGCAAATATCTTTTGACTGTTTCCTTCAAAATTATCCAGTAAACCTATGCTTGTTGGCGTAAGGACAGGGCTTAATTTTAGGGACCATACCTGATACACCATTCCTTTTGGAGGAGTTGGTAAACCGGCAGCATCAATATAAGTTGTCTTAGTCTGTTTGTTCCAATACACTTTTGCAAATGAATTTGGAGAAACAGCCTGACCACCAAGTGTTACACCAGTATTTTTGATATCCCTAACAATGGTTAGGTTTTTCTCTGTTTCCTTATTTTGCTGATCCAGGAAAGCATAATCTCTCTCGATTTTATTCTTCTCAGTACCAACAGTTGCAATTGCTTCTTTTGTTTTTGTAAGTTCAAGAGTTTGATATCCAAGACCCAAAAGCAATAGTACAGCAGCAGCCCAGCCCACATATTGAGACCAGTTTGACGCTGGTTTCAGATCGACTACTTTGCCATGTTTCAATTCTAATCGGGCTTTTATCTTCTCGAAATTTGCTACCGAGTGAAAAGGAGAGAAGCTTGATGACAAAGCTACAATTGCTTTTTCTATCGCGATAATTTCCTGATCGACTTCGGGATTTTTCTTTGCCACTTCGGCTATTTCCAGATTTTCAGTTTCGGTCAATAAACCGTAAACATATAATTCCAGAATTCCTGATTCTATATATTCTTGTGCTTCCATTATATTTTCAAATAATTACGTAGATCGTTAATACAGTTTCTGTTTTGCGTTTTGATAGTCCCCAATGGCATTGCCAATTCTTCTGAAGCTTCTTGTTGGGTATATCCTTTAAAAAATAATAAATCTATAATCTCGATACATTTTGGTTTTAATTTTTTGACAAATTCCTGAATTCCAATTGTATCAATTCTATTAGTAAGTTTATTACTGTCGTCTAACAGATTTACGAAATTATCTGAAGAAAGGTTTTTTTGACTGTTATTAAAATTTTTGGATCTTAATTTATCAATAGACGTATTTCTGGCAATATTAAGGATCCAGGTGTAAAATCGGCCTTTTCCTTCGTTATATGAATCTATGTTTTTCCAGATTTTGACAAAAACTTCCTGCAAAACATCTTCTGCTTCTTCACGGTTTTTGATCAGGACGTTAATGACCGAAAATAAACTTTTCGAGTACATATCGTACAAATGGGTAAAAGCTCTTTCGTCTTTCTTGTAAATTAAAACTAACAACTCATCTTGACTCATAGATTTGGATTTTTAAGCTTAAACAAAAATTTAGTATACAATTTTATACTTTGAGATAAAGATAATTTATTTTTTTGTGAAAAACGTAAAATTTTTAACAGGCTAAAACCTAGTAAAATAAGGCATTCAAAAAAAATATTACTTTTTTTTCATTTTTTTAAAACCAAAAGCAATCCAATTACGTAAATGCTATTATAACATCACATGATAACTTTGAAAATAGCAGAAGGAAAGAAAACAGCTTCAAAATATCAGGGCCAATGTTGTTTTAATTAAAGATTGGATTATGAACTTTAACATTGGCTAAAGATAAAAGTGTAAAGTAAATCTCAATAAATAATTTTTTGAATTATGATTGACGTATATAAACTAAAAATTTTGATTGTTGGCCTAACGACAGTTCTGGCATTAACAAGTTTTAATAAAAATGATTTTAGAAAAGGCATAGTTCAAAGTCAGAATTGCAATCAGATTAAGGATTGAAACAAAAACTATGATTCGCATTTAAAGTAATAAAATAGTTGGTGTCTCCGGACTTCCAAACTGAAAAGAAAAATAGAATGTTAAACGCCCAATTTACACTCATAATAGTAAACGCCAGTAGAAAAGATAAGATATATAATAAGGTTATTTGATTCTAAATAATAATTTTCAGTATAAAACAGAGAGACATCAACTATAATTTTAACTAAATAAAATAAAAATAAAACAACAATTAATTCATGGTTTGATTTGTTTGTATGGGGGGAAGCCTAGCGTCTGATTAACGCTAGGCTTCAATTTTTTATTTAACTTATGTTTAATAAAAATAAAGCAATCAAAGTCATTAAGGAAAACGGATTTTAACTAATTTTATAAAAAATTAAACGATGAAAAAAATAGCATTGATAGCTTGTGGCGCAGTTTTATTATTAAGCTCGCAACTTCAGGCTCAAACGAGTAAAAATAAAGTATCTAAAACAGATAAAGTGATGGCAAAAGAAAACATTTACCAATTTAAAGTTCAGGATTTATCGGGAGACACCTTTGATTTCGCTTCTTTAAAAGGAAAAAAAGTAATGATTGTAAATACTGCTTCAAAATGCGGATTAACGCCTCAATACAAAGATCTTGAAGCGATTTACAAAGAGTACAAAGACAAAGGTTTTGTAATCGTAGGTTTTCCTGCCAATAATTTTGCATCGCAAGAACCCGGAACAAACAAAGAAATCGAAACGTTTTGCCAACAAAATTACGGTGTGACATTTCCTATGATGGACAAAGTTTCTGTAAAAGGAGATGATATGTGCGAAGTGTACAAATTCCTGACACAAAAATCTAAAAATGGCCTGCAGGATTCTGAAGTAGAATGGAATTTCCAGAAATACCTAATTAACGAAAAAGGTGAATTGGTAAAGGTTATCAAGCCAAGAACATTGCCAACAGATCCTGAAGTAATCAACTGGATAAAAGGTTAATCAATAACTATCTCAACCAAAAAATCCACAAATTTGAATGTAATTTCAAATTTGTGGATTTTTTTAGATTCTATTCAAAATCTCAATAATTGTTTGTTCGATTCCGGGTTCACTATCAGAATGTCCGCAATTTTCAATATAAAGGGTAGATCTTTTAAGCTTATGATGCAATATTTCAGCATATTGAATCGGACAAATAGCATCGTATTTTCCGTGCACAATAGTGATTGTTATATCATCTAAAACTTTTATATTATTTAAAATAAAGTTATCCCCGATAAAACAATTATTACTCAAATAATGAGCCTCCATAATAGCTAAAGATTCAAACGGAAATTCATTTATAACGGCATCGATTTCATTTTCGGTTATTCCTTTCTTAAAAATAGATATTTCATAAAAAATCCATTCATAACAAAAGAACTTTTTGCTTTCCGGGCTTCCATTCAGCATTTGATCCAAATAATAAGCTGGAATAGTAAGATTGGAATCTGACGGAACATTCGTTTTAAAACGATTCCATTCCTTAGGAAATTCATTTTCGACACCACCATTTACGTAATAATCAATAGATCTTTTATCTCCAAGAAATATACCCCGTAACAAAAGACTTTTTACTTTTTCCGGATTTTGTATCGCAAATATCAAACTCAAAGTTGTCCCCCACGAACCACCAAAAATATTTATTTTTTCGATTTTGAGATAGGAGAGGAGCTTGTTAATATCATCAATTAAATCCTGAGTTGTATTTTCTTTTATAACCCCAAAAGGCTTGCTTTTAGACGCTCCTCTTTGATCAAAAAAGACAACCCTATGTTTTTTGAAATCAAAAAAACGCTTATCCTGCTCAGAAAATCCCGCGCCGGGACCACCATGAACAAACAAATAAGTTTCGCCATCATCAGCACCGCAAACCTCATAGTATATTTCATGAATTTCACTAACTTTAAGATATCCTTTTTGTATTTGATAGTCTGTATTCAATAGTTGTATATTAAAATTAGTTCCTTATAAATTAAATTATTAAGTTCGAAACGACAAAAAATATTAACGTCCAGCTTTGCGAACTCAAAGAATGACAATGTTTTTCATAGCGAACTTTGCGTAATTCTTAGCCTGCTTTGCGGTAAAAAAAAACATTCCAGTAAACCATTATCAAAAAACAGAAAAAATCCGCGTCAATCAGCGTTTTCGCGCTAGCGAATCCGTTTCATCTGCGGGCCATTTTTACCTACTTTAATATCAATTGCATGAAAACCAAATCAAGCCAGTGATCAAATTTATAACCAACCTCACGGATCGTTCCTGTTGCCACAAAACCAAATCTTTCGTGAAAGGCAATACTTGCGGCATTATCAGCATCAATGGCACCAATCATAACGTGATAACCTTGTTCTTTTGCTAACCGGATAAGTTCAAGTAATAGTTTAGATCCAATGCCTTTACCTATAATATTATCAACTACATAAACAGAATGTTCGATTGTGTATTGATAACCGATTTTTTCGCGGAATTGCCCATAACTTCCAAAACCAACTACTTCACCATCCAGTTCAGCCACAACAATAGGCAGTTTTTTTGCTGTTTTATCTTCAAACCATTTTGTCTGCACTTCAAGAGTCTGTATATCATAACTATAATTTGCTGTTGTATGCAAGATCGAGTGGTTTACAATCTCAAGTATTTTTTCTAAATCGTTGGTTGTCGCCGGTCTGAGTATTACGTCCATGGTTTTTCTTGATAGTTTTTTTGTCACAAATTCACGAATAAGTTTTATAGTATTAATTCGTGAATTCGCAGCTATTTTAATTGTCTAATATCCAAATCATTCCAAACTTTTCAAAAAGTATTTCAGATTGGAATTTTTAATTTATTTTTTGTTGAGTTCAGCCAATAGATCATCTGCATCTTTAGTACCCCAACCCATTTCGGTACCAATTTCCCTGGCATCTTTAGCATATTTCAAAGCCGATTTTTTATCTTTTATTTTATTGTAAAGCCTTGCCAAAAGTAAATTCCCATCATAGGAATCATTTAATTCTATAGAATGTTTTACCCACGAAACAGCCTTTTTTAAACTTTCAGTATCTGAGATATGTTTCAAATAAGTTTGTCCGATATCTTTAAGGAAACTGGCATCATTCCAAACCAGCTTTTCCGTATTTTCAAGCGTCACTTTTTTGTAGAAATCCCATTTTTCAGTTCTTTCTGCTAAAGTCAAATCAAACTTAAAAACCAGGGAATCTGTTTTCTGTAATCGAATCGATTTTACAATTTCTCTTTGTTTATAATAGTTTATCGTATCTAAATTATCGACATAAGGGCGAAGTGATTCATTGACAATACTTTCGATTTTGCGATCAATACGATTTTGCGAAGCTACGGCAGCAAAATCTTTCTGATGATTCAAAACATATTGAAATTCTCTTGATTTAATATCCGTTACGCCATTCGCAATAACACGCCAGTTCAATTCACTAACCAATTGTGCATCAGATTGTGTATTCAGATAAATATGCGTCGGAATCGATAAATCAGTTCTGTCTTTTCCTTTTTTCAGCGTATTCAGATAAGCAAAGAACTTATTTGAGTTTGAAGGATCTGCAAGAAACTCTTTTTCTAAATAAGGCAATTGCATTCTGGGATTCAAAGCATAATTGGCTTCTGTCAAAAAATCTGCTTTTTTTGATTCTCCTTTCAAAGCATACAAAAGCGTTTCAGTCTTTGGATCTATAAATAAAAATGTAGGCAATGATTTGGTATTGTATTTATCTTTAAGTGCAATTCCTTCTTCTTTTTCGACATTTTTCCAGACGCAGACATAATTTTTATTTAGAAAATCCATTACTGCAGCATCACTAAATACTTCTTTTTTCATCTGATTACAATGCGGACACCAATCAGCATAAAGCATCACAAAAAGAGGTTTTTCCTGAGTTTTTGCATTATCTAAAGCTGTTTTATAAGGTACATCAACAGGAACAAACTGATTTTGAGAATTTACGGCTTGCAGGAAAAGACAAAGAAAGAATAGGTAGAAGAAACGCATACGGAGTTTATTTTTATTAAAAAATCTGTTTTACAAATATATCCCCTTTTTCTAAAAACAGGCTTAATATCTTCCTATTTATAAGTTAAATCCAGTGTGAAGTTTGTAACTTTGTATTATCAAAAAGAAATCTTTGACTTTTTAGATTTCTTTACAAAAGTAATACGCCATCATAATGATTTACCCCAAAATAGCGCTTGCTCAAAGCATTATCGAAATTTGTTCAGCAAAAGGAATCACTAATATTATCATTTCTCCGGGATCAAGAAACGCACCTTTAACAATTGGATTTGCTCAAAATCCCAACTTTAAATGTTACAGTATTGCCGACGAACGCTGCGCTGCCTTTTTTGCATTGGGAATTGCACAGCAAACGAAGTTACCAACCGCAGTTGTTTGCACTTCAGGATCAGCATTATTAAACTATTATCCTGCTGTGGCCGAAGCATTTTACAGTCAGATTCCGCTGATCGTGATTTCGGCAGATCGTCCACAAAGCAAGATTGATATTGGCGATGGACAAACCATTCGTCAGGAAAATGTTTTTCAGAATCACTCGGTTTTCAATGCTAATTTAACCGAAGATGCTTCTGTAGAAAATGATTTAAAAATCAATAAAGCAATCGAAACTGCGATTCTTCAAAAAGGACCGGTTCATATCAATGCGCCATTCGAAGAACCTTTATACGAAACGGTTTCAGAGCTTTCTGTTGAACCAAAAATTACCCATTCAGAGGAAATTTTCGGAACAAAAATTATCGAAAATATTGATGATGTAGCTTCTGTATGGAATACTTCAAAAAGAAAATTAATTCTTATTGGAGGAATAAACGAAGCCAATTCTGTTAGTAAAGAAATTCTCGAAAACTTCGCCAAAGATCCTTCAATTGTAGTCCTTACAGAGACAACATCAAATTTGCATGAACCAAGTTTTATTAATAGTATAGACAGCTTAATTACACCTTTTGACGATTGTGATTTTAAAGAATTAGAACCGGAAGTTTTAATCACTTTTGGCGGTATGATTGTTTCAAAACGTATTAAAGGTTTTTTACGAAAATATAAACCTGCACAACATTGGCACATAGATACTTTACGTGCTTACGATACATTTAATGCTTTAAGCAAACATTTTGTAATGGAGCCAGAAGATTTTTTCAAAGAACTGCTTCCAAAGACAGCATTTGTTTCAAGTAAATATTTCTCAAAAATTGATAAAATCTATGATTTAAGAAAAATCAGAAAACAGGAATATTTGCGTAAAATTACATTTTCTGATTTTAAAGTATTCGAAAAAATAATAGAATCACTTCCTAAAAACAGTCAGCTTCAAATAAGCAATAGTTCAGCGATCCGTTATGCGCAGTTAATCGAAATTGATCCTTCAATCGAAGTTTATTGCAACCGGGGAACAAGTGGTATTGACGGAAGTACATCAACAGCGATAGGAGCGGCGGTAGGAAGAAAAGATATACAAACCGTATTTATTACCGGAGATATTGGCTTTTTGTACGACAGTAATGCTCTTTGGAATTCTTATATACCTAAAAATTTCAAAATTATTTTAATTAATAATGGAGGAGGAGGGATCTTCAGGATTCTTCCGGGACATGAGGAAAAACCTGTTTTTAATACTTTTTTCGAAACTTCCCACAACTTAACCGCAGCACATTTGGCCGAGATGTATCAGATGAATTATTTTACTGCCACCAATGAAGATTCTTTAAACAATAGTATTAAAACATTGTATGAAGCAAATGACAAACCTTGTATTTTAGAAATTTTTACGCCAACTTTTGAAAACGATGTTGTGTTGAAACAATATTTTAAAGAATTAATTTAAAACTGCATTATTACAAAACATAAAAAGCGCCAATTGGCGCTTTTTATGTTTTGTAAAACTAGCGTATCGGAACAGGGAACACCGGCAAACTTGCGTGCCCTAAAGCATCTACAGTTTGTATAGCAAAAAAGTAATTGTCTTTAGAATAGGGGATTTCTACTTTCGTATCTTTTACAAAAAATGTTTTCTCCCAATGTGATGATGCCGTTTCCCTCATTAAAATTTGATATCCATATTGTACTTTTTCCTCCGGTGCATTCCAGGAGAGAGCAGAAGAATTAGACAGGTTTTTAACCTCTATACCTACATTTTCCGGTGCTTTTGGCGACCATGCTAAATTGGCCAATGTTGCCAGATTAGAACAAGTGTTTTTTCTTAAATAATCAAAATCCATAAACTCAACCAAATCACCGTATTTGATGCCGTTTTCTGTTCTTAAATCCTGATGCTGATGATCAAAATTCTCATTCATTTCGCAAAAACGAACTGCTGTAAAACCGTTCTGACTGAATGGCGTATGATCACCGCCTCGTAGGAACCGATCGTTTCTATAGACCAATTTTACAGTCAGTTGATCCACATATTGTTCTGTAACGGTTTTAATATAACGCGCCAGTAGTCTCGACGGACTATCATTATCGCGACTTGTTGCTTTACGCATTTTAGCTTCCTCTTCAGTTTCTAAAAATGGAATAGTTTCACTAAAAACCCTGATTTGCGTATTGTCTCTTACATTAGTTCCGCTTGACAGACTGTTTCCAATCATATCATTGTTTAGCATTGCAACGATATTCCAATTAGCTGCTTTTGCTGTTTCTGCAAGATGACGCGCACCTATAAGTCCCTGCTCTTCACCAACTACGGCAACAAAAATAATAGTAGCAGGAAAGGCTCTTTTGCTCATTACTTTAGCCAGTTCCATTACTGCAGCAACTCCTGAAGCATCGTCATTTGCACCAGGAGCATCAGATTTTACATTCATAACGTCAGAAACCCTTGAGTCAAGATGTCCGCTTATAATCAGAACACGATTATCATTTGGGTCGGTTCCTTTTAGAGTAGCCATTACATTTCCAAGCTGACTGTCTTTATTGATACGCTTTCCATCTGCTTTTACAGTAAAATAATCAATCGCGGCAGTTAATCTTCCGTTAGACTCCAAAGCATATTTATCAAACTCAGATTTTACCCATTGCTGTGCAGCGCCAATTCCCCTGGTTTTGCTTTTAGTATCACTTAAGGTATGTCTTGTTCCAAAGGAAACGAGTTTTCGAACAGTAGCTTCCAGGTTTTCGGCTTTGATTTCAGTAATCATTTTTTTTATTTCCGGATCCTCAACCACTTGAGAAATGGCAATCTGATTAAAAAACAGAAAGGCAAAAACAGTATAAAAAACAGTTTTTTTCATTGATTTGGTATTAATTTTAGATGCTCAAATTTAATTAAAAAATAAAGAAACCCGGAAAAAGATATTTCCGAACATTTTATCCAAAACATTTTTCGTTGTACCATTTTCAAACTTCGTACATTTGCACTTTAAAAACTCAGCTACATTTTAGCTTAGAATCTCAAGAATATGATTGAAATAGGAAAATACAATACCCTTACTATATTACGTGATACCAAAGTTGGTTTATTTTTAGGTAATCCTGAAGAAGATCCGGAAGGAATTCACGATATTTTATTACCCAATAAATACGTTCCGAACGAATTTGAAATAGGCGAAGAATTAATTGTCTTTGTTTATTTAGACCACGAGCAACGTCCGGTTTCTACTACACTTGAACCTTATATCTTATTAAATGAATTTGCTCTTTTAAGAGTAAATTACACCAATCAGGTTGGTGCATTTATGGATTGGGGAATGGAAAAAGACATCCTTGTTCCTTTTAAAGAACAAGCCCGTCCAATGGAAAAAGGAAAACGTTACTTAGTTTACCTTTACATGGACGAAAAAACCAATCGTTTGGTAGCTTCAAGTAAATTGAACCAATTTTTAAGCAATGAAAACCTAACGGTTGAAAAAGGTGAAGAAGTTGATTTGATCGTTTCACATATTACTGAATTAGGAATTAATGTGATCATCAATGAACAGCACAAAGGTTTATTGTATAAAGATGAAGTTTATGATGACGCGATCAGAACGGGCGACAGAATGATTGGATTCATTAAAAATATCCGCCCTGATAATAAAATAGATGTTGCGCTGCAAGTGCAAGGTTATCAAAGTATTGAGCCAAATGCAGAAAAAATATTAGATGAATTAAGGGCCAATCGTGGTTTTTTACGTCTCAATGATGCTTCACATCCGGAAGATATCAAGACTGTATTAAAAATGAGTAAAAAGACTTTCAAAAAAGCAATTGGAGCTCTTTATAAAGACAAATTAATCGAAATAAAAGAAGACGGGATTTATCTTGTAAAAGAATAGTTTCTTTAAAATTCCAAATTCCAGTATCTGCGTTTCAGATTGGAATTTGGAATTTAATTTTTGAAATTTATACAATTATAACAGGAAAGGCTGCTCATTACAAGCAGCCTTTCCCTTTTTATTCTAGTTTTAAAAAAAATTGTAATTAAAAAAAAACAGAAATAAAATAAATTCGAATCCATTCAAAAAATAACAGCTTTAAAAATTTTAGAAGTCACTTTCTGAATCGGTATGTCTTTAAACAATCTATACATTCATATTAAAAGCGAAACGTTAAGTTCACGGCTAATCCATTGGTTTGATAAAATAACTTATAGAAAGTTTTAGTTAGCATTTTTTCCTCTTTTCGTAATCAATTTTATACTAATTACTAAACAATTCTAGCATTTAACCTTAGGTGTTACTGTCTCCTTTTCGAAGTTTCAACAAATGAATAAATCATTTGCCCATTATTTAAGGGTTTACTAATAAAAACCATGAAAAAATGAGCGACAAATTTTTTAAATTTTCTCAAAAAAATCATTTTTTAGGTTAATAAATCAGTGAAAGAAAATCAATCATAAATCAATAAAATAAAATGTATCTAATTGATTTCTAGGGTGTAAAATTACTTATTATTTTTCGAAACTAATGTTAAAAAATGTTATTTTTTGTCTGTAAATGCCAATTGTTAACATTAGAAGTCATTTTCTCACAGACTTAAACTAAATTGAGTAGGTAAAAATATAAAAATGCTTTATTTTTACGCTATAATTATTTAAAACAAAACAAATAGAAATGGATTGGATAACTGCCAGAGAATTTGAAGATATAACTTATAAAAAATGTAACGGAGTTGCAAGAATTGCTTTCAACAGACCCAATGTCAGAAATGCTTTTCGTCCTAAAACAACTTCAGAATTATACCAGGCTTTTTACGATGCACAAGAAGATACTTCGATAGGAGTAGTGTTACTTTCTGCAGAAGGGCCATCGACCAAAGACGGCGTTTATTCTTTTTGCAGCGGAGGCGATCAAAATGCGCGCGGCCATCAGGGTTACGTTGGTGAAGACGGTCAACACCGTTTGAATATTCTTGAAGTGCAGCGTTTAATTCGTTTCATGCCAAAAGTAGTCATCGCAGTTGTTCCGGGCTGGGCAGTTGGAGGCGGTCACAGTCTGCATGTGGTTTGTGATATGACTTTGGCCAGTAAAGAGCACGCAATTTTTAAACAAACAGATGCTGATGTAACCAGTTTTGACGGTGGCTATGGATCTGCCTATCTGGCAAAAATGGTGGGTCAGAAAAAAGCACGTGAGATTTTCTTTTTAGGAAGAAACTATTCTGCTCAGGAAGCGATGGATATGGGAATGGTAAATGCGGTTATTCCACACGACGAGTTAGAATATACTGCTTATGAATGGGCCCAGGAAATTCTTCAAAAATCCCCAACTTCTATAAAGATGCTAAAATTCGCCATGAACCTCACAGACGACGGAATGGTAGGACAGCAGGTTTTTGCCGGAGAAGCAACCCGTTTGGCTTATATGACCGAAGAGGCAAAAGAAGGAAGAAACGCTTTCTTAGAAAAAAGAAAACCAAACTTTGGCGAAAATAAATGGCTGCCATAAAAATATTTTAGATTTCTGATTTTAGATTTTTGCAATCTGCAATCTAAATTTAGAATCTAACAATCAAAACTCTAAAATCTAAAATTAAAAAAGAATGAAACATTGGATTGAAGCCGCACGATTGCGCACATTGCCTTTATCAGTTTCCGGAATTATAGTAGGAAGCATTTACGCGCTTTCAAACCCAACAGCTGCTATTGATACGCCAACTGAGGTATTCAGCTGGAAAATTTTTGGTTTCGCACTTTTAACAACACTGGGCCTGCAGGTTTTATCCAATTTTGCAAATGATTACGGTGATGGGGTAAAAGGTACAGATAATCAAGATCGAATTGGCCCTAAACGCGCTATTCAGAGCGGAGTTATTACACCGCAAGCCATGAAAAAAGCGATAATAATAACATCGATATTAACTTTGTTATCAGCAATTACCCTGATCTATTTTGCATTTGGAGAAACGAATTTCGGATATTCTATATTTTTTTTACTGCTGGGAATAGCCGCAATTGTTTCAGCAATTCGCTATACCGTTGGTAATTCTGCATATGGATACAGGGGATTTGGAGATTTATTTGTTTTCATCTTCTTCGGATTGGTAAGTACTTTGGGCGTCAACTTTTTATATTCTAAAGAAATTGATCCCCTTTTAATTCTTCCCGCTGTAGCCATTGGTTTGCTAAGCGTAGGGGTTTTAAACCTTAATAATATGCGCGATGAAGAATCAGATCGTAAATCAGGAAAAAATACAATTGTAGTTCAAATGGGCGGTGCAAAAGCAAAAGTGTATCATTTTACGCTAATCATTACCGCTATGGTTGCGGTAGTTCTTTTTGCCATTTTGAGTGATTATAATTTCGATCAGTATTTATTTTTATTGGCGTACATCCCTTTAACTAAACATTTAATTACGGTTTATAAAAATCAAAACCCTAAGCTTTTAGATCCGGAATTAAAAACACTTGCATTGAGTACGTTTTTCCTTTCGATATTACTAACAGTATGTATGATTTCGTTGATCTCAGACATTATTGTGAATCTTTTCTTAGGCGGAAGATAAAATAAAGTTCAACTTTAAAAATTAAACAAAATGAAAATCACATTTTACGGACACGCTTCATTAGGCATTGAAGTTGGAGGGAAACACATTCTTGTTGACCCTTTTATTACGGGAAATCCAAAAGCTTCGGCAATTGATATAGAGACACTAAAAGCAGATTATATCCTGGTTACACATGCACATGGCGATCACGTTCTGGACGTCGAAGCTATTGCAAAACGTACCAATGCAACGATCGTTTCTAATGCCGAAATCACGAGTTATTATGCTCAAAGAGAGTTTAAAGCACACCCGATGAATCACGGTGGAAGCTGGAATTTCGATTTTGGAAAAGTAAGATATGTAAACGCAATTCACTCCAGCTCTTTTTCTGACGGAAGCTACGGAGGAAATCCCGGTGGTTTCGTGATCGAAAGCGAGCATAAAAATATCTACATTGCAGGTGATACAGCGCTTACATTTGACATGAAACTCATTCCGCTGCGCACCAAACTTGACCTGGCAATTCTTCCAATCGGTAATAATTTTACAATGGATGTTGAAGATGCCATTATTGCTTCAGACTTTATTGAATGCGATAAAATCCTGGGCTATCATTTTGATACTTTTGGTTATATCGAAATCAATCACGAAGATGCTATTCGTAAATTTTTTGATAAAGGAAAAGATTTGATGCTTCTGAAAATCGGAGAATCAATCGAATTATAATAATTAATCATCCCGAACGAGCTTTTTATAATTCAGATTTTTAAAATTGGAATTTGGAATTTAAAGAATTGGAGTTTAGTGAGGAGCCATTTCCCGCTTTCGGCTATATCTTTTTTGAGAAGATAAAAAATCTTCTCAAAAAAGGATACCGCCTCTATCGGGGCTAAGATTTAGTATTCATAAGAAATCTACATGAACGACACGATTAAATTTATTTGCGCTTGTTGTGGTCAGGAACATGAAAGCTGGCCCGCATTAGCATACGATTCACCAGCCAGTTACAACAATCTTTCTCCTGAACAAAAAGAAGAGATTGCAGTTATAGATGAAGATTTTTGTGCAATTAAGTATGCTGACGATGATATTCACCGATTTATTAGAGTAGTGCTAATTCAAACCGTGAATGATCATTGTGAAGATCTTGAATATGGTTTTTGGGTCTCACTAAGCGAAAAAAGTTTTAAAGATTATCTTGATAATTTTGATAATGAAAATCACGAAACACAATATTTTGGATGGCTTTCTAATTATATTCCCGAATATGATTTTTCAAATAGTATTCCAACCACTGTAGTTACGAAAGCTGGGAATGACAGACCGGAAATTTTTCCTCATAAAGATTTCGATCACCCTTTTGTAAAAGATTATTATAACGGCATTACAAAAGAAGAAGCTCAAAAAAGGATTAAAAACATGATACAGTCCATTAATCAAATTGCATAAACATGAATTTAAAAACGGTTCTGACGTTTGTTTTTATTGCTGTCTCGTATACCACTTTTGCACAAAAATGCAGTTGTGAAGATAACTTTTACTGGCTCAAAAAAAACTTCGAAGAAAATGACGCCGGTTTTCAATATGTAATTGATAAAAAAGGATTAACCGAATATCAAAATCACAACAATCTTTTTAGCAAAAAAGTAAAAAAAATCAAAGACCTGAACGAATGCAGGAACGTACTTTTTGATTGGCTGTTATTTTTTCGACCGGCACATTTATCTTTAGCGATAAACCCTGATTTTGCAAATAAATCGCTTTCCAAAAATACAGAATCTGAAAAAAAATGGGAAGAAATAACCCTAACTGAAGATCAATTAAAAAAGAATCTATCCAATATCTCACAGCCCGGCTTTGAAGGGATTTGGATCTCAGATTCTTATACTATTGGAGTTGTAAAAAGAAACAATGAATATATTGGATATATTTTAGAAGCCAAAGGAAGAAAATGGAAGCCATATCAGGTAAAATTTAAAATAAAAGAGAACGGGGACAAAACATATAATGCAGTATATTATTTAGGAGATTACTCCGCTCAAAACTTCAGTGAAGTGAAACTGATTGGAAATAATTTTTTAAAGATTGGCTTTGTCTCGCTAAAAAGAAGTTTTCCCAATACTCCTGAGAGTAATCCTGAAATTGCGAACTACATTGAAGCAATAACAACTCAAAAGCCATTTCTCAAAGAAATATCAAATGAGACCGTTTTGCTGCGAATTCCTTCATTTGAACACACTGAAAAAAAAGCTATTGATAGCATACTTGAAGTAAATAAAAAACTAATTCTGTCAAAACAAAATTTAATAATTGACGTAAGAAATAATGGAGGCGGATCTGATGGCAGTTTTCAGGAAATAATTCCGTATTTATATACAAATCCAATTAGAACTGTTGGTACTGAATATTTATCTACAGTCCAGAACAATAAGAGGATGGAGGAATTTATTGCAGATCCAGATTGGTCTCCCGAAGAGAAAAAATGGGCAATAAACGGATTAGAAGAACTAAACGCTAATATTGGGAAATTTGTTAGTTTAGGAGGTAGTACAGTTCAGGAACGTAAGTCTGATGTAGTCTATCCAAATCCAAAAAATATTGGCATAATTATTAATGAGAATAATGCAAGCACAACAGAGGAGTTTTTGTTGGTAGCCAAGCAAAGTAAAAAAGTAAAACTTTTTGGCACAACAACAGAAGGTGTTTTAGATATTTCTAATATGCATTTTGTTGATTTCCCCTGCAAAGACCTAGTGTTAGGATATTCACTTTCGAAAAGTCTAAGAATTCCGGGTATGCAAATTGATCAAAAAGGTATTCAGCCTGATTTTTATATTGATAAAAGTATTTATGATTATGATTGGGTTAGGTTTACAGAAAATATATTGAAAGCAAATTAAGTTTAAATCTATAGAGAATGAATTTCAAAAAAATAATTTTATTCCTTTTCATTGCATCTTCATATCATTCTTTTGCTCAAAAAGATGGGTATTGGGACAAAGAGCGCGCTACAACAAAAGAAATTATAGTTTCAGCACGTGACAGGATTCTTCTAAAAACGGAAGATCTACCCGTTGGCACGACAGAAATCGTATACCGCATTACGCTTTTAGACGAAAACCAGCAAATGTCGAATAGTCTGGTTTCGGTATTAAAATCAATTCCCGATCCCACCGGAATAAGTCAGGGATCAGCCGGAGCCGTTTTTTTAATGTCTAAAATTTCGGGCGATGATACTTGTACTTATGCACTTTTTACTTCCAACGAAAATGCAAAAAAATACGTTGCAGACGGTAAAACAGATAAGGCATGTTATGCTCAGGAAGTAGCATTGAGTAAGGATGCAAAAAGATTATCACTTGATAAATCGTCTTGCTTAGGACAAGATATCAGCACACTCTGGTTTGGTTTCCATAGTAAAAACTGGCTTTTAAATCAAAAAATTGTTTTAGAAGTTGTGCCGTGGGTCGACACAAAACTAAACCGTGGCTGGAATCAAGACAATAAAAATGAAATCATAAGTCTTTGCAAAACATCTACAATGGCTCAGAAAATGGCCAATTCTGATGATTTTTGTGTTTGTATACTTAATAAAATCATCAAACAATACCGTTATTCTGAGTTTCAGAAATTATTGCCAGTAGAAAAAAACAAAGCCTATAAAGATTTTGGAAATAGCTGTTATAATGATGCCGATATTTCTAAAAATGTTTATAATGACTTAAGAACCCAGGCTTCAATTTTAATAAAATTACAAAAGTACAATGAAGCAATTCAAAAACTGAATACCATTATTAATGACGGAAAAGCAACAGCAATCGATTATAGCGCTCTTGGATACTGCTACATTTTGACCAAACAATATGCAAAAGCCATAAAATTTCTAAAAGAAGGCGAAAAGCTAGACGACACAGAGTTATTGGTAAAACTAAATTTGGCACATGTATATTTGGTAAGTGACGATTATAGCGAAGCGAAAGCTATTTATAAAAAATACCAAACGCAAAACGTTACTGACAGTTTAAGCTGGAAAGAAAAAACCAAGCAAGATTTTACAGTTTTCGAAAAAGCAGGATTACCAACAAAAGACTTCGAAAGAGTTTTGAAATTATACAATTAAAAATATTTTCACCATATAAGTTATATAAGTTCATTTAGTTATAGTACTTAAAGTAAAGTCAATTTTGTTTTTTTATAAGCATAATTATAATAGAACTTTTAGATTTTGCTATTACATTCAAATGAACTTATATAACTCATATGGTTTAAAACGTTACCATGAAAGCAACTTACCACAAATACATGTTAGAGTTTAAACGTCCTTCCGGAACTTCGAGAGGCGTTATGACCGAAAAAGAAACCTGGTTTATTGTTCTTGAAGAAAACGGTAAGAAAGGAATAGGAGAGTGCGGTATTCTTCGTGGTTTAAGCGCAGATGATCGTGATGACTATGAAGAGAAACTGCTGTGGGCATGCGAAAATATCCATTTGGGTGAAACAGAACTTTGGGAAGCTTTATTAGAATTTCCGTCGATACAATTCGGAATCGAAATGGCTTTTTTATCCCTTAAAAGCGAAAATCCATACTTATTATTTCCTTCTGATTTTACCAATAATTCCAAATCGATTGCTATAAATGGTTTGGTCTGGATGGGCGAAGCTTCGTATATGAAACAGCAAATCGAAGAGAAACTGGCAGATGGTTTTAATTGTATCAAACTCAAAATTGGCGCAATTGATTTCGAAAAAGAATTAGAATTATTACGTTTCATAAGATCTCATTTTTCAGCAGATCAGATAGAAATCAGGGTAGATGCCAATGGTGCATTTGCTTTAAATGAAGCTTTAATAAAACTGAATCAATTAAGTCAATTTCAATTACATAGTATAGAACAGCCAATCAAAAAAGGCAATACCGGTGCAATGGCAACTTTGTGCGAGACTAGTCCGTTTCCTATTGCTTTAGACGAGGAACTAATAGGTGTTTTTTCATTATCAGAAAAAGAAAAATTGCTGCAAGAAATAAAGCCACAATACATTATCCTGAAACCAAGTTTTGTTGGCGGTTTCAGAGGAACAAAAGAATGGATTGATTTAGCTGAAAAACTTAAAATAGGATGGTGGATTACATCAGCTTTAGAAAGTAATATTGGACTAAATGCCATTTCACAATGGACATTCATTCAAAACTCAAAAATGCCGCAGGGCTTAGGAACCGGAGCGCTTTACACTAACAACTTCGATTGTCCGCTTGAAGTTTCACAAGGACAATTACGGTACAATACATCTAAAAAATGGGATTCATTTTTTTAGAAGGTTCAAAGGGGCAGAGCGACAAAGGTTCAAAGGTTTAAAAGAATATGGTAGAATAAAAAAAGGTACAGAATACGCAAAGCTTTAAACCTTTGCAACTCTGTACCTTTGTTCCTTTGAACCTTTTTCTAAAAATTACTCTTTTCCTCCAAGTAAATTTTGCTGCCAGTCTTTTAGTTCCTGCCATTTTCCCTGATAAGCCAAGAGTGCTTGTTTTGCCCACGTACTTGGATTATGAATAGCAAAGTTTTCGCCACCGGCATCTAAAATCGACTGTAGTTTTTCAGTAGGAGTTTCAGACAGCTCTCGCCAGCTTGTAATTCCGGCAGCATTGAATAAAGCTTCAATTTTAGGACCAATTCCTTCTACAACTTTCAGATCGTTTTCTTTTATTTTTTTACCATAAACTGTAGCAGCCAAAGCGCTGTCGAACAATAATCCCTGAGCGGCATTACCAACAAAAGATTGTGTAGACGAACCAATAGTAGTTTTTGCGGCCAAATCAGCCTCAAGCGAAGAAATTCGGGCATTCAGACTTCTTGTATTTGCTTTGCATGCGTCTAAGTCAGCTTGTAACGACAATGCAAGAGAATCATCTCCTTTTGAATTCATTTTTCCTAGTAAGTAACCTAGAATTCCACAGATTAACCCCACTAGCGCAGGTATTAAGATACAAGGTATATTCATAATAGTATATTTTGATTAATTATTTGATTGTTATAACAGTTCTTCTGTTGTCTGCCTTACCTTCCGGAGTTGTATTTTCACCAATTGGTTCATCGGGACCTTTTGACTCTGTTGTTATACGGCTGCCGTCAATACCTTTTTTAGATAAATAGTTTTTAGAAAATTCAGCACGTTTTTGCCCAAGAGCAACATTAGAATCGCGATTACCAACGTTATCACTATGTCCAACGGCCAGAATAACAGCCCCTTTAACGTGTTCCATGTATTTAACCAGATCAGCCACTTTTTGCTTTTCAGCATCAGATAAATTGTTGCTTGATTTATTGGTGCTGAAATGAAGAATTAACGGATCTCCATTAATTTTATCTTTCAAAATTACCCATTCATCCGTTATGGCCGGAGCAGCTTCAAGAACTTCAAATGTGTACTCTGCAGGACCTAAAAGAGTATCAGAGCTTGTTTTCCACTTGTCAATTATTGTTCCCTTTGTATCAAACTGAGAAGCTGATAAACCTTTGGAAACAAAGAATTTCTTGATGTCATTTGCCCTCGCAAGTCCAAGATTTTCATAGGTTGTGGTATTCTTTTCGTCAGAAGTAGCATAACCCGTTATGGTTACTTTTTGCTTTGGATTGGCAATTAAAAATGTTTTAAGATTTTCAACTCCAATTGATACAGAATCACTAACAGGCAGCACTACTGCAAAACTGTTTTTAAGGAACTTGATGTTATCATTGGTATGATAATCAATTCCCGAACCATTTAGAATAAAAGGGACAAAAATAGCGTCCTGAGCCACAACAACTGGTACTTTTTCAGTATCAACTGCCGGTGTTTTCATAGTACAATTGCAACAAAAATTCACGTACAGAAAAGTGCCCAGAATGATCGTTATTGCAATGCCTAATAGATAAAGTGCTTTTTTAGACATAAGTAATGAAGTTAAGATTCTATCAAATTTAACAAAAAAATAAATACATAATACATTAATATTCAGTTATTTTAAACTTATGTGTTTAATTATGAGGTAATTATAAAAGAAGGTAAAGCGTCTATAATTAATGAATCTCAATTTAAAGACTGAATTAATTTGAGTAACTTGCGTAAAAAATTAACTTAAGGCAGAGAAATGGTCGAAATAGAAAGAAAATTTCTTGTAAAATCAACTGATTTTAAAGAACAGGCTTTTACTCAAAATAAGATAGCACAAGGATACTTAAGTGCGGTACCGGAAAGAACCGTCAGGGTAAGAATAAAAGGAAACAAAGGCTTTATTACGATAAAAGGAATCAGCCAGCAAGGCGGAATGTCCCGTTTTGAATGGGAGAATGAAATCCCTGTTGATGAAGCCCAAGAACTTCTTAAACTATGCGAAAAAGGCAAAATAGAAAAAACTCGTTTTGAAATAAAATCAGGAAATCACATTATTGAAGTAGATGAATTTTATGGAGAAAATGAAGGCCTGGTTATGGCTGAAGTTGAATTAACTTCTGAAGAAGAAACATTCGAAAAACCGGAATGGCTGGGAGAAGAAGTAACCAATGACGAGAGGTATTACAACGCATATTTGAGTAAAAATCCTTTTAAACAGTGGGGGAAATAGCGTTATGACAGAACAATATGATTTGATCATTGTTGGAGGCGGTCCTATTGGATTAGCTTGCGCAATAGAAGCTCAGAAGAAAAACCTGCGATATCTGATTCTTGAAAAAGGGGCAATTGTAAATAGTATTTTCAACTATCCTTTATACATGACTTTTTTCTCGACAGCAGAAAGACTTGAAATAGGGGATATTCCGTTCAATTGCCTTGCACCAAAACCAGGTCGTCAGGAAGCCTTAGAATATTACAGAAACATTCATCGTTATTTTAAATTTTCAATTCATTTATTTGAAAAAGTAACACAGGTTGAAAAACTAGAGAATGATACTTTTAAAATTACAACAGATAAATCTTTATATGAAGCAAAGAATGTTGTAATCGCTACCGGTTTTTATGATCTTCCGATCGAAATGAATATAAAAGGGGAAGAATTGCCTAAAGTACGCCATTATTATAAAGAAGCACATGAATATGCCTTTAGAAACATTTTGGTTGTTGGCGCAAATAATTCGTCTGTTGATGCAGCTCTGGAATGTTGGCGAAAAGGAGCAAATGTAACGATGGTTATTCGTAAAAACGAAATTAACAACCGGGTGAAATATTGGGTAAAACCGGATATCGAAAACCGAATTGCGGAAGGAAGTATAACCGCCTATTTTGAATCCAATATTACTGAAATACGTAATAATGAAGTCGAAATTCAAACTCCAAACGGAAAAATTACTATAGAAAATGATTTTGTTCTGGCGCTTACAGGATACAAACCGGACTTGACTTTCCTTGAAAAAATGGGCATTCAATTGTCTGACGATGAATTGAAAACACCCACTTATAATACTGAAACAATGGAAACAAATGTGAAAGGTTTATTTCTTGCCGGAGTAGTCTGTGGCGGGATGCAGACACATAAATGGTTCATCGAAAATTCCCGCGTTCATGCCAATATGATTGTGGATTACATCACTTCTAAATAGAAAAAGTTCGCCACGAATTTCACGAATTTACACTAATTATTTTTTTGCATTGAGATTAAAATTAGCGTAAATTCGTGAAATTCGTGGCAAAAAAAACTTTAAGAACTACAAGAAAGCATAGAACAGCCTACCTTAGATCGTGCCCAATCCGGTCGTTTTGCAAACCATTTTTCGTATTCGGGTTGTTGGTCATAAGGTTTTTGCAATAACAAATACAATTCGTCGATCAAAGAATAATCGCCCTCATCAGCGGCATCAATTGCTAATTGCGACATATAATTCCTCAAAACATATTTTGGATTTATTACGTTCATTTTTTCCGAGCGTTTCTCATCTGAAAGCGCTTCAGTTTTTAATCTTTCAATATAAACGTTAAACCATTTTTTCCAGGAATCCAGAATATCTCCTGAAATTTCTTCAGGGATATAAAAAGAATATTTTATTTTCTCTATCGCATTTTCTATTGAATCTGTCTTTTGAATTGTGCTCAAATTTCTAAAGAAGATGGTCATATCAGTTTCAGATAATTGTAGAACCGTTTCTAAAGCATTAATTATCTTATCGTCATTTTTACTTAAAGTAAATATACCTAATTTACTTAAAAACAAAGTTTTATAATCAGATTCAAAATCAGTAATAAATGATTCCAGTATTTTTTCTAAAGGTTCAGCTTCGTTAATTAAAGGATAAAGAGCATTTGCCAATTGATACAAATTCCACTGAGCTATTTGCGGCTGATTCCCAAAACGATATCTTCTATTTTGACTGTCGGTTGTATTTGGAGTCCAATTTGGATCATAATTTTCCAGCCAGCCATAAGGTCCATAATCAATTGTGATGCCATGAACAGACATATTATCCGTATTCATAACGCCATGTACAAAGCCAACACGCTGCCAATGCAAAATCATTTCCCGTGTCTTATCAGCAACCGTTTTAAAGAACTGTAAATATTGCTCTTTAGGTTCACCTTTTATCTCAGGGAAATAATGTTTGATGTTGTATTCTACAAAATCTTTTAAGTTTTTCAATTCATTTCGGGCAGTCAGCATTTCGAAACTTCCAAAACGAATGAAGGAGGGAGCAACACGACAAACGATTGCACCTTTTTCGTAAGCCGGATTTCCGTTGTACAAAATATCACGTAAAACATCATCACCAGACAACATCAGTGAAAGCGATCGGGTAGTGGGAACACCCAAATGATACATTGCCTCAGCGCAGAGATATTCTCTGACAGAAGAACGTAAAACCGCTAAACCATCAGCAGTTCTGGAATAGGGGGTTTTCCCTGCTCCTTTTAACTGCAAGGTGAAAAAATCGTTATTATGTTCCACTTCATTCAGATTAATAGCACGGCCATCGCCCAATTGTCCTGCCCAGTTCCCAAACTGATGCCCTGCGTAACACATAGCATACGGACGCGTTTCGGGAAGAATCTCTTTTCCTGAAAAGACATTCAAAAACGCGTCAGACTGAATTTCATCTTCAGCAATACCAACCAACTCAGCTACTTCTTTAGAAACGTGAATAAGCTTAGGATTTGATGGTTTGGTCGGATTTACGTATGAAAAAAGCGCTTTAGAAACCTGACGAACTTCATTTGTTTCGTTAGGATCTGCAGGTAATTCAGCAGTAAATCGATTATTTATTTTAAGATTTTTCATTTGAATTATTTTAAGCCACTGATTACTCAGATAAAAATGATTCTTTGTAAATCCTTATGGGATTTAAAAGTAAGTAAGGAAAATCATTCCCAGTTTTGCAATCAGTGGCAAAATCTATATTTAGTCAACCAATTTTTCGCTGTACATTTTTTTTAATTTCTGTACTTTAGGATCAATTACGATCTGGCAGTAACGGGCATCCTGATTGTTATTGTAATAGTTTTGATGATCTTCTTCGGCTTCATAAAATACTTCGAAAGCAGTTAATTCAGTTACAATTGGATCTTCATAAAAAGGTTTTACCTCTTCAAAAACCTTCTCAGCTATTTCTTTTTGTTCGGCATCATGATACAAAATAACAGAACGGTATTGCGTTCCCACATCAGCTCCCTGACGATTTAGAGTAGTAGGATCGTGACTTGTCATGAATATAAAGATAAGATCATGATATGAAATTATGTCAGGATTGAAAGTAACTTGTATCACTTCGGCATGACCGGTTCTGCCAGTACAAACTTCACGATAAGGAGGATTTTTGATAAAACCTCCGGAATACCCTGATTTTAAGGATTCTATTCCTTTTAAACGCTGAATAACAGCCTCAATACACCAAAAACATCCACCACCAAAAGTAGCTACTGATAAATTTTCCATAAAATAGTATTGTTTAGTTTCTATTGCCCTATTAATCCGATAGAATATTATGATAAATTACTAATAAAAAAGCTGTTTAGATAAATATATCAATTGGTTATTTAATATTTGAAGTTTACAATTGATAAATTCGCAATTCTGCTAAAAAGCAATATATTTGCAATCAAACACAGGCACACTAATGAATAGCAAAAATAGTACCATCACTTTAGAAACCTATTTTCAGGATTTTAGACAACATATCGTTGGAATTGAACAGGAATTTACTTCGCCTTATGGCAATAAAAAGATCATTTATACGGATTGGACTGCCAGCGGAAGGTTATATCGCCCTATTGAAGAGAAACTTCTGAATGATTTTGGGCCTTTTGTTGCGAATACACATACAGAAACGACTGTGTCAGGTACTGCCATGACAAAAGCGTATCATCATGCCAGAAACATTATCAAACGTCACACAAATGCCAATAATGATGATGTTTTGATTACAGACGGAACGGGAATGACTGGTGTTGTTAATAAATTTCAGCGTATTTTAGGCCTTAAGATTCCTGAAAATTTAAAAGACTTTATTACTGTTCCGGCAGAAAAAAAGCCAATTGTTTTTATTTCACATATGGAGCACCATTCTAATCAAACATCCTGGTTAGAGACGATTGCCGATGTTGAGATTATTCCGTCTTGCGAAAAAGGGCTTTTTTGTTTGGATAATTTGGCTTTATTATTAGAGAAATATGCTGACAGAACGATTAAGATTGCCTCAATCACGTCATGCTCGAATGTTACGGGTTTAAAAACACCTTTTCATGAGGCAGCAAAATTAATGCACCAGCATCACGGCGTTTGTTTTGTAGATTTCGCTTGCTCAGGACCTTATGTCGCAATTGACATGCATCCTGAAGATCCCGAAGCTTATCTTGACGCTATTTTCTTTTCACCACATAAATTTTTAGGTGGTCCGGGAACTTCAGGTGTTTTGATATTCAATAAAAAACTATATAATAATATGATCCCTGATTGTCCGGGCGGAGGAACTGTAAGCTGGACAAATCCTTGGGGAGAACATAAATACATCGATAATATCGAAGACAGAGAAGACGGGGGAACTCCCGGTTTCCTGCAGGTTATTAAAACTGCACTGGCGATCGAACTAAAAGAAGAAATGGGAATCGAAAACATTCTGCAGCGCGAACGCGAAATTGTTGATTATGTTTTTACAGCATTAAATCCTGTTTCTAATATCAAAATTTTGGCCGGACAGCATCAGAATCGTTTGGGCGTAATTTCGTTCTTTATAGAAAATTTGCATTTTAATCTTGGAGTCAAATTGCTGAATGATAAATTTGGAATCCAAACCAGGGGAGGATGTAGCTGTGCCGGAACTTACGGGCATTTTCTACTGCACGTAGATCAGGAAACTTCAAACAAATTGGTGGATGAAATCACGATTGGCGATTTAATCAAAAAACCGGGATGGATCAGAATGTCGATTCACCCAACAACTACTGATGAAGAAATTGCTTTTGTCTGCGAAAGCATTAAAGATCTAGCCAAAAACCACGAAAGCTGGGCTTTGGATTACTCTTATAATAAAAACTCGAATGAGTTTATTCATAAAAATGCAAATTCATTTGAAGATGAATTGGTTGCGGGTTGGTTTAGAACGTAATCTTTTATTTAACCGCTAACGCAGCAAACGCTAAGGTTAGCAAAGCTAATTCGATACAATGCTTTGCGAACTTTGAGTTTTATAAAAATCCTTAAAGTAAAAGATCTTGCGTTCTTTGTGGAAAAAAATAATTTTAATTCTTACAAATGATATATTTCCGGATTAGCCCCGATAGAGCCGGTATCCTTTGAGAGGAACGAACAAAGATAAAGGCGAAAGCGGGACAGAAGGTCTTTATAAAATCTGATTTTTCTGCTCCTGAAAATTCGGCTACATAATAAGACGAACTCCGCCTAAATCAGAAACTCTGTAGGAGAATTTGTTTCCCGGAGAACCTATGAACATAAAGTTCTTTGGAATTTTCCATTTTTTTGATAATTCGTCGATAATTTCAGGGCCAAAAACGCCTTGTATTTCAAGGTATTCCAAATCTATTTCATCGTAAGCACGATCTAAAACTTCAAGATCTTTGATAAGCGCTTCATTTCTTGAAGTATTATTTGTGACATATACAATTTTTAATTTATTGGTAGTTTCATTTCCCTGTACATATTGCAGGACTTTATTCAAAATTGCAATATCATCGCCTTTGGTGAAAAAGACAAATTCCTGCGAATTGATTTCTACACTCAATTTTTGTAAATAACGATTACTGAGAATCACTAGTTTACGTAAAGGCTGATAGAAATATTCTAAAGCTTCGATTAACAAACGTATCAAAATGACACGGTTGAGCATGATTCCGATAAAAATCAGAGAAGGAACCATATATTTTAAAAATGTATAAAATGCATTGATGTTCAGTTTCATATTCCCTACAAAAGCAGCAATAATAAATAAAACTGCTATAACCACGGCAATTCCGCGTGCTCGTTCAGGTCTTGGTAATTTTTTTCGTTTAAATTTGAGTAATAAATTACCTATTCCGAATAATGCCATTACAGCCAAAAAGGAAAAAGTATAAACACCTGCCAAAGATTCTAAATGTCCGCTGGTAGCAAAAAGTACCGAAATACACAAAACCAAAAAGCTAATTACGATTCGATAATGCGAACCTCTTTTGTTTTGTTTCAGAAAATAATTTGGGAGAATTCTATCCAGTGTCATTCGGTTTAATAATCCGGAAACTCCAACAAATGAAGTTAATACAGCACCGCACAAAACTAAAACAGCGTCGATAGAAATAAGCCATGCCAGCCAAGACCCGCCGGTTGTCTGTCCTAAATGTGCCAAAAGGGATTCTTTATTGGCACCAACTTCGGTTAACGGAATTATACTGATTAATAAAATAGCAATTACAGGATTGAAGAAACTTACAATTGCCCACATATTTCGCAACGTTTTTGGAAAAACACCATGCTCCTGTTCTTCTACAAAATTGGCAGAACTCTCAAAACCTGATATTCCGAGCATCGCTGCTGAAAATCCAAGAAAAAGGGCTGTCTTTATATTTCCGTAAGCAATAGGCGTTTCCCAATTGATGTGAAAAGTTGCTAAACCATTATTCAGCACAAACCACAGTGAAGCTAAAACAAGTAGACTTAAAGTGGCCAGATGAGTTATAAAAATAATTACAGCTACAAAAGCAGATTCACCAATTCCTAAAATAGCAAGCCCGGTAAATAGTATCAAAACAATTACCGTTGCGATCGTTACATCTAAACTTTCGAAAATTCCATGCAGATAATGCATTCCTTCTGAGGCCGATATTACAGCAGTTGCCATATAAGACAAAACCGTTAATGTTGCGGCTAAAGATGCCAATCGTTTGGTTGATGTGTTTAGCAAAACATTGTAAGCTCCACCGTTTAAAGGAATCGCACCAACAACTTCTCCGTAAATTTTCCTGAATAAAAATAAAACAATAGCGACAATCAATAATGAAATCCAAGCATATTGACCCGCATACAAAATAGTCAGAGCTGAAACATACAAACACGAAGAACTAATATCGTTTCCGCAAATTGCGGTGGCTTGCAGCTGATTTAATTTTTTGTGTACAAGTTCTTTCATAGTAATTCAAGATTAAAAACACGCTTAACTCAACAAAAAAGCAACAAACAAGCAGATAGTACAAAGGCAGTTATAAGAACTAAAATATTTTTTAGCTAATGTGAGTGTATTGAATTTCTAAATTATAGAAATTATTTGGATTCCTGAAATTTTTTGAGTGACAATAAGGCTTGTTCCCGAATTTTATTTTGAAAAAAACTTGTCCATCCTAGTAAATATCCGGCAGGACCAAAAGCTTGTCCAGACCAGCTCCATACATCAAAATGATCCGTATGTTTGATAATTAATCCATCCTGAAAAGCAAATTCAGCTTTAATCTTATTGATTACGTTTCTATTGGTTTTGCTAAAATTATAAGCAGCAACCCATTTAGCGGTTCCTGAAAAATCATCTGCTTTTATATCTGAAAATTCTATTTTGATCTTGCCTTTACTTTTTAAAAGCAGCATTTTCCACATTTTAGAAACCTGATCTTCTTTTAGCAAACCAAAAGCAGGATCACTAAATTCAACTTTAGAATGGTAACATTCACTCATGGTTTTTGCATCACCATTTGCAAAAGCAGTATAAAATTTTGTAATTAAAACTTCGTTAGCATTCATAAGAATAATTTAAAGTATAAATATAGGATTTATTAGATTAAAACATTTATTTATAAAGCACTAATTGCCGCTGCTGTATCAAATGATTTTTTAGTTTTATCGAAAGCTGTAGAGAAGTATGTCATTTTATTAGAAGCCGTAAAATATCCGGTCTGATCACCAAATGCATTAGAATTTCCGGTTACAATAAATCGAATTCCTTTGATATCATTTTTTTTCAGTTTTATCATTTCCGCCGGAGTAAAATAATAGTAGGACGCTGTTTTGCCTTCAATTGTTTCATTAACCTTTTTGTCAATACAAGGAATGACATCTCCGTTTGCCAAATCAACATAAAGTCCGCCCGAAATTCTGGTTTTATCATTGGCAGTGCCAATACTAATTTTTAAAACGCCTCCTTTTTCTGTTTTCGCAATCTGAACATTTGCTTCGCCTGTAAAAACATACTTTTCGCAAATGAAAGTATAGTTTTCTGTGGCAGGGTAAGGTTTAGAACCGTTAATGCTCATTGTTTGCTGAGCATTTGCAAATGTTGAAATAAATAGTAGTATAAAAAAAGGCAGTTTTAAATTCATAGTTTTACTTTATTGTTCTGTTAATTTTGAATCGAATTTTTCATCCCAATCCATTGATTTAATGGATGAAACCAAATTGTCTTCATTTACAAAAACGCGCAATTCTTTATTGGCTATTTTTTTTGTGTATAAGGCACGATAACGATAAACAACTTCTTGTTTGGTTTTGTAAACGCCATCTAATTTTAAGTCTATAAAACTTCCGTAATATTGTCTAAATCTCTGACATGTTTTTGTCAGGCGTTCCTCTGTCGTATTTTCCCTCACTGATGCCGTAACTTCAGTTTCATTAAAAGGTTTAAATTTAGAGGTATTACAAGTTTCTAAAACCCTTTTTCCTAATTCGTACGCTTTTTGTTGCTGATTGGAATTAATTTCAGAACCGGAAATTTTCTTAATCTTCAAATCTTCAGTATCTCTGCTAATGGTTTTAGATTTACATCCAATTAACAACAACAAACATATAATCAATCCTGCTTTCTTCATAATCATTTAAGTAATTTTTAATAATAAGTTCGGGTCGGGACAATTTTCTATATAGAAGTTTAGATCATTTGTATTGCAAACACCGGGATAATCACCATAATACGATTCAATATTTTTTATAATCTGAAAATGTAAATGTGGTGCGTAATCACCATTGACTGTGGCATTTCCTAAAGTTGCAATCTTTTCTCCTTTATCAAAAACTTTCCCAACATTAAGGTTTTCTATACTTTCTAACGATAAATGCCCGTATAAAGTATAAAATTTTTCATTTTCGACATTGTGTTCTAAAATAATTGTGGGGCCATAATCTCCTAAACCAATGTTGTTCCGGAAGCTGTGTACTTTTCCTTTTAATGGCGCTAAAACTGCTGTATCGGCTTTTGTCCATAAATCCAGACCAATGTGAATGTTGCGCTCAGGTACAGCATCGTTTTTAAAGATTGAACTGCGTTTGTACAATGTCCTGCCTTCAATATAGCCGCCAAATGCAACTTGAGCATTATTTCTTTCTAAATAATTTGAAATAAAAGTCTCAAATTCTATAGCACTTTCAGGTTTACTTTCTACCAGTTCCTGATTGGTTACAGAAAGATCAAGCGGAATATATTTTGAAAAATGAATATCAGAATCAATAATCTTGGCAGGAGGTAAGGCTTTTAATATGGAGACGAGGGGTTTCATAAAACTTTAAATTTAGGCGACTTTTTCAATAATTATTAATTCATTATGGACTTCTATACGCGGGAGCATTTTTGAAACAAATAATTCGGAATTTATTTCAGTAATATATTTTCGGTTTCGAACATTGTGCGCTTCATCAAGAATCATAGTGTTAAAAAGAACAAAACCACGATTTTGCAAAAGAGAACAAATGCGCTCACTAAAAAAACTTTCAAATAAGAAATTAGGCATTTTGATATCTTCAAAAACATCAATAATAATCAGATCGTATTTGTTTTTTGTTTTTAAAACAAACTCAAATGCATCATCAATAATAATTTCCAATTGCTTAATTTGATCCAGGTTGAAATACTGATTCGCAATCTGAATCATATCCGGGTCAATTTCGACGCCGGTTATTTTGCCTTTATACTCAATTTCATCTACCAATGTCTTGATAACACTTCCGCCGGCAACACCCAGTAATAAAATATGTTCCATTTTAAGAATGGCCTCATAACCAATGTTTCTAAGTCCGTACCTTAATATACGCTGCAAACTGCCGTAGGAATAATTAGTATTCTCAGAATCTAAAACCAATTCGCCATTGGCCCACGTAACTTCTATAATCTTGCTTCTTTGTGATTTTTTCTTAAATATTTTTATTGGAATGATATAACTGAATAATTTTTGAATCATTTTTAAATGCTTTTACTCAAATTTACCACTTTAAATCTTTTATTTTGCAACAAAAAATAAATTTTAATGAAGAAACAGTTGTATAAATTCATCTTTTTTAAGCTAATGGGCTGGAAAATAGCAGGAATTGAAAATGCGGAAGTTAAAAAATGTGTGATGATGGTGATGCCTCATACAAGTAATCATGATTTTTATTTGGGAATATTCACCAGAGGCATCTCCGGATTAGAAATGAACTGGGTAGGAAAGAAAGAATTATTCAAATTCCCTTTTGGATATTATTTCAGAAGTGTAGGAGGAGAACCTATAGATCGTACAGGCGGATTGAATAAAGTAGATTCAATTGCTGCCATTTTTGACAGAAAAGAAGTTTTCAGATTAGCTGTTGCTCCCGAAGGAACCCGTAAAAAAGTAACTGAAATTAAAAGCGGTTTTTATTATATAGCACTTAAAGCAAAAGTTCCTATTATCCCGGTTGCATTTGATTGGGGTAAAAAAGAAGTCAATTTAGGAAAGGCATTTTTCCCGACCGGAAATTATGAAGCCGATTTAGCAATTCTGAAAAAGCATTATGAAGGAGTTGTTGGTAAAATCCCCCAAAATGGATTTCAATTATAAATTCCAGCTTTTTTTTGATGTTACGTGAGAATCGCTTAAAAAAAAATATTTTTATTTTTTTTGAAATACACGATTTTTACAAATTAAGGGTTGTAAGCTTTAAATGTTCCGTTTTTATAAAAAATAACTATTTTTTCAATTTCACCTTCCTCTGAACTTAAATTTTGATTTTTAATTTCCTGAGCATATTTTGTTTCTGGTTTTTGAGCTTCCTTATAATACACCTCAGAAAATAAATCTCCACCAGATAAATTTTCCTGGACAGGAGCGGGAGCTGTTGTTTTTATATTATCCGAAACTTGTTCGTTACTTTTCGGAAAACTTCCTGTACCATTTAAAATCCAATACAAGTCTACATCCGGGAAAACTTCTAATATTTTCATCACAAAATCTAAACTAGGTTTGTTTCTTCCGGAAAGCAGGTGAGACATACTTGAACGCTGAACGCCAATTTTATCTGCAAATGCAGAGGCATTTAGAACGTAATAGTCAAGTAAAATTTCAAGACGTTTTACAAAATCATCGATGTTTACCATTGTAAATTATTATTATTTGAATCCTTGTTTACAAATGTAACTAAAAGAAACTAATAAAGCAATTTTACAGTTGTAAATTACTATAAACAAGTATTTAAACAGAAAGTAAGACTTTATATATAGATATGTAAGTAGCTAATATATAGTTGTTTAATTTGTTATTTGTAAGTAAATAACATTTGTCAACTATTGCCGTTGCTTATCATCAAATAAATGACAAAAACGTGTTTACAATTCTAAATTATTATTATTTTCAACTGTTTACAATTGTAAAAATAAAGATGTTTACTTTTGTAAACTAATCAAAAGACAATGAATTTAGAAGAATTATTCAACCAATACAAAGAACAATCAATAGAAGGCCGTTACCTGACTTTAGATCACATTCAACCTTTATTAGACAAACTCAATACTAATAATCAAGTTCAGATTATTGGGAGGTCTGTTTTAGACGAACCTATTTATAGTTATACAATAGGAACAGGAGAAACCCGTATTTATTTGTGGTCGCAGATGCACGGAAACGAAAGCACGACAACAAAAGCCTTGTTTGACTTTATTAATGTATTAAACAGCGGATCTGAATTTGCAGAAAAAATGCTTAAAACTTTTACATTTTATGCTATTCCAATTCTAAATCCTGACGGAGCCAGACTTTATACGCGTGAAAACGCCAATAAAGTCGACTTAAACCGTGACTCACAGAATCTAACCCAACCGGAAAGTAAAATTTTGCGAGAAGCATTTGAAACCTTTCAACCTCATTTTTGTTTTAATCTTCATGATCAGCGTACTATTTTTGGGGCAGGAGCAACCGGAAAACCGGCTACAGTTTCATTTTTAGCACCTTCTTATAATGAAGAAAGAGAAGTAAATGAGAACCGACTAAAAGCTATTAATGTTATTGCCGGAATTAATGATGTCCTCCAGCAATACATTCCCGGACAAGTAGGCCGCTTTGATGATTCTTTTAATATCAATTGCATAGGAGACACTTTTCAGTTTTTAGGAGTGCCTACAATTTTGTTTGAAGCAGGTCATTTTGCTAATGATTACGAACGCGAGATTACGAGAAAATTCATATTTTTCTCACTTTTAACAAGCTTTGAAGTAATTTGCGAAAACGATTTAGTTGATAACAGAATTAATGATTATTTGAATATTTCACAAAATAAAGTGGTTTTTTATGATTTTATGTATAAAAATATCAAAATAAATTATGATGGTATCGAAATTATTACGAATTTTGTCGCACAATACAAAGAGGAATTGATTGAAAATAAGATTCATTTTAATGCTTATATAGTTGAATTAGGTGAATTAGAAAATTATTTCGGACATTATGAATATGACGCAAAAGGAGCTGTTTATTCCGATGACTTTACTAATTTTCCCAAATTGAATCAAAAAGCAAATTTTTATTTAAATAAAAATGTTAAATTTGTTAACGGATTGATAAAAAGTTAATTTTTATGTGAATTTGTTGTTTTTTATATATATTTTTATACTTTGTAATAGCAATTAGTAATATTAATTAAAGAATTATGAGTAAATTTCGTTTAGATGAAGTAGATCACCAGATTTTAGATATGTTAATAGACAATACGAGAGTTCCGTTTACTGACATTGCAAAAAAACTATTGATATCTGCTGGTACAGTGCATGTTAGGGTAAAGAAAATGGAAGACGCAGGGATAATAATGGGGTCTTCATTGGCTTTAGATTACGATAAATTAGGATATTCATTTATTGCATATGTAGGTGTGTTTCTTAATAATACGTCGCAAACTAAATTTGTATTAGAGCGAATCAATCAAATTCCGTTCGTAACAGTAGCTTCTGTAACGACTGGAAAATTCAATATCTTTTGCAAAATCAGAGCAAAAGATACTAAACACGCAAAAGAAGTTATCTTTATGATAGATGATATTGATGGTGTTTACAGAACAGAAACAATGATTTCATTAGAAGAAAGTATAAACGATAAGAAGCGTTTGATGCATACTATTTTTAAAAATATGTAATTTTTTCTTGAATGCTATATTAAAATATAACCTCAAGTTTATTCTTGGGGTTTTTTTATGACTAATTAACCAACCAACTACAACAGAATTATGTATACGTTGCCTAAAATAGAACGTTTTAATCAAGATGTTCTCTCAAAATACCACATTTATAATAGTGTATTTATAACATTGCCTTTTGATTCTATAGACAATACAGGAGCATTACTTCCTTTATTTACAGAGACATGCGAAACGGGATTTAAAAAACAAGAAACACCAAAAGAAATATTCGATTTCTTCTCTAATCGATACTTAAACAATGCCACAGAAAAGGATAAGATCGATTTAATGTTTCGATTTATTCAGTATACAGAGCGTCAAATTGTATTATTTGATGCTATTGAAGATGCTGCTTTCCCAGAAGTTAACAATATGGAAGGGCGTGGGTCTTTGCGTGATATCAAAGAGAAATCAGATGCCAAGGAGAAAGATCATGAATTGATCGAATTCTTAGAAAATTTTAATGTCAGAACAGTTCTAACAGCGCATCCAACGCAATTCTATCCTGGGGCAGTTTTAGGAATTATAAATGATTTAACGGATGCTATTCGTTTAAATGATTTATTAAAAATCAAAGAATTGTTAGCGCAATTAGGAAAAACACCTTTTATCCAGAACGAAAAACCAAATCCTTACGATGAAGCGGTTAGTCTGATCTGGTATTTAGAGAATGTATTTTATGCAACCTCAGGTGAAATTGTTCATTATTTGCAAAAAAATATCCTTCACGGAGAAGCTATTCAAAATCAACTAATAAAACTTGGTTTCTGGCCGGGCGGGGATCGTGACGGAAATCCTTTTGTAACTACTGAAATCACTCTGAAAGTTGCGGATCGTTTGCGTACCTCTATATTAAAGTGTTATTATATCGAAATGAGAAATTTAAAACGTAAGTTAACTTTCTCAGGAGTAGACACTGTGGTAGCTGAACTTGAACATAAGCTTTACCGTTCTGTGTTTTATTCTAAAGGTGAAATTTACATCACTTTAGAAGAATTATTATCGCAATTGAATCTTATTAGAGATATAATTATCGAAAAACACCAATCTTTATACTTAGATGAACTGGAAGCATTCTTGGTAAAAATCAATCTTTTTGGTTTTCATTTTGCGACTTTAGATATTCGTCAGAATAGTAAAATTCATGACGCTGTATTCAAAGATGTCGTAAATCATTATTTAAACTCAGGCTCTTCAATATTTCCTTCTAATTATTTTGAATTATCTGAAGATGAAAAATTAGTTGTTTTATCTAAAGTGAAAGGGGAGTTAAATCCGGCTGATTTTGAAAATGAAATTACAAGATCAACTTTAGAGTCTGTTCAGGCTATTAAAACCATTCAGAAAGCAAATGGTGAATTTGGCGCGAATCGCTATATCATTAGTAATAATGAAAGCGCATTAAATGTAATGGAGACTTTTGCAATGATTCGTTTGAACAATTGGGAAAATCCAACTGTAGATATTATCCCGCTTTTTGAATCTGTTGATGATTTGCAGAATGCGCATCATATTATGGAGCAATTGTACACAAATCCAGAATATTCAAAACACTTACAGGAAAGAGAAAACAAGCAAACAATCATGTTAGGTTTCTCTGACGGAACTAAAGACGGTGGCTACTTAATGGCAAACTGGAGTATTTATCAGGCAAAAATTGCATTGACTGAAATCTCAAGAAAATATGGCATAAAAGCCATTTTCTTTGACGGACGTGGTGGACCTCCGGCACGTGGTGGCGGAAAAACCCATAAATTCTATGCTTCTTTAGGGCCTAAGATCGAAAATAACGAAATTCAGATTACGGTGCAGGGGCAAACAATTAGTTCTAATTTCGGAACTTTAGATTCTTGTCGTTATAATATCGAAAATTTATTAACTGCCGGTGTCACAAACCAGGTATTTAGTAAAGAGAAAAACGAATTGAGTGCAGATGAAACTCAGATTTTAACGCAATTGGCTGATTTAGGATATGAGAAATATCTAAGTTTTAAAAATCATCCTAAGTTTATTCCGTATTTAGAAAAAATGAGTACGCTTAAGTATTATTCTAAAACGAATATCGGAAGCCGTCCATCTAAAAGAAGCAAGTCTGAATCGTTGGATTTTGCTGATTTGAGAGCAATCCCTTTTGTAGGATCATGGAGTCAGTTGAAACAAAATGTACCTGGATTCTTTGGAGTTGGATCTGCATTGAAACATTTTGAAGAAAACAATCAATGGGACAAAGTACACGATTTGTATCATAATTCTTTATTCTTTAAAACACTGCTTGAAAACAGCATGATGTCATTGGCAAAATCATTTTTACCATTAACAGCCTACATGAGAAATGATCCTGAGTTTGGAGAATTCTGGCAAATTATCTACGATGAATTTCAGGAAACAAAACGTTTACTGCTTAAAATCGCAGGTCACAAAACCCTCATGGAAAACTATCCTGATGGTATAGCATCGATTCAGGTAAGAGAGCGTATCGTATTGCCGTTGTTGACAATACAACAATATGCTTTACTAAGAATTAACGAACTGAATAAAGAAAATGAGGTTGATGAAGAGTTGGTAAAAGTATACGAAAAAATTGTGACCAGATCACTTTTCGGAAATACAAATGCGAGTAGAAACTCAGCATAACATTCGATTTAAAGTATATTATAAATTGTAGCAAATGAATACAAGTCAATTACTAGAAACAGAATATTCCGGTCCTTTTGCGAATTATGTTCGTGAGGCAGGAGAAATAAATTTGATTGAAGAGCTTGAAATCTCCCTTCATGATTTTATTCGATTTGTTCAAAATATTCCATTGGATAAATTTGATTATCGCTACGCAGAAGGAAAATGGACAATCAAAGAGATTATTCAGCATTTGATTGATTGTGAACGTATTTTTGCATATCGTGCTTTGCGTTTTTCAAGAAATGACAAAACTCCATTACCGGGATTTGAAGAAAATGATTATGTAGACAATACAGCTGCAAACAAAAGAAGTCTTCAGGATTTATTGACTGAGCTTTCTGCTGTAAGACATTCCACTTTATTGTTTTACAAAAGCTTATCTGAAGAACAGCTGAAACGAATTGGGACTGCATCAACGCATCAGCTTTCAGCCGGAGCATTAGGCTTTGTAATTATTGGACATCAAAAACACCATCAAAAAGTTTTTGAAGAAAGGTATTTATAAGTTTATTTTTTCGAAATAAAAAAAATCCTGTGAAAAATATTTTTACAGGATTTTTTTGTTTTTAGTATTTTTTTTAAACTTAAAATTTATCACAATCTTGTCATCCCGAGGAACGAGGGATCTTCGCAAGAAACTCCTCCTGCAAAATCACCAATCTTTGTAGAGCTACTTGTGTGTCCTTCGACTTCGCTCAGGATGACAAAAATGAGCGTATTTTTTCAGCTAAGTTTTGTCGAATCCCTATTGAGATTGCTTCGTTCCTCGCAATGACATTACTTATTTCTCTCTACAATAGCAAGGCCTAACCTGATTTTGTCATAGGATAATTTTTCTTCAAAATGATCAAAATAGGGCTTTAGTGCTGTTGGATATTCAAGATCGATCTGTGCTTTATGCAACTGCATTACTTCATTCGCAGAAACAAATTCGCTTAAATCAATATCATTGCCATCTACATATAATTTTGCTAAATGCGAAATAATCGTTGTATGACCCAAATTGCGCTGTTCGGCAATTTCTTTTACAGAGATTCCATTTTGAAATAATTCTAAAGTTGTCTTGTAAGTGTTGCCTTCTTTTTTTGACTTGGCTTTTGTCTTTTTGGCATTCTCGTAATAAACAATAGCATCTATAAATTCCTGACCATATTTTTCAAGTTTTGCTTTTCCAACACCATCAATCGCAAGAAATTCTTCATCACTCATAGGTCGCAACGTTTCCATTTGCCTTAAGGCGGCATCACTAAAAATTACGTAAGCTGGAACTTCTTCGTCTTTAGAAATCTCATAACGCAATTTGCGGAGGATTTCAAAAAGAGAACTTTTAGCTGCTTTTGTTTTTGTTTCCTTGATTTCGTTTTTGTCAATTACTTTTTTAACGACTGTATTCAGCTTTACTTTTTCACCTTCAAATAAAACTTTCTTTGCAAAAGGAGTCAGTAAAATTTTATTATGCTGATGAAAGGCAATTTCACAATAACCTAAATTTATGAGCTGAATAAGATACTGGTTCCAGTCGTACCAGGAAATATCATCGCCAATTCCGTACGTTTTTAAGTCTTGATAATTTTTTTCATAAATATACGCGTTTTTCGAGCCTCTCAAAAAATCTACAATTACAGCCAAAGGCTCAGATTCCTGTAAACGACTAATAGCAGACAATGCTTTTTGCGCGAGAATCGTACCATCGAAAAATTTTGGAGGATTTTTGCAAATATCGCAATTACCGCAATTCTCTTTTACCAATTCACCAAAGTAGGAGAGCAGAATTTTTCTTCTGCAGCTTAAAGCATCGGCATACTGTTTCATTCTTTCCAGTTTCGCCAGCTGAACATCTGAGTTCAATCCTTCGGATGCAAATTTCTGAAGCTGGATCACGTCTGCATAACTTTCAAACAAAACTGTTTCAGCCGGTAATCCGTCACGGCCTGCGCGGCCAATTTCCTGATAATAGCCTTCAATATTTTTTGGCAGGTTATAATGAATCACCCAACGAACGTTTGATTTATCAATCCCCATTCCAAAAGCAATTGTCGCACAAACTACCTGACAGTCATCATTTATAAATTCATCCTGTGTTTTGGCACGAAGTTTATTTTCTAAACCGGCGTGATATGCTTTTGCTTTTACTCCATTTTTTTGCAGTTTTATCGCCAGTTCTTCCGTAGTTTTTCGGCTTAAACAGTAGATGATTCCAGATTCATTGGGTTTGTTTTCAACAAAATCAATGATTTGTTTGACTCTGTCTAAAGCAGGGCGAACTTCGAGACTTAAATTTTTTCGATCAAAAGAAGCTACAAAAGTTTTTGGGTTTCTTAAATTTAATTGTTTTGTAATATCTGTTCGTGTTGCTTTATCTGCCGTAGCGGTCAAAGCCAAAACCGGAGTAGAAGGGAAGCGGCTTTTTAAATAACCTAAATTAGTATACGCCGGACGAAAATCATGTCCCCATGATGAAATACAATGCGCTTCATCAATAGCAATTAAACTGACAGTCAATTCATTAAAAACAACATCGAGATAAGATAGGCTTTCGGGAGCTATATAAACGAGCTTAAATTTGTTCGATTTTAAATTGTCTATATAAAACTGCTGTTCTTCGCTCGATTGACTGCTATTGATATAACAGGCATTGATTCCGTTGGTTTTCAGACTATCTACCTGATCCTTCATCAGGGCGATTAGAGGAGAAATAACAATGGTGATTCCCGGCAAAACTAAAGCGGGCAACTGAAAACAGATTGATTTACCACCTCCCGTTGGCATAATCGCCAAAGTATCCTGACCGGAAAGAATTGTATTTATTATCGTTTCCTGATTGGGTCTGAATTTTTCGAATCCGAAATTTTCTTTTAGTTTGGCGTGTAATACTTCTGAAGTCATTGAGCTTATATTTATCGATCCTTAAATATAGCAAAAAATACTATATATAGTACTTTTCTTATATTTAATTATTGTTTTGGTTAATAATAAAAAAAGGAACCCGAATAGAGTTCCTTTAATTTATTTTGAAAGATTTAGATTAATCTTCGTCGTCTTCATCATCTTCATCAGCGATATCGTCCGGATCTCTGTCTTCATCGTCATCATCATCTGCGCCATCAGTATCTGGTTTGTCAATTGCATCATCGTCATCGTCATCGTCGCTATCATCATCAAGATCAAGACCTTTTACTGGTTCGATTGTGTCAACATCAAGATCAATGTCGTCATCTTCATCGTAATTCTCAATTCTGTCAGCAAGTTTAGTACTAATTTTTACTAAATAAATAGTGTCTTCAGTACGAACTTCAACAGCTTCGATTAATTCGTTTTTAGCATTTCTAAAACGGATAACATCCGAATCATCATAACCATCAGGAAATTTTTCGACCAAAAGGTTCAAAATTTCATTGGTAAGTTTAGCGTAGTCTACTATAACTCTTTTCATAAATATCCTATAAATCTAATAAGTAAGCAAAAATTAACGGGGCAACAATAGTTGCATCCGACTCAATAATGAATTTAGGGGTTTTAATATCTAATTTACCCCAAGTGATTTTCTCATTTGGAACTGCTCCGGAATAAGATCCGTAACTAGTTGTTGAATCTGAAATTTGGCAGAAATAACTCCAAAACGGAATATCATGCATTTCCATATCCTGATACAACATTGGCACCACACAAATAGGGAAATCTCCTGCAATACCACCACCAATTTGGAAAAATCCAATTCCGTTAGTGCTGTTTTTTGGATACCAGTCTGAAAGGAATACCATATATTCGATTCCTGACTTCATGGTAGAAGCTTTTAAATCTCCTTTAATCACGTATGAAGCAAAGATATTTCCCATCGTACTATCTTCCCAGCCCGGTACAATAATAGGTAAGTTTTTCTCTGCTGCTGCATACATCCAGCTATCTTTTAAATCTATTTCGTAATATTCTTCTAAAACACCGGATAACAACATTTTATACATAAATTCATGAGGAAAATAACGTTCTCCTTTGTCATCAGCATCTTTCCAGATTTTGTAAATGTGTTTTTGTAAACGACGAAATGCTTCATGCTCAGGGATACAAGTGTCAGTAACACGATTTAATCCTCTTTCAAGCAAAGCCCATTCATCTTCCGGAGTTAAATCACGGTAGTTTGGCACTCTTTCGTAGTGAGAGTGTGCTACTAAGTTCATGATGTCTTCTTCCAGATTGGCTCCTGTACATGAAATAATCTGAACTTTGTCCTGTCTGATTATTTCGGCAAAAATTTTACCAATTTCTGCTGTACTCATAGCGCCAGCCATACTTACCATCATCTTAGCTCCATTTGCCAATTGTTGTTCGTATGCTTTTGCAGCATCAACCAAAGAAGCAGAATTAAAGTGTAAGTAATGTTTTTCAATAAACTGACTGATTGGTCCTTTCATTTTTTTTTGTTTTTTTTGTTTTTGAATTAAAAGTTTAACCTTCCAGAGGATACTGCAAATTAATAATTTTATATTTATTAACTTTTAATTTGCAGGTTTATTTTTATACTTTTTTGGTATATCCTAAAATTTTCAATACATCGTCAGAAGTTTGCTGTTCTGAGAAAACTTCAGTAGCTAGAATGCCGTTTTCGTCACGATCTATTAAAATATGCTTAGGCTGTGGAATCAAACAGTGGTGTAAACCTCCGTAACCTCCAATAGTTTCCTGATACGCACCCGTATTAAAGAAACCAATATACAATGGCTTTTCTTTGTTGTATTTAGGCAAATAAATAGCATTCATATTTTGCTCTGAATTGTAATAATCGTCACTATCGCAAGTCAGGCCTCCTAATAAAACCCGTTCGTAAGTATCATTCCAGCGGTTTACCGCCAGCATAATAAAACGTTTGTTTATAGCCCATGTATCCGGTAAAGTGGTAATGAATGACGAATCAATCATATTCCATTTTTCTCTGTCATTTTGCTGCTTTTGATATAAAATCTGATAGATTGCACCACCGCTTTCTCCTACAGTAAATGATCCAAATTCTGTAAAGATGTTCGGAACATCAACTTCAGCTTCATCACAGGCAATTTTTATCTGATTGATAATTTCATCAATCATATATTGATAGTCGTATTCAAATGCCAGAGAGTTTTTAATAGGGAAACCGCCTCCAATGTTCAAACCATCAAGAGTAGGGCATTCCTTTTTAAGTGCAATGTATACTTTAATACATTTTACTAACTCATTCCAGTAATAAGAAGTATCATTGATTCCGGTATTAATGAAAAAGTGAAGCATTTTAAGCTCTAATCGATCATTTTCCTGAATTTGTTTTTTATAGAAAGAAACAATGTTTTTGTATCCAATACCTAATCTTGAAGTATAAAACTCAAATTTAGGTTCTTCTTCAGCTGCAATACGAATTCCAATTTTGAATTTTCCTTTAATTTCAGCCTGAAGCAAATCAAGTTCTTCGTAATTATCAATAATCGGAATAGTATTTTTATGTCCGCTATTAATTAATCTTGCAATATTGGTAATATATTCATCTCTTTTGAAACCATTACAAATGACATAAGTACTTTTGTTGATTTTACCATTTTCAAGCAAATTTTCTACAATATTAACATCAAAAGCTGATGATGTTTCTATGTGGATGTTATTTTTGAAAGCCTCATTCATAATATATTCAAAATGAGAGCTTTTTGTGCAATAGCAATAGTAGTATTTTGCATCGTATTTATTCTTTTCCATTGATTTTCTAAACCAGGCTTTTGCCTTATTGATGTTCTCGGAAATCTGTGGTAAATAAGTAAATTTTAAAGGTGTACCGTATTGCTCAACCAATTTCATCAAATCGATATTGTGAAATTGAAGATTGTCTTTGTTTAATTTAAATTCCGCTTGTGGGAAGTAGTAAGTTTGATTAATTAGATCAGAATATTTTGTATTCATTATATTTTTCGATGTTTAGAATTGTAATTTTTAATTTAAGAAACGATGTTCAATCTAAAATTCAAACCCTAATATTCGCAAATACAATTTGCAGTTTTTCATGTTCTGCTTTCGAATACAAAAAAACGTCACAATAAAATGGACTTTTACTATTATAAAAACGGTTCAACATCCTTAGCAAGGAGCTATTGAGCCGGTTTCTATAAGAACTGAATTGTCTTTGTTTATTGTTTGTTTTCATCGTGGCAAATGTAAAAAATAATCTATACCTAATGCAAAGCTTTTTATTAAAAAAAGTTTAAGATTTATAATCCTGAAACGCGTCTAGAATCAATTTATTTTCAACGGATTGATTAATTTTTATTTTTCCGATCCCTTCAATTAATGCAAATTGAATTAAACCGTACTCATTTTTTTTGTCATGAATCAGCAATTCCAAGATCGGATCGATGTCATTTTCTTCTATATTAACATCATCATAGATGCTTTTTATCGCTGTTTTAATTTCAGCATACTCTTCTGCTGTAATCAGATTTTTATGTAATGAAATAAAACTTTCCAAAATCATTCCAATTGCAATAGCCTCACCATGTAACAATGTTTTCTTTGATTCACTTTCGAGAAAATAGCTTTCGATTGCGTGACCTAATGTATGTCCAAAATTTAATGCTTTACGAATATTCTTTTCGGTTGGATCCTGTATTACGATATCATTCTTAATTTCGACAGAACGATAAATCAATTCATCAAAATCAGCAAAGTCAATTGCTTTTAGATCTAAAAATTGTTTCCAGTAGGCTGCATCATATATCAGACCGTGTTTTAGCATTTCTGCCAGACCTGAACGCATTTCGCTCTGAGGTAAAGTTTCAAGGTAATCAGTATCAATCAATACCATTTGAGGCACATTAATAACACCAATCTGGTTTTTAAGATTTCCTAAATCAACACCGGTTTTTCCTCCAACAGAAGCGTCTACCATAGATAATAAGGTTGTCGGGATATTAATAAAGTCGACTCCGCGTTTAAAAGTAGAAGCAACAAAACCGCCTAAATCTGTTACAACACCGCCACCAAGATTGATCACAAGTGATTTTCTGTCAGCTCCAAGTTCTGTCAATACTTTCCAGATTTCGATACAGGTTTCAATATTTTTATTGACTTCTCCTGATTCAAATTCAACAATTTCTATTGTTAAGTCTGTTTCAAGCAAAGGCAAAAACTTTGGCAAGCAATACTCATTTGTCTCATTATCAACTATAATAAACAAATTAGAGTATTTATTTTCTTTTAAATGATTATTTAGGGCTTCGTATGCATTTTCATTAAAATGTACGAGATAATTATTGGCCTGAATAGATTGCATATTTCTGTAGTTAATTGAAAGCGCAAAATAAGGCATTTTTAACTAAATAATATTCAAAGTTTTGTTCTAATTTGTTTTAAAATGAATGATTTTCGTTAAGATTTATAGCGTCTGATTCATTCTTTCGTAAACTAAAATCTCAGAGAAGAAGCAAACTCTTACTTAATTATACTCTATTTTTGACATTGTTATTACCGATATTGAAAAATAGACGCCCTTTTGGTAAATAATATTTAAAACTCTGTCTATATTTGCACAAAAAACTGACCTTAATGGAAAAAATATTCGATAACACTCAAGTTGCATTTTCGTTAAAAAGCGATACAGAACTTGACAGAGCTTATTTTCTTTTTAAAATGATCGACAGCCAGCCTTTGGTAAGAATAGGGACTGCTGTTACCAATTTTGCTATAAAAGCAAATCTTCCGGTAGAAGGATTAATTCGTGCAACTGTTTTTGACCATTTTTGTGGTGGTGTAAACGAAAACGATTGTATTACAGTAGTAGACAAAATGTTTACAAAAGGTGTTTCGTCTGTATTAGATTATTCGGTTGAAGGAAAAGAAGAAGAAGCGCAGTTTGACGCTGCCTTAGAAATGACTTTAAAAACGATTGAATTTGCTAAAGAACGTTTAGCGATTCCGTTTGCTGTGTTTAAGCCAACAGGTTTTGGCCGTTTTGAATTGTATGAAAAATTAGGAGAAAAACAAACGTTAACTCCGGCAGAACAGTCAGAGTGGGATAGAGTAGTAGCCCGTTTTGACCATGTTTGCGGTGAAGCGCACAAAAAAGATGTCGCTTTATTGATTGACGGTGAGGAAAGCTGGATGCAGGATGCTGCAGACGATTTGGTTACTGACATGATGCGCAAATACAATAAAGAGAAAGCGATTGTTTTTAATACTTTGCAAATGTACCGTTGGGATCGTTTGGATTATTTGAAAAATCTACATGAAGTTGCCAAAAAAGAGGGTTTCTTTATTGGAATGAAGCTGGTTCGTGGTGCTTATATGGAAAAAGAGAACAAAAGAGCGGAAGAGAAAAACTATGTTTCGCCAATTTGCGTTTCTAAAGAAGCTACGGATGTTAATTATGATGCTGCTGTACATTATATGTTGGAGCATTTAGAAATAATGTCAATTTTTGCAGGAACTCACAACGAATTGAGTTCTTATAAATTGATGGAAATGATGGCCGAAAACGGAATCGCGAAAAACGATAATAAAATCTGGTTTGGACAATTGTACGGAATGAGCGATAATATTAGTTACAACCTGGCTGAGAACGGTTATAATGTTGCTAAATATTTACCTTTCGGCCCTGTAAAGGACGTTATGCCGTACTTAATTCGCCGTGCTGAAGAAAATACTTCTGTTGCCGGACAAACGAGCCGTGAATTATCTATGATTAAAGCGGAACGTAAAAGAAGAAAAGGGAAGTAGATTTTAGATTTTTACTATATAAAAAAAAACTCCATTTGTGTTGCAAATGGAGTTTTTTTATTGAAATTTTAAATCCTTTTTTAGAAAGAAACCTGACATTGTAAAACTACCATTCCTAAACGATCGCTTTGTTTGTATGCGCCAATAAGTGTTTTATCATAAACAGCTCTGTTTTGGTAATTTAAACTAAACTTTGGCCCCAAAGTTCCGGTTGTATAATAATTGACACCCAATTCATACATCGTCATTGGTGTATCTAAAGCTTCTAAATCGGCAATTTGTGTTGCTGCATAAGGCTGAAAACGACCTTTTTTGGCTTCATTATCTGATTTACCAAAAAGATATCCTAATTGAGCATAATAAATATTTCCCGTACCAACGCCAATAAATCCGGCACCAGAACCATTAATTAACGTATTATCTCCAATTGCAGGATTTGGCGTATTTACAGACTGAATATAGTTTTTGCCGTAATTATTATTATTAAAAGCCGCATAAGCTGTTAGCGCAGCTCCTTTAGCATTAATTGGACTATCATAAAAAACATCAAACCCTAAAACTTTCATATCATAATAAGCTACAGTTGCATCCGGTGTTAAATGCCACATCGCTTTGGCTTGCGTCATATAACCTAACGCTATATTGAAAACCTTTTTTGTTCCCAAGTAAGTTCCTTTATGATACGCATCTTCAAGTGATTCCTTATCCAGGAAAGAATACGTTAGAATTCCGGAATATTGTGCTCTTGGCGTTTCAGTACTTACGGTAGAATTTAATCCAAGATTATTGTTTGAATTTCGATAAGGATTTGTAATTGCTGCACGGTAATTAAATTTTCCTAAATATCCTTTTGCATAAATACTTAAGTTTCGATTTCCAAAAGTTGATGATGTATTGGCAAATTGCTGATACATTGGCGTATCTAAAGTAAGTTGCGAAGAAGAACTATTTGCCGAATAACGGGTTGTTCCTGCTCCCCAAGCGGTTAAACCACCACCAATATGAAGTTTCTCACTAAAGTGATATTCTCCCAAAGCATCCATAACGGAAAGTGGCGCATTTGAAGGTCCGTTGTTTTGTGTGAAATTGATGTTATTCTGACCTAACTGAAGGTGAAAAAAGATATTATCTGTTAGCATTCCCATCGCTTGCAAACGCAGACGTCTGATTACTACATCAAAAGTTTCGTCAACTTCGTTTATTCCTATTTTGCTGTTGGGATTCAATTCAGAATATCTTCCCCAAACCTGAAGATTCATTCCAAACTTGATGTATTTTGATCCATCAGGAGTGATATTTACAACATTAAAAGGTTTTTCCTGAGCTAGGACGTTGATAGTGTTTAAGATGATAAATAATAAGATTAAAACAATTCTAAGATGTGGCATTTTTTTAATTTAAAATAGTTAATAGTGTTTTCGTTTCTTTAATAGTTACTAAACTGAAGATTACTTAAATTTTTATAGGTACCGTTTTCAAGATTGATTAATTCCTGGTGTGTTCCTTGTTCAGTTATTTTTCCATTATCTAAAACTAAAATTTTATCAGCATTTCTAATAGTCGAAAGTCGGTGCGCAATAATAATACTTGTTCTTCCTTCCATCAACACTTCTAAAGCCTCCTGTACTAATTTTTCACTTTCACTATCTAAAGAGGATGTGGCCTCATCTAATATTAAAATACTTGGATTTTTAAGTAATGCTCTTGCAATTGCAATACGCTGACGCTGACCGCCAGACAATTTTACACCGCGTTCTCCTACAACGGTTTCGAATTTCTCAGGAAAACCTTCAACAAAATTCAAAGCGTTGGCTTGTTTTGCAGCCAGCATAATTTCTTCGTGAGTAGCATCCGGTTTTCCGTAGGCAATGTTTTCTTTGATAGTTCCTCCAAATAAAATAACATCCTGAGGAACGATACTCATATTACCGCGAAGATTTTCTAAATCATAATCGTAGATATTTTTTCCGTCAACTGTAATTTCTCCAGACTCAATATCATAAAAACGCAATAATAAAGAAGATATAGTTGATTTTCCTGCCCCACTAGGACCAACAATGGCAATTTTTTGACCAAATTCAGCCGTAAAGTTTACATCTTTTAATACCTGAACTTCTTTTCTCGAAGGATAGCTAAAAGCGACATTTTTGAAAGAAACATTTCCTTTGATTTTTTCTAATGGAGCCGCGTTCTGCGTTGCATTTATTTTCTCCGGTGTTTCTTCTAATAATTCAAAAACTCTTTCTGTGGCACCAATTGCTTTTTGAATTTGTGCATATAACTCCGCAATTCCTCCAAAAGAAGCACCTACAAATGTTGAATACAATACAAATGAGATCAATTGACCAACGCTCATTTCTCCGGCAATGCTTAAACGTACACCGTACCAAACTACGGCAACGATAGCGCCAAACAAGCAGAATATAATAAAAGAAGCAAAATAACCTCTGTACTTTCCGCCTTTAATAGCAAGTTTCACTACTTCGCTAATTTTTCCTTTATAACGGGCTACTTCGTACCATTCGTTTGCAAATGCTTTTACAATACTGATTCCCTGCATGGTTTCTTCGACAATAACCTGACTTTCTGCCACCTGATCCTGTACTTGCTTAGAATATTTTCTAATAAAACGGCCAAAAATTACAGCAGCAACGGCAACAAGAGGAACTACTGCCAACATTAATAAAGTTAGTTTAAAGCTTTCTGTAGCCAGTAAAATAACTCCTCCAATAATTAGTATAAACTGACGTAAAAACTCTGCAATAGTCGATGTTAAGGTATCTTGTATCTGAGTAATATCTGCACTAATACGGCTGTTTAGCTCACCAACTCTTTTTTGAGAAAAGAAAGTCATTGGCAATTTTACCAAATTGGTGTATAAAGACAAACGCAGGTTGGCTAATGTATTTTCGGTAAAATTGACAAATAATGATAATCTGAAAAATGAACAGAAGGATTGCAGGAATAAAATAACAATTAATCCTAATGCAATCTGATTGGCCTGATCGTTGTTTTTGTTTTTTACACAATCAATCAGCATTCCCATTAATTTAGGAAAGGCAAGGGCAGTAGCTCCTGTTAGTAATAGAAAAACCAAACCAACATAAAATTTCCATTGGTGTTTTCCGGCGTATTTGAATATTATTGTTGCTTTGTTGAGTGAAGTAGCGGTAATTTTTGATTTTGGTAAATCATTTTCTTTAAATCTTGCCATTTGAGTATACAATTAAGGTACGCAAATATAGGATTATAGCAAGTGAACTCAAAAGAATATTATAAATTAGCTTTTGGGATTTCATTATTTAACTAAATTTAAAGAAATCGTAATTTTATTCTTTTTTTAAAAAGCTGAAAAATAGATTAATAAATAAAAATATTAAAATAAAATGATTTTCTTTCGAAAAAAGGCTTGCAAATACAAAATCTAACTGTACATTTGCACTCGCAATCACATAACGATAGCAACCTAATAAAATAGGGCGATTAGCTCAGCTGGTTCAGAGCACCTCGTTTACACCGAGGGGGTCGGGGGTTCGAACCCCTCATCGCCCACAAAACTCCAAAGTCATATGATTTTGGAGTTTTTTTATTTTGTATCACTTATGAAATTCTATGAAAATTAAGCTTAGAATCTACAAAAGTATCCTGAATTCATCTATAAGACTGATAAATAATGCGATATAAAAATGTTTCATTTTTTTTTCAAAAAAGGCTTGCAAATACAAAATCTAGCTGTATATTTGCACTCGCAATCACAAACGATAGCAGCCTAATAAAATAGGGCGATTAGCTCAGCTGGTTCAGAGCACCTCGTTTACACCGAGGGGGTCGGGGGTTCGAACCCCTCATCGCCCACAAAAACTTCATTAGCAATAATGGAGTTTTTTTATGACTTACCGAGTGTCTACGGATTTTAAATCCACATCATCGGGTTGGGGGAGATACTCAAGCGGCCAACGAGGGCAGACTGTAAATCTGCTGTGTGAACTTCGCAGGTTCGAATCCTGCTCTCCCCACAAAAGGGATCAAACGCAAAGCTTGGGGATTAGCCAAAAAGATTAGATAATCTGAATAAGAAGAAATCTACTTTACGCACTCCTCTAAATTGACTTCTAAA
>FQWG01000053.1 GCA_900129595.1 Flavobacterium frigidimaris | reverse complement strand
GGAAGATCTAAAAAGTGGGTGTTCTCATCTTTTAAACCAATGTATCTTGTGGCGGCATAAGATTCTCTTCTTCGAATTAATCCTTTTAATTTTCGAACTTCAAGAGAATCAATCTCGTTTTCTGATTTCTGGTTTAAAAATTCAATTACTGATTTGAAGTTGATGCCGCTGCCGGCTTCGCCAATAAAATCCTTGGCTACCTCAGCAAATTTCAATGCTTCGTCATCTGTAACAGCTATATTTCCGGAGGTTTGATATACTACGTGTACATCGTGACCTTGTTTTATCAATTTTGAAAAAGTTCCTCCCATAGAAATCACATCATCATCCGGATGTGGACTAAAAAGAATTACTCGTTTTTTTGCAGGATTGGCTCTTTCCGGACGATGAGAATCATCGGTATTGGGTTTTCCACCCGGCCATCCTGTGATGGTATGCTGCAAGACGTTGAACATATTAATGTTCAGGTCATAAGCAGAACCTTCCTGCGCCAAAAGATCAGACATTCCGTTGTTGTTGTAATCCCTGTCGGTTAATTTTAATATCGATTGTTTTGTTTTTTGGCACAACCAAACAATCGCTTTGCTTTTTAATTCCTGATTCCAAATGCATTCTCCTACTAACCAAGGCGTTTTGAAACGTGCTAATTCAGAGGCTGCTGATTGATCTAATACAAAAGTTGCATTAGCATGATTTTGTAAAAATGTAGCCGGAACTTCTGAACTGATATCGCCCTGAATGGTTCTTTTGATAATATCGGCTTTGTTTTGTCCCCAGGCCATTAAAACAATTCTCTTTGATCTCATAATGGTAGAAACCCCCATGGTAATCGCTCTTTTAGGAACGTTGTCGATACCATTAAAATCTGATGAAGCGTCTACTCTTGTGATGTGATCCAGTGTAATAATTCTGGTTCCTGAATTGATGTGTGATCCGGGTTCGTTGAAACCTACGTGACCGGTACGCCCAATTCCTAATAATTGAAAATCAAGTCCTCCTGCATTTTTAATATTCATTTCGTAATCGATACAATACTGATTCAGTTCATCAATATGTACCGTTCCATCAGGAATATTAACATTTTCAGGTTTGATGTCAATATGATTAAAAAGATGCTGGTGCATGAAATAATGATAGCTCTGATGGTTCTCTTTGGTCATTGGATAATATTCATCCAG
>FQWG01000044.1 GCA_900129595.1 Flavobacterium frigidimaris | reverse complement strand
TGTAGCCGGGCGAAAGTGGCAGCATAAAAATATCCTTGTTTTTATCCTGGTTAATTGGCTACACTTGGCCAAAATTAACCAAGAATAAAAACCCCTGTGAAGCTTGACAAATCGGGAGAAGTTCGGGCGCAAATTGGAGAGTGTTTTTTTTCAAAACTTTAAAAATAATTCATTTATTAAGAATTGCCATCTGCTCAAATTTTTTATTTTTTCAAGATATTTTATTCCTTTTCCAATAAGGAATTTATTTTCTTTATCCTGAGCGTATATCAATGCATCGTTTTGTTGCTTTTCACTTTTTATTTTTGAAATTTCTTGGTAACTATAAGAAGTTCTCAAACCGTTATAAGTAATTTTAGATTCTTCATCCACATAATTATAATATTCATCAGCAGTTAAACCCGATTTTTCCACTAATTCAAGAATCGAATAATTAAGCAAATCACTAGTTTCAAAACACAAAGAACAAATATTAGTGTCTTGAAGAAAGTTATTGTATTGTTTAAAATCTCCGTTTTTGTTTCTACAACTCTCGCAAATATCTACTTTTCTTTCACTAGGAAAATTTTGAATAATTTGATTAATTTTTAAAATCTTATTTTCAACGGAAAGATTAATAAAACTCACATTTTTAAAGTCCTCAGTTGTTTTAATATTATCGGTCATAATCTTATTTTTTATAAATTTTCTTCATTGTTTCTTCATAAGAATAGAGTTTCAGTAACTCAAGGTATTTTTTAGCCTTGGGAAGATATTCTTCTGTAGACATAGCCATTCTGCTAAATACTCTAAACAAGTCAATATATTCATCAGGAAAATGAAGCCAAAAGCCATGTCTGAAATTTTTTTCATCCTCTAAAGTATAATCTCCTTTTTCTATAGTTTCGATAAACTTTTCCAAAAAATCTAATTGAACCTCTTTAGTACTTTCTTTTCGGGTTTCCTCTTCAAACGACATTCTTTCTCCATCGTATTCTTCTTCTATTTTCAAAGATTCAGACATCACATGGGCATCATTTATTTTGCTCAATCGTAGTTTAAGCTCTTCTATTGAAAGTGAACTTTCAAAAGTCACAACTACATCAGGAATACCTTTTTGGATTGGTTCTACTTTAAAAAAGCAAATACTTAAGGAATTATCTAAAGCAAAATGATAAGCATCACTTGCTAGTTCGGCACGGCATTTATAAGAAATTAGATTCGTTGATTTCTGTTTTTCGTTTTTCATATTTTATAGATTTATATTTTCAAAAAAATCGGGTGAAATTTCAAGTAGTAAATCAATTCGTTCTTTAGATAAGGTATTCTTATTAAAATTCGTTTTCTGATTTGAAAGCCAATACCCAAGTTTTCCTTTACTTGATGGCTGTTTATTATTTTTCTCTACATATTCCTTTAATTCTAGGTATTTATCATTCCAAGCTTTATCAAAACTATTTTCAAAAAAATCGGGTGAGATTTCAAGTAGTAAATCAATTCGTTCTTTAGATAAGGCATTCTTATTAAAATTTACTTTCTGAGTACTAATCCATATTCCTAAATCACTTTTACTAATAGGTAGTTTTTTATTTCTCTCAAAATATACTTTTAATTCATTTCTTTTTTTATGCCAATTAGAATCCGCCTGATTTATTTGAAAGAAATCAGGGGTAATATCAAGTAGTAAATCAATTTTTTCTTGAGAGAGAATTTTTAATTTATAAGATTGTTTTTGTGTATAAGCCCAGATACCCAAGCTACCTTTATTTTGTGAGGGTATCTCGTTATTTAAATTAAAATGATTTTTTAGTTCCTTGTGTCTTTTTAACCAACTAGGGAAGTCCTTTTTTCTTTCAAAGAAATCAGGGGTAATATCAAGTAATAAATTAATTTTTTCTTGAGAAAGGTTTTCACTATTATATAAATTTTTTACCCTATGAACAAATCCCCCTAGTATTCCATCTCTAGCAACGGGAATAGTATTGTGTTTGCTGAAATAAATTTGAAGTTCTTTAAATCTTTTTAACCATAAATCTTCAATTCTATCAAAGAAATTGGGTGTAATTTCAAGTAGTAAATCAATTCTCTCTTGAGAAAGTTTATCCTCTTTAAAAAGGAACCTCTGTCTAACTATCCAATTTCCTAATATACTATTTTTTTTATTTGGAAGCTTCTGTTTCTGATTGAAAAAATTCATAACCTCTTGATATCTAATCTCCCAACTTTCAATTTTAAATGAATCAATAACATCACTAAAATCTTTGATTTCATCATAAAAATCAATTACCAGACTTAAATCTATAGCCTTTGTAAAACCTTTCTCTCCGAAACTTTCAAAAGCTTTTTTAGCAAAAACATTTCCCCCGTAAGACAATTTAAAATTATTAATTAAATCAATAATCAAAGGTTGCTCTAATTGCTTTGTATGGAATACTCTTCCTAATTGCTGAAAATAGATAATAGGGCTTTCAGTATCTCTAAAAAAGATGCACGTATCTGTCCCATCAACGTGCAATCCCTCGTTAAGCATATTAACAGAAAATAACACACTTGCTTGCTCTACATCTTTTCTAAAAGTCGAAATGGTTTCAAAATTTGTTTTCTCAGGCAAATCTGACCCAACAGAATAATAATCAATTTTCGATTTATAAATTTTATTTAAAATAGGTTTCAGTAATTTTAAAGCTTCTTCTCGATGCTCGGTATCTCTACAAAAAACAAGGATTTTTTTGCGGTCTACATTCAAATGTTTTTTAAGTATCGTATCAATTCCTTTTGAACTATTCCAGTTAATTTCTACCGAACGTAATCGCTCTAACTCTTGATTTTTTTTAATATCATCAAGATTAGATTTTTGAATCTTATTTCTTGTCTTACTAAGGATATCGCTATAATTATACAAAGTAGTAACATACTTAGGTTTTTTGTGTATTCCTCGCAAAATAGCTTCTCCCAATGGCAATTCCGAAGCAATATTATTATCAAATAATTCTTCTGCCATATTTCGGCTATCATCTAAATAACGAATAGGTGTAGCTGAGGTTCCTAAAACTTTAGCTTTCGGATTGGCTGTTAAAACATTAAGAACCGCATTTCCCCATTTTGTAGCACCTACCCTATGAAATTCATCTAAATAGATAAAGTCAAGGTTTAAAAATTCTTCTTCAAAATCCTCTTTATCTAAAAGATAAGCATAAGACTGGAATAATACTTTTTGCGAAATAGCTTTAGCTAAATGCTTTTTTATTTCTTCAAATATAAAAGTACTGGGAGAAAGAAATAAATGTTTAGCATTTGGATTTTCCTCAATATTCTTAGAAATAACTAAAGATTTCCCCGTACCTGTTGCATGGATAATACACGTTCTATTAGTCGTTTTCCAAGCCGTTTTAACAGCATTTAAAGCGTTTAAATTGTGTTCGAATAGTAAAATAGACATAGTGTATGATTCTTAGTTAATTTTAAATTTCTTGATAGAATAAAGAGTATAAATTCCCAAAATAGCAATCACTCCTGAAAAAAAACAGAGAACAGAAGTTTCACTAAAAAAACTAGTTAAATAATAAATAATGAGGATTATAGAGAGAAAGGAAAGAAAAAAAAGAAGCCCTATTGCTTTTCTTGCTAAATTATTCTTCTTAAGATTATTGATTTTATCAATTGAAGCATATTTAAAAAAGTAAAGCTTTAAATACAACGTAATTAAAATAAGTGTAAAAAGAATACCTACCGCACCCCATAATAAATAAACATAATATTGTGAAGCTAAGAAAGAATCTAAGAATTGAATAGGAGGTGTAGAATTTAAATCTATTTTAGAATCGTTTAAATTAGCAATATTAATTGTGTTTTTCATATATATTAAATTTAAAAATTAACGTGGAAAATCATTAATAATAGTGTTTTTAGAAAGCCATTTTGATACTCGGTAATAAGTAGATTTTGCTATGTTAAATTCCTTACAAACATCATCTACATTTTTTTTTGTATTCAGCAACTCAATTCTTACTTTGTGAGTTTTTAATATTGATTCTTCTTCAGGTCTATCAGGTCTACCAACTTTATTTTTAGAACCTGATTTGTTTTTTTTCTGTGCCATTTCTACTAAAAAATCTATGATAACTTCCTCACTATCCAATTCTTCAAAACCATCTTTAATCTTAAATAGTCTTCCTGAAAAAACTGTACATGTTTCTTTTGCATCAGGGAGTAAAAGTATTTGTGAGTAAGTAAAGACAAGTGCATCATATTTTTTAAATTCATCAACTAAAATCAAATTCCCTATATCCTGTTCAAAATAAAATAAGGTTTCCTTATAATAAGCATCGTAGCCTTTACTTACCGCCTCCTTACCAAAGGAACTAGCATAATCAATCTGATTACGCCACATTGTATTAATAAAAAAATCAAATATTTGTTCAATTTCTTCTTTTGTTGCTAGTCTTTTAACATAGCCTAAACTTTCAAGTTTTTGATTCATAATAGAAATATCTAATAAGTAAAACAATTTATGAAACAAATATATAAATAATAATCGAAACAAATTTCGAAACTAATTTTTATTTAAATAAAGAGGACTGGTTGTCCTCCTTATTTGCTTACTCAAAGATAAACTATATATATCATATATACTAATTATTTATATAGTATTTTTAAATTAAATTACATTTTTTTAAGTACTGATAAAAAGAAAGACTCCCTAAATAGAGAGTCTTTTAAAAATCAAAAGTTTGTCAGTTAATCAAATAAACTCGACTTGGTTTAATTCCTTACCAAATTCATGTAATTTCTTTTCTATCTTAAGAACTGTTGTTTTGGACGGCTTTCTTCTTCCTGTTACATAATGACTTAATTGTCCTTGATTTACACCTGTCAACCTCTCTAAACCTGCCAAAGAAATAATATTTCCATAATACTCTAGAAAAGATGCTATATCATAAGAAAATTCAAACTCACATTCTATAAAGTTTTTATTTTCTTCTTTATAATATTCTTTCATTTCCTGATATGAATTTAAAAAATCCTCTTTTGCTTCTTCAACAGTTTTCCCGTCTCCAACAATTCCAAAAGGTATATTATCAGAGCCTATATAAGCTCCATAACTTCCATCTGTTCCTCTTTCAATAATAACTTTTGCCTTCATAAAACTTGTTTTAATAACTTTTAAAATTCCCCGATTACTTCTTTAATCCTGAATCTCGTAAAATACTTTGTAATGTTCCAAACTTAACTTCTTCACTCTTATGGTGGCTTGTTTGAAATTCTTTTTCTGTAGTTGGACTATACCAAATAGGATGTTTTTTACCATCTTTTATCCAATAACAGCCAGCCTTTTTAAGCTTACGCTCTAATTCCGAATATTTCATAGAACAATCATTTAATCATATCGCAAAGATACGAATATTAATATCATTTTGACAAGTAAAATTATTATATTTTCCTTATTTGCTTACACAAAGATATACTATATATATCATATATACTAATTATTTATATAGTATTTTCATAAATAAACCACATTTTTTTTAAGGTCGAGTACTGGCAGAACCAACAGGGAAAAGAAAAAGAAATATTTTATAAAAAAGTCCGAAAAAGATTTGCTTTTTAAACTCAATTATATCATTTGTTAGATTTAGATTTTGAAGCCTTTGAAATAAAACCGATATCC
>FQWG01000007.1 GCA_900129595.1 Flavobacterium frigidimaris | reverse complement strand
ACTTACGGGTTTCCAGTTCCTTAATTGGATGTTTTGAAAGTGTTGCTTCCAAATCATAGCCATAATTTTGATGGTACTGATTTATCTTAAAATTTGCATTAGTATCAGTTTGTTTAAAATCCATCTGAAGCCAAGAATTGTATTTTTCTCCTTCTTTATTGGTAAGGTCTTTATTTACGGATCTTCCTTCCATAAGATTATAAGCTTCTTTCATGGTGATGTTACTGCCCTTATTGATATAAAAGGTTTGTTCCAAAGCTTCTTTGGAATTCTCTTTTTGCAATTCAACTTTATAAGAATTAAAAAAATACATATCACTCTGTTCTGATTTTTTAAAATTCAACGTAGCTATAGCAGTATCATTACCATACTTAGCTGTATGGTTCAAAGTGAAATCAGGTTCTTCTTTCTGCATTTTTTCTTTTAATTCTCCTTCCAGTGTTTCACCGAAACCGGTGTACTTAACTTGGTCTTTTAAGTATTCAAAATTTTTCTCGTTCATGACTCCATTTTTAAATGATTTAATAATTTATAGTTTAGGAAGTACAGTAACCTGTACCAGCTTTGTATTCTTTACATGCAGTTCTACATGTCTGCCGCCATTTTTTTCCATAAGTTGTATCGCTAAGTATTTTTTCAGTGGAATTGTAAATTTCGGAAGCGAAAATACAAACGTGTTTTCTGCTTCGCCATCAATTTTAGTTACATTGTTCAAGATGTAGATAGGGGTAATCTCGATTTCTTGTGAAGCCGTTCGTTTTACTTTTTTGGTATCACGGATAAAAAAGCGAAGCTGGTCGATGTCATAATTGATTTTAGAATTATTTGTTACTTTTATTCTGTAATACATTACATCATCACGAATAAAAATTCCGTTGAGTATAAAATCAATATCGTACTGTCTTTCTTTTTCACCTCGCAGTTTTTTCTTGTCATAGAAAGCCAATTTGGAATATTCCTGTACATCCATATCGTTTATACTTTCATCAGAGAAATAGATTTCCTGTCCAGTTGGTTTTGTTTTATTCAGACTGAAATTCAATTGTGGAGAATCTTCATCATAATTCAAAACGAAAGAATATAATTTTCCGTCGCTAGTCACTACAGTTAGATTGGTCTGAAAAAAACCTTTTTGTGTAGCTTTAATCTGAAGAATGTTTTCTAAACCTTTCGCCTTTTGAACCAGTATATCGGAACTTCCTTTATCGACACTTTTAATGGCAAAAGGAAATACTATATTGGTTGTTTTAGAATATGCAATCAGTAAAGAATCGGACTCAATTTTAGAAAGGTTGTTTCTACTTGTTTGTTGTGCAAATGCACCGATGGTCATTACTAATAAATACACCATCATCAATAGCTTAAAATTTTTCATCTGTATTATTGTTTAGTTTTTAATTGGAATCTTTTTGTTTCTCATCACGAAGCAGGACCTGATAACCCGCCTTTACAATCACTTTAATCATTTTTACTTTTTTACTCAGCAGACTTTTTGCTGCCTCAATTCCGGCTCCGGCTGCCTGTGCACCCCAGGAATCATCTAGACTTGCAACGCCCAAAGTCTGCATGGAACGGTCAGCGGATGCTTTGGCCACATCACGATTGATAGCTCCCGGAATATAAATTCCAATGAGTCCATCCATATCGTACACCGATAAATCCACTGGGAATAAAGAGTTGTTGTATCTTATGCTGTTTATCTTGATCGTTAGTCTTTCTCCTTTTAAGGATGCTATCCCAAACAAGAAATTGTCTTTTGGGATCTTAACTCCACTTATAAAAATGTCATTCATCGGTCGGAACTTAACGGTAGCTCCATTTACAATAGTTTGGGTTTCGTGAATGATTGCTGCCACCGCATTTTGCATTAAATCCTCATTTTCAGGTTCATCAATGGAGTAAAATCTATTACCTCTGGAATCGGTAGCATTCGTCGATCTGCCTTGCAAAGAGGAAACAGGGTCTTCTTGCTCTTTGGTGGAGATGGAGAACACTTGCCCTCGCTGAGCCTCGGAAGCTTTTCTTAGTTTTTCCTGTATTCTGTCGGGATGCTGAATGTCTAATATGTTTTCTAACATTCCACCGAGTTGTTGCAATTCCGGATCTGGACTATCCTGTTGACCATTCATGGAATGCATCATCTGTTCGAGTCTGTCTACATCCTTGGAATGCATGGATGACTCATTTGATTTTGAATATCTACTAACATCCCTGTTTTGTACCGGAGCAGCTACAGGTGCACTCATTGCTTTTTGCAATGCTTCCAATTTTTGATGTACTTTTACTTCGTTTGGATCCTGATAGGCGGAAATATATAATCCAGTTCGCCCATTTTTAGAATGTACATTACTACTATCTTCAGTTGAGTCAATCTGAAAAGACTGGCTCAAATAATTAGGATCTTTCTTGATGAGCTCATTAAGCTTTGCCGAATCCAGAGCAGCCATATCGTAGTAATTCATTTTATCCAGCAGAATTCCTTCTTTAAGGTTGGCATTGGGCAGTTTGATATTAAAACCTTTTTGCTCTGGAGCTGCTAAGTTTGCCGCTTCCATTTTTCCACCACCCAATGCCCAAAATATAGCCGTTATAAAAGGAAGGGCCAATAATGGTAATACCAAGAGCATCTTACGCTGCTTCAACTCTTTTAGGGATTTTGTTTTTTGTTCCATGATATCAATTTTTAAAATGTGAGTAATAGTAATTTTCCAGTATTGCAAGGCTGTCCAGAAGTCCCGGACGGTATTGTACAATACTATCGTGCGTTTTTTTACCTGTTGGACTGCGCCCAAGACTATCAATATACTTTCGAAATCGAATAATTTTTTCCAATTCAGCTTTACTGATAATTGCATTTAATTCGATGTCATTTTCATTTAAGGAAACAGAATTGGTTGGCTTGGTAATTGGAATTACAGTTATATTTTTACCTGTAGTATCAGAAAAGCTACTTACAATGGCGTAAATACTGCAACCTCCTGTAAACACTATAAAAGTGAATAGAACCACAATCCAGTTAAGACGTGAAAAATGAGCCGTTTTACGTTCCAGCCAATTGGCACACTTATGTTGCAATCGAAGATTGGCCTGCTCAAATTTCTGCCAGATACTATTTCTAGTACCTGTAATAGCATTGTTCTTTCTATTAAAAAAAAATCTCATAATCAATAGTTTATTACTTTCTGTTTTCAGTGCCTAAATCCCGATTCTCAATGGTATTCCATCGCTCGATTAAAAAACCGTGCGGATTGTTGTCGCTTCGCGATACATTGCGAAGATTGCCTTCAGTTATAAGGTTCCGATGAGCAATGCTCGTGGTACGAATGATATTTTGAGTAGCATAACATCGAAAACCATACGGATACGTATTAATATCAATTGTAATACTGTCAATTTTTATCGTCTGGCTGACATTTCCTGATATGATACCGGAGTAATAGCCGTTTTCTTTTAAATCGTCATAGATCCGTTTGGCACTGTCATCAGCCAGGTAAAGTGCCTTGGTGACGTTACTTTTGATGACTTTATCGTCAGGATCAAGAGTGAAGAAGAATTGATGAAAGGTCTTTACATGGTCTCGCGCCTCAATGGGTATATTGTCTTTTCGATCTGAAGCATAAGCTTCCAATGCTTTTCCATTAGCCAGTATATAAACCTTGTTCTGCATTTGCGATACCAGAGTAAAACTTTTGTAAAGAGAGAAACAGCTTATTAGAATACAGCCCGTAATGACCAGCATGGTAAAGCCCCGAACATGTCGAAAAGCAGTGTCAATATTTTTCATTTTGCTAAACATAAACTTTTAATTTAAGGTTAAGATTTGCCTTTTAATTTATCAGCCATGTAACTGTCTTTATCCCTGAAGTAATCATTACTAAAGCCAGATTCAGACATACTTTGGTACATACGCCCGGCAGCATTTCCCATTGCATCTGCTGCCATCCCGACTCCTTGGGAAGTTGTGCTCAGAGCTGAAGTTGAAGAGTTGCTGAAAATATTGGTCACTTTTTGTCCGAGTGCACCGCCACCTCCGGCATGAACAATATAATTAGCCACAGAGGGAACAGTGAAATAACCCACAATACCAATAATCATAAAGACCAGATAAGCAACATCTGTCTTGCTAAAGAAAGTATCTCCGTATTCACCCGCTTGCGCAATGTCAATTTTTAGCATATTCTCCTGAATCTTTCCGATGATACTGCCAAAAATATTAGCTACTGGAAGCCATAGGTAAATGTTGATGTATCTTGCCAGCCAGACGGTAAGCGTATGCTGGAAACCATCAAAAACGGATATGCCAAACACCAGTGGACCTAGAATAGATAGCACCACCAATTGAAAAGTTCGAAGTGTATCAATGCAAAGGGCGGCAGATTCGAATAATACTCTCAGCACCTCGCTCATCCACTCTTTTACTGAATTTCGAAAATTATAAGAAGCTTTACTCATGGCAAACTTGATATCATTTCCAATGCCACTAAGCATTCCCTGATCGTCTGGGTTTGCATTATCATGAGTGTATCGGTACCACTTATCCTGATCTCCGCTTCCCGTTGAACCCACATACATTTTCCAGGGATCCGTTTCTTTCAGCGCTTCCTCTTTTTCTATAAGCAATCTTTCAATAGCTTTATTCGATCCTTCCACCATTGCGGCAGTTGCTGTAACGGTAGGTTTCATAACGCCATTAATCATGTACAATACCGAAGGAAAAATCATAATGCAAAATCCAATAACAAAGGGACGGAACAGCGGGTAAAAGTCGATGGGTTCGGCGCTGGCAATATGCCTCCATACCCTTGAAGCGATATACCAAATCGCTGCAAAACCGGCAAGCCCCTGACCAACTCCAATCAGGTTACTGCACAAAGGCATCATCTCATCATACAATTGTTCCAATACACTATGCAGGCTGTTCATGTCATCTGCAATTCCTTGTGCGTGGCTCATAAAGGGTAATAAAATCCCGAGGATAGTCAGTAGAACTTCCTTATTTATCTTTATCATAACAGTGGATATTTAGTTATTTATTGTAGATGCTACGCATTGCATTTACATCATTGCGCTCTTTTGCACGTTGCAGAGCCAGTACAGCGGTATTGTTGTTGAAGTTTCTTAGGAACAAAAGTTTGTCCTGCATATCTGCGTATATTTTGTCAATGGAAGCCAGTCGTTCATCATCGGACATTCGCATTTTATTAGCAGTAATGACAGAGGTTAGTTCATCAAGATTCCTAAGACTCTGTTTGAATAAATTATCATACACTCTTTCGAGATACCCAATTTCTTCAGCATTGAAATTTTTACTGTCCCGAAATCGTCCAAAGGCTGACTTATATTCCTTAACAAGCTGTACCTGATAATTAACAATATCTCCGATTCGCCTGTAATTGCGTACCGTGGGACTAACTTGCATGAGCGCATCAAGAAATGTTTCATGCAGGCTGAAATTTCCTTTGGATAAATCTTTTACTGTATTATAACCACCACTAAGCATTTCATAGCCCTTCTTCATGTCCTTAAGGATCTGTTTGAACTGAGCCAGTTTCTCTATGTTCAAAATCAATTGCTGAATTTCTTGTTTTTGGGCTGTTATCCTATATGGAAATAACAATCCGATAAACAAAATTCCTATAATCAGTATCTTTTTCATGCTATATCAGTTTATGCCGCGCAGGTCACGGCTGGTTTTTGCCTCTTTCAATTCCATTGCTTTTGATAAAGCCATCAGTTTGGTTTGATTACCGAAGCTTTCGCAAAAGGCATAGTTATCAAGCATGTTCTGGTAAACTATATCAATTCGTTTGATTCGCTCATCATCTTTCATCTCTAAGGTTCCGTCTGAAACGATCGTGAGAAGTTCATTGATATTGTCGTCACAATTTTCTAAAACCCTTTCGAATACCCTTTTGATATAATCAACTTCATCTCCGTGAAATAAATCATCCTGCCGGATTTTTTGGTAAAAGCTTTTGTAACTTTTAATGATTTTTATCTGCAGGGCTATAATTTCGGCAAGCCTGGCATACTTTTTAATTTTTGGGTTTACTTGTTTGAGTGAAGTGAGATAATCAGTATGAAGATTAAATTCTCCACGCTTAAAATCGTTTATAGTACTGAGTCCTTTTTTGGCTACCGAATACCCTTTTTGAGCATATCCGATGTACGTTTGCAGGGCTGCGATTTGCTGTAAAAGCATCCTTTGCTGTTTTGCCTGTGCGAGCATATTTCCTCTAAAGAATCCTAATAAGAGAAGCACTAAAATTATTTTTTTCATGATTTTTTGATTTATTACGGAATTCCGTAAAATTTCTTAACCGAATTGACATCATGCTGTGTTTTGGCTCTTTGAAGACTCAACAAAATATTCTGTTGATTGAAGAGCGTCAGGTCATCATAATTGGCATCAATCTGATCCGCAGCTGCATTTATAATCTCCAGTCTTTTGGCATCACTCATCTGCGTCGTAAAAGAATCAAGTACCAAAAATATTTGATCGATATTTTTCAGGCTTTCATTCAATATCCCGGAATAAACGCTGTGCATATAATCGAGTTCGTTGGCATTAAAATGAGCATCCTTTTGAAACAAGCTCCAGGCTCTTTCGTATTCATCTACCAAACGAACCTGCTTTTCACTGATATCTTTGATACGCTGATAATAGGTAATAATGGATTTGACTTTTGCTAATTCCTCATAATAATCTTTGTAGAGATCTTTTTGTTTTTGTGTCCATTCGGAAATCTCATCGAGTTTCAATTTCGATAGTATATTTTCTATTTTTTTCTGCGCATTCTGAAGCCAGATCGTTTTGTTCTGCAGTTTTTGGATCCTTAGATCAATAGCCTTAATTACCTTTTTGGCAACCGCTTTTACGATTTCTAAAATCGGTATTGCTGCAGCCGTTGCGGGTCTTGCCGGAGTGCTTATGAGTAAAAAGCACAACAGGCATATCATAATTTTCTTTTTTGCTTTCATAATTAGTGTAGTTTAGTTTCCATTTCTCAGATCTATAGCAAGTGCTGCAATACCTTTTCGGATATCGCCATCAAATTTCTTTGCATAAGCCTGTACTTTTACTTTTTCGGTTTCTTCTGTGGTATAGGCGAGATATTCCTCAAGGGACACCTCGGTGCGGTATACTTTAGACTGCATGCCTCCAAGTGAGATAAACACTTCTTTGTATTTTTTATCAGGATCATTGGCTTTGTTTACAGATAATACCAATGCTTTTTCTTTTTCAGTAAGCCCAAGAAGTTCCTGTATTTGATCGAACTTATTTTGATATTTACTTTGGTCCAATAATATCTTGCAGTCACTGTTATTGATAATGGCTTGCTTGACTACCGGTGAGGAAATAATATCTTCTACTTCCTGAGTTACTACAATGGCTTCCCCGAAGAATTTACGCACAGTTTTGAATAAATACCGAATATATTCTGCCATTCCTTCCTTGGCAATGGCTTTCCAGGCTTCTTCAATTAATATCATTTTACGGACTCCTTTGAGCTTGCGCATCTTGCTGATGAATACTTCCATAATAATAATGGTTACCACTGGAAAAAGAATCGGATGGTCTTTGATATTATCAAGTTCAAAAACAATAAAACGTTCTTTTAATAAATCCAGGTTCTCGGTAGCATTGAGCAGGTAATCAAATTCACCTCCCTTATAGTAAGGTCGCAGTACATAAAGAAAATTATTTACATCAAAATCCTTTTCCTTTACCTTATCACCCTCCAGTATGGTTACAAAATCCTTTTTCAGAAATTCATAAAAACTATCAAAACAGGGAAATAAATCGGAATTGCCATCTAACTTTTCATAATACAATTGCAGCGCATTGGACAGTGCTACATATTCACTTCGATTGAAAGTCTCATTGTCTTTTTTCCAAAGAGCCAGTAATAATGTTTTGATACTTTCCTTTTTCTCGGTATCAAGCAAGTCACCCTCGCTGATATAAAATGGATTGAATCGGATTGGATTTTTTTCATCATAGGTAAAGTAGTAGCCCTTTACCATATCGCACAGTCCTTTATAACTGTGTCCTACATCAACAAGTACAACATGAGTTCCTTGCTCATAGTAACTTCTGACCATATGGTTGGTAAAAAAGGACTTTCCGCTTCCCGAAGGTCCCAGTATAAATTTGTTCCGATTGGTACAGATTCCCATCTTAACAGGTTCGTCACTGATGTCCACATGAACCGGTTTTCCGGTCAAACGGTCTCCCAATCGAATTCCAATCGGACTGAGCGACGAACGATAACCGGTTTCTAAATTCAAAAAACAGGTTGCTTGTTCTGTGAAAGTATCAAAGGTGTCATTCATTGGGAAATCTGCGGAATTCCCGGGAATTCCTGCCCAAAAAATCTGAGCTGCTCCAACAGTTTCTTGCTTAGCAGCCGCATCCATCTGAGCGAGTGCTGAAGAAACTTTGTTCTTTAGATCTTTGAGTTCTTCTTTATTGTCTGTCCAAATAAGCACATTAAAATGCGCTTTGACTGGTAATCTTTGCTGACTGATTGCTTCATTGAGAAAATCATTAGTGGCGTCACGCGCAATAAGGTTCTCCCTGCTATAGGCTGATAGGGATTGCAGTCGCAGTCTTTTACTTTCTAACTTTTGCAGGGTCTTCTGGAAATCCTCTATGAAAATATACTGGTTGTAAATGTGATTGCAGGAAAGCAATTGACCTAGAGTTGAGGCAAATCCAATGCTAAACTTGGTCTTATCGGTGGAGTACCGATCATAATTAATTCGGGAACCACATAATGCCGGGAGGTCTGCCGCATCTCCAAGAGTATATATTTGGCAATGCTTGTCGCCAACCTGCAAACCGTCATCAAAAGCAATATCCTTAAAAACAAACGAGTTTTCTTTTTCAGAAAGGAAACAATACCTTTCTATAATCCCAATCTTTCTGCTGTGACTTCTAAGCTGATCATTAGCAAGACGAGTTAGTTTAACAAATCCACTGTCTTCCAATATGCGTCTGAATTGGCCGGTACTGTCTATAAATTCCTGACGCAACTGCGCTTTTAATGTTTCTTCCGGAACTATAGAAGTTCTCAATAAATTGGAAAATAAAGAACTGGAGGATTTTCTTCCTACCGGTTTTTTGGTCAGGAAAATATAGCATGAATGATCCAGAAATGGACGCCCATTAAAAAAACGCTCACTGCTTCGGGTCAGGAAACTAGAATCTTCACTTGTAAAATCAGGCTCAAACTTACTATCTATAAACCAGTCCTGTTTGTGGAACACGCTAAATTTAGGAAGCAGCTTTATGGCTTTGAGCCATGCCTGATGAAACGCCTCGTATTCCTGATCCGACAAAGTAAATATCTCGGGCAGTTCTGCCTTGAATACCACTGTTACATCTCCTTGTTTGGACAGGATGCAATTGTGCTCTACATCCATAATCGGTAAAATATCATCTATCATCTTTTCCATCATCCTTTTTATTTACCACTCACTTCATTTGAGTAAATTTCATTTCTGCATCATAAAAACCTTTCTGCTCTGTGACTTCACTGCTTTGGGAACCTGTCGTTTCGCGAGCGCCTTCATCATCCCGAATTCTCCGTATTGGCGGCTCATCTTATAAATTTTCAAAACCCACAATGTTCCTGAAATACCAATTATTCCTATACAGATAAGTGAAGGCAAACCAGCTATGTACAGGATGGCAAATAGTATCATAAGCACAATCACACCACCACCCAAGTACCAGATGTACTGTGCTTTTAACCCCTTGAACTCCACACTTTGGTTAATTCCCTTGTTGATTTGATAGACACTATTTGACATGGTATTTATTTTAAAATTTCATCTTGTTGCTTCGTCTCATTTCCGAAAAGGATTGTTGCTGCCATCTATCACTTTCTCTGTCCGGGACTTTAAAATGTTGTGATTCTTCAGTATTCTTTATTGGTAATTGAATAACCGGAACTGAATTAGTGCTTGAAGTTTCATCACTAATAATGACCTCTTGCGGATTGTTTTCTTTGAGTTGGTTTTCTTGAATCTTTAAGGCTATTTCCCTTTCCAAACTAGCGAGATCGCTTTTCATTTGCTGCAATTCATGCTCTTTACTAAAAGCTTTTGTAGTTAATTGTTGCAATTCCGGTAACTGATTTTCTATGTCATTCAGGGACTTTTGGTACTTGTCCCTTAGATGTTCCACCCGGTCAATGGCATTAAGGAAATGGCGGGCTGCCAGTTTTGGATTGTCCACATTTGGGGTTCCTCCATTGAAAGTGTATTTGATTCCATCCTCTAAACGCTGTGCATAAAAGCTGTTGGAATAGCGGTACTCATATAGACCATCATTTTGATACGCTTCGCGCTCTCTTTTTATATAAAGTCCAAAATCATATAATTTTCCAATCTCTTTGGATTCGTTTTCTCCTTCGGGAGGTTTCCAGTGTTTATAGAGTTCTATAATTTGTTTGCCTATGCTTTCAGGATCCGTTACTTTAAAATCATATAATTGTATAGGATTTGCTTTAGAACCCTCAGGTTCATATTTCAGGTTCTTTTTATAAAAACCCTCATCAGCAGATAGCTTATCCAATTTTTTAGAAGTGACTGTTTTTTCCTCCAATAAGTACTCCACCTGATATTTAGTTCTTGAAATTTCCTTGTAATGTGCTTTTTTAAGGCTTTCCATCACCGCCACTTTTTTCTCCAATTTCGATTTTTCCAGCAAAGAGGTATCCCCTGATAGTAACGCGATGTATTCTGAAAAATTCATTCCGCTTTGCTCGTCCATTGCGCCCTCATCAATAGACCGGACATTAAGTGCACAGTTTTTCATCTGACTGATAAAAGTCTGTTTGTTCTTGAGTAGATTGAACTTATAATTGTCCAGTGACTGCTCGGTAGCATAAATGAAATTCTTTACTTCATTGCCATAATGCTGTTTAGCGACTTCGTTGCCTTGTCTGCCGCCCCGACCGTTACGTTGTCCTAAATCAGATGGTCTCCAGGGAATGTCTAAATGGTGCATGGCTACAACACGCTTTTGTACATTAAGCCCGGTTCCAGCTTTTTCGGTGCTGCCCAAAAGAATGCGTATTTCACCTGTGTTCATTTTAGAAAATAACTCTGGTTTCTTCTTATCGGTCCAATCGTGGATATAGGTAATCTCATCCGCAGGAATATTAAAATCTGCTATCAGTTTTTCTTTAAGAGCATCATACATATTGAAGGCATCCTGCTTTGGTGTTCCGATATCTGAAAAGACAATCTGTGTTCCTTTGTGTATAGTCGAAGCATTGTACATTTCTGATATATTTCGAGCACAGGTGTTGACTTTATTGTTAGGATGATCTGCGTACCGTTCATCTATAAGCCTCATATCGGCAGCCATCTTTTTAGCGTAATTGGTGGCTATTAGCATTCTTCCCCGATCTTCTTCTCTGGTAAGAGGTGCTCTTCCGATCAGGGTTGCATTACCGGTTTTTGCGAACTGCATGAGATTGATTATAAACTCACTTTGCTGGGGCGTTGGGCTTATATTGACCAGCTTTTCATCAATTTCAGGTTTGTCCAGATCAATATGTTTCGCGGTTTTATAATCCGTAATCTCATTATAGAATAATGCCAGTTCCGGAACTTTAATAAAATGGCGAAAACGTTCTTTGGCTATAATCTCATTGGTCACTGAAAATTCAAAGTCAGTCGTTTTTCTGGCAAAGACGGATGCCCAACCGTCAAAATTTTCAATACGTTGGCGTTCCATTTCTTTAGGACGCAGGTATTTAAAAAGCAAATACATTTCGGTAAGGCTGTTGGAAATAGGAGTTCCCGAAAGAAAGGTCACGCATAGATCCGAATCGAATTTCTCCTGAAGCGTGCGCACCGCAAACAACATATTAAGTGCCTTTTGGCTTCCTTGCATATTTCCAATGCCGGCAACACGATCATGGCGGGTAGTGAAGGTTAGGTTTTTGAATTTGTGTGATTCATCCACAAACAGATGATCAATACCCATTTCTCTAAAATTGATGCCGCTGTCTTTTTTATCTTCTATATCGCTAAGTACTTTTTTTAGTTTGCCATCAAGATTGTTTTTTCGTATTTCAAGACCTTTTAATATTTTTTTGGAGATATCACCTCCTAAATCTTTTGCCGTATCAAGATCCCGTTCTACATTGTCCAGTTCATTTTGTAATATCTCTCTTTGGATTTCCGGTGATTGTGGAATTTTACCAAACTGATCGTGCGTTAAAATGATACAATCCCAATTGTTATTTTTGATTTCATGGAAGAGTCTCATTCTTTTAGCCGGAGTAAAATCATTCTCTCCAGGAGCTAAAATCCTTGCATTAGGATATGCCTTGCGATAGGTGGATGCTATTTGATCCACGTTGGCATGTAGCGCAAGTATTGCAGGTTTGTGAATAATTCCTAATCGCTTCATTTCATTGGCAGCCACAATCATAGTGAGTGTCTTACCAAGTCCAACCTCATGATCAATTAAAGCGCCTCGGTTCTGAATGATACGCCAGGCTGCATTCTTTTGAGAACTGTATAAGTCTTCAATTTCAAGTGCTTTTTTATCCAAACCCGGAAAACTCAGATGGCTTCCGTCATACTCACGTAATACATAACAATTAAAAGTATTGTTATAGAGACTTTCCAAATCATTCTTATCACTAATAGGCAATTCCTGCAGCCAATCAATAAATCCATTACGGATGTTTTCAATTTTTTGATGTGCCAATTGAATGGCTTCATTATCAGGTAATCGTATCGGTTTGCCTGATGGTCCATCCACCTCATAGGTAAAAAACGGGGCCGTGTTTTCCAGAGCATGTTCTAATATGGTGTAGCCATAAGTGGTTCTCCCACTTTTTGGGGTTACTGCAAATTCCCTGTCAATCTTGGTATTATGTCCCGTACTAACTTTAAAGGTGTCCAGTGATGGGAAATAACTGATTTCAGTTGCCTGATCGAATAATTGGCCGGCAAAATTTTCATAGTAATGGATTGGTATCCATCGTTCACCAAGATTAAAGTCGAGTAATTCAAAAGGGATACGCTCAGGCTGTACCTTTTCCAATGCCTGCATTCCTTTATAATACTGTGTATTTTCGGGATATTGCTGTACTGCCTGTTTAACCTGCTGTAATTTTTCCACGACATTACCGCTTAGATAGAGGTCTGATGTCTCCCAATCCTGATGCATGGGATTTAGATAAATATGCTGATTTAAACGTTCTATCGCCTCATTTTCTTCAAGTCCGGTTGCAGCGCTTATAAATCCTAAATCAACAGTTCCTTTTTCGTTGAGGCATCTGGCAAGAGCTTCAACCGGATCGTCTGTATAATAACGTTCTTGTTGTTTTACGATAGATTCACTTAGGATGTCGGACTTTACATATCGTTCTCCTTCCTTACGTTCCAGTGAAGAAAGGATGGTGAAACCGAAAGCGGAATCCTGCATAATTAACCTGCGATTCTCGGCACTGTTAAGAATACCATAGTGAGAAACAAATTTGGTATAATGCTTATCCAGATTTGCTCTAATTTCTTTACTTGCAGCTTTATCCGATTGTTCTTTTTCAAATAAATCCAGATAATTATCGCGAATAACAATATAGGAATCGTAAAATTTAAGATTGCCTTGTGATGCTAAGGGCTGAAAAAAAGCCTGTTTGTGTTCGCCATTGATATCACTTATAATTCCAACAGCTTCTCCAAGTCGAACCAGTGTTCCTTCTTTGTAGAATGGTTTGAATGAAAGATTTTCTTCATAAAGCTGTCTTTCTAAATTAAAGGCAGATTCAAGTGTTCTATCTCCTTCATATACATAGGCATGATCATATTGCTGTAGCGTATTGGACAAAGCCAATAATTCATGAGGCAGTAATCCACCATTCATCCAATTGGCTGAAAAACTATCAATTTCTTTTACATTAGAATATAATTTATAGAAATACCGATTGGACTTATTTTGTTTGGCGGCAATGAGTACGACATTTTCATGTGATGGATTATCAGTGGTACGTATGGTGCTAAGTATTCTTGCCGTTTTTTTGTCCACTATCGTTTCATCGAGCAGATTGATATAATCCATTGCTCGGTTGATATTCTCAGCCGGTGCAGTATCAAATAAGCCTAACTGTACGGAAACACCACTTGCTTTGCTTTCTGGCATGGGCAGGTAGGTGAATTTCCCCCCGGATATTTTAGGCTGCTGAACAATACTAGCTTTTTGAGACAATAAAAAGCGCTCTAAACTGAAATTATCTTTCAGTCCACTGGTAATATTTTGCGCCAGAGAATTTTCAATGGAATTAATATCGCCACTTTGTCTAACGCTTTGATGCGCCTGACCATATTGGTTTTTACCGGCAAACACTTCATCTCCAATTAGGAGTTCTGATTTGTGGTTCAGGTACTTATTAATATTGTATTTTCCAAACTCATTTTCCAGTTCGAGAGTTTGCAGCAGTTCATTTTCACTGTCAGACAACTTTTCTTTGTGCTCATTTTTCTGAACAATCAGCAAATGATTTGGAGCCTCTGTATTTCCGGTTTCCTTCATCAGGTTATCCGGCATAACCGCTACACTTACAAAATCTGCATGTTGAAAAAGATACTCACGTACACTTTGATTTGAAGGACTGTTTAAAAAACCGTCCGTCGTGATGTAGACCATAAGACCACCATCAGCGAGCTTATCAAGCCCTTTTGCAAAGAAATAATTATGAATTTTTCCGGAAATTGATTTATCGGGATAAGCCGGATCATAAACTGAAAAATTACCAAAGGGAATATTGCTCACTACAAGATCATAACTATCATTATCATTTGTTGGAGATTCCTCTAATCCCATGATATGTGTGGTGTTTTTTGTTGTCAGCGTACTGTTTAATGCCGAAAGCACGAGTCCGCTTAACTGATCTTTTTCCACGGCAGTAACTTGTTCCAAATTTGGAAAAGCATTGTCTGCTTCTGTGATAAAAATACCCGAACCTGCCGATGGTTCGTATAATCTTTTAGGACTAATGCCTTGTTCATTTAAAACGGAATATAAGGTTTTGGGAACAATTTGCGGAGTGTAAAATGCCGTTAGTACACTGTTACGAAGTGATGAAACAACCCTGTTATAATCCTTTTCAGAATAATGGTCCTGTAATAAGCCGTGCAGACGAGTCATCTCTGAATGCAGTTTCAGGTCTTCGGTAGTCGCTCCTGATTTTATCCAGTCTTCGGTAGTGCCGTTTGGATAAAGTATAGCCTTGATTCCTCCAAAGCCTGCATAGGATTTAAGCGCGGTAACTGCTTCCTCCGATAAAATAGCACCATGCTGCCATTGCATTGCAATGGTAATCGCCTCGATGTTTGCACTTAGTTTTTGGGATAGATTGTACGCCATAATTACTCCTTTTCATACTACACACTGCTATAAATAGCTCAACTCAGATAGTCAGCAATCTGACCAATAAGGACATTTCTCAAAGTGGGATCTTCTTCATTTTCTTTTGTAAAACCGATAGCTTCAAAAATTGGCTGGCAACTTTCTATAAGGTTGATTACCTCATAAGTGAGAATACCGGATTCCTGAAAAGCGGCATAGGTTTTCTCAAACTCTTCGGAAAGTAGGGAACGGAGATATAGAAAACGAGAAGGTTTTAGATCTTCGGTAAGTACATTGAGACAAATTTCTTCGATGATATATTGGGGTGTACCCTCAGATAACATATCCTCGAGTATGGATTTTATTCCATTTACCTTTTCATTGAGATAACCCAATACATCGTAGCTGTCTTGTAGGGTAAACATCAAATCAGGATTGTTATGGATAATATAAAACCATAACTTTTCTTTGAGTAGATCTTCCATGACGACAGCCTTTAGATTCCAAAGAAGGATTTGATTACTGTAGCGACTACTACAAGAAAAACACAACTGCCAAACCAGGCGGCGGCTACTTTTCCGGTATCGGGATCACCTGCATTCCATTTTTGATATACTTTGACGGCTCCAATTAAACCCAGTAATGCTCCAACGGCATACATAAGTTCTGTACCGGCATCAAAATAGCTTCTAACCTGTTGGTTGGCTTCATTGATTCCTGCCAGACCATCCTGAGCAAAAGTCTCATAGCTTATCACAAAAAGGATTTGCGCCAGGAGAATACTAATACGGTTCATTTTTTGAGGTATAAACTTTTTAAAATTCCAGTTCCACTTTTTCATCACACATTATTTTTAAAGTTTAAAAATTCAGATAAAAAACGGAGGTGTTGCCGCTGTCGCAGTTCCACTTTCCTGTTACATCTGTCATACTGCGCCGGGACGGACAGGGACAGCTCCTCCGTTATATTGTTTTAGATTTTTTCGTTCCATAAACCTTCCGCTTCTGCCTGGGTTACAGATATAGAGTCAAGTGTTTTGCATTCTGTCACAATCAGCTCACTTACTGAGGAGCGAAAGGCAGAATCTTTTACAGAAGGATATTCTTTAAAAATCAATTGGATGTAGTCCAGGAATTCTTGTTTGACTAGTTTTCTTTTTGCAGCGTCAGCTATAAAACTTTTTAGTCGGGCTACTAAAGCATCAACATCCTGAAAGGTGGTGTCGAATTCTCCAAACCTAGGCTGGCTTGCAATAGGGTCAGGTGTCTGCTGATGGTTTTCTTCCGATTGAAAGACTCCGTAATCTGGATCTCCTAATCTGCGAAATTGAAATTTTCGCTTTCCTGATATGACTTCTTTGAGGTCATCAAAATAAAATCGAAATCCAACAAATAAATACCAACTTGCCAGTAGCAGAATAACTACAACTATGTAATTACCCCATGAAATGTTTATAAACATACGCTCTTCATTTTATCGTTCTACATTAGTTTCTCACAATCCTGGTTTCTAAATCCGGATCTTCATCATTACAAGGCAAAGGAACAATAGATAACAAACTGCTACAAGTACAACTTTTTGTTGTACCCCAGTTGTACCCCGTTGTACCCCCAGTAAAATCAAGGAGAAAAAAATAAAAAAAATGTAAAAAAAATAAATTAGCCTCCCGAGTGGAAGGCTAATTAGATGAAAAAATGTATTATTTTAGGATAGTTATTTCTGTTCTAAAATGCTGAAAAATAGATTTTGAAACAAGAATAATTGAAAAATAAAATTAGACAATGCCAAACGACTGTTCGCAGTAGTGTCTGTTTTTCTATTGTTTTTCTAATTGTATTGAATTCGTTTTCAAAAAAGCCACAATAACATCACAAATATTTGGTATTAATTCGTTAGTAATTCTATTTGTCAATTGTCTTGTGTGAATTAATAATTTTGGTTTTATTCCAGTTTCATTTTCTGAATGTATCCAAATTTTATCTTTTGCATTTGGATTATGTAATTTAATAAATTTCACATTGAATAACTCACAGATTTCTCCTGGATATGTTTCTATATATTTATTATCACTGGCGAATATTATAACTATTTGAAAATCTGCAATAAATTTACTTTTGAGAAACTCTATTTTTCTTAATTTTAGTTCTTGTCCAAACTTCTCTTGCTTTTTTGCGTCTTTTGTGTTTGGTGCGTGTAAATTGCTTAATTCTGTTGTAAATATATTTTCAATAAAACTGATTTCATATTTGTCTTTTTTATTAAATTCTATATTTAAATTTGATAAAATACAATCGTATAGTTTTTGATATCTTTGCCAAGTATGATTTAAGTTTCTAATTTTTGCTTCTTTTGGAACATATCTTTCAGAATAATTAAATTCTTTTTCTCTCCAAGATTTAGCGCTTCCGTGAAACATTTCTTCTTCAATTTCAGCTCCAGCTTCTTTTCCTATAAATAATATTTTGGAGTTAGGATTTCCCAATCCAACATATTGATTTTCGGATATTGTCTGAAGAAGTTCTTCTAAATATATATTTTCTTTTATCAGATTTTTTTGGATTTTATGCAGTAACATTACTTCCAAAGTTCTGTTACTAGCTTGGGTTTAGGATTAGATAAAGCCCTGTTTTCGGATTTGCTAATTATCCCCAAATATAAAACCAACTTTCCATTGTGCCAATTGCACAAATCCGTTGTAAACTGGTCTTCATTTCATTTCGTTCTGTTTGTAGCGTTGGCAAATACATACTCTTTTGCAATTTTGGTTTTGTTTGTTGGCTGGTGCGAATTGCAAATGTGTATGGCTTCATGCGATGCTTATTTCAAGTAAAGTCCAATTCCTAAACCAATTCCAATAGCAATTGTAACAACTAGTAAAATTTTCATTGTTCTTAATTCCTTAGACTGTAAATTAAACTGCTCTTTGATTTTAGATTCCATTGAATTAAAGTTAGAATTAAGAGTAGTTTCAAATGCACGTTGTATTTGAGTTCCTTCGTTTCTAATTTCTATTTGAATATCAGATTTGTGTTTATCAAGCCTAGTAATAAGCATTGCATCTAGTTCTTTTTGGAATGCTTTATTGTCTTTATAAATCTCTCCAATTTTTTGTTCAAGAAAATCGTTGGCAACTTTTAGTTGTTCTGTATTTTCTTCTGTCTTCTGCTTGATTACATCACTTATTGAGTTTAAACTTTTATTATTCTCTTCTATTAATTCCAAGTTTCGACTAATATTCGATTGAAGTGTACTTATCTCCGAATAAACAGCAGTAAAACCTTTTAGTTGTTGGGAATTATGTTCTAATTCATTTACAATGCTATCCAATTTTTCTAAATCCATATTCTATATTTTTATTAATGATTTTAAGTCTATTGTTATAATGTAAGAGTAGAGTTTCTGTGTCTCCTAATTCTTTTGCAAATCTTATTTTGTCTTCTTCCGATTTGCTGAATTTATATAAGAATTGCAACAGCATTATTTTTCCTTTTTGGTCTAGCTTTTTCGATACTTCAATAATGTGGTCAATAATGTAATCAAAGATTGATTCTTCGTAATTTGAGATTGTATCGAATGATTTTGTAAACCTTTGTTCTTCAATTTTATTAAGCGATTCTTCTAAAAGCAAGTTAGTTAAACCATTTATTAGATTTAGCCCTGTATTAGATTGAAAACTCTCTAAAAAGCGTTGTAAATTCCCTTTTAAATCGATTATTGAATCTTTATTTATAAAATTATTATTTTCATCATAAAACACTTCAAACCATTTAGAAATATCTTTATTGTTGTTTTCTGCAATATGTTGTAAAACATAAGTTGCTTCTGTAAATTTAAAATATGCTTCTAGTGACTTTTTAAAAGATTCTTTTCCTTCAGTTGTATTATCATATTTTAAGCAGTTTTCGTAAACGTTTTTTAATGATTCTCTTCTGTTTGTTCCAAATTTATCATAAGACCATTGAAGTAATATTTTTACTAAACGTTCAAATTTCGGCAACTCTTTATCATTTAAGATATTTGTGTATTTTATTCTGTCTAAATGGTTGTCAAACTCAAAGTCATCAATATATTTTTTTATAAACTTGAGCAAAGTAGATTCTATGCTTTTTTCCGAGAAGTTGTTATATTTAACTGTAAACACACCATTAAAAAAGTCATCAACAGTCCAGTCTAAAATAACGCCTAAATTTGATAAACGGTAAATGGCTTTTTCAACTTTTATTTTGTTTGAACCTAAATTTGTTGCATATACAACTTTAGATGTTCCTGTTTCTGAATATGTATTGTGGAGTAGTGTTACAAGTTCTAATTCCTTAGATATTGAGTCTAATCCATTTTGATACAAAAAGATTTGACGAAAGACATCTTGACCATCCCATTTTACTTTTTCAGTTAATGATTGAATTTCTTCATAAGACGATTCTGGATTAAATATTATTTCAATATCAGTTTCGGGATTTTCTTCAGTTAATAAAACGTAACATTTTGCATTACTTTTATCTCTGCCAGCCCTACCTGCTTCTTGATAAAGCGATTCCATTGATGCTGGCATTCCATAATGAACGGTAAAGCTTATATTTTTTTTATTAATTCCCATACCAAAAGCCTTAGTAGCTGTCAATAAAGTGAACTTGTTTTGTTTGTATTCATCTTGAACCTTTATTTTATACTTCTCAAAATCTACTTCATTTTGATAATTCGTAGGCTTTGAACCTGAATAGAATTTTACAGGAATATTAAAGTTAGTAGTTAGTTTATTTGACAAATCAAAACAGCCATTTGCTCCATTAACAAAAGGTGTAAAAATGAGGCCACATTTGGGATTCTCAGAACTTAAATCAAAAATATTATCTTTTTGATTGTGATTTTCTATAATAGTTGTAATTTCTTGATATTTATTACTATTATCATTTATAACAATAAATTCTAATTCTGGTCGAGTATAATCGGTTAGAGTTTTTACATTTTGTTGGTCAGTATTAAACTCTAACTGAATATCCTTTAATACATTTACAGATGCAGTTGCGGTTAATCCCAAGAAGTTTATTGAAGGGCAATATTGTTTTATAGTGTTTGAAAGGTTTAAGTAAGAAGTTCTAAAATCGTGTCCCCATTCTGATAAGCAATGAACTTCATCTATAACAGCATATGAAAAATTTAATTGTGAATTTATTGCTACTAATCTTTCTCTGAAATCTTTTGTTTGAAATCTTTCAGGCGAAATAAAAACAAAGAAATATTTCCCATTGGTATAATTGTCTAATATCTCCGTTCGTTCAGATCCAATTACATCACTATTTATTGATTCAATATTTTGAATGTATGCTTGGTCAAGGTCTTTTATTTGGTCATACATTAAAGATTTGATAGGACATACTACAAAACTAATGCAAGGCTGTAAAAGGCAAGCAAGTTGGTAGGTCAAAGATTTTCCGCCACCTGTTGGTAATAATCCAATTGTTGTATTGTTTTCTAGAATGTTTTGAATAATTGAAATTTGACCATTGTTGAATTTATCATATCCAAAAATATTTTTAAGGAAAAATTCTAAGTTCTCTAAATCATCAGATTCTTCATTAAAAATAAGCTTGTAATTATATTTTGTAGAAGTACTAAGTTTAAAATAATTAATTCGGTCTAATTTGTCTTTATTTCGATTATGAAATAAGTCTAAATAATCTGTTCGTAGATAAATGATTTCCTCATTTAGCAAGTTTTGGTCAGTCCAACGTTGTAAAAGGCTAAAATCTATCTTAATACAATTTGCATTGCTGAAATTTTGAACATTTTTAATTTCAAATTGCGGTTCATTAAATGTGATTTTTTGCAATTTTAATAAATGGTGAAGCCATTCAAATATATCTTCTATTGAATGATTTTCGTATCCATTTACGTCTTGGTTTTTAACTTCAAATATCCATTTGTCATCTTCAAGACTTATTTTACCACTTTCGAGTAATTCCAGAATCAAAACTTGAAAACGAATTATTGCTGTAGGCAATAATTTTGTTTTTTTCGTTTCTTCTGAAATCTCAGCAAAGCTGAGATTGAAATTTGTTTTGTATAAATTCAGAAATCTTGAATATTTATCAAGTTGATTTTTTATTTGTTCTATTTTTTCAAAATAAGTTTCATTTTTCGCCTCTAAATCTTTTGTATCAATTCTAACGGTTAAAATCTTTGATAGGATTAAATGATTGTCTCTGATTGAATCAATAACTCTTCCGACTTCCTCTTTGTGTTGTTGTCCATCTATTTCTATTACTAAATTTGCTTGAGGTAAGAAAAAGTCAACACACTGATATTCGAAATTTTCATCATTCCGTTGAGTGATTTGATTAATTTCAATTTCTGGAATTATTAGTTGTTTTATATAATCATACTCAGATAAATCTTCATTAATTCTCTCTTCTAAAAATATTCTTGCGGGGAAATAGTTGTTTCCCTTGTCTCCTTTTATTGTATTATGCCACTCAAGATTTGATTGATTAATTAAAACAAAAGGTTTTTTGAATTGCTCATCATCTTTGTGGACTGAACCATATATACTTTGCAAGTATTGGCTCATTAAGGTTGGCTTACCTCTTTGAATAAGATTTTTGATTATTAAAATTGCTGGCAAAAATCCCGACTCTTTTCTAGGAATCGCCAAGTTCTGAATAACAAAATTATGATTAGTGTAAGAATAGTTGGCAGAATATTTTTTCATTTAAAAAAAGCTTGATTTAGTTTGTTATTTTAGCTTTTTTAATGCTATTTCTATATCGTTTTTTGATACATCAGTTGAATCAATATTGAATTTTTCATTTGCCTGTTTAAAACAAGAGATAGCAAGTTCAATATTTCCTTCTGCTTCATTAATTCTACCTAACCAATAAAAATATAGGTGTGTATCAGGAAATTCATCATTACCTACTGTCATATTACATTCTCCAAATAGAGACCTAGCTTCTTCATAATTTTCTTCAATAAATTTGATTCTTCCTAATAAATAGAAGTATCGAAGAATTAATCTAGGCTGTTGTCCTTTAGTCTCTATTTCAGTAACTAATTGGTTTAGTAAAGGTTCAATTTCCTCAGATGTTGCATTTAATGTTAATTGATTATTTAAAATGGTAGTATTTATTTCTACAAGGTGTTTTTTCCATAATGCTCTAAAGCGTATTTCTCCATTTCTAAGCATTTCTGGGTCAATAAGTGCATGTCCTTTATTAGCTGTAAAGCCGAGCTTATCGACAACTTTTTCAGAATTTAAATTATCTTGGTCAATGTCAGCTTCAACCGTCAAAACTTCCTGTTCTTTTAACTTATTAATAATTAGCTCTGATGCCAAAGTCGCAATACCTTTTTTTCTAAAATTTGGAAGTATTGCATAGCTAATTCGAGCATTTTTTAATGTGTCTCTAAATTCAAATGTAATAAACCCACAAGGCTTATTTCTGGAAAAAATGCTAGTACCTTTTTCAGAAATTATCCAACAAGCACCTGCTCCATTTTTATTATCATTCAACCAATAGTCGACTAGTTTTCTGTAATCTTGTTGGGCTTCCTTTGGTACTATATAATAATGCTTTATATCTTTATCTTCAAACACTTCATTTATAAATGTTCTATCATTTTGAGAAATTGGGTTTAATATCAATCGTTCATTCTTCAACTCTATATTTATTTTATTAAAGTCCATATTTCTATATTTTGTTTTACATTTCGAGGGTTGGCAAAAAAAAACAGCACATTTGGTTTTATACGTTGAATTTCGTGTCAACAAAAAACTAAATGTGCAGTTGGCTCTTCGGCTTGCTTGCAACTCGTTAATACCAGCCATACAATAGGATAAATACAACTTTTTTCACTTGTATTTATGAAGTAAGTTAGCTTTTCTTCAAGCGAATATAAGAAATATTTTTGCTATATTTTTTTTACTTTTTTGAAATTGAAATAAAATAATTTCTAAGTATTTATCTCATTGAAATTCCCTCTAAATCATGCTTGAAATGGTTTGCGAACAGGTTGGTAACAATCTGTAAATGAAAGGTTTAAATGAATTTATTTTGATAGATTTATATAGTTACTAACTTGGTATTTATTGAAGACGTGAAAATTTACAATTGAAGTAGCTCAGTAATTTGAAGATAATTTTCATATTCTAATAAGATAAAAATTCAATTTCAGACTTTTTATCCATGAGCTGCCAGCCATCATCAGCTCGTATAAAATACACTTCATGACTAAGTGTGTCTTTCAAGCCATTTTTAATTGCAGCAGCAAAAATATTCTTTTTTCGAATTGTAGTGTATTCCATAATTGCTTTATTACCGGAACTCATAATCCTGATTGATTTAATTGCTCCAAATTCTTCATCGGCAACTTTTACACGTTGAATTTTATGTTTTTTATCCGTTGCAGGTGTTGGCAGTAGGTACGGTTTTGCTGTAACGCTAAAACTAACAAAAGCCGTTGTATCACCAAATTTTCTGGTTTGAAGTACTTTAACAAACCCTTTTTCTACAAGTCCGGATTTAAAAATGGTAAAAGCATGTGCGGGATCACCGCAGAAAATATCATGATCTACAATAGTAGGATAATGTTTTTTTTCTTTAATAAGGACAGCGGCCAATTTCTCATCTAGCTTTTTAGGCTGACAGCTTGTAATTACCAGAGTCAAGATGGTTAAAATGTAAGATAGCTTTTTCATGTTTTAAATTATTTAGTTAATATTCTTTAATTTGCTTAATCATACGTTCCAATGTTTCAATTGCTATTTGCTTGTCCCTTTCTTCAAAAATGTAAGCCTTGCTGCGCATGGCATTATAGGAAAGATCCACTTTATTTGGAGTGGATAGAAAAGGAACGATTGTTTTAAATAAATGATTCATTGATTTTGAAATAAGAATTTTTAGTTCATCGGATGCTCTAAGTATTAAGGCTGTCTGATCAGTCGAGAGTTTGCATAAAACTTTACCTGAAGCAGAGTCTACAATAGAGGACTCATTTGTTTTCTTTTTAACAATTGGAAAGGGCTTATTTAAATAGTTTGCAAATCTTGATTCTATAAAAGTTATTAATTCATCCAAACAAGAAATTAAAGTAGTTGTAACCTCTTTTAAATGTTCTCTATGCTCATCATTGTTACTATTTATTTCTGTGATTTTATCCAAAAGAAATAGCAACGATGAATAATAATTCCCAACTAATATTTTTATTTGTTTCTCCTTTGTAAGCGAAAAAACCTGTACCGTAAATTGTGACTGAATTAAAAATGTTTGCTCGGTTGCTTTTTTTATAATCGCTTTGGATTGAATTGGAGTAATCATAGTGAGATCAGTTTTACTGGGATTAAGGGTTGAGGTCACCGTTAAATCCATCCATTCTAAAAGATAGGTTTGAGTCATTTTTTTTACTTTTACTTAGTAAATACTTCTCTCGACTTGCAATCGAGAGTACTCTAAATCAATGCTTGTAGAACATCCTTAACCCGGTCAAAACATATATTGTACGGTATTTAATGGAGATTTAATCGTGTCCGATATTCGGTGGGTGACAGGGAAGTATGCTTTTTAAAAAAATTACTGAAAGCGGAAGAGTCGGTGAATTGCAATTCTTCTGCTATATATAAAATGGTTAAATGATTGTTTTGAAGCAAAATTTTTGCTTCAAGGACAATCGCTTCTTCGATAAATTGCTTAGCCGTTTTTTGGGTAACTTGTTTTACAGTTTTGCTAAGATGATCCGTAGTGACCTCTAAAGTATTTGCATAATATTTTACACCGTGTTGTTCTTTACAATTCATTTCTAAAATTTTAAAAAATTGTATCACCAGTTTTTCCTTTTTCGAATGATGAAGAGATATATGCCACGATGACCTGTGATAGATTCCTGCTAGTTCATATAATAACAAATTAAAACTAAAAAGGATTGTCTCATTTTTATAAATGTGAGATTTGGGGTGCAATACTTTACTATTAATTAGCATCAAAGAATCAATTAGCAATGCTGCGTCTTTGTTTTTGAGAAATATTTTGGAAGATAATTTGGTAATAAAAAATTCAAAATACCCAATATGAGGTCTTCGGATACTATTTTCTAAAACAAAATCTGTTGTAAAAGATAGCAGACAAATTTGTAATTGGTTACTCATAGCCAAGATTTCACATGAAGTCTTTCTTGGTATCACTAGGATGTCATTGACTGAAACAGTAACTTCTTTATCATTTATTTGTATAAATAAAGAACCAGAATTCACAAGCAGTATAGAGAAATGATTTGCATTAAATAGCTTAGTAAAATCAATTTTAGATGTTAATTTCTCAAGAATGTAGACTTGCAGACCGATATGATGATATTTTGAATTTTTTCTTACCACAACAAATGCTTTTTTATAAAATTAGAATTGCAATGAGTTAAATAAATTTTAATTCATAGGGATTTAAGTTGATGAGAGCTTACTCAGAAAAAAACCTTGCCATCAATGTAACAATAACAAAAAGTAAATTTGACATACCGCTCACAAAAAGGAGATAGGCCATAGTACGCGGGCTATCAATTTTTATCTCGCCATTTGTGAGATAGCCTCTTATTTCATCATAAGAGAATAGATCTACGATGAAATAAAGACTAACCAGATTGAAAAGAATCAGAAACACAGTGAGGGTGTATATTATTTCTTTTTCATAACAATAGATAAAATACATCATCACTCCAATATTAGATTATGTATCATAATTCCTGTCACAAGTGAGCGTTTTATCGCAAGAGACGAATTGTCAATAGCACCAATTAGTCCTGCAACACGGTGACCAGTAGAGGTATCCCAATCTTTATCCTTTTCTACTATCTCATAGTAGATTGAATATCTGATTATAGAAGAAGTAGTGAGGATAATTCTTTTATCCTCGTTATTAAATGTTGGATTGGATATTACATCTGATTCATACGATATTATGGACTCATAAATTTCTTCATAGGACTGATTGTTCCATAAAATCACATTACTCATAAAACTGGAAAGACTATCTTTTGCGGCACTTGTCATCGTGGAGTTTACAATAGCTTGATCTAGTTTAACCTGAGGGTTATTTACAATTTCTTGTATTATGTTAAGATTAACGGGCAAATTTATTCCTGTATCTAAAAGCAGTAAATTGTTGTTGGCAGCAGCAATGGATTCAATTTGTTGACTGATTTGCGCAAGTGTAGTGTGGTGATAGTTACCTGCCAAATAAACATCAAGGATATCATTGTGCAGTTTACCGGCTAAGTCATAAATGTTTGCTGGATTTTCAGGGGTTAAGTCTTGTACCAAACGTGCTGTTTTTTCTGATTCGGTATTATTGACTTTGTTATTGATACTTTCGACAGTATCAATACTATCTGTAGTACAGGAAACGATTAGTAAGGATAAAATTACTAATGAGAATGAAATGTTTTTCATGATTAAAATGTGTAAAATGTTACGGACTACAACTGTAGTCAGTTCATTTCACCCGGGTAAGCAGAACTTTAATTTAGCACGATGCTAAATGTTTTTGCTTTTGAATTCGAGGCAAATCTAAAAGGCATTTTTTTATCCTGCAAAAAGTTGTTTTCGGATTTCTGAGAAAAACAGTACGGATTTCTCAGATATCCGCATGCCTTTTTTCGTACAAAAAGACACTCACTTTCAATTGTTTATGTTATATTTGAGACGCTTTTTTTTTGAAAAAATGTTCGTAAGGCTATTTAAAAGTTGATTTCTAGGCTATAAAAATGGTTTTGCAAAGGAAATAATGTCTCACTTGAATTCAAATTATGATTAGAAAGTATCTTTTTTTACTCTCTCTTTGTTTGGGAGATCAAATTTACGCTCAGGAAATCCATTTTAAAATTCCTGACACACTTCGAAATAAGGATTACGATTATCTCTTCGATAGGATAGAAGAATCTCAAAATGATAGCTTTAAAAAATCGCTGTATCTTAAATCTTTTCTGGTAAAATCAAAAACAGAAAAGAATTCGGAAGAGGTCGTGAATGGATATAAAAACTACCTCCATCACTCGCCTGAAAATTTAAAACTAACCTATGCAGACAGTATGATTTACACTGCAAAAAAGTCAAAGGACAATGCTTTGATTGGTTCTGCCTATCTTTCAAAGGGAATTTTATACTATTCCCGGAAAAAACTTAATTATGCATTGGATAATTATCTTATTGCAAATAGTTATATTTCCAAAACTAATGACAAGTATTTGATCTATAAGACCAAATATAATATTGCCAACATAAAATATTTTCTAGGGTTTTATGATGAGGCCGTTTCTTTGTTTAAGGAATGTATAATCTACTTTAAAGAGAATAAGGAGAATAAAGAGAATAAGGAGAATAAAGAGAATAATGACAGAGGCTATTTGAATTCATTACATTCTCTGGGTTTATGTTATAATAGAATCGGTAATTATGGGTTATGCTCACAGATAAATGAAATAGGACTGGAGGAGGGCAAAAGATTGGCTAATGATGAAATGCGGGAGTATTTCATTCTCTCGGAAGGAGTCAATCAGTATTTCCGAGGCAATTATGCAACGGCTATTAACAAAATAAATTATTCACTGCAGGTTATTCAAAAAAAGAAAGATTTTGGAAATGAAGCTGTTGGGTATTTTTATATTGGAAAAAGCTATTGGAATCTGAAGAATCCTAAAATAGCAATACATTATTTTAAAAAAGTAGATGCAGTTTTTGAAGATAAAGGATATATTCGTCCGGATCTTCGCAATAATTATGAATTACTAATCAGCTACTTTAAATCCAAAAACAATCCTGAACAGCAGCTTCACTATATTGAAAAATTACTTAAAGTAGATAGTATCCTAACAAGCAGATATAAATATGTATCGGGAAGAATTCACAAAGATTATGACACCAAAGAATTATTGGTACAGAAAAAAAGTATTGAAAAATTACTCACTCAAGAAGAACGTGATAGTTTTATTAAAAGTGGGGTAATAATTTTTTTATTTTTATTTGTGGTCTTACTTATTTATCAACATATTAGAAACAGAAAACTCTACCGACGTAGATTTCATGAATTGATGAAAAAAGATCAGGCTTCTACTAAGGTTGAATCCAAAAACACCAAGTATGGAATCGAAGATATAAATCCGGATACTGTCGCATTGACATTAAAACAATTAGAGAAGTTTGAAAAGGGTAAAAGATTTCTGGAAAAAGAATTAACGGAAACAAAGCTGGCAATATCATTCGGTTCAAATATAAAATATCTTGCAAAAGTAATAGCACATTATAGAGGAAAGAAATTTGTAAAATACATAAGTGATTTAAAAGTGGACTACTTAATTAACCGATTAAAAGAGGATAATAAATTTCATCATTATAATAATAAAGCACTAGCAGACGAAGCCGGTTTTAGTAGTACAGAACGTTTCACAAAAGCTTTTTATTCAAGGACTGGAGTGCCAGCAACATATTTTATGGAAGAACTTCGAAAAAAGGAACCTTTAGATTTAACGTACAATTCTCAGGAGGACAATTGTTTTAAGAAAGACGAAATTTGACATTTATACTCTATTAAGAAATTTAATTGTATCTCATAAAAACACTGAGGGGTTTAGTTCTAGTTCGAATTTTGCATCTTTCAGTATTATGCATCTTTTAAAATTTTAAGGGTAAAGAGTTTAAGAACATTATAAGAAAAGATGCCTAAGCATCTTTTCTTTATTTATCACTATTTGACTTTATTTACTTCCGTTCAGTATTCTCTTTAATAAATTTATCTACATTAATTTCTACATTTAAGATATTAATAGTTTTGAAATTTAATGCTTTTGCTAAAAAAATTAGTTTTTCTAACGTAGGATTTGCAGTACCTCTTTCAGTTGTACCAATTAAGTGTTTTGTTAAACCAATATTTTTATCAGCAAGTTCTTGTTGAGAAATGTTTTCCTTATTATTATAATCTGAGCTTGGTATTTTTTCACGGAGTTTTCTCAGTTCTTCTCCTAACTTTTCTTTTTCAGTCACATCGTTCTTATTAGCTTTCGTTAAAATTCTCACTTATTTATAAAATTAATGGTATGATATATCATACCGTTATCTTTTTTTTGTTATGTTTGTAACATATTTACATATTAAATGTATTTTTGCGATTCTTCATATAAAATATTTGAAGCATTCGCTTTGAATCTCGTTATCAAAAACTGGTAATTTTTACGCACGAGATGATAAGTAAGATGCTCACGCTTTACGGCGTGGGCTCGCTTATTCGTGCGTGGGTATACCAGTACCTTGATAGCGTTTAAGCTGAGTACCCGCGCCTTTTTTTATTCTTAAGCAACTACTTCAGCTTTCATTCATAGCACCAAATCTTCATTGTTTTTTTAGGCTCGTAATAAATTTTAATTAGTTCAACTAACCAAGATTTAATGCCCATGATTTAACAAAACTGGCAGTCGATGCCATAACTATTCAATTTACTGCATAAAAAATGACCCTCTACGACAGCGACAAAACTAGCATAGAGGATCATAGCTAATTCAACCATTGTTTCAATTAACCAATCCAATATTATGAATAATTTTTCATTTTACAAGGGTGGTAAGACTCTTTATTGCCTGTTTTTTTTCGGGTGTTTTCTGTCTTTTACCCCTGTTTTATCATCCAATTCGTTTCAACAACAGTCCAACTTTCAGCAAAATAAAATTCAGGGCATCATTACCGATGGTGCTAATGTATTGCCAGGAGTTACCATTGCCATAAAGAGCAAAGCCAATTCCAGTGCGATTTCCGATTATAATGGACAATATAGTATTACTGCCAATAGTTCTGATACATTAATAGTCTCTTTTATAGGTTACAAAACTACACTAATCCCAATAAAAGGGCGTAAAACTGTAGACATTCAATTACAATACGATACAACAAACCTTCAGGAAGTTCGGGTCAATGCAGGCTATTATTCGGTAAAATCAAGCGAACGCACAGGAAGTATTGCCCGCATAACCTCCAAAGACATCGAAACCCAACCTGTCTCCAATGTACTTGCCACCATGCAAGGACGTATGGCTGGGGTCAACGTCATACAAAGTACCGGAGTTCCTGGAGGAGGTTTTGAAATCAAAATTCGTGGACAAAATAGTATTCGCAGCGATGGAAATGCACCGCTGTATATCATAGACGGAGTACCTTATGCCTCTGATCCTATTGGATCGAGTCGAACCGCAACTACATTTCCGACTCCTACGAGCCCGTTAAACAGTATTAATCCGGACATGATTGAAAGCATCGAAATTCTAAAAGATGCAGATGCTACCGCCATATACGGTTCCAGAGGAGCCAATGGAGTTGTACTTATCACCACCAAAAAAGGAAAGGCAGGAAAAACAACTTTTAATATAACTGCTTCAACAGCCGTTGGAACCGTTACCCGATTTTTAAAACTCATGGATACCCAGCAGTATCTAGCCATGCGCAAAAAGGCATTTGTCAACGATGGACTTACCGAGTATGGTCCATTGGATTATGACATCAATGGAACGTGGGATCAAAATCGAAATACTGATTGGCAAAAAGAACTCTTGGGAGGTACAGCAGAGATAACGAATATTCAAGGAACTGTATCAGGAGGTTCTGAGAGCACACAATTTCTGGTAAGTGGAAGTTATTATACAGAATCTACCGTTTTTCCCGGTGATTTTTTATACAAAAAAGGAGGAACTCAACTAAGTCTCAATCATCGTTCTGAGGATAAAAAATTCAGATTGACATTTTCAGCAGGTTATACAAGTCAAAATAATAACCAGCCTTCATTTGATTTCAGTTATGATGCGCGTTCGCTGCCCCCTAATGCTCCGGCATTGTACGATGCCAGTGGGAATTTAAACTGGGAAAACAGTACTTGGGAAAATCCGCTCAGAAATCTCAATACCATTTTTGTAGCAAAAACAAATGATCTGATCGCCAATACCGTGCTTTCCTATGAAGTACTGCCGGGATTGCTGCTAAAAAGCAGTTTGGGCTTTACTGATTTAAGTACCAATGAAACCCGAATAGTTCCTTCAACCACAGCTAATCCAGCCCTTGGCGCTGACAGTTCCACCTCAGCTCTGTTTCTAAACAATACAGATCGATCTTCGTGGATCATAGAACCGCAAATTAATTGGAGAAGAGAGTTAGGGACTGGAAAATTAGAACTCCTTTTGGGGGCTACCTTTCAAAACCAGATTACTGATCGGCTGCAACAATCAGGGACAGGATTCAGTTCCAATAGCCTGATTTATAATTTAGCGGCGGCAAAAACAGCCCGTGTATTGCTTAATGAAGAAATCCAGTATAAATACCAAGCCTTTTTTGGAAGATTAAATTACAACTGGCAGCAGCGTTATATTGTGAACTTAACTGCAAGACGTGATGGTTCGAGCCGATTTGGACCGGGAAATCAATTTGCAAATTTTGGGGCAGTCGGCGTAGCATGGTTATTTTCCAATGAAAACTTTCTAAAGCACAGATCATGGCTTAGTTTTGGAAAACTTCGTGGCAGTTATGGAACTACAGGAAACGATCAAATAGGGGATTATCAATTTTTAAATACCTATACCACAGGAGTAATTTATAATGGAATAGTAGGTCTAAGACCATCAAGGCTTTATAACTCCAATTTTGGATGGGAAACCAATAAAAAATTGGAAGTTGCATTGGAATTGGGATTTTTGCAAGACCGTATTTTTACCACAGCTGCCTTGTACCAAAACCGATCTTCCAATCAGTTAGTAGGAGTCCCATTGCCCGGAACAACCGGTTTTACACTTTTGCAGTCCAATTTAGATGCCACAGTAGAAAATGCAGGAATCGAATTCACCTTGCGTACCACCAATTTTAGCAGTGATACATTTAACTGGACTACTAATTTCAATCTCACTTTCGCCCGTAATAAATTAATTAGCTTTCCCGGACTGGAAAGTTCGCCTTACAGTCAGCAGTATCGCATCGGTCAGCCCTTAAATATTGAATTGCTCTATAAATTCAAAGGCGTTAATCCCCAAACCGGAATTTATGAATTTGAAGATACCAATAAGGACGGCAGAATCTCTTTTCCAGAAGACCAGCAAACTTTAGTTGATTTAAACCCACAATATTACGGAGGTATTCAGAATCAGCTCAGCTATAAACGATTGACACTGGATTTCTTATTTCAATTTGTCAAACAAAAAAACCGTAACTACCCTATGGGGCCTGCAGGTATGATGACCAACCAGCAAGAAAGAATGGTAAACAGCTGGCAACAGCCGGGAGATACGGCTCCCTATCAAATTTATACAACGGGTTATAATAATGATGCCTTAATCGGAGATAGTCTATATGCTGAAAGTGACGCTGCTATTAGCGACGCTTCCTTTATTCGCCTGAAAAACATCGCTCTTACTTACGATGTACCCTTAAGTTTAAAGCAGACCCAGTTTAAGATTATGCTGCAAGGTCAGAACCTTTTGACTTTTACGTCTTACAAAGATGGAGATCCTGAATTTACCAGTTATGGTTTTTTACCGCCTCTTAAAGTTATATCAGCCGGAGTGCAATTAACATTTTAATCCAACGAAAATGAAAACAACCTATCATACCATAAAACAGATTCTATGGGTAAGCATTGCATGTATGCTGAACGCCTGCGACTCCTTTGTCGATGTTGATTTACCAAAATCACAACTCACAAATGTAACTGTATTTGAAGATTACGCTACAGCAAATGCGGCTCTTATCGACATATACGCTAACATAAGAGATAAAGGAATGTTAACCGGAGCAGGATTAGGTATTTCCAATCAGCTTGGGAATTATGCAGATGAAATAATCAGCACGCAAAATCCAAATAATCCCAGTTTAAATTTCTACAACAATAGCCTTCTGCCTTCCAATACCTCGGTATCGGGATACTGGAATATTAGTTACAACCAAATATATGCAGCCAATGCCGTAATTGAAGGTGTAGCGGCAAGTAAGGATCTCTCCGCAGAACAGAGGAAACAACTAACAGGAGAAGCTCTTTTTATTCGCGCTTTGTTGCATTTTTATCTGGTGAATATTTTTGGTGATGTACCTTATATCACCCAGACAGATTATAAAAAGAACAGCATCGTGAGTAGAACACCAACTCTTGAGGTATATCAAAATACGATTGCTGATTTACAAAATGCAATTGCGGTTTTACCAGATGCTACTGCGACGAGTGATATGGAAAGAGTCCGTCCAAATAAGGCAACAGCACAAGCCTTGCTGGCAAGAGTTTATCTTTATAACAAATCCTATCCCGAAGCGGCCAATATGGCTTCGGCTGTTTTAAACCAAGAAAGTTTATTCGGGTTAGAGCAAAATGTTGCTAAGGTCTTTTTAATTGGTTCTAAAGAAACCATTTGGCAATTACAATCCGGTAATGCCGGAGTGAACACTGCCGAAGCCTCTTTCTTTACTTTTACCTCAGGGCCTCCTCCTTTAGTTTCACTCAGTGATAATCTGGTCAATTCTTTTGGCTCAAATGATTTGCGTAAAGCCAATTGGATAAAAACAATATCAAAAGGAACCTCAATCTGGTATCACGCCTATAAGTACAAAGAAAATAAATCGACTTCAGTTTCAAAAGAATATTCTATTGTCTTTCGACTGGCAGAGCAGTATCTCATAAGAGCAGAAGCCCGAGCCCAGCAAGGAGATTTTATCGGAGCCAAAGAAGATCTGAACAAAATCAGACAGCGGGGGCGACTCTCCGATACCTCTGCTTTATCACAACAGGAAATCCTTGATGCAATCCTACAGGAAAGAAGATGGGAGTTATTTTCTGAACGAGGCCAACGTTTTTTTGATCTCAAACGAGCAGGCAAACTTGATAGCACCTTAACGGGACTCAAACTGGGTTGGAATACCACTGATAGTTTATTTCCAATTCCAGAGAGTGAATTAAGTGCAAATCCTAATCTGCGCCCTCAAAATCTGGGATACTAAATAAAAGAACCATGTCCACAAATCCTATCCAAAACAGGGACACAAAAAGTACCTTTTATTTTTTGCTCCCTCGATTATTTTTAATTTTAGTTTTATTTTTTGTTTTGCCATTAGTAACCTGTCCCTTATGGGCGCAGGTGGTGCAAAAAAAACAGTTAACCTCCACCGATTATCATTTATGGGGAACAGTCGATTTTGATAAAATTTCGCCGGACGCGAAATGGGCAAGCTACACAATGACTTATGACATGGGTATTGATACTTTATTTGTTCGAAATATACAGAGTAATAAAACATACCACTTCCTTGGTAGCACAGGTACACTCTTTACAAAGGAAAACGTTTTTATATGTCAAAAGGAAGAAGAACTACAAATTCTAAATCTAAAAACGGCAAAAAGAGAAACCATACAGAAAGTTAAAGAGTTCGGGTATTGCCGCGAAACAGATCAGTTAATATTTCTTGTAGGATCAAACAACGATAGCAATACATTAGTTATTCAATCTCCCAACGGTAAGATTAAAAAAGAAATTCCAAATGTGACTGAATTTTCATTAAGTCCAAATGGACATCAGTTAATGTACAGCACTTTTTCAAACCATAAAAGTTCGCTTGCACTTATTAATCTCAAAGAAATAAAGAACCAAAAGGAACTCATTAGTGATAGCGCAATTCATTTTAATGGTTTTACATGGCAAAAAGAAGCATGTGCTTTAGCCTTTTTTGCTCAATCAAATGATGGGTCCAATAGTTCACTTTTCTATTATATTTTAGAAAAGGATAAATTATATGAGTTGAATCCAAAAACACAGCCCAATTTTCCAAATAACACAACTATAATTGATGACACTTCCTATAAGGTATCGATTTCGGATGATATGCAAAAAGTCTTTTTGGCTATTAAAAATAAAACGGACGTTCCACAAACTAAACCCGATTCCAATGTTGAGATTTGGAATGCCAACGATAAGTGGGTTTATCCACAACAGCAGAAAAAGGGAAATTTTGAAAAGGCAGAAAAACTAGCTTTATGGCTGCCTGTGGAGAACCGTTTTACTGCTATTACATCAAATGAGCTTCCCAAGGTCATGCTATCCGGGGATCAGCAGTATGCCATTTTATCAAATCCAAAAGACTATGAGCCTCAATTCGAAGCAGAAAGTCCCAGAGATTATTATATAATGAATCTGAAGACATTTGAAAAAAGCATTTTTTTAAGCAAACAGGACAGTAATTACATGCTTGTTATTGCTTCACCAGCAGGAAAATATATAGCCTACTTCAAAGAAAACAATTGGTGGGTTTACAATATTGTCGCTAAAACTCATAAAAATATCACAGATGCTATTGGTGGCAAATTTACCGCAAAAATGCACACGCTGGTTAATGAATCTGCTTGTGGTAATCCGGGCTGGAGCAGCGACGACAACGAGATTTTGATTTATGACCAGTATGATTTATGGGCTATTAAAGCCGATGGTGGTACCGCAAAGAGATTAACTCATGGACGGGAATCAAAAATCAGGTACCGTATAGCAGAAGTTCCAAATGAAAGACCCCTGAAATTTATTTATGATGGAATGAAAATAGAAAGCTTTGACATCACGAAGGAATTACTCCTTCGAGCGGAAGGCGAAGATGGGAAAACAGGTTACTTTAGATGGAATGCTACTGGGACAAAACCAATTGCTTACGGAGATCGTTTTATCGATAAATTAAATTATGCCACTCAAAAGAAAACGATGTTCTACAGGGAACAAAATTTTGATAGTTCACCTGAGTTAATGGTGCAGCAGGATTTTTCAAAACCGGATTCTTTCTTTCAAAGTAATCCACAACAAAAAAAATACTTTTGGGGCAAGTCAGAGCTAATTGAATATCAAAATTCTAAGAACCAAAATTTCAAAGGAGTCTTGCTGTATCCTGCCAATTATGATCCAAAAAAGAAATATCCCATGATTGTGCACATCTATGAAATTCAATCTAATGAGCTTCACCACTATAGTAATCCTACCTTTTATAATGAAGCGGGTATGAATCCAACTGTTTTCACCACTGGAGGTTACTTTGTTTTATTACCTGACATTATCCATGAAAATGGAAATCCGGGCAACTCTACAGTCGATTGTGTTATTGCCGCAACAAAAAAAGTCATTGCTAAAGGGATTATAAATCAGGACAAAATTGGACTTATGGGGCATTCCTTTGGAGCATATGAATCTTCATTTGTTATCACCCAAACCGATATTTTTGCAACCGCCGTTGCAGGTGGAGCAATTACGGATTTAAACAGCTTTTACCTGACCATTAATCAGAAATCCGGAAAACCTGATATGTGGCGCTTTCAAAGCGAACAATGGCGAATGGGGAAGACACCTTTTGAGGCTCCTTTAGCCTATGAGTCTAATTCTCCAATAGCTCATGTGCAAAAGATTAAAACACCTCTTTTGTTATGGAGTGGAAAACAGGATCAGCAAGTTGATCCACATCAGAGTGTAGAATTCTATCTGGCGCTTCGCCGATTGGGTAAAAAAAACATAACACTGTTTTACCCCAATGAAGGTCATGTGCTGACTAATGCGACGAACCAAAAAGATCTTACGATTCGCATGCTGGAGTGGTTTGGATATTTCCTAAAAGACGAACCAGCAACCCAATGGATTAAAGAAGGATTAAAGTAACTATTAATAAATGAGTTATAGCAACAATGCAGTTCCGGTTATGGAACTGCATTGTCATTTTGATAAACACTTATAAGATCCGATCAAGGACGATACAAAGGTTGTACACAATTATCGTTATCATCTTTCTCATAGGCTATGGGGCCTGTTGTACCATTAAGACGGCAAAGAAATGGTGATAGTGTACCACAAGTTATAGGTACATCTCTACATAATCCTTGTGCGTCTACCAAATATCCAATTACTGGTGGTTTGACTTCGGATATACTTTGCATAGAAGTGGTTATGAAAGCTCCCGTAATTCCCAATGCAATAACAGCGATTGGTATGCTGCCTTTTAACAATAACTTTTTCATATTATTAAATTTTAAATTAAACTTTGATTTGCATTTTTATACAAGTATTCGATCTAATCTCCGATACGGGTGATAATATATTTTGGTGTCTTGCAAGGCTCTATTTTACTTACTTTTTACTTCTTTTGTGAGTATCGTTTTTCATATCAAAAAAATATTACCAATCCCATGTTCTAAGGCTCGATTATTTTCGAAAAAATGAACCTCCAAGGAAATAAGTTAAAAGAATCATTTAATACAATTATTGATAAATGAGCTTAAAAAACAATGCAATTCCGGTTATGGAACTGCATTGCCATTTTGGTAAACACTTTAATAAGATCCGATCAAGGACGATACAAAGGTTGTACACAATTATCGTTATCGTCTTTCTCATAGGCTATGGGGCCTGTTGTACCATTTAGACGACAAAGAAAAGGTTTAGGTGTATCATCACAAGCCACCGGGATATCGAGACATTCATTTTGTGAATTAGCAATATATCCTACCGTTGGAGCTAAGTCTTTAGATGCACTTTGCATAGAAGTGGTTACAAAAGCTCCCGAAATTCCCATCACTATAACAGCGAAAGGCGTAATTTTTTTTAAAAATAAATTTTTCATAATATTAAATTTTAAATTACATTTTGATCTACTTTTTTCTACAGGTGTTCGATCTAATTCCTGCTACTTAGCGCAAGTATATCTTTATGTCTCACAGACATTTATTTTAGTTGGTTTTCATTTCTTTTGTCAGTATCGCTTTTAATTCATGAACAACAAGATCATTACCTATTATAGCATACAGATGTGTTGCTGTAACAAATATGGAATTAAGGGCTGCGTCGCCCGTTCTATAAATGGGAAAGCTCAATATATAGGCATTTTTGTTTAAGTCATATACATCAATTATAAATGATTTTTGCCAAAGCTTATCATTTTCATATTTGCCTTTTACTTTGGAGTGGACAAACAGTAATTTTTGACAAATAGCTGCATGAGCATTAACTACAAATGGAGGTGATGACATTTCAGCCTGCGTTCCATTTCTGAGGTACGACACTTTAATGTTTGCATGTTTGATCGTATCAATAGTATGGCCCCTGTAATTTAGAGTCCCACTTTTATCAGCCACTATAAATTCATTGCGGTAGTAATACAAATAGACTATTTTTCTTTGTTCTTCGCTATACAATAATGTTCCATCAGTATCAAAAATACCATCAATCTGTTGTTGCAAAAGATCCCTGTTGTATGTTATTTTAGCAGTAGGATTTGAAGTAAAAACTCCTAACACATTTGCTAATTTTTTAGCATTGTTGGACCTAAAAGATATTGTGGTACTATCAAGAGGTACTGCTAGAGTAAAATACGGAATACCTTTAAGTTCTTTTGTGATTTTCCAGTCCGAAGTACTCCCTCTAAAAATAGTTGGTACGCTTCCGTCCATAAGGTAGAAATTGGAATCTCTTATAACAACGGTAGCCATTTTAAATGGTATATTTTTCGGATCAAAAGATATTTTTATTACTTGTTGATTCCCTAGATTGGTATCCATTGATATTACATGAAGCGGATTGGTGTAATTTCCAAGGTATATTCGGTTATTTCTATAACCTGCAAAATAATAGGAGTTTAATTTTAAATCCGTTGCATTAGAGAATACTACGGGATGTTGTGGATACCGTCTGATAAATGGATTTTCATTGTGCATAATGTCCTCAGAAGACAGAAATAAAATCACCACGATCGCTATACTGCCTATTATTGAAATCATAATTTGTTTTATAGTCAAATACTTTCTCGTTGTATTTTTATTCGTTTTATTGAATGTGTTTTTTATGACTATTGCCAAACCTGCCAATAACACAAATATGATATTAAAAACAAGGTGGGCATTCCAACTCATTTTTTCTAATATTCCCCCACAGGAACATGGTATAAATGAACTGTAATGCAATACAATAAAAATATAAGCAGTAAACATGGTCATCAAACTAAATGCTGCCAAAAGACCTGCACTTCTAAATTTTGGAATGATAAGAAGTAAGACTATTGCCAACTCAATTGCGGGTACTAACCAAGATATCCAAGAAGCAAAAGCACTTAATAAAGGTGATTTTCCGAGCTGCACTTCAAAGTTCTCAAAATCTAATAGTTTGCTTACAGCTGCATAAACAAATAAAAGTACATATAGCAGACAAATTATGTCAAGAATTATATTCTTAATTTTTGTATTCAATTTCATGCCTTCTGATCTTTAAGTTGATATAATTATGGAATGTTATTTTATGGAATTTTTTATGTAATGGTTTTCAATTTTTTTAATAATAATTGTAGTACCATAATTCAAATCCCATTAAACTCAAAAAAAGAAAAGCATTTTAACTATGATTCAATTGTTTAGAGTTGGAGCGAAAACAAAATTACAACAGCTTGTTTTATAGTGCGTTATAAAAATCCGGCATTGATTTGTCAAAATCCGCTATTTTAGTTAAAGTTTTAAAAAAGAAGTAGTTAAAATAGTATTGAGCAATAAAAAAAGGGTTTAAATAAACAAATAATGTTTATTTAAACCCCACAATATTTTTTACTTTTTTAATCTATTATGCTTTCCCAGTTTCGCTCAAGGTCTTCAGTTTTGCACTGAGTTCTACAAGTCCGGCTTTTTGTAAACATTCCTCCCCAAATAGTTTTAGTTCCTGGAGATTTTCCTCCGGAACACTCATCATAAGAGTCGACGGTTTATCATTGTCCTTACCAGATAACCCACGTTCAATAATATGGTTTAATAACAATACATTTTTTCGTGAAATTTTCAAATCAATTTTCACTCCTTCATTCATTCCAGGGATACTAAGCACCGTATCTAAAACCTGAGCCACATCATTTGTTGTCATAATCTTCACGTTTTTAATTAATAATTTATTTCTACAAAGGTATAAAGGGAGTCGTAAAGTCTCATGGACATAATATGTCCATCATAGGTAAAATCCATTTTGCTTACTTAATTTTGTATCTGAAATAAAGAAGAAAGGTTAAAATGAACAACCAAAAACCTTCCTTAAAACAGTCAGGATTTTGTTGTTTTAAAATTAGTTTATTGCTTTGAAAGAGCACGTTTTTTCAATCTAAAATACAGACGATAAATTGGCATTATAGCTATCCAGTTATAGTAGTTTCCGAATTTTATGCGGTGTGCACTTTCCTAGAGTTCTAAAAATTAAAGCGAAATAGACTTTATAAAGAAAGCGCAATTTTAATGACTGTATTTAACGGGTATAAAATTTCGAGATTACTACAATTAATAGATCACATATAATAATAAAGTGGCTGTAAATGAAAAAACTGAATTTGAAATATTGTAGAAATACCAGGATGTCTAAAGAACATTTAAAGTATCAGGAAGATTGCCACGTTCCTGCAATCGGCCAGATGTCCGGTTGTTAAACAACCGATTCTGGCTGCTCTACACTCGGGACTCGTTAGCAGTGATACTGAAAGGTTAAAAAGAGTTTGATAACAATGAAAAGGAGAGATGATGGAAAGAGAAAATTCAAACAGAACACGTATTGTCGGGGTACGATTTACACCCGAAGAGTATGTGAAAATTGAGCGCAAATGGAAAGCTAGTACTTGTCATAAGCTAAGCGACTACATTCGCAAACACCTATTTAACAAACCTGTTACGACTAATTTTCGTAATGAATCTCTTGACGAATTTATGTCGGAGATTATACGGCTCAGGGGAGAACTCAGTGCTATTGGCAACAACTTTAATCAGGCAGTAAAAAAGCTGCATACTCTTAATCAAATTTCGGAATTTAAAGTTTGGATTATCAGTTCTGAGTTGGATAAAAAAAGCCTTTTGGAAAAGGTGGAAGAAATCAAGGAATACATCCAGAAAATCTCAGTAAGATGGTTGCGATCATAAAGACTGGACATTCGATACACAACATTTTCAACTACAATGAAAATAAGGTAAAACAGGGAGTAGCAGAATGTATCGGTGAAGGAAATTATCCTGTTGATGTGGATAAAATGAGTACCACCATGAAATTAAATCGGTTTCTCAAACAAGTATCTCTCAACGATAATGTAAAGCGAAGCAGTGTGCACATATCGCTCAATTTTGATCCATCAGAAAACTATTCGAAAGAGAAACTGATGGACATTGCCAATACTTATATGAAGAAAATTGGTTTTGGAGAACAGCCATATCTGGTGTATCAACATCATGATTCAGCACATCCACACATTCATATAACCTCAATAAAAGTTAAGGCAGACGGAAGCAGAATTGATATGCACAACATAGGTAGAAATCAATCTGAAATAGCACGAAAAGAAATCGAAAAATCTTTTGGACTTGTAATAGCTGAAGGACGAAGAAAAAATGAGAATCTGGAGTTACAGCCTATTTCAATGGGTAAGGTCCGATACGGAAGAATCCAGTCCAAAAAAGCAATTTCAAATGTATTATCTGAGGTGCTGTCATCTTATAAATATGCCAGCCTTGCAGAGCTTAATGCAGTGCTCAAACAATATAATGTTTTTGCTGATCGTGGTAATGAAGATTCAAGGATATTTAAAGCTAAAGGATTGGTGTATAGGATACTTGATGAAAACGGTAAACCAATTGGTGTACCGATAAAGGCTAGCGACTTTTACTATAAACCAACACTGAATTCTTTAGAGGGAAAATTTGCATCCAATACCACAAATGAAGCATCAGATATAAGAAGGGTGAAATACGCTATTGATATGGCATTTTTCAAAGCGGAAATATCGCTTGCTGAACTAGTCAAAATACTGGAAAAAGATGGAATCAATACTGTTTTTAGAAAAAATGCAGAAGGATTAATTTATGGGATTACTTATGTAGACCATACCACAAAATGTGTCTTTAATGGTAGTACACTCGGTAAACAATACAGTGCCAAAGCAATACAAGAACGCTGTGCATCCATTAATCAGGTAGAGCAAAACAGGGAAAGTTTAACGAGTGAAAAATCAAATACAATCATATTTGAAACTCCGAAATCGGAAATAGTTGCAGCACTGTTTGGTGATGATTTTAGAGATAACAAATACATAGGATCCAGTACAATAATGGGACAATTAGCAGAGATGTTAACGCAAGCCGAACAGACGGCTAATTACCTTCCCTACGAGCTTAGAAACAAAAAGAAAAAAAGAAGAGGACAGTCTAATAATCAATAAAATTTGAAATTATGGCTATGCAGACAGGAGAAAACGAACAGGCACTGAGAAAGATCTTGGATATGACAAGACTCATCAGTATTATTATTTTAACAATCCATTTTTATTATTACTGTTATGCCGCATTTGGAAAGTGGCATTTGGTTAGTGGGTTCAGTGATAAAATCTTGCGTAATATTTACTATACAGGATTGTTCAGTAATTTTCATAAATCCAAACTCTTTGCATTGGGATTTTTAATAATCTCACTAATTGGAGCTAAAGGACGAAAAGATGAAAAACTGAATTACAAAACAGCTTTTGCTTATATAATCACAGGGATTCTGATTTACTTTATAAGTTATCTTTCATTATACCTGAAAATAGAATTAATGCTGGCAGCGATTGCCTATATGACTATTACTTCTAGTGGTTTTCTTTTAATGCTCACAGGTGGGACATTATTATCGCGTATTATAAAAAACAGGCTCAACAGCAAAGATATTTTTAATACTGAAAATGAGACCTTTCCCCAAGAGGAAAGACTTTTGGAAAATGAGTATTCCATCAACCTTCCAGCGCGGTATCATTTAAAAGATAAGATAAGAGACAGTTGGATAAATATCATAAATCCTTTTCGGGGTTTACTGGTTTCTGGTACTCCAGGTTCCGGGAAATCCTATTTTGTAATACGTCATGTTATTACCCAGCACATCCGTAAAAAATTCACCATGTTTGTCTATGATTTCAAGTTTGATGACCTGACAAGAATCGTCTATAATACCTGGCTTAAATACAGACACCTTTATCCGGTATTACCGCAGTTCTATGTAATTAATTTTGATGATCTGACAAGAAGCAATCGATGTAATCCATTAGACCCTTCAGCTATGAGTGATATTACGGATGCTTCTGAATCTGCACGTACAATTCTGTTAGGGCTCAACAGGGAATGGATTAAACGACAGGGAGATTTTTTTGTGGAATCACCGATTAATTTTCTCTCGGCTATAATATGGTATTTAAAAAAATATAAAGATGGTGAATTCTGTACTCTTCCTCATGTAATTGAACTCATGCAGGAGGATTACGATAGTCTCTTTACCTTACTTAGAGCTGAGAAAGAAATTGAGGTACTCATTAATCCCTTTGTGAATGCCTATCTAAATAATGTCATGGACCAATTGGAGGGGCAAATTGCTTCGGCAAAAATTGCCATGGCAAGGCTTTCTTCTCCGCAATTATACTATGTTTTATCAGGTAATGATTGCACTTTGGATATCAATAATCCCGAAGAACCTAAGATTGTTTGTATGGGCAATAATCCTCAGAAAATACAAATATATGGAGCAGTGTTGTCACTTTATGTAAACCGATTGGTTAAACAAGTGAACCAAAAAAACAAGCAGAAAAGCAGCTTGATCTTTGATGAATTTCCAACAATTTACCTCAATAATATGGATAGTTTGATTGCTACTGCCAGAAGTAATAAAGTAGCAACTTGTTTGGGTATTCAAGACTTTAGTCAATTGCGTAAAGATTATGGACGAGAACAGGCTGATGTAATTATGAACATTACCGGAAACATAGTCAGTGGTCAGGTAACAGGTGATACAGCCAAACAATTATCGGAACGTTTTGGGAAAATTATGCAAGACAGAGAAAGCCTTTCCATCAATAGTGGAGATACTTCAGTCAGCCGGTCCAAACAACTGGAATCTGCTGTGCCACCGTCTAAAATTTCCGGACTTAGTTCCGGTGAATTCGTGGGTATGGTAGCGGATGACCCTGATTGTAAAATCGAACTCAAAACATTTCATTCTGAAATAGTAAATGACCACGAAGCATTGAAAGAAGAACAGGATAATTATGTAGATATTCCCATTATTCGAAAGGTAGATAACTCTATGGTGCAACGCAACTATTTGCAAATAAAAAAAGACATCAAGGATATTATTTATTCTGAAAAGGAAAGATTATTAAATGATTATGAACTAAGACATTTGGTAATTAAGAAGTGACAAGAAATAATTTAAACTGAGAAATAATGATACTAGAACAATTTAACGATATTATTCAATTAATAAAACAATCCAGATCAAAAGCTATTGCTGCTGTTAATACTGAAATGATTAATCTGTACTGGAATATTGGACAGTATATTCACAATCGTTTAGAAACAGCAGAGTGGGGGAAATCAGTCGTAAAAGAATTAGCTAATTTTTTACAACGGAGTGAGCCTGATTTAAAAGGATTTTCGGATAAGAATCTTTGGAGAATGAAGCAATTTTATCAAACATACAAAGCTTTTCCAAAACTCTCAGCACTGCTGAGAGAAATTAGTTGGACAAACAATCTTATTATTCTAAGCAGGACTAAATCAATCGAAGAACAAGAATTTTATTTGCGACTGTCAAGTCAGGAAAAATTTAGTTCAAGAGAATTAGAAAGACAAATAAACAGTGGCGTTTTTGAAAGAACTATTATAGGAAATACAAAAGTCTCATCAGTGATGAGAGAATTACATCCAGATATCGCAAACACATTTAAGGATAGCTACATTTTTGATTTTTTAAACCTTTCTGACACCTATACCGAAAGTGATTTGCAAAAGGGTCTTATCAATCAGATGAAAAATTTTATACTTGAATTGGGTAAAGATTTTCTATTTATCGCAGAAGAGTATAAAGTGCAGGTGGGACATAGTGATTTTTATATTGATCTTGTATTTTATCACAGAGGGTTACAATGTCTGGTTGCATTTGAGTTAAAGTCAGATAAGTTTAAACCCGAACATTTAGGACAGCTAAACTTTTATTTGGAAGCTCTAGATCGAGATGTAAAAAAGCAGAATGAAAATCCAAGTATAGGCATATTATTATGCAAAGATCAGGACCATGCAGTTGTAGAATATGCGTTAAGCAGAAGTCTTTCTCCTACCATGGTAGCTGAATATAGAATTCAATTACCAGATAAACATTTGCTAAAACAAAAGTTAGATACTCTGTAGTCCAAAACTTTAAAACGAGAAGTTTATGATTGCCATACGAGATCTTTTAGAATTAAATCATTTTTACATAATATCAATTTTGTGTATTTAGCACAACTACCTAATAGCATTGGAGAATTCATTTGTAAGGTTTTCAAATATTACTGGATATTTAAATTTAGAGTTTAATAATATTTATTTTTTTAAATTGAGGAAAATCGTCTGATAAAATTAAGAACAAAGTTTATTTTTGTTTTCGTGAAAAACAAGTTGATTAGAGTTGTTACACTTTTAACCTCGGAAAAATAGATTTTACAAATTTATTTTACCCCAATTTAATATTACCTTCGGCAAATCATTTTCTTACATATAAAAAAATCAAATGAGCTTTAATAAAATACTAGAAAAATACCGTAAAATTTCATTTTCTGAACGTGACAAAGGAGCTCGTTTTGAAAGATTAATGCAAGCCTATCTTTTAACTGACCCACAATATGCTTACAGATTCAAAAAAGTTTGGATGTGGGATGAATTCCCAGGGAAAAATGATTTAGGTAGTGGCGACACCGGTATCGATTTAGTTGCTCTTACTATTGATGGAGATTATTGGGCTATTCAATGTAAATGTTATCAGGAAGCTTCTCTAATTGATAAGCCGGCTGTAGATTCTTTTTTATCTACTTCTAGTCGTACATTCAAAAATGAAGAATTAAAAATTGTTCGTTTTTCACATCGTCTTTGGATTTCAACAACAAATAAATGGGGGCCTAATGCAACTCAGGCAATCAAAAACCAACATCCTCCAGTATCAAGAATTCATCTTCATGATTTACAAGAAGCTCCAGTCGACTGGATACAAATGGAATTGGGAGTTCATGGCGAAATAGCCCGTTGTGTAACCAGAGATTTAAGGGACCATCAAAAAGAAGCATTAGAAAAAACTCACGAAAATTTTAAAACTTCCGAGCGTGGTAAATTAATCATGGCATGCGGTACTGGAAAAACGTTTACTTCACTTCGCATCGCCGAAAACGAAACTAACGGAAACGGTATGATTTTATTCTTGGTTCCTTCTATTGCTTTACTAGGACAAACTTTGAGGGAATGGTCTACTTTTGCAAAAGAACCTATCAATGCGATTTGTATTTGTTCTGACCCTGATATTTCCAAAAAGAAAACTAAAGAAGAAGATACCGATACATTTAGCACAATCGATTTGGCTTTGCCTGCATCGACTGATCCTGATGAAATTTTAAAACAATTCAATCTTTTTAAAAGAACTGGAAAAACGGGGATGACTGTTGTTTTTTCTACTTACCAATCGATTGAAGTTATCGCAAAAGCACAGAACGTTATTCTAAAAAATGGGTTTAATGAATTTGATTTAATCATCTGCGATGAAGCTCATAGAACAACGGGGTTAAAAATTGCTGGTTTTGATGAATCCGCGTTCACAAAAGTACACGACAACAATTTTATAAAAGCTAAAAAACGTTTGTACATGACGGCTACACCACGCTTGTACAATGACGAAGTTAAAAGCAAAGCAGCTCAAGCAGAAGCTGTTTTATGTTCGATGGATGACGTCAATTTGTATGGTGAAGAAATTTATAGAATAGGATTTGGCGAAGCAGTAGAAAAAGATTTATTAACTGATTATAAAGTTTTGATCCTTACTTTGAATGATCATGATATTCCTCCGGCAATTCAAAAAATGATTGCGGATGAAAACAGCGAAATATCTACTGATGATGCCTCAAAACTAATAGGCTGCATCAATGCACTTTCAAAACAAGTTTTGGGAGACGAGGGAATTATAAAAAATACCGATCCGCTCCCAATGAAAAGAGCTGTTGCCTTTTGTTCCAAGATAAAAGTTTCAAAAAAGATTACAGAAACCTACAACACCGCTTCTGATTCTTATATTGATTCTCTACCAAAAGAGAAAAGAGAGACGATGGTTTCCATTGCTTCTAAACATATTGATGGCTCTATGTCAGCTCCTGAACGTGATGAACTTTTAAGCTGGATTAAATCTGATATCAAAGAGGGAGATTGTCGTATTTTGACAAATGTACGTTGTTTAAGCGAGGGCGTTGATGTGCCTTCCCTTGACGCTGTTTTATTCCTTTCCGCCCGTAATTCACAAGTTGATGTGGTTCAATCCGTAGGCCGTGTAATGCGTAAATCCCCAGGGAAGAAATGTGGTTACATTATTATTCCGGTTGTAGTCCCTTCTAATATTACTGCTGAAAAAGGTTTAGACGACAACGAACGTTACAAAGTAGTTTGGACGGTTCTCAACGCGCTTCGTGCACATGATGATCGTTTTAATGCACTTGTAAATAAAATAGAATTAAACAAAGTTCGCCCTAATCAAATTATCGTTGGTGGTTCTGAATATGGTTTTGACGACGATGGTAATCCAGTTCGTAAAGATGATTCCTCTTTGGATTCAAACAAAAACAATGATTTAAACAACCAAATGAACTTGCATTTTGAAGAATTACAAAGTGCAATATTTGCCCGTATGGTCAAAAAAGTAGGAGATAAAAACTATTGGGAAGTTTGGGCAAAAGATGTGGCGCAAATTGCCGAACGCTATATGGAGCGCATCACCAAACTGATCAGAACTGACGGCCAACACAAAACTGCTTTTGCTAATTTCTTAGAAGGATTACAAAAAAATATAAATCCGAGTATTAATGAAAATCAAGCCATCGAAATGTTGGCTCAACACATCATAACTAAACCAGTTTTTGAAGCCTTGTTTGAGGGTTACTCCTTCGTAAAAAATAATGTTGTTTCTATAGCCATGCAAAATATGACTTCACTTTTGGATGAACAGGCTTTGGAAAAAGATGTTGATATACTTCAAAAATTCTACGAATCCGTAAAAATGCGTGCTGCAGGAATCGACAACGCCGAAGGAAAACAACGTATCATCATAGAGCTTTACGACAAATTCTTTAAAACTGCTTTCCCAAAAATGGTGGAGCAATTGGGTATCGTTTATACACCTGTAGAATGTGTAGATTTTATTATCCATTCCGTAAACGACATTCTTCAAAAAGAATTCGGTAGAAGCTTGACAGATGAAAACGTCCATATTCTAGACCCGTTTACTGGAACAGGAACTTTTATCACCCGACTGCTTCAAAGCGGATTGATCAAAGAAGAAGATTTGGAACGTAAATACAAATATGAAATTCACGCGAACGAAATTGTTTTATTAGCCTATTATATTGCAGCTGTAAATATCGAAAATGCTTACCATGATGCTACACTTGATCCTGATGATGGTATTGGTAAGGAAAAATATACTCCTTACGATGGCATCTGCTTAACAGACACGTTCCAATTGGGTGAATCGGACAACAGTGAAAAAATGTTTTCCGAAATGTTCCCTCAAAATTCTGAACGTGTTCTAAGACAAAAGAAAGCTCCTCTTCGTGTAATTATTGGAAATCCGCCATATTCAGTAGGGCAAAAATCTGCAAATGACAATGCGCAAAATCAATCTTATCCAATTCTTGATAGCAGAATTTCGAATACCTATGTAAAAGAAAGCAATACAACAAATAAAACATCACTTTATGATTCGTATATAAAAGCTTTTCGTTGGAGTTCTGATCGTTTGGATGAAAATGGAGGCGTCATTGCTTTTATATCAAATGGATCTTGGCTTGATGGAAATGCTTCGGAAGGTTTTCGTAAATCTTTGGAAAAAGAATTCAGCTCCATATATGTATTTAATTTAAGAGGAAACCAAAGAACCAGCGGAGAATTGTCAAGAAAAGAAGGTGGTAAAATTTTTGGATCAGGCTCCAGGACTCCAATTTCAATCACTTTCCTAATTAAAAATCCGGTGGGAAAACAAGAAAAAGCAACCGTAAACTATCATGATATTGGTGACTATTTAACCCAACAAGATAAACTTAAAATCATTACACAATTTGGCTCCATTGCAAATGAGAAAATGCCGTGGAAAATATTAGAAGCAAATGAGCACGGAGATTGGATTAGTCAAAGAAATGATAGTTTTATTAACTTTATTGAAATTGGAGACAAAAAAAATCTTCAAAACAAAGCTGTTTTTTTTAATCCTTTCTATTCTACTGGTGTAAAAACAAATAGAGATCCATGGGCATACAATTATTCTAAAGAAGAAGTAAAAATCAATATGAATAAATCAATAGATTTTTACAATAAAGAAGAAGAATCTTTTAGAATATTATCTAAAGATTTAAAGAATCCAAATGTTGAAAATTTTATAAATTTTGAAAGCAAGGATATTTCATGGACAAGGGAGATAAAAAGATCTGTAGAACGTGGTATTAAATATAGTTTTGTTAATCAAGATTTGGTAACAGCACATTATCGCCCTTTTTCTAAATCTATTCTATATTTCAATAAAGATTGGAATAATATGCAAGGGATGATGAAGAAAATATTTCCAACTAGAAATACAAACAATTTATTAATTTGTTTGCCAGCTCCAGGAGGCAATAAACCTTTTTCTGCCCTAATATCTTCATCTATTCCTGATCTTCATATTATTGGAGATTCCCAATGTTTTCCACTATATTATTACGAAGAAAACAATCATGCCCAAAAAGGATTATTCGATACTGGTGACAAAAGTGACTTCATCCGTCGTGATGGTGTGAGTGATTTTATACTCGAAAGAGCTAAAAATCAATATGGGAAAAACGTAACCAAAGAAGACCTTTTCTATTATGTATATGGTTTACTACATTGTCCAGAATACCGCGAAATCTTTGCCAATGACTTAAAGAAAATGTTGCCTCGTTTACCTTTGGTAGAGGATGTTAAGGATTTTTGGAAATTTAGCAAAGCAGGTCGAGAACTCGCAGAACTCCATATCAATTATGAAACCGTTCCGGCTTTTGATACCGTCCAGATAAAAGGAGCCGAAAGTGAATTTTACAGAGTAGAAAAAATGCGCTTCCCTAAGAAAAATCAAAAAGAAACCATCATTTACAACAGCCGTATTTCTATTTCAAACATTCCTGAAACAGCTTACGAATATGTTGTAAATGGCAAATCTGCAATAGAATGGGTTATGGAGCGTTACGCCGTAACCACCCACAAAGACAGCGGCATCAAAAATGATCCAAACGATTGGGCTGACGAAGTTGGGAATCCGAGATATATTTTAGATTTAATTTTGAGTATTATCAATGTAAGTGTGCAAACTGTAGAGATTGTTAAGGGGCTGCCTAAGGTTAAATTTGATTAAAATATAATGGACTTGGAGTTTAAAGATACATATGTAAAAACTGTGGTAAAAAAAGTGTAATTATGTAACTTGCTATAACGATAACGTGGTATGTGATTCATTTAGTTATGAAATAGGCAGATATATTTAACCAACTAAAATGCCATTTATAAGTGATTCCCTAGTATTTCCTATCAATGACAGGTAATTCAAAGCACATGAACGTATTCGGGGAAGATGTAAGCATGACGCATCGTGTTCCGTACCAGTAAGAAAGTGAAATTAATTTGTAGGGCAAAAGATAAACATTAGATTATGGCTGACAGTATTAAATCATACTTAAAGATATCTATTACGGTTTTCCGTACAAACAACATCCTAAATAGGTTATTTTTGCTAGTCACCTTCAAGTTATTTTGAAAATAACAGAGGACTAATCACGAAATATATACTCTCTTATTAAATATAACTAACAGAAAATGAGCCAACTTGACGATATTAATAGTGAAATAGTCCATAGTGCAATATCAACATGGAGTGGCTTTGTCTATCAAGGAAAAGTTGCTCTTTACCAAACACTTAAAATATTAAATGATGTCACGGCGGCCAACAATTACTCTTTACAATTGGACAGCTTGGAAGATTTTGCAATACTTCATAATCAAGTAATAAAGTCAATCCATCAGGTTAAAGCAGTTAAAAGCACATATTATAGTAGATATGAATCGGCATTTAAAGATTTAGTTAAAAAATCAGTCAAATATAAATGTAATGATGCCTTCTTCCATTTGGCACAATATATACATGACAAAACTGTCACTGACATTGAGGGAGCTCACCCGCCTATGAAAATTTGCATATACAATACAAAAACTCATTGCCCATTAGACGAAATTGATAGTTTCATAGAAGAACAAATAAGTATTTACTATTCAATAAATTTTAATGATACTGCTTGGAAATTAAGTCCTGATTATATTAAAACATCAAGACAGTTTTTGGAGAATATCATATTAACACAGGTTATAAAAATTCATAGTATAATTCATAAAAGTAAGAAAAGTGAAAATAATGCAGCATTCACTGAGCCTATTAGTTTTATTGATTTTAAAAATATCCTTGATCATGATAATCTAAATGAATCATTTAATCCTGATTACTACTTATATCTCACAAAAGCAGATTTAAATCGTTATTATCAGGAATACTGCATGGAATTAGATGATGATGATATTACTGAAGATGAAAAACAAAAACTTGCAAACTATATTGTTGAAATAAACGATTTGAATGCTTCCGAATTAGTACAATTTATCAGAAACATTATGCCTAATAGATCCTTTAAAATGGACTCTATTTCAGATTATAAGGATAATAATATTCAAAAAAATGAATTTAAAAGAGGGTTTTGTAAAATTCTACATCAACTGCGACTTTTTGATGGCAATGTAAAAAATGATTTCGTTTGGGTATGTGCTGAGAAAAGTCGTTCGTTTCCAACAATTATATGTGAAGGAGAGGACCTAAAAAAAGATGTCTGCCGTGATATTATAACAAATATCAAAAACACAGATCTAGAAATTCCATATGCTGGACATAATCTTATCACCTCAAGCATTAATGTAGACTCCTTATATCTAGAAATCAACAACATTATAGATGTTGAAGATAAGGATCCAATAATTAAAAAAAACTATACTAGAATTACCGCCTGGGGTAAAGTTTCATTAATAAAACTAGCAGATGCAAAACTAAAACTAAATGAAAACAATAGTTAACAATATTTTTCAAAATCATGGCTTTCTACTCCGAGAGTCGTCAGTAGGTAATTTATACTCTTTTCCGCTTAATCAAGAAAAAATATCTTTTTGGTTAGTAATTGAAAAGGATGATCTTGATATTCTGGAGAATCAAAACCAATATTTTGAAGCTTGTAAAAATGCCATAGAAAGCAATGATATTGATAAAAACACTTCATTACTTATTTTGGCAAAAATTCCAGAAGACACACAATTCAAAGAGTTAAAAGAACACATTCTTACTGTAGAAGAGGATCCCTACCTATTTAAAAAGCTTGTATTGTTTTATTCTGAAAATGAATTGGAAGAACTAAAATTTCAAATCAGTAAATCAGCAGAAGAGCCTTTAGCCTTTATAGAACAAAATATTATCGTGTCTGAAAACTTCACTAAATACAAAACAAATCCTGCTCTTTTTTGCTGGGAATCATTAATTTACAGAATAACGCATAAAATTCCTTTTGTTAAAATTAATGTGGAACAAGATAATAATTTACAATCGTTATTTGATACTAATTATAGCGTACTGACTAACAAAGGTATTAATGAATTTGCTGATTTAATGGAAAACTCCCTGTTTTCTTTAAGTCCTGAAAACTTTGAAAATTTAAGTCCACAGGAAATTTTAGAAAGGCTAACTCTAGAAACACCCACAGATGAAAATTAAAAAAATCTACATTCAAAACTTTAAAGTCTTTACAAAAGCGACATTTAAATTTGAAGATTCTCATTTACTAGTATTGGATGGACCAAATGGATTTGGAAAAACATCATTATTTGATGCAATTGAGTTATTACTTACCGGACAAATAAGAAGATATGTCAAATTGGGAGAGCAAACAATTAAAGGATCTCAAACTTTTGGCGAATATCCGTTTTATAATCAATATGGTGAAAATGAAGATTTAATTATCAAAGCAGAAATTGAGCATGATTCTCACATTATTGTATTAGAGAGAAGGGCTGAGAAGACAAACCTGTCTAATAATCATTTTTTTAATTCCTATAAATTGTACTTAAAAGCAGATTTTGAAAATCATGTAGAAACCCTTATAGAAAATGAAATTACTTATCTAGAGAATTTACTTGGAAAGGACTATAAAGAAAACTTTGAGTTTCTCAATTATGTAGAACAGGAAGACAGTACATATCTTCTTAAAAATAAGGACAAGGATAAACAAGACAGTATTGCATATTTATTTAATACCCAGGAGTTCCAAAATAAAATTGCACTATATGATGAGATAAAGAAAAAATTATTAAAACTATGTGATGCGCCAGCAAAAACAAAACTAGATGAAAAAGAAAACGAACTTACTGAATTAGCAGATCAATTATCCTCTAGTGATGAAGTTGTATATATAAAACTCTTTACAGAACAAAGCTATGAATGGGATAAAAATGAAATTTCTTTTGATGTAATAAAGTATACTGACTTATTAAATGAAGATGGAATTATTACCAGAATAAAAGACTTAGTAAATAATAAATTAATTTTTCTAGATTTTCAATACAATAACGAAATTGAAAAGTTAATTGGTCAATCTTCTAATCTTGAAAAGGTCATACGTTATCAAAAGTATTTAAGTGAAAAAGAAGACCTGACCAAAGAAAAAGAATTACAGGAGTTACAAAAAACTTTCTTGATTAATCTTAATAATATTAGTCTTGATATCGTAAAGTCAGATATCTTACTTATTGAACCAATTAATTTATTCCCTAAAGACAACGTAGTAATTTTATCAAATTATATTTCAGATTTGAGTTCTTTAAAAGTATCTGCAAACGAACTTAGTGATTTAGCAACAGTTCACAATCAGCTAAATAGTACACGTGATTCTTTATCTTCAAAATTTAAAGATTTTCATTATTTGACTCATAGTGAGGGTGAATGTATTTTATGTGGATTTGATTGGAAAGAGGCTGATATTTTATTAGAAAATATTACTGCTCAAACCGAAAAAATCAAAAGTCTGGTAGTTGCTTCTTCAGGAAGCATCACACAACAAATTCAGGAATTTAAAGACAAATATATTCCCATTTACACTAGAATTATTAATATACATCAAATAGAAAATGAAATTGATATAACATTTGTAAATAATTTAATTAATCAAGACGATCTGCTAATTAATTCTCTAGCCAGAAAAATAGAACAGATAGGATTGAATTTAATCCCATTTTTAAGCTCAACCCCTAGTATGTCATATGTGCCCGAAACTGTTTTATTACTTGATTCACTTAAAAGACTAAAAAAAGAAATTCCTTTAGATATAATTAAAGCTCATTTTAATGAAACTTTTACGCAATACTTTTTCTCTAATAAATTAAACATCCTCGATTTTGAAGGTGACACAATTGATGAAAAAGCTAATTATATAAATTGGCAGTATTCAAAATATCAAAATAAAAACTTTATTTTAAAAGCTTCAGAACTAAAAGCTCTACAGTTGCAATTTAAAAATGCGAGTGAAAAAGTAGATTCTATAAAAAAAATAAGTACTGTCTACAAAGAATCATTAAAAAGGTATAATCAAAAATTAATAAATGATATTGAAATACTATTTCACATTTATTCTGGTAGAATTGTACAGGACTTTCAAGGCGGCTTAGGATTATTTATATCAAATGACAAAGGAATTAAGTTCCAGACTGATCCTTCTAAAACTTATGATGCAATATTTACAATGAGTTCCGGACAATTATCAGCTTTGATTATTTCATTTACTTTGGCATTAAATAAAAAATATTCAAAGAACAAGATTTTATTTATTGATGATCCTGTACAAACTATGGATGAAATAAACGTTGTTGGTTTTATAGATCTATTAAGAAATGATTTTGCAGATCACCAAATTTTCATGTCAACCCATGAAGATTTAATTTCTACATTTATGAGATACAAATTTAAAAAATACGGATTATCACAAAAAAGAATAAATGTTAGAGAAACTGCTAATGAATAACTAGTAGTATTTTAAAATAAATATAAAACGGTTTAAAATTCCATTAAAATAATAAAGCTATGTCAGAATCAGAGCAACATATAGAAAGTAGTCTTTCAAAAAGTAAAATCTATACTGCATTACGAACAAAAACAGTCAACGAAAGCACTACTGTAGATTCTAAAGTCAGTGATACTATACACAAATGTGTGCTGTATGCTTATGATAAGGCAAAACTTATTATTAAATATATGCCTGAATATACATTACATGACAGCGAACACTTGTTTAGGGTTTTGTATTTGATGGAGAAACTTATTCCAGAAGAGAATTTAGAAAAACTTACTGTACCTGAGCTAATGCTTCTGATATTATCAGCATTCTTTCATGATTTAGGAATGTCTCCTGATGAAAATGAAATAAAAGCTTGGAAACAGCAGTGGTTGGATTTAGATCCTACTGATTTTGAAAAAAAAGAATATTCTAATTTCGAAAGATTCAAAAATACATATCCTGATAGGTTAGAAGATATAAATCGATTACGAGTAAATCAGGAGTTTTCAAAAGCAGAATTAATAGAACAATTTTTAATTTCTGAATATATCAGAGTTAATCATGCGCAACGAGTAAAAAAACTTCTTGCCCGAGATTGGAAAGATAAAATTTTTTATCATGATACACCATTAACAAAAATCCTTGCTGATATATGCCATAGTCATAATGAGGATACCCTTTCGTTAATGAATTTAGATCCAATTTTTTTAAGCGGTGAGGATGTAAACATTTGTATTCCGTATATTGCAGTAATTCTTCGCTTGGCTGATTTACTTGACTTTGACGCTAAAAGAACACCGTCTGTATTATTTTCTCATTTATCAGTTAGAAATTCTGTTTCCTTATTTGAATGGCAAAAACACAGATCAGTAAAAGCATGGAGAATTAATCAAAATGAAATTTCCTTTTTTGCAGAATGCAATCATCCTGCAATAGAATCCGGAATCAAAAAATTTTGTGACTACATTGATACAGAACTAAAAAATTGTTCCGCAATCCTTTCAAAAATTTCAGAACAAAACGGCTACATCGATTTTTCTCAATATAAATTAAATCTGCCAATAAAAGTAAACCGAGAACGAATTGGTCCCGAAAAAGATATAGAATCGGGAGAACCTTTATATGAATATTGGGACACATCTTTTGAACTGAATAAAAATCAAGTTATTGAATTGCTTATGGGGACGCAGCTGTATGGTAGCAAAGAAGTTGCTTTAAGAGAGCTTATTCAAAATTCAATTGATGCTTGTCTGCTTAGTGAAGCTATGCACAACTCATGGCAAGCTCCATATGTCCCAAACATCATAGTGAAATTTTATACAATTGGTACACAAGATTATCTTGAAGTTATTGATAATGGGATCGGAATGAATAAGGATATTATTAATAATTATTACTCAAAAGTTGGTTCTTCTTTCTATAAATCTAAAGATTTCTTTGACCTAAAAGCACAAACTGACTTAAGTTACAAACCTATATCGAGATTTGGAATTGGTATCCTTTCAACATTTATGGTATCTGAAAGTGTTGAAGTCCAAACCAAAAGATTGAAAGGCAAATATAATTTTGATGAACCATTAAAATTAGTTATTGAAGGCTATGACAGTATATTCACTGTTTTAAAAAGTGATAAAGATGAGCCTGGAACATGTACAAAACTATTACTAAAACAAAATCATCCTTGGAAACATTATACAGGTGAAGCTTTAATAAAAGCTATAAAACTTGCAGTTCCAAATCCACAAATCCCTATTAAAATAATAGTAGAAAATCAAGAAAATAATTTTTCTAAAATCGATTTTCAAAATAAAAAAGCAGCAGAATTAAAAAGTTACTACTGGGCAGAAAATGCAAATATACGCGAGGAATTAATAGTGTTTGATGAACCCGGATATATTGGAAACGCAATAATTGGAATTATAGAACAAAACGGAATTCCTGTTGAGAAAGTTGATGTGCACTCAAATGAAACTAATGTAAATGGGCAAAAATATAGTCTAAGCTTACAAATGCACTGGGAAACTAATGAAATAAAAAAGAAAGGGGATTCAATCGAAATTAATGATACAGGTGAGATTAAATTAACACCACGTACACAAACACTGGCTAAATCAAATGCGTCATTTTCAATACATGGAATAAATTACTCCGGAGGTTTATTTCCTGAATATAGCTTTAACGCTAAAAAGACTATGTTACTTTGGCCTTTTCCTATGCTACTTGTTTTAGATCTTAATGGAAATAATGATTTAGATCTCAATTCAGCTAGAAATGAGATTGTATTAAATGAACTATGGAATTCTTTTGAGCAAAATCTTTCATTCATTATTTGCAAAAATCTTTCAAAAAACTTAGAACTAGAATATACCAATAAATTATATAGTCTGTTTCGTGCAAATTCACAAAGCGATAATTTTTTGATTGGATTAGAAAAAGCTCAAGAACTTTTAAAAAATGAATAAAGTCAAGAAAAGCTTAATGTTGCTTTATAGTTTATATAAAAATATTGTAATCTTCAATATTTAAGTCTTTTTTAGGAATAGTCAGCAACATTTTTCATTGATTAATTAACTCTTAATCTGATACCAAAAGTATCAGATTTTTTTATGTCAACTATTGAAATAATATTTGATTTTTCATGCCATTATATTATAAAATGTTCTAATAAATTATCTTAGAATATTGCAACATTTTATTTGAAGTTCAATTAGATTTTCACTCGAAACGGACTAAAAGGGCAGCTAAGATAGTGACTTAAGCATGCTGCGTGCGCATAATGGCGGCGCTTCCCTTGCCACCCTTCGGGACTTATAGCACTTGCGCATCCTTAAGCCCCTTGCATCTTGCTTTCTTTTTTTCCGTTTTTTCGTTTTGAAAACAATTTTTGTGGAAGCAGGAGGAGAGAGAAAGTAAATAATAGTAATCCTTAAAAATTAAAATTATGGAAATCACAGGGCGCATTACAGCAAATGCAGTTGTTCACAAAGTGGGCAATGACAAACAAGTGGTCAATTTTAGCATTGTCATCAATGACAATTACAAACCCAAAGGCAGTACGGAAGTAAAAGAAGTAGCAACCTATATCAATTGCTCGTATTGGTTAAATCCAAAAATAGCCGAGTGGCTTAAAAAAGGGACAATTGTACAATTATTTGGACGTATTGGTATGAATGTTTATAGCAATGACGAAGGCAAAGCAATAGGCAGTCTTACGTTCCACACCAACAACATCAAGATTTTGGCTTTTGCGAAGAAAGCGGAAACTAATACAGCTCATTCGGCAGTACAGAACAAGAAATCAAAAAAGACTGAAGACCTACCTTTTTAATAGTATCGCAATCACTTAAAATTTAACATCATGGCACATAATATAAATTACAACGAGCAGTCAGGAAAACACAGTTTTTTCAGCACTAAGGAAAAAGCATGGCACAATTTAGGGCAGATTATTAGCGATTACCCGACAAGTGCAGAAGCAATTAAGCACGCAGGTTTGGATTATGAAGTAGAAAAACGCAAACTTTTTACAACAAGTTCAGCGGAAATTATTTTGGATAATGAAATCATGCACATTAAAATAGAAGTACCAAATTACTTCAGTACAGTACGTACCGACAACGATGCAGTCTTGGGTGTGGTTGGTAAAGACTACCAGATTGTACAAAATAGGGATGCCTTTTCTTTTTTTGACAGCATTGTAGGTGGTGACGGTATTCTATACGAAACAGCAGGAGCACTTGGGAAAGGAGAGCGAGTTTTTATAACCGCTAAACTGCCTGATTATATCAGGGTTGGTAAAGATGATTTAATTGAGAAATATTTGTTCTTAACCACCTCACACGACGGAAGCGGAAGCATAACCGCAGCATTTACGCCCATACGCATCGTATGTAACAATACCCTTAATGCCGCTATGAATAATAAGACCAATACCGTGCGTATTCGTCATACCTCCAATGCCAAACAACGCTTGGAACAGGCACATAAAGTAATGGGCATATCCGATATGCTATCGGCACAGATGGAGGATATTTTTAACCATTGGGCGAAAATCCGCATCACGGATAATGAAGTGAAAAAACTAATTCAGTCCGCCCTTGTTCCTAACAAAGAGGTACTTAAAACCATACAAGACGGCAAGGAAGATGAACTCTCCACTTGTTTTACCAATATGGTGGATAATGCTTTTGAATACGCCATGAGCAACCCGACCCAACTCATGGACACCACCAAAGGAACTGTCTTTGGCGCATATAATAGCGTAACAGGCTACTTTCAAAATATGAGAAAGTACAAGGACGATGAAGCCAAACTAACCTCCCTTTTGATGGGTGGCACAGGGCAGATTCGTACCCAATCCGCTTTTAACCTTTGTTTGGATTTTGCAAGTAAAGGTTCGGATGCCTTATTGCTTAATTAGTTAATCGGGACAGGCATAACCTGCCTGTCCCTTTAAATCTCGACATCATGATACAAGTAGAAGATAAAAACGGAAAAATTATAAGGGTTAACAATTTAGCCCAAGCCATTGAACAGGCGGACTATTTCAGAAATTTTGCCCATGAAGACAAACTCTTTGAAAAGTTTGACAAAGAACGGCAAGCCTATTGGCAAGACCTATACGAAAAGTTAGTAGCAATTAATGGTTTAGATGTAAAACAGACTAAAGAGTAAAACAATGGAAACCAATTTTTTTAAATCCATACTAGCCTTGCAGTTAGCAGGAAATTGGAATATAAATATAGCCAAAGAAGATACGGACAAACTCATTGTATCGGTGTTATTTTTTAATGACAGTATTGGCGATGATGCCCGCAAAAAAGTACCGCCTATTTTACTAAAAGGTACAGCAGAAGAAATTGACAGCGGATTTTTTGAAGCCATAGAACAGCCTGTGAAAGATACGGCAGAGCTTTTTGCCAATATGGAGCAATTCCTCAAAGAAAAAGAACAGGCGAAAGTCAGTTCCCAAATGGAAAAGGACAACGTTCTGAAAATAGATAAAGAAAAAACCGAAATGCAAAAACAATACGAACAGGCTATGAAAAAAGCAGATGAACTCGAAACGGCAGGTAAGTTTAAAGAAGCGTGGATGAAAGTACCCCCTGCTGACCTTTACCCCGAATACAAAGATATTATTCACGCTCGCAAAGCGGAACTTTCCGATAAATTTCCAATCGACCTTTTCAACGACCCTAATACAGAAGAATCATGTTAGTAGCTACCAACTTAGAACGTATTTTTATCTTTAGGGATAAAGAGCAGGAAATTAAACTTGCTGACCCATCATCTACATTCAGCCCCGAAGCGGTACTCAATTTTTATGCGCAGACGTATCCGATTTTAACCACTGCAACCATAGAGGGACCAATTATAAATGACGATGCGGTGCAATACAAATTTGTATCACAAATAGGAACAAAAGGATAAACCATGAAAACAAATATGATAACAGGCAGTATACAATTGCCTAAAAGTAGAAAGCTATGCAGACTATACAAACAGTTAGGAACATTCGCAGAAAACACAAACCGATTGCCCGATGCAGAGGTGATAAAAAAGAACAGGAACAATTCCGCTCCAATCGAACTATTACCGATGGTTTTTTAAGACACTCCTTTTTGCCATTATTTGAACAAAGCGAAAATTTGCCCGAGCCGGAACAAACACAAAAAGGATTTTTTGATTCGCTTGCTATCCTGACAAGGCTGTATGGTTTTGAAACAATAGATATTGTACACAAATCCTATCCGTATAATATTCTGTTGGCATACGCAGACATTCAAAAACAATTCAGAAGATCTGAGCGGGATATTGAGCTTAAAATTTTACAAGATGATGATGGCACGGTAAAATTAGCAACGAACCACACATATAACACGGGCAATACACTGTATTATATTCCTGTATTGCCCTTATACCGATTATTACAGAACAAAAAACAAAAACAATCCGCTGAATTATTGCTGTCTGTATTTGCCTATCTGTATCATATTGCAGGGATTCCGTACTATAGGGAAAATAACAGTTATCTTTTTTATAGCTACGAGTGTATGGAAGAATGGCTCATAGATGATTTGGAGAATGAAGAATCTCAAGAAGATAATAGTATAATTTCAGAATTTAATCGGGCTATTTATTATGGGGATATAATGCTCCGTAAAATTTTCAATCCCTATCATTTGAATTGTTTCCAAAGTCGTGTGGACAATTATAGACCAAGAAATTCTTTTGAAAAGGACTGTCTAAGCGTTGCAAAAATAGCGTTGGAATTATTACGTGAATATCCAAACGATACTATTTTTAGCAATACCTCTAATCAGGAATTTGATAGCGAGGAAGGGATAATCAAAGCCGAGCAGTATATTTCTTTCATAGCAGATAGTGATGGATTGTTGTATGACAATATAGCCCGAATAATCAATGACGAATTTAATGAATGCTCTGAAATAGAAGAACCGACTGTATTACAAATCTATGATACTGAGAACGAGCTATCCAATAAGGTACTTGATTTTGAATACAAATTATTTGCGCTTCTAAATGATTTATGTACCCTTTTAAACAATATGCCATGAAAGATATAACTGCACAATTCGGAACATTGTACAATCCAATAAAAGCCTTTGTAGTCTATCAAAAAGAGACTGCGGATAAGACCATGTATGTAGAAGCCTATGATATGGACAAAAATGGCTATCCCATAAATGCACATCCCTTAAACCTTAAAGAAAGTACACAGCTTGCTAGTGCCCTCGATACCTCCGAAAAACTTACACGGAAATTTTTAAAACCGTCGGGATTGCTTTCCAAAAATTTACTTTATATAAATCCTGACCATGATGGGTATGCCATTTGGTACACACCTGCCCAAAAAGTCAATTTGTTTTTTGTGGAGAGTTTGGGCATTGCAAATGGTAAGGCATCCGTACCTCCTTTACTGTGGAAAGCTTCCAAGAACACCCTGTACATTTATGCAATGAACACTGACACCAATATAAACGAACTAACTGCTCTATACAATGCGCCCTTTTTTAACTTATATGAAGATGGCAAAGTTTGTATGGGTACAGTATCAGTTAGCATAAAAGCAGACTGTTTGTTGGAGGAGTTCATACGAGAATGGGAACAATACTTTTTTAACAGCTATTTCAGTCATCTTATACACAAACAAAGTCCTGTTAAGGGAAATATTATTCAATTGTGGCAAAGATTGGTCAATACCCCAAAACCATTCCCAATGAAATCCTTGCTTAAAAATGGTTTAACAATTAAAAATTTACTGTCATGAACTCACAAAAAGCCATGCATTACACAGATAATTACCTGATAAATCCAGCCAATCCAATAATGGTAAATCTTATTGGAGCAGGAGGGACGGGAAGTAGGATGCTCACAGAACTAGCTAGAATGAACCATAGCCTTATCGCTTTGGGTCATGCAGGATTACAGGTCAATCTATTTGATGATGATGTGGTCACCACAGCCAATCAAGGACGGCAACTTTTTGCAGATGCTGAGGTAGGACTGCCCAAAGCCGTGGCGCTCATTAACCGATTGAACCGTTTTTTTGGAACTTCGTGGAAAGCGGTAACAGAGAAGTTTAGTTCCTCCAATCTGAAATCCTTACCCGAAAGGGGCAAGGCAAATATTTATATTAGTTGTGTAGATACCGTAACAGCACGTTTCGACATAGCAACTTGTCTAAAGGATTGTACAGGAAGCAGTAATTTTCAGCGTACCAAATCGTTGTATTGGCTAGACATAGGAAATTCCCAAAATACAGGACAAGCGATATTGTCCACAATAGGAGAAATCAAACAACCCAACTCCAATCTATACAGGACTGTCACCAATCTTCCAATGGTGACAGATGAATTTAAAGAATTGCTCGAAGCACAGAGCGATAACAATGAGCCGAGTTGTTCCGTTGCAGAAGCACTCGAAAAACAGGATTTATTTATTAATTCCACTCTTGCCAATATGGGAGCGTCACTCTTATGGAAATTGTTCCGTGAAGGCATGACCTCGCACAGAGGATTCTTTTTAAATCTTGCCAATTTCAAATCAGAACCTCTAGCGGTGGGTTGACACCCGCCGCCCCGCAATTCAGCTTCCTCTCGTCAGGGAATTGCGGGGCGCTTTTGTCCGGTATTCCCTCTTGCACTAAACATATCCTAATCGGCTGTTTAGTGCAAGAGGGAATTTTTCAGTTAAATACAGAATTAAAAAATATGTTAAATCTTACAGATTACGAATGTCTAATCTTTGAAATGTAAATTATAGTAGCTATGTTTACTAAGTAATGCCCTTTAAAATTTCAATTACCATTAAGTTGGAATAGAGTGTTGCGAAACATACTATTGATAGAAAATTAAAAAAGGGAATAGTATATAAAAAAAAATAAAAATGAGCTATATAGATTTTGATTACGAAAACAATTCAATATTAATTTGTAAAGGGGATGCAAAAAAAAGAAACGAAATTAAAAAAGAAAAGACAAGTAAACATTTTTCGGAATATTCTTTTGAAGGGCAGTTTAATGGAGTAGAAATTACAGATTTTTTGTCAGATACTGAGAAAGATGGATTAATAGGAGAATTGAGATTTAAAGAATTGCTGGAAGAAAATAATATCCCATTTTTATATATCGGACAAGGCCCCTATGGCATAGAAAGGTCTGGGATTTTAATTGACAAAATGAAATCTAAAAGAGCCGATTTTCTTGTGAATATCCAGGATATGGGAACCATTCTTTTTGATGCTAAATGTAGAAATAAAATAGGATTCCATAATTCCAAAGAAAAATATTTCCCACTCTTTATATCAGAACTTGAAGCTTTAAAGAATCTGCAAGATTCCATATTAATGCCTGTTTGGCTTGCTTTTACAGAAAGGCAGCTCATAAATAAAAAAGAGAACACTATTTTTTATTTCATTTCAATTTCGACAATTACCAAGTTTCATTCAGGGATTAAAGACCATATAATAAATAAAAAGGAGTTTGATGAAATATCGGTTTTAAGAATACCGGATGTTTTATTAACCAAAATTGAAAATCAAATCGTATTTGAGGTTGGTTATAAAAATGTTGAAGAAGAATTATTACGTAACTATGCCGCTAAGAATACGGGGCTGAACCGAATTTTAAAAGACAAGATTAAAGAAATAATAAGAACCAGGCAGTGTTTCAAATCAAATGTCCATAAAGAATTGATAAAAGATAAAATATTTTATAGTTTTCCAGCCGAGATCTCTTTTAAGGTGGAGAGTTTAATAAGTGAAAACATCATTGAATATAAGCCTAAAAGCTATTTAAAACTAATCGGAGAATAAAAATTCTATGTTAACAAGGAGTATTTGTTCTGTAACTTTCATAAGCAAAAAAACCGCGTCCTTTAAAGCGGAACAACATCTCTAAACCAATTGCTCATTAGGCAATTGCAATGGGTTTAGAGATGTTTGTGTTTTTACACTACTTATTTCCGGACACTTTCAATGCAGAATATTTCTAAAAAATAAGACACCACTATTTTCCATAAGAAATAGTTTAAAAAAGCCTGCTTAATTATCAAGAGCATCTATTACAACTTCTTCCTTAATCCATTTCACCTCCTCATTTTCGATAACAACAATCATCTTATCCCCATCTTTTACTTCACCGGAAATAATTTTCTTCGCCAGCGGCCTTCTTAGATGACTTCGGATAATACTTTTTATTGGTCTTGCCCCATATTTGGCACTATAACCATTTTCGGCAAGAAAGAGTTTGGCTTCCATTGGAATCTCAACTGTTATGTTAAGGTTTTTTAGTAAATCCATGAATTCTTTTTTAAGATGGATTTCAAATATTTTAAGTGCATTTTCCTTACTGATAGCCGTAAAAGGTACAATCTCAGTTAAACGTCCTAAAAATTCAGGTCTGAAATAATTCCCCATAATTTCCATTAAGGAAGTTGAGGATGGAATTTGACCCTTACTGAAAGTCTCCACAATATGATCTGCCCCAATATTGGATGTAAAAAGGATAATGGCATTCGAGAAATCGCCTTCTTTCCCCAATCGGTCATGCAACTTTCCTTCATAGAATGGGAGTACCTATGTGAGAGCTTCATGAAGCATTTAAAAAACAGATCATCAAATGTATTCCCTTATAGATTATTTACAGAATAAAAAAAAACATTTTATTCGGTCTTCAACTTTAATGAGTATTTATTCTAATAGGTTCTCTTCATCCATGGATGAAAGACTGATTGTACTTGAAGGATTTTATTCTGATAAAAAAGGTAAGCTTTAAAGATAAATAAAACATATAATAGTGATTCAGCTCCGAGAGAATAGAAAGTTAAGTTCAAATAAATATTTTGAATTTGAAGGCTTCATAAATAAGGACAAAACGGTGGATAATGATTTCAGGTTAAAAATCTTCTTTAGAGTAACTACGTTATCAAATTTGAAGATGAGCGGGATGGAGAATCAATTTACTCTAAAAATATGAACCTGTCTGGATTGATTGCGCCGCATAAATTAAGGCACCTACTAATTTAATAATTAAATATTTTTTAAAATGAAAATAAAGTTACCAATACTCATTTTTTTTCTTTTGGTCGCAAATTTACCATCCCGCGCCCAAATTTCTGGCAGCTATATACTTCCTGGAGGAGACGCAATGTCTGCCACGCACCTGTACATTCTTTCTGATAACGTTTATGTATTTTCATATTTCGGAGGTATGGACATTGGAAAATGGAAATTGAAATCCGACAACGTCCTTGAATTAACACGTGCAGATTTTTATGATGATGAATTTCAAGTTTATGGGCGGCAATCGTCCGGAATCAAAAAGGACAGCATCTCTATTCAATTTTCAAGATGCGAAGATAGAGCTACTGCTATTTCTTTTGATGATTCTACTAATCAAAGATTGAAGTTTTATCCAGTGTTTAATGAAAATGCTAATTGTTTTGCTTCTCGGATTAAAAAGAATATTCGCAAAACAAACCAAATACATCTCTTTTGTCAGCCCAATGATTTTTATTCCGATCCATCCTTTATAGACCAAGTGATTGATAAAAAAAAGATTCAAACCTTTGATTTACCAAAGCAGTTCAATGAATTTTTAATTGTCTTTAATAAAAAAGCAAAGTCCGGTTATAAAACGGTACATATGATTTTGAATGAAAAAGGCGACTTGTTTCAGGCAGAAAGCGGCAGAACGTTTAGAAGGAGCGGAAATATTTTAGACTTGCCAGAAGAGGATAAAAAAGGTCTGCAAGAAATAAGCGAGACCTTGAAAAGTAAAGAGAACAAGCACAATGATACTGTATATGATAGTAAAGATGATGGCAAACAAGCGGGCTTTCAAAAAATTTCAAAAATAAAAGAAGATTGGAGAAAAATAAATATAGATACTGCACATCCTGTAATTACAAGTGTTTGTGATCAACCGTCGCAAAGAAGGTCGTATCGTTAAAATAAAAGTACGAAAACAATGAAAAAAATATATGCTTTTTTGTGCGCAATATTAATATGCACAAGCGCCGCCCGCGCGCAGTCTCCCATAGAGGGAACTTATTATCAAAAGGGAGATGTTGCATCTCAGGATTTGTATCTGCTTATGCTTCCTGATGGAACATATGCTTATGTAGAGCACAATGGAATAAGTAAAGGATCGTGGCAAAACAGTAACAGCAATACGATTGAAATGATTCGGGATTCATCTGAAAATGAAGCATTTTATTTGTATGGCAGAAAATCAAATTTTTTAACGGAAAAGTCTGACTGGGTAAAAGGTATGGGAACTGGAATGGTGAGATTCGATTTTAATTTTATGTTTTCTCCTGTTGCAATATCCTTTGACAAAGAAAAAGCATTGACAATGCGCCCAGTATTTAATGACGAAAAAAATATAGGATTTACTTCATCAACAGTTGATCTCCCAATTGACTCACTAAAGCAAATTAATCTGACTTTTTATCGTACAAGCGGGAGTTCCACCGAAAGTGACTCATTATTAGAACATCCAACTGTTTATAGTTTTGCGATTAATAAAGATTACAATGATTACAGTGTTTATGCTGTAGAAAGTGATGGACGGGAAAAGCAAACCGCAACAATAACCAATGGATATTTACATGTGGGGGATCTCGTATTTGAAAGGATTGATAGTGTAAGTGAAACTGAAATTAAAAATTTAAAAACAGTTTATGATAAGCAAAAAAGTATTGAACCGGGAATGCTCGCTGATAATATTATTATAAAAAGATATAAACATGAAGGATATGCAGATTATGAATTTGACCTGAAATATGACAAAGTACCAATTATTCAAAAAATAGTCACCCCAATAAAACTGGATAAAATAAAGCCATACATTGAAGGAAAAAAAGGCAAGGATAATTGACAATTTCGCAGCCTGTCAACTAAAAACTTTTTATAGTTGTAGTTGTATTCCCTTATAGATTGTCTATGGAGAATTAGCATTATGGTGAAAGTTTTTTTTCTGACAGTCCGATTAAGTTGTAGTTTAAGTCCTAATATGGTGCAATAATTTAAACAAAAAGTAGTTTTATTTAGCAAACTAAACTCTTAGTTTTGCTTTATAATTTAATATATAAAATATCATGAAAGATTTATTAGTAAAAATCAACGCTGAAATTGAAACATTCAAAACAGAATCTGAAACACTTACTGAAAAAGGAGTTAAAGCTGCTGGACCAAGAGCTCGTAAATCAAGTTTAGAACTTGAAAAGCTATTCAAAGAATTTAGAAAAGTCTCTGTTGCATCAGCAAAATAATAATTAATGTTGAAAAACGACCCTCGCTTAAAATGCCTGAGCGAGGTAGCTTCTTGGATTTGAAAGATCTTATTCTTGTATTTTAATAACTTCAAGAGGCCATTTTTTATTTCAATTACTTTTACTTTTACATTTCAATTAAAAAGGATTAATTCTCATATTTTAAAGACTGTAATGTTTCTTAATTTAGGTAGTTAAGAAACAACAAATTACATGAAGGAGTCTTAAAAATATTTTTATCTTAAAGATGCTCAGAGATGAGCATCTTTTTTTTATACCCAAATATCAAATTTTTTAGAACAGGTCATAACGGATTGAATTGTCTAATCAATTTTTTTTAGTTTATTTTTTAGCAAAATTTAAAAATCAGATGCATTCTTTTCATCCCGCTATCAGCTCTAATTAAGAAAAAACACATTAAAAAATAATACAATGATTTTTTCTAATACGCCGTTTTTATGTCAATTTTCAATATTTACTGGGCATTACATTGTCAGACAATAGTTGTCAAATAATTTTGTTCCAAATTAGAACATAATAATATTTAATAATGTTATAATCTGTACTAATTTTGTCGTGTATAAAATGAGAAGATTATGGAAAGGTCAATTGTACATATGGACATGAATACGTTTTTCGTTTCATGCGAACGGCTAAATAATAAGGCGTTGATTGGAATTCCGCTCATTATTGGAGGAGGAGAAAGAGGTGTTGTGGCATCATGTTCCTATGAAGCGAGACGTTTTGGAGTAAGATCTGCAATGCCTATTCACATGGCCATGAAACTCTGCCCACAAGCTAAAATCATGAAAGGCGACATGGAACTTTATTCTAAACTTTCTCATGACATTACCGAAATTATTCAGGGCAAGGCCCCCGTAGTAGAGAAAGCAAGCATAGATGAATTCTATCTGGATATCACAGGAATGGATAAATTCTACGGCAGCTACAAGTGGACCAATGAACTTGCACAGACCATCATAAGTGAAACCGGACTTCCGCTCACTTTTGCATTATCAATTAACAAAACAGTTTCTAAGATAGGCACTGGGGAAGGAAAACAAAAACAAAATTTGGAAATTCCCCCTCATTTAGTACGTTCCTTTTTAAATCCCCTTTCCATTCAAAAAATGCCAATGGTGGGAGAAAAAACTTTTCAGCTTTTGTCCCGAATAGGAATACGGACTATTGGCACCTTATCTGAAATGCCTCAACAGGTGCTGCAGGAAATGATCGGAAAAAACGGTTCTGAACTTTGGAAAAAAGCCAATGGTATTGATAATAATCCTGTCGAGCCTTACACGGAAAGAAAATCGATATCAACCGAGCACACCTTTAGCCAGGATACTATAGATATTCCAAAACTTAATAGAGTCATACTTGGGATGGTTGAGAAACTTGCTTTTCAGCTCCGCTCCGAAGAGTGGCTTACCTCGACGGTAACAGTCAAAATCCGTTACGCCAATTTTGATACCGAGACCAAGCAATCTAAGGTACAGTACACCTCTGCTGATCATATCCTGACAAAGACTGTTCAGGAACTTTTCGATAAACTATACCAGCGCCGAATGCGCCTGCGGCTAATTGGTGTTCGCTTCAGCGGACTGGTCCGAGGTACCTATCAGATTGATCTGTTTCAGGATACCGAAGAAATGTTGTCCCTGTATCAGGCAATGGATAAAATGAAAACCAGATACGGGTTTGATGCTGTAATGCGTTGCGCCGGAGCCTCCTTTAAACCCAATACTAAAAATGAAATCCTAAAACGAAAACCCTGATTACATGTACCTTAACTGCCACTCCTTTCACTCCTTGCGCTATGGTACCATACCGCTGGACGAGCTCATTCCACAGGCCATTGCCTGCGGGGTTAAAGCTATGGCGCTCACCGATATCAATACGGTAACAGGAATTTACGATTTTATTAAAAGCTGTGAAGATGCCGGCATAAAACCTTTGGTAGGGATGGAATTTCGCTCAGAGTTTCAGCTGCGCTTCATCGGTCTTGCCAAAAATGCGAGCGGTCTTGCGGAGATGAACCGCTTTTTGACCCGCCATAATTTTGACAAGACCGCCCTTCCTGCTTTTGCCCCGGATTTTACAGATGTAGTTGTAATTTATCCACTGGAAAATACTCCTGATATTTTAAAAGAAAATGAATACATCGGTATTCGCCCAGACCAACTGCAGCAATTGATTTTGTCTGGATGGAAAAAAAGACAGGACAAAATGGTCATTCTCCAGCCGGTAACTTTCCGTACTAAAAAGGAATACAATCTACACAGGATACTCAGCGCTATTGACAGAAACATACTTCTCTCCAAATTAGCTCCTGAGGACTGCTGTGCCACTTCTGACAAAATGATCAGTCTGGATTCGCTGCTTTCACTTTACAGCCAGTATCCACTTATTGTAGACAATACCCAGAAAGTTATTGATTCCTGTAATTTTTCATACGATTTTACCACACCCAAAAATAAAAAATTCTATACATCTGGCAGGAAAAGTGATATGGAACTGCTAAGTTCTTTAGCCGAGCAAGGTTTATCATGGCGCTATGGCAAAAAAAATATTCAGGCGCGTGAACGTATGCAAAAAGAACTCAAAGTGATTGACGAGTTGGAATTCAGTGGCTACTTCCTGATTACCGCAGATATCATTCGTTTCAGTAACAGTCAAGGATTTCTTCATATCGGCCGTGGAAGCGGTGCCAATAGCATTGTTGCTTATTGTCTTGGCATCACCGACATCTGTCCTTTGGAATTGGATTTGTACTTTGAGCGCTTCTTAAATGTCAACCGCAAAAGCCCTCCTGATTTTGATATCGACTGGAGTTGGAAAGAGCGTGATATTATACTCGAATATATCTTCAAACGCTATACCTACGAGCATGTAGCCTTTTGCGGTACCAACGTGGAATTCAAGTACCGCTCTATTTTCCGTGAAGTCGGCAAAGTTTTCGGTTTGCCAAAAGAAGAGCTTGACATGCTGGCCAAAAATCCCATGAAATTCCATCAGAGCAACAACATTGTGAAATTTGTCCAGGAATATGGAATGATGCTTGAGAAATATCCCAATCAGCGTAGTATGCACTCCTGCGGGATCATCATTTCCGAAGAACCCATTACCAATTACACTCCTTTGGAGATGCCTCCAAAAGGATTTCCAATTGCCCTTTTTGATATGCACGTAGCTGAGGATATTGGATTTGAAAAATTCGATATCCTAAGCCAGCGTGGTATTGGACACATTGATGAGAGTGTAAAGATCATTGAGAGAAACAGGGGTATTCGTATCAATATCCGCGATACCACAATTTCCAAAAACGAGGAAACAGCAAATAAATATTTGGCGGAAGGAAAAACCATCGGCTGCTTTTATATTGAAAGTCCAGCTATGAGAGGACTGCTCAGACGTTTAAAATGTGATAATTATAAAACACTTGTAGCCGCCTCTTCCATCATTCGTCCCGGTGTGGCACAGTCCGGAATGATGAAGGAATATATTTTCCGCCACAATCATCCTAGCAAGTTTGAATATTTTCATCCCGTATTCGAGCAGCAGTTAGGAGAAACCTACGGGATTATGGTCTATCAGGAAGATGTGATAAAAATTGCACTGCACTATGGCGGACTACCGGCAGCTGACGGAGATATCCTGCGCCGTGCCATGTCCGGTAAAGGACGGTCCAAGTCAGCACTCCAGAAAGTGAAAGACAATTTTTTCGCCTGCTGTGCCGTAAAAGGTCATCCCGTGGCACTCAGCGAGGAAATCTACCGACAGATCGAGTCTTTTGCCGGTTACTCTTTCTGCAAAGCACACTCGGCATCCTATGCAGTTGAGAGTTATCAGAGTCTTTATCTTAAGGTGCATTTTCCCATTGATTTTATGGTAGCAGTAATTAATAATCAGGGAGGCTTTTACCGTCTTGAGATATATGTGCATGAAGCGCGTATGGCTGGCGCAGTGATACACAATCCCTGCGTCAACAAGAGTGTGTTTGAAACTACTTTGTATGGAAATGACGTGTATCTGGGTTTTATGCACCTGATGAGCCTTGATTCCAAAATGGCACAGTTTATTGAAGCCGATCGCGAAAGGAACGGTGAGTTCAAATCATTGGAAGATTTCATAAACCGGATCCCAATGGGAATTGAAAGCGTAAAAATCCTGATTTTTATAGGTGCGTTCCGTTTTACGGGAAAAACTAAGAACCAGCTTCTGGTGATCGCAAGCCTGCTGCTTAACAATTTTAAACCTGAAAATAGAGGACTTATGCTGTTGCAGGAACCAGTGAAGGAGTATAAACTACCGACACTGGAAAGATCAGTTTTTGAAGATGCTTTTGATGAGATTGAACTGCTCAGTTTTCCGATTTCCTGCACTGTATTTGATCTGCTGCAAACCAAACACCGCGGTGACATAAAAGTAAGGGATCTTGTTAATTGCCATAAAAAACAGGTTCGTATGCTGGCTTATCTTATTTCAACCAAACAGGTACCAACCAAAAGAGGCAATATGTATTTTGGAACCTGGATAGACAATGAAGGTGCTTACTTTGATACTGCACATTTCCCGGATAGTCTTGCCGTACACCCGTTTCAGGGAGGCGGCTGTTACCTGCTGCTTGGAACAGTCGAGATTGATTATCATTTCCCCACTATTACGGTTCATAAAATGGCAAAAATGCCATTTATGCCTGATCCGCGTTACATGGATACCAATAACCAGTTTAAAACACAGCAGCTAATAAAAGAAGATGTCAGCAGTACGGATCGGCAACCATATCCACAGGAACATGAAATCGACCTCCCGCGTCATCGGATGAAATTTTAGTTTTTTATTTATGTAAAGTCCTAATTATGAACTAAATTTGATATAAAGCGAAAAATATAAAGGTGAAAATCAACGTATAAATTAGCAATCTGTTGCTGTTTTTCCGGCGTAGATTATTTTTCCTTTCCGTATTTTTCCTAACGAGGCTTTCAATATGCCTTACGTCAAATTGGTACTGGCTCATTTTAAATAATTTTAATGCCAAATTTATGACAGGACATTTGACCAAAGGGCCTTTAAAAGGTTTAGCATTATTAAAATAAGGTATTTTTTAAACTTTAACGGACATAAAAATTATGTGTTACTATACCCAGCAGTCAGCAGCTATTGAAAATGTAAAACGACGTTTTAATGCTGAAGTGGATAATGAAGAGACTTATCTTCAATCTGATTTTATAAATGGATTTTCCCATCCTAATATCCCTGTAATTCTTAATACATCGCCGCATTTAATTACAACGGACTTTACATGGGGACTGCTTCCGGCATGGGCAAAAGATATCGAATTTAGAAAAAATACCCTCAATGCGAGGATTGAATCCATCGACGAAAAAGCATCTTTTAAAAATATAACGCACAACCGCTGTCTCATAATAGCATCTGCCTATTATGAATGGCATTGGAATGATGAAAAAGGAAAGAGCAAAGACAAATACCAAATCAACTCACAAGATGATGAAATTTTCACCTTCGCAGGATTATATTCCTCATGGACAGATCCAGTTTCGGAAGAAATCAAAAACACCTACACTATGGTTACAACAAAAGCCAATGATACTATGCGGTATATTCACAACCATAAGATGCGAATGCCAATTATGCTCAAAAGCCAGGATGAATCTGCATGGCTGGACCATTCGGTAAAAATAACAGATTTTGCCTTTCCTTATGAAGGGAACCTAATAGCATTTCCCTCATTGTAAAATTTCAGTATGGACTTATTTAAAAATGTTTCAGTCGAAGATTTTAACGCGCGTTTTTTCATTGAACTTAATGCTGTAACGGAATTTGTGCAATACAATAGCCCCAGTGATTTTTTTGATCCAGAACAAGAATACGGCGTACATATAATGAGATGCCAGGAGAATGAACTGAATTTTATACGCAGTACGATGAAAGCCAATATGTATGCCCATGGAATTACTTTAACGCAGGAGGAATTCACGGCGATTTTCCAATCGAAAAGGGAAGAAATCATCCGATCCAGACCAAGTGGAATTGACCAGTATATTGAAAGAATTAATGTTACTTACATAGATCCCCCAGCTAGTGAATGCAGACAAAAATACGTCATGCATAGTTGGTTTTGCAAGCTTTGGAAGCTATTGAAATCATTTTTTAAAACAGGCTGATATTTTACAGTTCTACTCTATACAATACATGCTTTAATTTTCATCCTTACCAAGATTCGTATATTTTTCATACATTTTATCAAATGTCGGCCTCATAAAGTTCATAAAGGAATCTAGTTCCGCCTGACTTTTAAAATCTACACCATTGCTGTCAAGTATAGCGTTCATTTTCGCATTTATGGCTTTCACAAAAAGATCAAATTTCTCCAGTAACTCGTATTTTGCTTTTAGCCGCGCAGCTCTTGCCGTTTCTTCGATTGCCAGCTCAGCTTCAGAAATGAGCGTTTCAATTTCCTTCGTGAAAAGTTCTTTTATTTTCTCTTTATCCATTTTATAAATAAATTGTAATGTCTTTTAGGTCAGCTCTGATCTCAGGATTACAATCGTGCAGCATTGTTATTGCTAATTGGTCGACCTCAGTTTCGTTCAGGGAGTCATACGCAATGGTCAGCTCGGTGTCAAAGTGAATATCGATATATGTAATTTCATTGCTGACTGCCTCCATATCATCACTGATAATATCGCAGTGATTGTCAATCTCAATACCAAAATATTCCATCTGGGTTAATCCACGATTAATTAAACTGGTTACAAAATCAATTGTAGGGACATCAGGTACGGCAATTTTCGTTGCAGATAAAACAAGAGTATGTGCTTCCATAAGATGTGGTATTTTTATTCAATACTCTAAATTACAAATAATTACGATAAATGCCATAGTGTAAGGGAAGATTATTTACTTGATAAATTAGATATTAAAAAAATTAAATCTTTAACTTATAATGTATGATTCAGTAAATATTTTTATCGGTAATTTCTATGTCAATAATTCACTCAATTATTGTTTATTTCTTATCTTGATATTTTATTTATGATTAGAGCCCCTCTTTTAAATATTATTTTCTAAACCTTGTATTAACTAGGATTGACATAAAAGTGTCGGAGCCTCTTTTTCCCCATAAAGACAAATAAAGACACTTGCTTTTGTTTTTTTATGCTTAATTATTTTATAATTGTCACATTCTAAATCCTCTTTTTTGAGAAAAATCTTTTTGTTGAGAAAATACAGAAACCTCGGCAATGGATTCCTTTAGTGTCGGAATTGAATTTATTGAAAGGTTTTTTAGTTCCGCTTTTTTCAAAAGTTGTCCGTATCTGTTTTTACTTGTAATTTCCATTTTTTGTATATCAAAACCGTCGTTTTCTTTTCTTACCCAAAAATCGCATACAATACTTGAATTATCATCTCCTGACCATTGCAGATAAGTCGATAGTAAAAAGTTTCCGTCTCTATCAGATTCTTTACCATTGTTGCAAGCTTCCATAAATTCGGTAATGCTTTCTTTCAACCTTCCGGGATAGGCTACTTGTGTTTGAAAGAAAACATTAAAGCCTTTGTCTATAAGAATTTTTGCGAATGCATCTAAATTAGGCAACTGTTTCATAATTTTAAATTTTAGTTTATTATTTTAATATTCTAGTTGACAATACGATGAATTTTTAATATTGAAACCTTTCGAGTTATTACATATATAAATACAATATTATTAAGCCTAACTTTTCAATATTGCTGGAACAAATGATAAACTTTCTGTGTATTTATTAGATATACTTAAACTAAGGGGCTTTGCATTTCATACAACCGAATGTGCTTTGTATTAGTCCAATTTTGGCTAGTTACAACTTTTTAATAAACTCGGACAATCAAATACTTTTATTATTAAACCTCTGTCAACTCGCTTAAAACTTGGAAATCTTCAAGTAAAAGGTTCGAATTTTGTACTTGCAAGTTCACTTTAAAATTTGAAAGTCTGAGAATATAGATTCTCAGGCTTTTTGTTTTTTTGCTAATTGCTTCATTATGAAATAATCATTCATAGATTATGAGAAGGGATTTGGATCATGTTAAATTTTGTTTATAAAGGCTGTGGCTCAGAAGTAACTCATGTTTATTAAGATCTTCCTTTGCTTACTCTTTTATTTCTGAGGTTTAAACATAATCTTCCCATAGAATAAAACACCTATAAAGATCAATATACACGAAAAAGTCCACGATCTAAATCCAATTTTGCAGGTATTGATAAAACCTTGCACGACTAGAAATAAAATTATTTGTGCTACAAATCCAAAACCAAACTTTATAGTTCGTTCCGTGGCGCTCATTTTTTGCGTAAAATGAACGATGAAAAATGGAATGAAAAAACTTAAAAGTATTGCTCCGGTTTTGCTGTTTATAGTGGCTTCAGGAGGCAATGTCAGGTAGCCAATAATACTCACTAAAAGCAGGTTTAAAAGAATTAAGAAGATGCCGTCGATAATAAAAGCGGTAACTGTTTTCTTTTGCGACAGCTGATTTAATTCCTGCAAATGTGCTTTGTCAATTTGAAGAACATCGCAAATCATACTCAGCGTTTTTCCGCGTGGTTCGTTTTTGTTGTTTTCAATTCTTTGTATTGTTCTCAGGTTTACTTTAGACAATTCTGCAAGCTCTTCCTGAGTAAGACCTTTAAGTTTTCTTGTGTCGCTGATTTTTTTTCCTATAGAATTCATATTGATATAATTTATTTTACTTCAAAATTATTTTAAAAATAAGAATCTGGTAACGGTTATCCCACGACATTTTTACGACATTTGATGTAGTGCTAATTTAAAACTAATTTTATGAGATTGAAATAAGGTTTTTTTAATAAAATTTGCAGTAGTTTTTTAGACGATATTTGTTCAACTTCGCAATGATGCGCTGAGAACGAAGAATACTAAGTTAAGAATACGGATGAAAGAAGAGCAAACAGATAAAAAGGACTGTACGATTGAGGATTGTACCACAGATTATATCAATCAATGTGGAAGTTCGCCTATGTACAACATTTTTCTTTTGGAAGGAAGCGGCAAAGTAAGTGTAGATCTCAATGAATATGTTTTTGATGGTAAAATAGCATTATTTACAACACCATATCAAATTATTTATTTTGATACAGAAAAGCCGCTTAAAACAAGAAGGCTTCAGTTTCATGGGGATTTTTACTGCATAGAATACCATAAAAAAGAAGTCGCCTGCAATGGGCTGTTATTTAATAATATATACCAGCAGCCTTATATAAATCTTGAACATGAAGATCATGTCGAAATGAATTATATCTTAGGCAAACTGATTGTTGAAATAGAAAATACAGACAGTTATTCTAAATCAGTAATAAAAGCTTATTTGCAATTGATTCTTGCGTTATGCAGCAAAATCAAATCAAAAGATCTTGTTGTTGATGAGGAAAAGAATACCCATCATCCATTAATGAAATTTAAAACATTACTAGAAGAAAATTTTCATAAAGAAAGGCAGCCTTCTTTTTACGCTGCCCAAATGGGACTTTCTCCTAATAATTTTTCGAAGACATGCAAACAGCATTTTCTGAAAACACCCTCTGCATTAATTCACGAAAGAGTAATACTTGAGTGTAAAAAATTAATTCATCTTAGCTACAAGAGTATGAAAGAAATAGCTGCCGAACTCAATTTTGATGATGAGAATTATTTTAGCCGGTATTTTAAAAAACATACCAAAATTACTCCCACAGCTTTTAGGGAAAATGTAGGGATATCTATAGTAGCAGATTTGTCCAGATAATATCCCTATTTGTCCATTGTAACCGGAACCGGATGCAGGTAATTTTGTTGTCAATATAAAAACAACAAGAATATGAGCATTTTAGCAACATTGGCCAATTTACAAAATCAATTTTTTAATATAATGCGAATCGCTATTTGTATCGTAATGGTATGGATTGGCGGTCTGAAGTTCTTTCAATATGAAGCAGACGGAATCGTTCCTTTCGTTGCGAATAGTCCTTTAATGAGTTTCTTTTACAATACTAATTCAAATGAATATAAAGACCATAAGAATAAAGAAGGGGAAGTCGTAAAGAAGAATATTGATTGGAATACCCAAAACGGCACTTATACTTTTTCGTATCTGTTAGGAACGGTAATCATTGGCATTGGTTTACTAACTTTACTGGGAATTTTTAATAACCGTCTGGGACTTATTGGCGGATTGCTCACGGCTGGAATGGCACTAGTAACACTTACTTTTCTAATTACCACTCCTGAAGTCTGGGTTCCTGATTTAGGCGGAGATTTGCCTACACCTCATTTTGGTTTTCCATATCTTTCAGGGGCAGGAAGATTGGTTATAAAAGATATTATTATGATGGCGGGAGGTCTGATTGTAGCTTCTGACTGTGCCCAAAGGCTTTTGAAAGATTAAAGTATAATGGCTGAAAAGCGCAATGAAAAATAGTTAGTGAAGTCAACAACACAAAGTTTAGAAAAGTGAATAAACTCAAATTAATACGATATCTCTTTGCCCTGCTTATCATTGGTTTAATGATTGGTGCATCAGAATGGATTGACCAGAAAGAAATACTTTTTCCGGAAATGGCCGCATTAGTACTTGGTTTATGGGTCATCGATAAAAAAATATGGACAGTAAGCAGAACCATGCTTGTCATACTAATGACTGTTTGTGCCATATTCGGAATATTATTAGTTCGTTATTCTCCGTTTCCTGTTTTAGTCAATATTGCGATTTCCTTTGTATTTACTTCGTTTTGCCTTATTGTTACGCGTACCACATTAATCCCAATAACGTCAGCAGCTATGTTACCGGTTTTATTAGGAACAGATTCTGTTGTTTATCCTGCTTCTGTTTTTATCATGAGCCTTTTGGTTGTTTCGGGACAATGGTTTCTGGAGAAAAATGCATTGCGTCAGGTTATCGCTTTTGATAAAAAAAAAGGATATTACAAACATAGTTCAAAGCACTGGATTAGATTGTTTATTTGTTTAATCCTTATAGCTGCAATTCCGGTGTATACTGGAGAATTATTCTTTATTGTGCCTCCGTTGATCGTTATGTTTATAGAATTCAGCTCTTCTTCGTCAGGGTTTCGCAATCGCCCTTTACAAGTTTATATGGTCGTTATAATTTCGGCTATTTTAGGAACATTTTTTCAGTATTACGTGCATACAATATTGGGATTGCCTTTATTATATACGGTGCTTTTATTATTTATATGCCTGTTTTCTCTTTTCGAACTTGTCAGGAAACCTTTTGCTCCGGCTTGTGCTATTGCTCTTGTGCCTATGATTATTCCTCAGGAAAATATACTTTACTATCCTTTTCAGGTGGCCGTGGGAGCAGGAATATTTCTGTTTGTGTCGATGTTTTTTTTCCTGAAATGTTACCGCTGGAAACGCGAGCATCTCTTAGTTTGTTTTGTGCCAGGTTATATCAGATCCGGAATGCAGCGGCCAAAACGCAGACAAAGAAAAACCGGGCAGCCGCAATAAATGTATAATTACTGCTGCAAGAGCTTCTGAAGTTCCAGTTCAGCAATAATTTGTTTTTTCATTGTAGTATGAATATAATCTTTGGCTTCAGCATAAGAAATACTGTATTTGCGCTGAATATCTTGTAAATGTTCAGGAAATTCAGCCAGTACTTTATCATAATAAACATCCAGTTCGCCTTCGTTGGGCATTTCGAATTGTAAACGGATCTGAAATCTTCTTAATAAAGCCGTGTCAATAGAATGATAATGGTTCGTTGCGCAAATGAGCAAACTGTCTGACGGGAAATAATCTATCAGTTGAATGATTGTATTAACAAGGCGTCTCATTTCTCCAACATCTTTATCGTCGCTGTCGCGGCTTTTTCCGATCTGGTCAAATTCATCTAAAAACAATACGGCCTTTTCTCTGATTGCCTTGTCGAATATGGCTTTTACATTTTTTGATGTTTCGCCAATTCGGGCATTAATTAAAGTACTCAGGTTGATAATCACGATATTCTTGTTCAAAGCACCGGCAATAGCCTTTGCTGTCGTCGTTTTGCCGCAACCCGAGTGACCATGAAGTAATATTTTATGATCTACCTTAAGATTGTACTTTTTTAATGCATCAATATATTCATGCTCCTTAAGCGTTTGCAGTAAAGCAGCTTTGTTCTCGTCACTAAAAAGTAAGTCATCTAATGTTATTTTTTCGGTATCGTTTACAGTAAGCTCGTATAGATTCATTTCAGTTTTATTTGGTGCAAAATTAAAGTTTATTCTGCAATATTTTCATTCCATATTTCTTTTCCTAAAAATCGGTTTCCAAAAACTGAAGTCCCAATCCTGACCATATTTGAACCTTCGGCAATAGCCAGTTCTAAATCCTGTGACATTCCCATAGAAAGTTTTAGTTCCTTGACGTTATCAATTCCAGCGGCATAAATTTCATCCCTGATCAGGCGTAATAAACGCAGAGAAGGCTGCATTTTTTCTTTTTCGACATCCAGCAAACCAATCGTCATTAAACCTTTAATATTCAACGTGTCGTATTTTTTTATTTCCCGAATAAAAGAAACTGCTTCGTCTGGCCGAAGTCCAAATTTGCTTTCTTCAAAAGAAGTATTCACCTGAATGAAAACATCCAGGTTTCTGTTTTCTTTTTGCAATTGCCTGTCCAGTTCCTGTGCAAGATGTAACCTGTCTAAAGACTGAATGCACGAAACATATTTCAGGACATCTTTTATTTTATTAGTTTGTAAATGACCAATAAAATGACGTTCTATGTTTACTTTTTTTAATCCGGGATCTTTATCCCGTAATTCCTGCATTTTGTTTTCACCAATCAGAGTTGCTCCGGCATCAATGGCCATTTTTATTTTTTCGAAAGGGACAGTTTTAGTTGCCAATAACAATTGTACCTCTGAGGCATTTCTGCCGGAAAGTTCACAGGCATTTTTGATGCGGTCCTGAACTTCTTTTAAATTGGAAATTATTATCTCTTTCATTCTGCAAAATTAGAATTTGTCCGGAGTGTAAATGTGATCCAGTTTTAAGTATAAACAATAGTCCAGTTATTGTTTGATAAAGGTGTTGTATGCCTGTACGGCGTTATTGTATGACGTACTTGCGGAGCTGTAGGCACTGCTTATAGTTTGTTGAGAGGCCTTTGTTTTTATTTTGTCTATTACGCTTTGCAGTATGGTTGTACTGTTATTGCATTCTATGAAGAACTTCGTGTATACTTCTTTATAGTATACATCACTCAGTTTAGAAAAATCAGTACTCTTGTCATTTATTTTTTGAGTGATAAGCGCTTGTACAGTGGCCAACTTTGTATTCACGATTTCTACATCTATGCTTTGATCATTTAGCATTGTGTTTACTTGTTGTATGCTGTTTAAGCTTTCTTTCATTGGAATAATGTAAGAAGCAAGTTTATTCTTTTTTAATAAAACCAGTTCAGCCCTGTCACCGGCATTTGCAGCTAATTGAGCAAACTCACTCCAATATTGGCTGCATTGCTTAATGTTTGACTGCATACTGTCTTTTAAGACTGTGTATTGGGTAAAGTTCGTGTCGTTTTTGTACTCCGCCTTAGAAAAATATTGACTGATGTTTGCACAAAAAGCATTTGTTTTGTCATAGTGTGCAAGTGCTTTTGTACTGAGGTTTTGTAAATTTTGTTTTTCAGGAATAGCAGGAATGTTTTTAAGAGTAGTTCTGTTGGCTTTGTCTCTTTCAGGCGAAAGTGAGTTCCTGTCGCAACCAATATAAACAGGCTGTATGTTGGGATTGCGTTTTAGTTTTACTACATTTTGATCAGCATTATTATCTAGTGTACTTTGATGTGATTTTAAGGCACTCACATAACTATTATGCAAATCAATAACAGCATTACTATATTTAATAATGGCATAAGCTTGCTGGTCTGTAATACCATTGGTGGCTGCAGCAGTGCTTTTTGTTGTCGTTTTCTTTTGTGCAATTGTTATGTTGCAGGTTAATGCCATAATTGTAGCGATTAGTATCGTATTGTGCTTAAAATAATTCATGTTTTTCTTTATGTAAGATGAGAGACTATAAGTTATTGTGAAATAATTTTTTTTATGTTTCTGAGTTGTTGGTTGTGATTTTTATTTTGGGATGAAAAGATCTTTAAAAATCGAACAAAATTAAAATGAAAAAGAAAAAGGGTGCTCCTCTAAAAGTCAAAAAACTAATAGAATAAGATTTGTTTTTATTTTGAGTTTGAAATTGTTTTTGTACTGCTTAAATTGATTAGGGAACATTACAAAAAAAGATATAAAGAGAAACCCAAATGCTTAAACTCCGGATTGGAATCGTTTTACATTTGGGTTTAATTATTTTAAAAATTTGCTAATTTGGGCACAAAGTTCCCGTAAAAATTTCTCTTAAATTGATATAGTAAAAAAAGGAATCAGAGGAAAACCAACTAAGAATATCGGAAGACTTATGTCTAAATAACCAATAGCGCACCTGATTCATCGGTAAGTAAAAGCACGTGGTTTTCAATTTCAATCCCGCTGTTGGCTTCTGTTTTCATAATTTGTGCTTTTACTTACCGCTGAATAAGATAAGGCGTTATTGCCTAACTCAAAAAAGTGATAATGGCCTGCCCATTTTTATCAGCTTCAGCATAAAATTGCTGTAAACGCTTAAAATAGAAATCTACATACTCAAAAGATTCAGCATCCCAGACAGAAGGATAAACATCAATTTCGATCATTTTTTCGGGATTATATCTTTGTTGAAGTTCTTCGGTGGTAAAGATTAAGATTTGGCTGTTGAGTTCTTTAACCTGTTTGGGTGTCAGATAATGACCAGGGCCGTAGCCTAAATCCTGTCCTTCGTCAACAATCTGTCCGCTAAAGAGAACCTGAACAAGCGGATGATCGGCATTTTGAATATTCTGGCCCGTTAATAAAAAAATAATGGCATCCCAGGATTTGTCCAGATCTTTAAGATTAAAATCCCTTTCGGCATGAGGACTATAGATCCTTTCTTCTAAAAGAGTACTATCGTTTAAATACGTTTCAAGTTCAGTAGGAGTAACCCGAAGTAAATTGGCAATCATTCCCATAAGGCATAAATTTAGGTTAGTTAATTAAATAGATTTTAAATACATATTGTTTTTTAGGAATTTGAAGCCTGATTTTTTATTTCTTAGAAAATAAATTTTCCACCACCCAAGCCGGACCAATCATCAGGAACTGAAGATCTTTTAAGAAAGAAGGTTTTTTGCCCTCAATATTATGTCCGTAGAATTGTCCGATCCAGGCGATTATAAAAACACCAATAGAGAAAATCCATAGAGGTACAATTTGCCCGATATAATAATTTGTTATCAGACAAATTGCGGATAAAATCGCAATTTTAATCGCCATAGTTATTGATAACCGAATATAGAAAATAAGTACGAAAACTAAAACAACAGCAGCCCAGTTTTCAATAATCGGCGCGTTTAATTGGAGTGTATTGGCAATAAAACCACTCGGAATACTCATTAATAATCCCACTATAGAAAAGTAAATTGCAGGAACACATACATAATGTATGGCTTTGTTTTTCGGGTTTTGGTGACTTACGGCATATTCTGCAAACCATTGATCTAATGTTCTCATTCTTTTTGGTTTTAAGGTTAGTTAAGTAAATCTACTGAAATTTCTTTTTCGTTGATCGATATAGAAATTCGGATCAAAAAGAAATTATAAAATCACCATTAAAAAAAGATTCAGATCAAAACTAGCATAACATTATAAACCTATTTCCCATTGTACTCAAAAACATTATCCCATAATTCATCAATTGTGACAAGTGCTTTGTCTAAGGCGATAACTTTCCATTTGCCGTTGGTTTCTATGCCAAGACCAATATTTTTCAATTTTATTAAAGCATCCTGAACATCAAAGTCAAGATCAGTGTGTAATTTTGTGGTAAACCAGGATTCAATCTGAATGTCGAGTTCTTCTGCTGTTAAAGGATTTTCGCTTTTGTATAAAAAGATATAAGCCAGAATTGTTTCTTTAAGCACTTCTTCTTCAGATGAATTTAAAAGCGAATAAAAAGCGCCACTGTTGTTTCCGAGATTCTTAAAATAAAGACTGTCAGAAAGTATTTTAGAATATTTGATCTTCTTATTTACAAAGTTGCTGTATTGGCGAAACAAATACAATGACAGGATTCCCAATGCAATTAAACCCTGATTAAGCGAAGCTTTACTATTTAATAAATCAATTGTCTCGCCGGATTGATATGCTGCATACATGCCAATCAAAGCAGGGATTACGGTCGTACTTAACAAGGAAATTCCACCGCCAATTCCGGGAACCCAAAAGAACAATTTGTCTTTTGTTGACATTCTTGGAATCGCATTTGGAAAGATTGTTTCGATGTCGTTTTTAGGAACACGCTTAAAGATTTTTAATGATACAGATCCCGGTTCAATTGGCATTTTTCCCAATTTGACTTTATTTTCCCTGATGTAATCCGGATCGCTGTAATGTAGATAAATCAGAACACGATCGTAGTATTCGATTTCAATTTCTTTTTTCCAGAAAATGTATTTTTTTACTTTTTCCTTGGCTTTGTGCTGACCGCGAACATACAATTCGTAATCTTTGAAAGCATTAAAATCAATCGAAAGATCTAAACCAATTAAATCAGATTCGCTGAAAGCTTTGTTTAATGTTTCCTGATCAATACGAGAATAATTTCCTTGCTCTAAAACGGTAAGCAGTGTTTCCTTGAAAATTGAAAAATCACTTTTGCCTATAAAACTTTTGCGCTCTTTCTCGCTTAAATCCGGGTCGAATAAAGCGTAGTTTTGTTTTAGGCTTCGGTTGAGGTTAAAAGCTTCATAATGAAAATAATGCTCGATAATATCGAACAGCTTTTTAAAATCATCGACTTTTTTCGAATCTTCGACAAATGAACTTAGTTGTTGTTCGAGTAAAAATTCCTTGTTAAATGGAATATAATGTTCTCGTGTCATACAGGTTTAGGGCTTTAATTTTAGGATATTCCACAACGCAAAAGTACCATAGGAAATTTGATTTTTGAACGGATTTTAAATTAAAGTTTCGTTATTTTCCTGTGCAGCCAAAAGTGATTAACCACATGGATATTAAACAACAATGCAATAAAAAATTTGCAAAAAGCATACTTTATATTGTTGTAAATTTGAGAGAATCAATTTTTTTAAATTGGAAATAAAACGTTAGGCAAATACTATTGGATATGGAAAATATAAAAACATCTAAATCTCAGAATTTTTTCAGAATCCTTCTCGGAATTTTCATGATAATGGCTGCTATTGGTCATTTTACTTTTCAAAGAGCCGATTTTCAGGCACAGGTTCCTAATTGGATTCCGCTCGATAAAGATCTTGTTGTGATCCTTTCGGGAATTGTAGAGATTGCATTAGGGCTTAGTATGGTATTTCTAACAAAGTATAAAGTACAAGCAGGAATTGCGCTGGCGGTATTTTATGTATTGGTTTTTCCCGGCAATATCGCCCAATATTTAAATGGCACCAATGCTTTTGGGCTCGACACTGATCAGGCACGTTTGATGCGATTGTTTTTTCAGCCTGTTTTGATCTTCGTGTCACTATGGTCTTCCGGAGCAATTGGTTTTTTTAGGAAGATTAAAAGGGGCGAAGAGGCAAAGGGATAAAAGTTGGAATTTCTTTTTTCCTGCTTTGGAATTTGGTATTTTATTTTTTGGAATTTTTCCTTCCGTTTTTATTTTTCCCAATACTATCGTCATTGTGGCTTGAGCCATTTCTATTAACCTACCTTACCAAAAAAAGGATGGGAATAGAAGATAAAGTTAGGCAGGTTGAAGCATTATTTGACCGCCTGGAGATTGAGATTACCGCCTTTCAGTCAGAGACTCATTTGTATTGCAACGCAGGCTGCGGCAAATGTTGTACGACACCCAATATTGATGCTTCGCCTTTAGAGTTTTTACCGTGGGCATTTCATTTGTTTTTAAATGGCAAAGCTGAAGAAACCTTAGCATTATTAAACAATACTACTGCAGGCAATTGCTTGATATATAGACCGCTTTCTGTTTTAGAGCATAAAGGGAGTTGCAGCAATTATCGTTATCGCGGATTAATATGCCGACTTTTTGGTTATGCCGCCAATACTGATAAATATGGAAAACTGCGATTGGCGACCTGTAAAATTATAAAAGAACAGCAGGAAGAAAACTTTCATAAAGCCGAGGAATCAATTAATAATGGAAAAAACATTCCTGTTTTTACGAATTATTACATGCAGTTGAACCAAATAGATCTTAAAATGGGAATTATTCTGCTCCCGATAAATGAAGCATTAAAAATAGCGATCGAAGAAGTTTTGCATTATTATGCTTACAGACCATTTCCTGGCGGACTTGGTAATATTGCTTAGAAAAACGGCCCTAAATATTTTGGTTAAAAAAATGAGGGAGTAGTAGGAAGCTCCCCCATTAAAATACAACAATAAAGAAAACATGAACTTAAAAAAATTGATGTATTTTATTTAACCAACGTACTAATTATAAATATGTATTAAAAGAACCGTTTGTAATTTTATAGAGCAGTAATTATTTAGTAAAAAAGTTTTTTTTGTTATTATCAACCTTCTTCACAAGACACGATTTCCGTGTTTTATTTGTCTTTTATTCTTATTGAGAATCATTTTCTGATTTATTGATAAAAATAGTATACGTTGCATTCAGCTTTTTTTCTAACGTTTTGTAATCCAGTTTTATATTATCAGCAGTGGCGCTGTTAGAATGACCACTTAAACACTGCCGGACATAAAAAGCCGTTATCTTATATTTCTCTGCCAAAGCCTTAATGATACCCTGATCATAGGTATATTTCTTATTTTTTTTCGTAGGTTTGTCCATTGCTCAGTTTGTTTCTTATTCAATAGCAAATATAGTAGGATATTTCCTAAACAGCAAATAAATGGTAAGATTTTTTCTAAAAAAGAATATTTATGGCAGAAACTACATTACAAAGAATTAAGCAGTATATTGATTATAAAGGTGTTAGAGTAAGTGCTTTCGAAAGAAAAATTGGCATGTCTAACGGTTCATTTGCGAGTCAATTAAAGAAAAACAAAACAATTGGACTCGATAAATTAGAAAATATCGTAAAAATATACTCAGATATCGACCTGGATTGGCTCCTGTCGGGATCCGGAAATATGATAAAATTGAATATTTTAGAAGAAAATGACGGAAGATTCTACAAGAAAATTGGTAAATCAGAAGATAATCCTGACATTCCTCTTTATGATATTCAGACCACTTCCGGAATTATCGACTTATTTGGTGACAATGAAAACCAAAAACCGGCAGATTTTATCAGGGTGCCAAAAACGTCAAATTGCGATGGTGCATTGTATGTTGCCGGCGATAGTATGCACCCTTTATTGAAAAGCGGAGACATCGTCATGTATAAAAAGATATTCAATCTCGAAAACAATATTATTTGGGGCGAAATGTATCTGGTTTATGTAAACAATGATGGCAATGAATCTTTTTTTACGCGTTATCTCAAGCAATCTGAGCGAGAAGGATACGTGCAATTTGTAGCACAAAACCCCGATCATCAAACTATAGAATTTCATGTAAGCAGTATTAAGGCACTTGCTTTAGTAAAAGGTTTTGTGAGAACGAACTCTTTGTTTTAAGTTTTTTAAAAAGCAAAGTTTTAGTTTGAATATAAAAACAAATAGACAATAATAGATTGTTGTTATGTAAATCATAAAAAAAATGAGATTTTAATCGTTATTGGCGATTGAAATCTCATTTAATTGTTCCAAAAAAAATGACAACACTTTAATAATTTTCCGTAAGGGAAAATTATACCTCAAGTAAAAATTATTTACCGCAATTTTACCACTAAATAAAGTTCTGACAATGCGTATTTATACGTGTTTTTAAAAAGTTTTTTGGCCTGTATAACAGGAGTTTTATTTTTGAATTTAATTCAGTTCAGCTCTTTTTAGTTCGATTATTTTCTCAATATATTGAACTAGATTTTCTCTTTCCAGCGAAAATAAAGCAGTTTCATCTTCAGTTGTCAGATAGAGATTCGCAATACTTTCAGCGCCCATTTTGTTATTTAAGTATTGATTTTCAACATATTTTATAAGATTGTCTAAGAAAAGTTCGTGTATTCTTCCTTTTTCTAATGTTTCTTCGTCACCATCTTTTATTTTTTCCATTTCAGATTCCGGTAAATCTATCGTGAGGTACGTGTAATCTACGGGAACTTGTGCAACCATTTCTTTAGAAACCCTTCCGGTGCCTAAACAATAAGCACAAGGTCCTGGCGCCCATTTTAATGTTCGGTTTAAACGATGTATGTCATCCCAGTCTACAAATGTTGTACCTAGACATCTTGGGCATTCTAAAGTTGATTTCTTAAACAGGGACTTAAAAAGCATCATTTTTCTACAATTTTTTAACGATTAGTGGCATCGCGAATATAATTATTTATGTAAGAAAAATTAGTTTAATCTCAGTTTTTTTTAGAAGAAAATTTAAGCAGAGGAAGCAAAGTCAGGAATTATTGCATTTAAAACGTATTCTAACTATTGGGTTTCTTTTTTATTTTTGAAAAATCTTATACACTTTTATCCATATAAAGACACTAAACGAAAAAACAAAAATACCTTTAGTTTGTCCATTAATGATTTGTTTGATGTTTTTTTAGTTGATTTTAAAACGAAAAGATATACGTTTTCTCGATTTGATGGCTTAAAATAATCAAAATTTTCCAGAAGATTTAAGAATGTTCCGATTCTAAATCCGACAGGTTTAAAAAGACCTGTCGGATTTAGAATCGGGCTGTCAATTATTGTCTAAAAGGTATGCTGTTATCTCTATTTAACAAAAAAAGCCAATCCTAAAAATTGAGCTTTGCAAATTATCTAATTTTCAAATGGACTAATTATTTAATTTTTTTAGATTATCTAATCATCAAATTATCTAGTAAAATCTGATATTTTCTTCCCACAGGAATAATTTCCCTATTAGACATTGTGAGAGACCGAAATGTTACAGAGTTAATTTCGCGGGTATTTACAATAAAAGAGCGATGTACCTGCAGGAAATCAGTACTGTCAATTTCGTCGCTTATACTGGATAACGAACCGTAAATAATCATAGGTGACTTTAGTTTTTTACTGTATAACTTCATGTAATTACCCAAACTTTCGATATAGATAATATCGCTTACAAGCATCTCCGTCATTTGGCCGTTTACACGTTGCGAAAGGGTTTTTTCGCCAATCTTATTTTCTTTTTTTATGTTGTTGCCGGAATAATAAATTTTAGCTTTCTCGATAGCTTTCGAGAATTTCTCAAACGAAATGGGTTTAAGTAAATAATCGATCGCATCGTTTTGATAGGCCGAAAGAGCAAAGTCAGAATAAGCCGTTGTTATAATCGTAAGCGGTCTTTTGGGTTGTAATTCCATCAACTCAACACCCGAAATTACAGGCATATTAATATCCAGAAAAATAATATCATAAGTGTTTTCGTTGAGCATTTTTACTGCCTCCATACCGCTAAAAGCACTTCCGGAATGTTCCAGATCGTCAAATTTTGATATATGCGATGTGAGCGCCTTATGTGCCGGCGATTCATCGTCTATAATAAGACAGCGGTAGGTAAGTGCCATATATTTAGTTTTACGATAAAAGTATTCTTTTCTTTTTTACAGTTCAGTTCATGTTTTAATCCGTAAACTTCAAGACGTCTCTTTAAGTTTTCGATTCCAATCCCTGTACTCGAAAGTCGGGAGCCGGAATCAAGATAATTATTCTTTAAAGTAAAAGACAATTGGTTGCATCTTACCTTGAGCTCTAAATTAATAAAAGGTTCGGGAGTTTCTGCTGAAAACTTAACAGCATTTTCGACCAGAGGCAAAAAGAACAATGGCGGAATATCGATAGTATCAAAAACACCTTCATAGTTTTGAGTCACCTTTAATCTTTCGTTTCGAAACGTATAGTATTCAATGTATTTTTTTATAAACTCTATTTCTTCGGCAACCAAAACATAATCCTTTTTAGTGGCTTCAATCTGATAACGCAGCATATCGGCGAGGTTCAGAATTCTGTCCGGTAATTTCTCGGGCTCACTTAAGGATTCGCCATACAGATTATTCATTGCATTCAATAAAAAATGAGGATTGAGCTGCTGTTTCAAAAACGAAAGTTCCGACTTGAAATTCATGATATCTTTATCACTTTGTAAAAATTTCTTCATAATTACAGCGTGAATAAAATAAAAAAAAGTACCGTTGATAATCAGAGATAATATTTGAAGCGTTTTTAGATTTCCCAGTCCCGCCATTGGAAAAAACCAATTCATGAAAAAGTAGAAAGCCGTCCAATAAATAAAAAGAAGAGTCGTAAAAGTTTTGAACTTTTTGCGGAATAAAAAAGGCTTAATGATAAACATATTAAAAATAGTTATCCAGATAATACACGGAAAGTAACCAATGGCTATTTTGCTCAGGATATAAGACCAGGTATGTCCGTCTAATCGTATTTCGTCGTAAACACAGGCAAAGATAATTCCGTATATGATGACGTTTACGATGAGGTTTCGTAAGAAAAAGTTCTGATAAATTTTAAGAATCTTCATAACGGCAAAATTACGGTAATATTGCAGTTTTTACTTTTTTAAAGCCTGAATTTATACCAACGCCATTGGTATAAATGATACGCCACTAGTATAATTATCTTATTATCATAAGATATTGACGGCTACTTTTGCCCTGAGTTTTGATTGGCTTCCAAAAACAACCTTAATTTTTATACCAATTTATGAAAACAAAAATCTTTTATGTTTTATTCATTTGTGCCTCTATACGAACAATGGCCCAGGAAAAAGATGCACCAATGAAAGCAGTGGTAAAAACGGTAACAGATAAATTTCCTACCACAAGAATTTTAGATGTACAATACGAACAATTGGGGCCAACAAATTTTGACTCAAAGCTTTTTGGAAATCGTTTTGAAAGAGGAAGAATCGACACGCACAACCGACTAAAAGTGGCAATTAATGTTCCGTTTTATGCAACCGAATCAAAACGGTTTATTCTGACCGGTTCTTTGCGTTATAAATATGAAACCTATGGCTTTGGGGATATTTATAATGTCAATTCAAGCGTGCCTTATACCAGAGAAAATAAAGAAATTCATTTTTTTGCCGCAGCAATGAGTGCGACTTATGTATCAAAACTTTTTAATAAACCGGTTTTGTATAATGCTACCGCAACTGTTGATGGTAATGAAGATAATGTACAGCGTGTTAAGGGATTCGTTACGGCAAATCTGGTACTCAAAAGAACTGCCAATACTACTATTACATTAGGTGTTTTGGCGATGTTAGATCCGTCATCTATTATTCCTGTTACGCCGCTTTTTACTTATAATCATAAATTTGAAAACTCAAATTGGGACCTTGATTTTATTCTTCCCCAGCGTTTACTACTCCGAAGAGGGCTGTTAGAGAATGGAAGAATTTCCTTAGGCACAGAGTTAAACACTGAAAGTTTTTACTTAAATTTATCAACGCCGGAATTAAAGGGAATTTATGAGTTAAATCAATTAGAGTTGAAGTCGGGTTTTACGTATGAATATCGTTTTTCATCCAAAATAAACGGACTGTTTAAAGCAGGTGTTAATAATGTTTTGAGTACACGTGTAACAGAAAGGGGTGAACGAACGTCTAAGTATGTGTATGATCAGAAAGAAGATGCCCAGGGTTATTTTAGAATTGGAATTTCTTATAATCCTTTTTGATCAGAATTCGTGATTTAGCGTAGTTCTATAGTTCGTTTATTATTTGATATAGCATTAAAATAAATAATTATGGTGGTTGAAGTTTTTAAAACAAATGTTCAGAAAGAAGCAGATACAAGTTACATTATCGCCGTGATTCAAACCCAGTTTCCTGATTATAAAATTAATTTTGATCTAGAGGATTGTGATAAGATATTGCGTGTAGAAGGTATAGACTTAGAGCCGAAGAACATTATAGACTATGTAAATTGTCTGGGATATACGTGTATAAAATTAGAATAATCAGAATATGATAAACTTTATTATTTCTTGCGTTTTACTGCTGCTGAGACAGTTTTAAAATTCCTTTTTTAAGTAGAGAGCTTTCTTCTGTTTGTGCGCATTATTTTTTTAAATTTGTGCCCTTATGAAAAAAGTGCTTCCTCTTTTTGACTTTTCCCAAAAGGTCAATTACAAAAACGAAATTTTAGCAGGCTTAACCGTTGCCATGACGATGATTCCGGAATCATTGTCATTTGCTATTTTAGCAGGTTTCCCGCCGTTGGTAGGTTTGTATGCTGCTTTTATTGCCGGTTTGGTCACCGCGATTTTTGGCGGAAGGCCCGGAATGATTTCAGGAGGAGCAGGAGCCACCGTTATTGTTCTGATTGCTTTAATGAAATCACATGGCATCGAATATGTTTTTGCTGCCGTAGCACTTGGTGGTGTCGTCCAGATTTGCATTGGTCTTTTTAAACTCGGAAAATTTATCAGATTGGTACCACAGCCCGTTATGTTTGGTTTCGTAAACGGATTGGCGGTTGTGATTTTTATGTCACAACTAGAACAATTTAAAACCGTTGTCAACGGACAAACTTCATGGCTCCAGGGAACACCTTTGTATATAATGCTGGGTTTGGTTGCACTGACAATTGGTATTGTATTGCTTTTTCCAAAACTTACAAAAGCAGTTCCGGCTTCCTTAGTGGCAATTATCGTAGTTTTTGCTATTGTACTAATATTTAAGATCGAAACCAAAACGGTTGAAGATATTGCTTCCGTTCAGGGCGGATTTCCTCCGTTTCATATTCCAAACATTCCGGTTTCTTTTGAGACCTTCAAAGTTATATTTCCGTATTCGGTAATTGTTGCCGCCGTTGGTCTGACAGAAGGTTTACTGACTTTAAATCTTGTAGATGAAATCACAGGAACACGAGGAAACAGTAATCGCGAATGCATCGCTCAGGGAAGTTCGAATATATTGAATGGTTTCTTTTTTGGAATGGGAGGCTGCCCGATGATTGCGCAAACCCTTGTAAATCTTTCTGCCGGTTCGAGAGCAAGGCTTTCCGGAATCATAGCGGCATTAACCATTTTACTCATCATACTTTTTGGAGCGCCGGTAATTGGCAAATTGCCTATGGCAGCTTTAGTTGGGGTAATGATGATGGTGGCGATTACAACTTTTGAGTGGGCAAGTTTAAGGATTATCAATAAAATGCCAAAACATGATATTTTTGTGGGTATTTTGGTTGCTCTTATTACTATCGTTTTACACAATCTGGCTTTGGCGGTTTTAATAGGTGTTATTATTTCTGCCCTTGTTTTTGCCTGGGAAAGTGCTAAAAGAATCCGCGCAAGACATTTTGTTGATGAAGCAGGAGCAAAACACTATCAGATTTTCGGACCGCTTTTCTTTGGTTCAATAAGTGCTTTTACAGAAAAATTTGATATTGCAAACGATCCTGGTCATGTGATTATTGATTTTAAAGAAAGCCGTATAGCAGATATGTCTGCAATCGAAGCACTCAATAATCTAACAAAGAAATACCATCAGGTTAATAAGATAATTGAGCTCCAGCATTTAAGTCCCGATTGTATCACATTGCTTAAAAATGCCGAAGCAGTTATCAAGGTGAATGTTATTGAAGATCCTACATATAAGGTGGTTTCCTAATTAGAGAATTGGGGTAATGCGGCAATTAGATAATTTTATAGACAACGCATAATCACTATCTAATTAGTAAGCATGTTTTTTACTTCACTAAACTTCCCGTCAACTTCTTCAATCTTTAAATCTAAGATATGGGCAATCAAAGGATAAACGGAAACATTCTGAAATGAACCGACTTCTTTATTAACTTTAAAAGCGGGGCCTTTTGCATAAAAAATAGCCTGCATATCTTTTTCTTTATTATCGTAACCGTGTGTTCCGCCTTTTATGTTTTGAGTTTTGCTATTTGCTAAACTATATCCTTTTTTAGCCTCGATAACAAAATCATGCACTCTTGGATTGGTGCCGTAATGCAGTCTTTTAGGAACTTCAGTAGATTTCCAGAATTTAATATGAGGTACTTTTTTCAAAGCTTTATAAATCGAATCCTGATCACCCGGTTTTGCCTGAAGGCTCATAATGGGGTTGATAACGGCTTTGTATCCCAGCCATTCCGGTTTGAGATAATCTAAGACAACTACTTTTTTATCATTGCTGATATTGGCCATTCCGTGATCGGAAACGATAATTAGATTGATTTCTTTTCCAATAGACAATTGATCCAGTTTATTAGATAATTCACCCATTAGCAAATCCATCTTTTTAATTATTTTTTCGTTTTCAGGAGAAAGCGGCCCAAAATTATGACCCGTGTGATCCGGTTCGTCAAAATACAAAGTGATTAAATGCGGGCGTTGTTTTTCCGGAAGCTGCAGCCATTTTATAACCGTATCGATTCTGTTTCCGTACGGGATTTTATCATCATAACTCTTGTAATACGTTGGTCTTTTTTGATCTGTGTCAGATCCCGGCCAGAAAAAAGAAGCAGTTTTTATGCCTTGTTGTTCAGCGACATTCCAAATTGGATTTCCTCCATAAAATCTCGAATCGTTTTTTGCGTTGGTAGATAATGCAAAAGATTCGTTTAGGGCAGCATCATAAAATACATTGTTAATGATTCCGTGATGATCCGGATAAAGTCCGGTTACGATGGAATAATGATTTGGAAAAGTTTTGGTTGGATATGAAGGCCGCATTGATTTAGCGTGAACGCCTTCTTTCGCAATTTGATTTAGGTGATGAAGCTTAAAATGTTTCGCATAATCCCAACGAAAACCATCCATAGAAACCAAGACGACATAAGCGTCTTTATTGGACTGGGAATAGGAAAAAGTGGTAAGAAGTAAGAGTGTGAAAAGTAATAAGTGAGTGGTGAATTTTCTCATTTTGTAATTTTAATAGAACTGCAAAGATATTCATAACTGAATTTTTAATGAAAAACAGAATGTTAAGTTTGCCACTAATTTTACGAATTTTCACGAATGCTTTGTGTAAAAAAAGTTTGCCACAGATTAAAGGATTAAATAGATTATAATCTCTAGCAAAGAAAAAGAGATTTGATTTAAAAAAGGTTGCCACGAATTCTAATAATTTTCGCTAATTTTTTATGTATAATTTATAGAAAAATAATTCGTGCTCATTCGTGAAATTCGTGGCTAAAAAAATCTTTTTAATGCTTTAATCTGTGGTACAAAAAAAACGTCTAATAGAATTCTATTAGACGTTTTAAATTGTAAGAAGTGAGAACGATTACATCATTCCTGGCATACCGCCACCCATTGGCATTCCGCCTCCGTTTTCTTCTTTGATATCAATTAATGCACATTCTGTAGTAAGGATCATTCCGGCAACAGAAGCAGCATTTTCTAATGCTACACGAGTTACTTTTTTAGGATCGATAATTCCAGCTTTAAGCATGTCTACATATTCGTCAGTTTTAGCATTGTATCCAAAATCACCAGAACCTTCACCTACTTTTGCTACAACTACAGAACCTTCTAGACCTGCATTTTCAACAATAGTTCTTAATGGAGATTCAACAGCACGAGATACAATCTGAATTCCGGTTGCTTCGTCAGCGTTGTCTGCTTTAAGATCAGCTAATGCAGCTTTTGCTCTTAATAAAGCAACACCGCCACCAGCAACGATTCCTTCTTCAACAGCAGCGCGAGTAGCGTGTAAAGCATCGTCTACTCTGTCTTTTTTCTCTTTCATTTCAACTTCAGAAGCAGCACCAACATAAAGAACAGCAACACCACCGGCTAATTTAGCCAAACGCTCTTGCAATTTTTCTTTATCATAATCAGATGTAGTAGTCTCCATCTGACCTTTAATTTGGTTTACTCTGTTTTTGATGATATCAGCTTCACCAGCACCACTTACAATAGTAGTGTTGTCTTTATCGATAGAAACTCTTTTTGCAGTTCCTAACATTTCGATAGTTGTATTTTCAAGAGTATATCCTCTTTCTTCAGAAATTACAGTTCCACCAGTTAAGATAGCGATATCTTCTAACATTGCTTTTCTTCTGTCTCCAAAACCAGGAGCTTTTACAGCAGCAATTTTAAGAGCACCTCTTAATTTATTAACTACAAGAGTAGAAAGAGCTTCTCCGTCAACATCTTCAGCAATAATTAATAATGGTTTTCCTGATTGGGCAACTGGCTCTAAAACAGGTAGTAATTCTTTTAGAGAAGATACTTTTTTGTCGTATAATAAGATGTATGGAGAGTCTAATTCAACTTCCATTTTCTCCGGGTTTGTTACGAAGTAAGGAGAAAGATATCCTCTGTCAAACTGCATACCTTCAACAACATCCACAAAAGTGTCAGTTCCTTTAGCTTCTTCAACAGTAATAACACCTTCTTTTCCTACTTTCGCAAAAGCAGTAGCGATTAGTTCCCCAATCACTTCGTCATTATTTGCAGAGATAGAAGCAATTTGTTTGATTTTATCAGAATCGCTTCCAACTACTTTAGCTTGTTTTGCAAGGTCAGCAACGATAGCTTCAACAGCTTTATCGATACCACGTTTCAAGTCCATTGGGTTTGCACCTGCAGCAACGTTTTTAAGACCTTCTTTTACGATTGCCTGAGCCAGAACTGTAGCAGTTGTAGTTCCGTCTCCCGCTAAATCATTAGTTTTAGAAGCAACTTCTTTAACCATTTGCGCGCCCATATTTTCTAATGGGTCTTTTAATTCGATTTCTTTAGCAACAGAAACACCATCTTTAGTAACAGTTGGTCCACCAAATGATTTTCCGATAATTACGTTACGACCTTTTGGTCCAAGAGTTACTTTTACAGCATTTGCTAATGCATCAACACCACGTTTTAATCCGTCACGTGCTTCAATATCAAATTTTATATCTTTTGCCATTTTTTTAAATTTTGTTTAATGTTTTGTTTGTTTCAGGTTTGCCCTGATACTTAATTCCTGAGACCTATGTTTTTTTTAGATTATTGCAAGGATATCGTCCTCACGCATAATCAAGTAATCAGTTCCTTCAAGTTTTAATTCTGTTCCTGCATATTTACCATATAAAACAGTATCGCCAACTTTTACGGTCATAGTATGATCTTTAGATCCATTTCCTACTGCAACTACAGTTCCTTTTTGTGGTTTCTCTTTGGCAGTATCCGGAATAAAAATCCCTGACGCAGTTTTAGTCTCAGCTGCAACAGGCTCAATAAGTACGCGGTCTGAAAGCGGTTTAATGTTTAAAGTCATGATTTTATATTATTAATAGTTTATATTTTTTTAATGCTTAAATAACTTTCAGAAATTATGCCATGCTCGTAAAACTGACATTATTTCCTAAAAAAAATGCCAGCTTTGACAGGCTGGCATTTTAATATTTATATCAAAATTATTATTTCGCTGCAGGAGTTGCCGGAGCAGGAGTTTGTTGAGCAGGAGCAGCTGGTGTATTAGCCGCAGGAATTTCAGATTTGTCAATTATTTTAGAATCTGTATCGCTTAATGATCCTGTAAAGCTTAAGCTTGAAAGCAAAATTAAAGCAATCAAAATAGTAGCAAGTGTCCAAGTACTTTTGTCTAAAAAGTCAGTTGTTTTTTGTACTCCACCTAACATTTGAGTTCCGCTAATAGTAGAAGACAATCCGCCACCTTTAGGATTTTGAACCATGATTACTACGATCAATAGAAAGCAAACTATTGTGATTAAAACTAAAAAAATTGAAAATGTGCTCATTGTTTAATTATTATTGTTATTTTGTTGTAAAATCTTTATATCCGAAATACGGTCTGCAAAGAAACTAATTTTTTCTGGATATTTCAAAATTAATATTTCATATGCTTGTATTGCTTTTGTATATTTTTTTTGTTCTAAATATACTCTGGCCAAAGTCTCTGTCATTAAGTAAGAATTATCATCTGTATTAAGATCGAATTGTACCGCTGGTACTATTGCAGTCTGTTTTATAGGAGATATTTTTGGGTTTGTTTCGATGAATTTATCGATTATTTCTGCCTTTTTCTTTTTCTCAACATCAATTATTTCAGCTTCTACCTTTGGTTTCGCTGTTTTTTCAGCCTTTTTTGCCTCTTGGGGACCTTCTTCTGTCCTGTCAATTGGTTCTGTTCGTGATAATTGAAGCCATTCCTGAAAAGAGTGTTTCTCATTAACAGAGAAATCCAATGGTTTCCCTATTTCCAGATTTTCCTCAGCAATTTTTACCGTTTCCGGAATTTCAGTGTTTTTTGGTTCTTCAAAAACTATTTTTGTTGCTTCTTTGATAGAAATCAGGATAGATTTTTCGATTGGATCAATTCTTACTTCCGGAATTTCATCCTCTACTATTTCCTCAAAAAATGTTGGCATTGTTTCTTTATTAGAAGGTAAAACAGGCTGCTCTGCAATAGGCTCTTTTGGTTCTTCTATTTTTGCAGCTTCTTCAAAAGTCAAATTTGACGCTTCTTTAATAGACTCTAAAATTGATTGTTCAATGATTGGATCAATTGGTTTTTCCTCAATTTTTATCGATTCAGCAGTGGTTGGTACTATTTCTTTAAAAGTGTCTAAAATAGATTGCTCCGTAATAACGGGTTCTATTTTAACTTCCTCTATTTCTACCGGTTCTTCAAAAGTAGTGGGTACCACTTCTTTAAAAGTATCTAAAATAGATTGTTCCGTAATAACAGGTTCAATTTTGATTTCCTCCGTTTTTACCGGTTCTTCAAAAGCAGCTGGTGTTACTTCCTTAAAAGTGTCTAAAATTGATTCCTTAATAATGGGTTTGTCTTCTGTTTCTAAAGGCGCTCTGAAAGTAACGTTTGTGGCTTCTTTTATAGAGTTTAAAATAGATTGTTCAATTGGATCAATTCGGACTTCAGTTGCTTTTTTGATTTCTTCAAAAGAAACAATTTCGCTGTCGACTACTTTAATTTCTAAAAGATCTCTTAGTTTTTGATCGTAAAATTCATTCTGGATAGAAATAAAATCTTCTGAAGTGATAAAATCAAACAAAACAGCACGATCCGTTGTGTGGGCGGCCGTAACTTTTAATGCATAATTATACTTAAAGCTATTTTGATTGTAAAGTCCTTTTAATCGCAATGCCCTGGCACTTTGAAAATACGGAAATTCATTCAAAACACTTCCTAATGCGTCCGCTTGCTTCTCTGTGATAGCATCAGGTTTGTTCATTAAGTAGGTATAATCAGTTACATTCATCTTTTTATTTTGTTTAATTGTTTTTTGTTTAACTGTTTAATCGTTTAGAAGAATCGATTAGACAATTAATCGATTTCAACAAATAAACAATTTTACCATTTTGCCAATGAATCATTAAAGATATCCTGTGTGATTCTTTCGAAAATCGTTTGAATCGCTGTGTTTAAAACTGCTCCTGTTGGTAATGTTGCACCAGGATAGTCATAATAGAATTCGAATGGTTTCTCGAAATCATCAGTTTCTTTCTTTTTATTTGTAAATCTCACATTCACCCTAATCGTCAAACGGTTTTGTGCTGCTCCCACATCACCACCGGATGTTACAGCAGTTGCTGTCATTGGGGTTGTTCTGTAATCTACAATTTCTCCTTCGTAAACTAAATCGCCGCTATTGCTGACTAAGTTTAGATTGGTTTGATTCTGAATTAAATCCTGCAAGGCCAATGTAAATTGACGGTCGATTCCCGGCTCGATCAAATCAGCATTGTTCTGAAAAAAGTTAACCTGAAACGTTTTGGCATCAATTTTTCCTGTTCCTGTAAAGTTGTAAACTGAGCAGCCGCTTAACATAAAGAGGCTCATTAAGGCTAATAAAGAATATATTTTTTTCATAAAATCTATTGTAGTAAATTCCAATTTTAAAAATCCCAAATTCTAATCTTTGCGACTTTAAATTTATTTTTTTCAAAGATACTAATTTGACATTTGCAATTTAAGTTTCTCTAAATTGGAATTTGGAATTTAAATATTGGAATTTATTTATTTTTATAAATCGAATTGTTTAATTTTTCTATATAAAGTACGTTCAGAAATGCCTAATTCATCAGCGGCAGCTTTTCGTTTTCCTTTGTTTTTTTCTAATGATTTTTTGATCATTTCAATTTCTTTTTGTTCTAAACGTAAAACTTCCTCTTCTTCAATGGTTTCGGCAAATAAATAATTGTCGTCCTGCATCTGATAGTTGTCTTCGCGCGTTGCCGGCGTCATGACAGCTGTTCTTGGTTCTTCTTCAAAATCTATTTCACTTTCGTTTTCCTGAGAACCGTATATTTTCTGAATCAAATTAGGATTGATGTCTTGCACTTTTGTACCATTCTTCATCAATTCCAGAGTAAGTTTCTTTAAATCATTCAGATCGCTTTTCATGTCAAAAAGGACTTTGTATAAAATGTCTCTTTCCGTACTAAAATCACTTTCTTTTTTCTTTTCATTGATTACAGAAGGTAAATTGCTTCCTTCGGTAGGTAAATACGATTTTAGAGTCGCTAACGAAATATCGCGATTGGTTTCTAAAACTGAGATTTGTTCCGCTACATTTCGCAATTGACGAATATTACCGTTCCATCTGAATTTTTGCAGCAACTGAACCGCATCATCATCTAACTTTAACGGAGGCATTTTGTATTTATGGGCAAAATCAGCAACAAATTTTCGGAACAATAAATGAATGTCTTCGTTTCTTTCACGTAAAGGCGGTAATGTAATTTCGACAGTAGTCAGACGATAATACAAATCCTCACGGAATTTTCCTTTTTCAATAGCGTTGAATAAGTTCACGTTTGTAGCGGCTACAATTCGAACATTGGTTTTTTGAACCTGAGAGGAACCTACTTTTATAAATTCACCATTTTCAAGTACACGAAGCAAACGAACCTGAGTTGTCAACGGCAATTCGCCCACTTCATCCAGGAAAATAGTTCCGCCATCCGCTACTTCAAAATAACCTTCACGTGTACTTGTTGCACCTGTAAAAGCACCTTTTTCGTGGCCAAAAAGTTCACTGTCAATAGTTCCTTCCGGAATTGCTCCACAGTTTACGGCAATATATTTACCATGCTTTCTGTGCGAAAGCGAATGTATTATTCTTGGAATGTTTTCTTTACCAACACCACTTTCCCCAGTTACCATTACCGAAATATCAGTAGGAGCAACCTGAATGGCTTTTTCGATGGCGCGATTTAATTTAGGATCATTTCCAATAATTTCAAATCGCTGTTTTATTGCTTGAACTGTTTCCATGTATGTTTTTGTTTCAAGTTTTATTTGTTTCAGGTTTCAAGTTACGGAATGTATACAAGTCTTAAAACCGCAAATAATGATTTTTTCGTTTGCCACGAATTTTACATTTTTTTTGAAATAGGGCTAATAACTTTTTTTGAGTAATGTGATTATCATTAAATTAACCACAAATTACGCAAATTAGCGCAAATTTATTTTATGAATTTATTAATCGTTTATGTATTAATGATTTGTTTTGAAAGTTTGCGATTATTCCAACAGGAGTATCAGCCAGTTTCATGTAATTTAATGTTTGTGCAAGATGATCATTACATATTTCTTTTACAGATTTCACTTCTAGTATTATGTCATCATAGACTATGAAATCAGCATAAAATTTATGAGGCAAAATAACTCCTTTATATTCAATTGAAAATTCCTTTTCTCGTTGATAAGGAATTCTATGATTCTTGAACTCGACTTCTAATGCATCCTTATATACAATTTCAAGTAAACCGGGGCCTAATTGTCGATGCACTTCCATACAGATTCCAACAATCTTATAATTTTCGTTTTTCTTATAGTAATATTCGTTCGAATCAGACATGGAGATTAATTTGTGAAAATTTGTGAAATTTGCGGTTAAAAATACTTTAATTCATTTCACTCAATCCAACCGCTTCACCTTTTAAAGTTCCACTAGTACAACTTGTAATTTTTACATTTACAAAATCACCAATTTTATAATTCTCTTTTGGAAAAACTACCGTGATGCTTTGAGAGTTTCTTCCTGAAAATTCTTCTGTTGACTTTTTAGACACTTTTTCTACTAAAACTTCAACCGTTTGTCCAACAAATTCTTCGCTTCTGAACCAGGCGTGTTTCTGTTGCAAATCGACAATTTCCTGCAATCTTCTCGCTTTTGTTTCTTCAGTAACATCATCTTCCATTTTTCTTCCTGCCAAAGTTCCCGGGCGCTCAGAATATGAATACATATAACCAAAATTATATTTTACATACTCCATTAAGCTCATGGTATCCTGATGATCTTCTTCTGTTTCTGTTGGGAAACCGGCGATCATATCCTGCGAAATCGAAGCATTCGGAATAATTGATCTGATTTTATCAATCAAAGTCATGTATTCTTCGCGGGTATGCAGGCGATTCATTTCTTTTAGAATCCTGTTGCTTCCGGACTGAACCGGTAAGTGAATGTGTTTGCAGATATTAGGATGTTTGGCAATAACATGCAACACACTTTCGTGCATATCCTGTGGATTAGAAGTTGAGAATCGGATTCTCATTTTTGGAAATCCAACAGCAACCATTTCAAGCAATTGATCAAAATCAACCGCTGTCGCTTTTTGCATATCAGAAGCATTTTCGAAATCCTTTTTTAGTCCGCCACCGTACCAAAGGTAACTGTCAACGTTTTGACCTAAAAGTGTGATTTCTTTAAAGCCTTTGTCCCATAAATCCTGAATTTCCTTCATGATACTTTGCGGTTCACGACTACGTTCACGGCCACGTGTAAAAGGAACTACGCAAAACGTACACATATTGTCGCAACCACGAGTGATTGAAACTAATGCTGTAATTCCGTTGCTCATCAAACGAACCGGCGAAATATCTCCGTAGGTTTCCTCTTTTGATAAAATGACATTAATGGCGTCGCGGCCTTCCTCAACTTCTGCCAATAAATTGGGTAAGTCTTTGTAAGCATCGGGACCAACAACAAGATCGACTATTTTTTCTTCCTCCAGAAACTGACTTTTCAAACGTTCCGCCATACAGCCCAAAACGCCCACTTTCATCTTCGGATTGATCCGTTTTACTGCATTGTATTTCTCCAGACGTTTACGAATAGTCTGTTCAGCCTTATCCCGAATCGAGCAGGTATTTACCAGAACCAAATCAGCGTCTTCAAGAGTTTGTGTGGTATTGTATCCGTTTATTGATAAAATGGAAGCTACGATTTCACTGTCCGAAAAATTCATCGCACAACCGTAACTTTCTATAAAAAGTTTTTTAGTATTCTCAGGTTTATTTTCTAAAACAAGACTTTCGCCCTGTTTGCTTTCTTCAATAATCTTTTCCATTGTATAATTTCAAAGTGCAAAGATAACGTAAATGCTATCAATATGACAAGATGGCAGAAAAGAAATTTTAGATTTAAGAGTTAAGATTTTAGATTGTTTCCTGGAAACTTTAAAATTGCTTTTAGTATCAACAAATCAATATAAAAAATTAATTTTAAAATATATAGAAGCGGCAGATTAGAAAGGTAACAGATTTTTTAAAGCTTTGTTTTTGAAATTATACTCCGCGCTTTTTGCTCTACAATGATTCATTGGATTCCCATTAAAATAAAAGTGTAGTGAAGTAATATGGATTAGGGTTTTAGGATTGAAAAAAGAACATTTCTCGGTCATGAACCTTTAAAATTTATACCTATATATATAATAGGTATGATTACAGATAAATCTTTATTTTTAGGAAACATAATAATAAAATAACTCAAAAATCAGTTCTCGGGGTTAATATTTAAAAAAAATAGATACTTTTGTTGCAGAAAAATAGAGCAATGGCAAAGAATTTAGTAATAGTGGAGTCACCTGCAAAGGCGAAAACGATCGAGAAATTTCTGGGAAGTGATTTTCAAGTAGAATCAAGTTACGGACATATCGCAGACTTACCATCAAAGGAAATAGGAGTAGATGTAGAGAATGGTTTTAAACCTAAATATGAAGTTTCTCCGGATAAAAAAGCCTTAGTAAGCAAATTGAAAACACTATCTAAGAATGCCGAAATGGTTTGGTTAGCAAGTGATGAGGACCGCGAGGGTGAGGCTATTTCATGGCACTTGGCGGAAGAATTAAAACTAGATGTTAAAAAAACGAAGCGAATTGTTTTTCACGAAATTACAAAGTCTGCGATTCTTAAAGCAATCGAGAATCCAAGAGAAATTGATTATAACTTAGTAAACGCACAACAGGCACGTCGTGTTTTAGACCGTTTAGTAGGGTATGAATTGTCTCCGGTTTTATGGAGAAAAATTAAAGGAGGATTATCTGCAGGTCGTGTACAATCCGTTTCAGTACGTTTGATTGTTGAGAGAGAGCGCGAAATTCAAAACTTTAATGCAGTTGCGAGTTATTCTATCGTAGCAGAATTTGTAAATGAGGCTGGGAAATCTTTCAAAGCCAAATTGCCAAAGAACTTTAATACTAAAAAAGAAGCCGAGGATTTTTTAAATAAAAATATCGGATCAAAATATAAGGTAGCCGATTTAGAAACTAAACCTACCAAAAAATCACCAACAGCACCTTTTACAACTTCTACATTGCAACAAGAAGCAGCGAGAAAATTGTATTTGCCAGTTGGAATCACCATGCAGCTTGCACAGCGTTTATACGAAGCCGGACTCATAACTTATATGAGAACTGATAGTGTAAACCTTTCTAAAGATGCAATGGATGCTGCTGAAGCGGAAATCATAAAATCATACGGAAAAGAATTTTCGAAACCACGAACTTTTGCTAATAAAAGCAAGGGAGCGCAGGAAGCGCACGAAGCAATTCGACCTACTGATATGTCACGTCATACCGTAAATATCGATCGTGATCAGGCACGTTTATATGATTTGATCTGGAAAAGAACATTGGCATCTCAAATGAGCGATGCACAATTAGAAAGAACAAACGTAAAAATTGAAGCAGACAATCACAGCGAGATTTTTACAGCTTCAGGAGAAGTTTTGCTTTTCGAAGGATTCCTGAAAGTGTATTTAGAAGGTCATGATGACGATGAAGAAGAACAAGAAGGAATGCTGCCTGCATTAAAAGTAAACGAAAAATTAGTTAACAATTATATTACGGCAACCGAAAGATATTCAAGACCACCGGCAAGATATACAGAGGCTTCTTTGGTAAAAAAATTAGAAGAACTAGGAATTGGTCGTCCGTCTACGTACGCGCCAACTATTTCGACTATCATCAATAGAAATTATGTAGAGAAAGGAACTCTTGAAGGTCAGGAACGTAATTATACGCAACTTACTTTACAAGCGAATAAAGTAGGGGAGAAGCTGCTTAAAGAAAATACAGGTTCAGATAAAGGAAAATTAGTTCCAACGGATATTGGGACAATTGTTACGGATTTCTTAGTAAAGAACTTCGGTAATATTTTAGATTATAACTTTACTGCAAAAGTAGAACAGGATTTTGATGAAATTGCCGAGGGAAATATTGACTGGGCAGTAATGATGCAGGAATTCTACAATAAATTTCATCCAAATGTAAAAGAGGTTGAAGCAAATGCAGAACGTGAAAGCGGAGAAAGAATACTGGGGAAAGATGCTGACGGAAGACAGGTTTCTGTTCGTTTAGGAAAATTTGGTCCAATGGCTCAGATTGGAGAAGCGGATGATGAAGACAAGAAATTCGCCAGTTTGATGTCTGATCAGAATATTGGAAATATTACGCTTGAAGAAGCTTTGAATTTGTTTTTATTGCCTAAAAACTTAGGGGAATATAAAGGTGAGGAAGTAGAAGTTAGTAATGGACGTTATGGTCCTTATGTACGTCACGGAAGTGTTTTTATCTCTTTGCCAAAAGGAGAGGATCCTTTAAATCTTTCGAAAGAAAGAGCGCAGGAATTAATAGATGAAAAAGCACTTGCTGATGCTCCAATTGCAGTTTATAAAGGTGAGGGAGTTCAGAAAGGTGTAGGGCGTTTTGGTCCGTTCATCAAATGGAATGGTATTTTTATTAATGTAAGTAAAAAATACAATTTCGATAATTTGTCACAACAAGAAATCGAAGAATTAATTGAAGATAAATTACAAAAAAATATAGATAAAGTTCTTCATAATTGGGAGGATGAAGGAATTTTGGTTGAAAAGGCGCGTTGGGGTCGCTCGGTTATTACAAAAGGGAAGATCAAAATTGAATTAAGCAAAGATGTTGACGCAACAAAATTAACATTGGCTCAGGTTCAGGAAATGATTGCGGCTAAAACACCGGCAAAAAAGACACCAGCAAAAAAAGCAACAACCGCTAAAAAAGCAACAACCGCTAAAAAAGCACCAGCTAAAAAACCAGCTGCTAAAAAGAAATAATAAATGGAATTTGATTTTCTAGAACCAGTTAATGAAGGAATTTTAAAATTCATTAGTTCATTGTCTTCACAAGAATTAGGTAGCAAAATTGTTTTGCATACACAAGATCAGTTTCCTGATATTAGTAAAATTACGATTGCAATAGTAGGTGTTTTAGAGGATCGCCGCAACAATAATGTAATTAATGAAGTAGATTTAAATGCAGTTCGCAAAAGGCTGTATAGTATGTTTCCCGGTAATTGGGATGCGTCTATTGCTGACTTGGGTGATATCCGTGCAGGAGATTCTGTAGAGGACACTTATTTTGCTTTAAAAAAGGTGACATCAAGATTAATCAGGAATAAAGTGATTCCTATAGTTCTGGGAGGTTCACAGGATTTGACCTATGCTTTGTATCGCGCTTATGATGATTTAGAGCAAATGGTGAATATGGTGGCGGTAGATAATAAGTTTGATTTTGGTAAAGAAAACGAAACCGTTTCGGCTAATTCTTATCTTACAAAAATTATTATAGACGAGCCAAATAATCTGTTTAACTATTGTAATATTGGATATCAGACGTATTACAATTCGCAGGAAGAAATTGATTTGATCGAGAAGTTGTTTTTTGATGCTTATCGTTTGGGGGAAATCTCAAATAAGATTGCATTGGCAGAGCCTGTTTTCAGGGATGCTGATTTGGTAAGTATCGATTTGAACTCGGTAAAGTCTTCAGCATCAGGAAATATGATTTCTTTTGAGCCAAATGGTTTCAACGGAAAAGAAATATGTTCTTTATCCAGATATGCTGGAATTAGTGATAAAGTTTCTTGTTTGGGAATCTTTAATCATAATAGTACAGCGGCTGAATCAGTTATTATTGCGCAGATAGTCTGGTATTTTATCGAAGGCTATCATTATCGATCAAAAGAATACCCATTTGGTAGTAGAGCAACGTATTTAAAATACATCGTTCCGCTTGAAGAAGAAGAATTGGTTTTTTATAAAAGTGATAAGACCGATCGCTGGTGGATTGAAATTCCTTTTGAGTCAAATGGGCACAATAAGTTGAAGAGAAATACGTTATTACCGTGTTCGTATGACGAATATCTGAGTGCTTGTAATCAGGAATTGCCAGAAAGATGGTGGAAAGCCCAGCGAAAAAATGCTTTATAATTGGAAATTTTATCGAAATCTTCAATTTATTAATTTTTTTTAAAAATAGTTAAATAATATTAGTAGGTAAATAAATACAAAGTATAAAATTTAACGCGTTACATCGATTTTTTGTGTTAGTTTGTCGAGTAAATATTTTTTTTTTATTTTATTTAACATTATTTTTGAACGATAAAATAAATTTCGCAACTAGTATTGTTTTTTAGATAAATAATAAATACGTTTACGGACTTATAATAATGAATAGATAATCCCAAATTTATATGAAGAAGTTTATTGCATTTGCAGCAATGTTAACACTGGTAATTGGCTGTGGTAAGTCAGGTGATAAAGGTGAGTTGGTTGGTGTTTCAGGAGGGAAATGGCATCCTGAGAAGCCTTATGGAATGACTTTAGTTCCGGGTGGATCTTTTATTATGGGTAAATCAGATGCTGATTTAGCTAATGTGGAAGATGCTCCCACTAAAACAGTTACAGTTCGTGCATTTTATATGGATGAAACTGAGATTACAAATAGTGAATACCGTCAGTTTGTAGAGTGGGTAAAAGATTCTACAATGAGAGTTCGTTTAGCAATTTTAGCTGATGAAACAGGACAAAAATCTACTGGTGACAAAGGTAAAAAAGGCGGAAGTATTGCGGATTATGCATTTAATGATTCAGAGCCGGATAAAATGACGGCATATGATAAATATATGTATGATAACTACTACAGTGTAGGGACAAAAGATGATCCTTATGCTGGAAGAAAGTTGAATAAAAAAGTGAAGTTAATTAAAGATACTAAAGCGTATCCGGATGAGTACTATGCTGAAGTAATGGATTCTATGTATTTGCCAATTGAAGAGTCATACAATGGTTTAAGAACAATTGATGTAAATAAATTGAAATTCCGTTATTCTTGGATGGATATTCAGGCTGCTGCAAAAGCTAAAGTAGGAAAAAGAAAAGACTTCGTTAAAACAGAACAAGTTAGTGTTTATCCTGATACAACAGTTTGGATTAAAGATTTTGCTTATTCTTATAATGAACCAATGCACAATGATTATTTCTGGCACAAAGCTTACGGAGATTATCCTGTAGTGGGTGTAACCTGGAAACAGGCGAAAGCGTTCTGTGCGTGGAGAACATTAAATAAAAACAGCTATATTAAATCTAAGAAAAAAGGACGTGATTTAGTAAACTCCTTCAGATTGCCAACAGAGGCAGAATGGGAGTATGCTGCAAGAGGAGGTCTGGAATCAGCTACTTATCCTTGGGGAGGTCCTTATACTAAAAGTGACAGAGGCTGTTTTATGGCAAACTTCAAACCAAGCAGAGGAGATTATGCTGCTGATGAAGCATTATATACTGTTGAAGCTAAGTCGTATGATGTAAATGGTTACGGATTATACAATATGGCAGGAAACGTTTCAGAGTGGACAGATTCAGCTTATAATCCAAATGCATACGAATATGTTTCTACAATGAATCCAAACGTAATTGATGGAAACAATCAAAGAAAAGTTGTTCGTGGTGGATCATGGAAAGATGTTGCTTATTTCCTACAGGTAAGCACACGTGATCACGAATATGCTGACTCAGCAAGAAGTTATATTGGTTTCAGAACTGTACAAGATTACATGGGAACGCAAGCGACAGGAAGCGGAAAAACGAGAAGTAAGTAATAATTAAATTCAATAACCAAATCAAATCTATTTTAAATTAAAACCTAAAAAAAAGTATTATGGCATTATTAAGTAAAAAAGCAATGAATTTCGCTTATGGTATGGGAGCGGCAGTAGTAATTATTGGAGCTTTATTCAAAATTACTCACTTTGAAATTGGACCATTAACAGGAACTTTGATGTTATCAATCGGATTGGTAACTGAAGCTGTAATTTTTGCACTTTCTGCTTTTGAACCAGTTGAAGATGAATTAGACTGGACTCTCGTTTACCCGGAATTAGCTAACGGTCAGTCCGTAAAAAAAGCGAATAAAGTTGAAACTACATCTGATGCCCAAGGATTGTTGTCTCAAAAATTAGATGTTATGTTGAAAGAAGCTAAAATTGACGGAGAATTAATGTCAAGTTTAGGAAATTCTATCAAAAATTTCGAAGGAGCTGCAAAAGCAATTTCTCCAACAGTAGATTCTATTGCAGGACAAAAGAAATATGCTGAAGAAATGTCTATGGCCGCTGCACAAATGGAATCATTAAATAGTTTATACAAAGTTCAGTTAGAAAGTGCTGCAAGAAATGCACAGGCAAACAGCGAAATCGCTGAAAACGCTTCTAAATTGAAAGAACAAATGCAATCAATGACTGCAAACATTGCTTCTTTAAACAGTGTTTACGGTGGTATGCTTTCTGCAATGAGTAACAAAGGATAATTAGTTTTTGACTATTATATTAAATTTATTAATAAAGAACTAATTAGAAAAAATGGCAGGAGGAAAATTAACCCCTAGACAGAAGATGATTAACCTGATGTATCTGGTTTTCATCGCAATGTTGGCAATGAACGTATCAAAAGAAGTTATATCTGCTTTTGGTCTGATGAATGAAAAATTTGAAAGTGCAAATACAAATTCAACAGAAGCAAATAAAGGCTTATTATCGGCTTTAGATCAGAAAGCTGCTGAAGCACATGGAGAATTTGATATTGCTGCAGCTACGGCTCACAAAGTAGAAAAAATCTCAAATGAATTTTATGATTATATAGGTTCTTTAAAAGCTCAGTCTGTAAAAGGCTTTGAAGTTGAAAAAGAAACTGGAAAACTTCCTTACGAGTCTATGGACAGAGGTGATAATATCGACGACTGGTTTACAGGAGACGGTTACACTGCAAAAGGTAAAGAAATTATCACTAAAATCGAGAAATACAAAGCAGACATTAAAGCTGCTTTAGGTACAGATAAAAAATATGCTGGAATTATTTCTGAAGTGGAGAAAAAATTTGATGTTTCTGATGTTAAAAACAAAGATGGTATCAAAGAAAAATATTTAGAATATCACTTTAAAGGTTTTCCTGCAATTGCATCAGCTGCTAAACTTTCAGCCTGGCAAAATGACATCAAGAAAACTGAAGCTGACGTTTATAACAGTGCATTAGGAAAAGCGGCTGTTGCTGCAGCTTCTTATAGTAACTACCAGGCGATTGTTGTTCTTGATAAAAATGCTTATTTTCAAGGAGAGCCTGTTACAGGTAAAGTTGTTTTAGGTCGTTATGATGAAAACACTAAGCCTACAAGCGTTACAGGAGCTAAACTTGATCCTGCGACTGGTCAGGCAAAAATTGCTTTGACTGCTGGTGGAGTTGGAGAACAAAATATTAGTGGTCAGTTTACTTTTATTGAAGATGGAAAAACAATTCCGCTTAAATTTGAAGGTAAATATGTTGTAGTACCAAGACCGAATTCTGCTACAATTTCTGCTGATAAAATGAATGTTGTGTATAGAGGAGTTGTTAACCCAATCTCTGTATCTTTTGCTGGTGTTGCTGACAATAAAGTTGTTGCTAGTGCTCCGGGATTATCTTCAGCTGGAAAACCAGGAAAATATAACATGAACCCGGGTTCAGGCACAGAAGCTACAATTTCTGTTACAGGAACATTACCAAACGGAGATAAAGTTACAGATAAGAAAACATTTAGAATTAAAGGTATTCCTGGGCCAACAGGTACAATCAGAGGAGAAATGGGTGTTGTAAAAGGACCTAAATCAAACTTAGAAATTGCTACTATTGGTGCTAAATTACTTGATTTTGATTTTGAAGTTGGTTTAGATGTTGTTGGATTTAATTTAAAAATTGCAGGACAGCCTACAGTTGTGGTTTCTGGTAATAAATTGAATGCACAATGTAAAACAATACTTTCAAGAGCTGGAAAAGGAGACCAGGTTACTATTTCTGAGATTAAAACTAAACTTGTTGGAGCTGGTAGTTACTTACTGCCAAGAACTGCTCCGGTAATTTACGAAATACAATAATAAAAGTAGGTAAAACTACGTTCAATATCTTATAATGGTATCATGATGAAAGTAAGAAATTTTTTAATAGCTATTGTTTCTATCGCTGGAGGTTTTTCTTCTTATGCGCAATCTAATTTGCTAAATGCGAAAACACCCGCTCAGATAGGACTTAAAACTCCTGCCCAACTTATCTCAGATAATGATAAGCCTCTGGCTTATGGTTATGTAGACGATAGGGATATATTGATGGGGAAAACTACCTGGGAAATTATTGATTTAAATGAAAAAATCAACTTTCCTTTATATTTTCCGGTAGATACGGCTAATATTGGTTCTGACAGACGTTCTCTTTATGATGTTTTGACGAAAGCTGTTAAAAACGGCAAAATAACTGAAGTGTACAGCGACAGTTATTTCAATACTAAAAAATCTTTGAAAGACATTCAGGGTGCGTTATCTCGTATTGATACAACAGATGCAGGTAGAGAATTGATCAACCAATATCCTGACGACTACAAATCACGTGTAGTGAAGAAAAAAGTAGTTACAGGTACAGGAAAAAAGAAATCTGTTTCTTATGTTGAAGAAACTGTAGGACCAACAAGATCAGTACCCGCAGAATATATCCTGAAACAGGATTTAACTGCAGCAGATGTTACACAATATAAAGTTAAAGGATACTGGTATTTTGACAAACGTCAGAGTGAACTGAAATATCGTTTACTTGGAATTTGTCCTGTAACTCCGGATGTTTATACAATGAATAGTGACGAGAAAGATTATATTGAGTTATTCTGGGTTTTCTTCCCTAATGCGAGAGAAGCTTTGCATGAAGCAAAAGCATTTAACGATAATAACTCAGCGCTTCCGATTTCGTTCGATCAGATATTAAATTCAAGACGTTTTAATGCAGTAATCTACAAAGAAGAAAACTTGTACGGAGATCGTGAGATCAAAGATTACATGAAAGATAATGCACAAAACCAATTGTTAGAATCTGAAAGAGTAAAAGAGAAGATTCGTAACTTTGAACAAGACATGTGGAACTACTAAGTTTCTAATTATAGTATAATAAAAACTCTTACTACCTTTGTAGTAAGAGTTTTTTTTTTTTTCAGAGCCTTGTTTTTTTAGAGATCTGAATTAACTCGATTTTTTACAAGCTGTTTATATAACTCATGTAATTTTTTTGCCCCGTATTGTGGTTGTACTATACAGCTGATTCTAATGCACCTACTTTAATCTGAATCAATCTTATTATAAGATAAAAAACATTTTTAGTGTTATTATGTTTAACTTATTTAATATTATAAACGATGAAAGTAAAAAAAAGTTTAATGCTTATTGTTTGTGTTCTTGGCAGTTTTGCTTCTAATGCACAATCTAATTTACTTAATGCAAAAACAGCGGACCAAATTGGACAAAAGAGTGCGGCACAGCTTATTTCAGACAATGATAAGCCTCTGGCTTATGGTTATGTAGATGACAGGGATGTTTTGATGGGTAAAATGACTTGGGAAATTATTGATTTGAATGAAAAAATCAACTTTCCTTTATATTTTCCGGTAGATACGGCTAATATTGGTTCAGACAGGCGTTCTCTGTATGATGTTTTGACTAAAGGAATCAGAAACGGCAGGATAACCGAAGTGTATGCTGACAGTTATTTCAATACTAAAAAATCTTTAAAAGACATTCAGGCTGCATTATCTCGTATTGATACAACAGATGCTGGTAGAGAATTGATTAATCAGTATCCTGATGATTACAGATCACGTGTAGTGAAGAAAAAAGTAGTTACGGGTACCGGAAAAAAGAAATCAGTTTCTTATGTCGAAGAAACTGTAGGGGCAACACGATCAGTGCCGGCAGAATACATCCTGAAACAGGATTTAACTGCAGCAGATGTTACGCAGTATAAAATTAAAGGATATTGGTATTTTGACAAACGCCAAAGTGAACTGAAGTATCGCTTACTTGGAATTTGTCCTGTAACTCCGGATGTTTATACGATGAATAGTGATGAAAAAGATTATATAGAGCTATTCTGGGTTTTCTTTCCTGACGCAAGAATAGTATTGAATGAGGCAAAAGCATTTAATGATAAAAATTCGGCCCGCCCAATTTCATTTGATCAAATTTTGAATTCAAGATATTTTAATGCTATTATTTATAAAGAAGAGAATATGTACGGAGATCGTGCGATCAAAGATTATATGAAAGATGATGCACAAGCACAGTTGTTAGAAGCTGAAAGAGTAAAAGAGAAGATTCGTAACTTCGAACAGGACATGTGGACGTACTAAGTTTCTAATTACATTATAACAAAAACTCTTACTACCTTTGTAATAAGAGTTTTTTATTTTACCCCTTATATACATGTTAGATTATTTAATTGTTGGATCTGGATTGGCAGGGATTTCTTTTGCAGAAGTTGCCCTTAAAAACAATAGAACTATTGTGGTTGTTGATAATGAATCTCAAAATTCATCAAGAGTAGCAGGAGGTTTGTATAATCCTGTTATTTTGAAACGTTTTAGCGAAGTTTGGAAAGCTCAGGAACAACTTGGGTTAATGAGTGATTTTTACAATCAGATTGAAGACAAATTACAGGTAAAATTTAATTTCGAGCTTCCCATTCTAAGAAAGTTTTTTTCGATTGAAGAGCAGAATAATTGGTTTGCTGCTTCAGATAAAAAAAACTTAGCTCCCTTTTTATCTACTAAATTAATCACCAGAAAATATAATAGTATTGATTCTCCATACGATTATGGCCAGGTTTTGCATACCGGTTATGTAGATACGGGTTTGTTGCTGGATTGCTATAAAAATTACTTGCGGGAAAACAATCTGTTAGTAGAAGAGTTCTTTGATGCCGGCTATATTGAATTTTTTGATTACGGAATTCACTACAAAAACATTCAGGCCCGTCACATTATTTTTGCTGAAGGTTTTGGACTCCATAAAAACCCCTTTTTTAATTATTTGCCATTAGACGGTACAAAAGGAGAATTGTTTGTTATAAAAGCGCCTGATTTAGATTTGGATGTTATTGTCAATACAAGCGTTTTTATATTGCCAATGGGGGATAATTTGTTTAAAGTTGGCGCTACGTACAATTGGCAGGACAAGACAGATTTACCTACTGAAGAAGGTAAACAGGAACTTCTTGAGCGTATAAAAGAAATTATAACCTGCGATTTTGAGATTGTGAAACATTTTGGCGGAGTGCGTCCAACAGTCAAAGACAGGAGACCTCTGATTGGTACCCATCATGAGCGTGAATCGCTTCATATCCTTAACGGATTAGGAACACGGGGTGTGATGCTTGGACCTGCAATGGCACAAGCTCTTTTTGATAAAATTGAAAATGAAATTCCTTTAGATCGTGAAATTGACATTCAGCGATTTCATAAAAGATATTTAAAGAGCCTTATTTCTGACCGGCCTTAGGATCGTAAGAAACAAACATATTAATGTACAGGTTTCTGGAAAGTCTTAAAACAAACGGAAACAACACAATTAAACTGATAACAATCGCGATAAAAGACTCTTCAATTGAAGCTTTGAAAAAGACAAATGAGATTATAAAAGCCGCAATTCCCACAGCAACATTCAATCCGTAGCTTACGTACATAGCACCATAGAAAAATGAAGGTTCAATTTGATATTTGAATCCGCAGTGGCTGCAATGATCATTCATTTTTAGAACTTTGGTCAAATGAAGCGGATTCCTGTCCGTATACATGCTTTCTTTTTGGCATTTTGGACAACTTCCTGTTAAAATACTATTTAGTTTTGATCCTTTTTTAAACATTGCTATAGTTGTTATTTGATGTAATATCGAAGATTTTTTATTTATTTTAGGTAATAATTCCTTTAAAAATTAATGGAATTATTATTCATAAAATCTTACAAAGCAGATAAGATGCAAATATACCCATTTTGTGGAACTCTAATTCGAAAAAAGTGTTAGAGTTTTTGTGATTTCTGTAGTTTTTGGGACAGATATCAGCAATTTGTTAATAAATATTTTTCCTTTTACGTAATCCCTCATTTTTACCTAGTTTCCTTTTTGTATCATTGTATTATTTAAGATTTAATACGATTTATAAAATGGCAATAAATTTACAAAAAGGACAAAAAATTGATATTGGTCTGTCTAAAATTTCTGTAGGATTAGGCTGGGATCCTAATGAAGGAACAGGGCATGAATTTGACTTAGATGCTTCGGCGATAATGATAAACTCAGATCGCAAACTTCTGGGAGAAAAATACTTTATTTTTTATAACAATTTACTTTCTCCTGATGGTGCTCTTGAGCATACAGGAGATGATCCTACTGGCGGTAATAGCGACGGAGACGATGACGAAGCAATAAAAGTAGACCTGAGTAAAATTGATGCAAGTGTACAGGAAATTCTTTTTGTGGTCACCATTGAAGATTTCGAAAGAAGAAGACAGAATTTTGGCCAGGTTAGAAATTCCTATATCAGAATTGTAGATGATGCCAATGGTCAGGAAATTGCCAAATACGAACTGGACGAAGATTTTTCAGTAGAAACTGGAGTAGAGTTCGGAAGATTATACAAACGTAATGATCAGTGGAGATTTGAAGCTTCCGGGATTGGCTATAAAGCCGATTTAGGATTCTTTCTTGAAAAATATTATTCAGGAGAAATAATAAAATAAAGAAGTTTAGTTAGGGACTTTATAATTATATATTCGGAACAAAAATGTTTCGAAACTTTAAAAGCATATTTTGAAATTAAATCACCAAAAATACAGCCATTTTTCTTTTGATTTGTGGTTAACGTTAATAAGGTCTAATCCTGAATTTAAGAAAAAGAGAAATTTATTATTTAAAGATTTCTTTGAGATAAATGCTCCTCTTGAAAAGGTAACCGAGGTAATTCGCTATTATGATGTTCTGTGCAATAATATTAACGAAAAAACAGGATTAAATTTAAGCACGTATGAAATTTATTATCTAATTTTAAACGCTCTTGATGTAGATTTGAGCATAAATGGAACAGAAAAATTAGGTAAGTTTTATAATGAAACGGAGGTTTTGTTTTTTAATTATAAGCCCGAATTGATTTTTCCGAATATTAAACTTCAGTTTGAAGAAATAGTGGAACAGGGAAAATCGATTAATATATTGAGTAATACTGGATTTATAAAAGGACGAAGCCTGAAAAAACTTCTTTCCTATTATGAATTGACAGATTTTATTTCGTTTCAGATTTATTCTGACGAGGTTGGATTTTCAAAACCCAATAACGAGATTTTTCAATTGGTTTTTGACCAGGTAAATGAGTCAAAGAAAGTGAGTAAAAATGAAGTGCTGCATATTGGTGATAACAGTATTGCAGATTATAATGGCGCAATCAATTTTGGATTTGAAGCGCACCTATTAAAAAGTTAAAAGTGAATAAAAGTTATAGCTTACATAAAATTATTGAAAAAGATAATTGTCCGTTTGAGGAGAAAGAATACAGCCGATTTAAATTTGGCGATAAATTCTATGCAGAAAAATTTGCAAAAGATTTATTTGCCGGATTTGTTGATCAGTTTAGGGATTTGCTTCTTTCTGATGAAGAGATTGTTATTTTGCCAAGTCCGTATTTGTCGATACCAACGGCTTCTAACTTTTTATGTTATTACTTTAAAAAAGAATTAAACAGCTTTTTATTTAAAAACGGAAAGAAGGCCAGTATAGAATCTAAGATTTATAGAAATCAGACCTATGTGACAGATTATGGAAATTTAGATTTTAACGAAAGAGTAAATCTAATCTCAAATGATACCTATTATATCGATCGCAATTTTATTAATGATAAACTCTGCATTTTTGTAGATGATATCAAAATAACAGGCAGTCACGAGCATACAGTAAATAAGATTTTGGATCAGTATAATGTAAATGGAGATTTTATTTTTGTTTACTTCGCTGAACTTGCCAATAAAGAGATTCATCCAAAAATTGAAAATCATTATAATTATTTTGATATTAAAAATGTGGAAGACATTGTTTCTGTGATTAACAGCGAACATTTTCAATACAATACCAGAATCGTAAAATTCATTTTAAGCTTAAACGAAGAAGAGTTTAGTTTTTTGGTAAATAGTATTTCTTCCAAAAAAAGTGATGAATTATTTCATTTGGCAATAAGCAATAATTATCACCAGATTTTAGAATATAAAACGAACATTAATGTAATAAAAATAGATTAAAACTATGGCTATCAACTTACAAAAAGGACAACGCGAAAATATTAACGCACCAAAATTTACTATTGGTTTAGGATGGGATACAAACAATAGCAGCACAGGATCAGGTTTTGACCTTGATGCTTCGGTTTTTATATTAGGTGACAATAGAAAAATTATATCAGATGCTCATTTCGTTTTTTACAATAACCTAAAATCTCCGGATGAAGCTGTTATTCATACAGGTGATAACCTGACAGGAGACGGAGACGGAGATGATGAACAGGTAAAAATTGATTTGACGAAAATAAACCCAGCTGTAAAAGAAATTTGTATTGTAGTAACTATTCATGATGCTGTAAACAGAAAACAAAATTTTGGTCAGGTTAGAAATTCGTTTATTCGAATTGTAGATGACAGCAACAATACAGAAATGGTAAAATATGAGCTTGAAGAAGACTTCTCGATAGAAACTGCGGTTGAATTTGGAAGAATTTATAATAAAGACGGTCAATGGAAATTTGAAGCAATGGGCGTTGGAATGAAAGGCGGATTAGAAGATTACTTAAACAAATACAACTAAAACATGGCAATTAATTTAGAAAAAGGACAACGTATAAATCTTGAAAAAAGCAATGGATCCAAATTACAAAACATTTGTGTTGGTGTAAACTGGGGAGCAATTGAGAAAAAAGGATTTTTTGGAACCAAAAAAGAACCAGTAGATTTAGATGCAAGTTGTGCCATTTATGATGAGAAAAAAAATCATATTGATTCAGTAAACTTTAGAAAATTAATTTCGAATGATCGTGCTATTAAACATAGTGGAGATGATTTGACAGGAGATTTAAATGGAGATGACGGTTTAGACAATGAAGTGATCACTTTGGATTTTTCGCAATTAACGCCGGCAGCAAATCATGTTGCATTTTTTATAAACAGTTTCAGAGGACAGGATTTTAAAGATATTCCTTTTGCTTCTATCCGTATTTACGAAGGAACACCTACAAGAGTTAGTCAGGAATTTGCGCGTTTTGATATCGCAAACGATGCTAGTTTTGCAGGAAATGTTTCTATGGTTTTAGGCGTGTTTTATAAAAGAAATGACGAATGGAAATTTAGTGCCGTTGGAGTTCCAACAAATGATAAAAAGTTAGAGCAGACTATCGTTACAATTCAACAAAATCATCTATAAACTAAAATGGAAGAAAACCAATTAGCTACTCAGGAAAATACCGCTTTGATAGACAAGGATGGTAATGTGAATTTGACTTCAATCTCAGAAGCTGAAGTAAATAATTTCAAATCTATTTCGAATCAGTTAAATGAAAATGATGCGAATTCGATTCTGAATTATGGAGCCGAAATTCAAAATGCTATAGCCAAACAAAGTGATACTTTCTTAACGAATGTGAGAACGTATAATTCTGGCGAAGTAGGAACTTTGATTACTGATTTATTGACAGAACTAAATTATGTTGATGTTGATCAATTGGATCAGGGGCCGTTTAAACGCTTTTTGTCTAAGGTGCCGTTGCTTAATAAATTAGTAATAGATGTAAAAAAATTATTCCAGCAATACGATAAGATTACTGTAAATATTGATAAAATCAGTAATAAAGTAAAAGCGGGAATGATCAATTCCGTAAAAGATAACAGTGCGCTTCAGACTATGTTTGATGGCAATGTGAATCTTATTAAGGAAATGGAAAAACATATTATTGCAGGTCAGATCCGATTCAAAGAATTAGGAGAAGAACTTGCTGTAATGGAAGGTAATCCAACGCAATACCAGGATTATCAAATTTCAGACAAAAGAAATTTCATCAACCGTCTTGACAAACGTCTTGCCGATATGAAAATTGTTCGTTTCATCATGCTGCAATCTTTAGCGCAGATACGTGTCGTTCAAAACAACAACACTTCTATTGCAGAGAAAGCGCAGTCTATTTTGACTACGACAATGCCGGTTTGGAAAAATCAGTTGACACTTGCTGTTGCGCTGCAAAGACAAAAACAAAATATTGAGGTTCAAAGAAAAGTTTCAGAAACTACCAATACCATTTTGCAGAAAAACGCAGAGATGCTAAAACAAAACAGTATTGAAGTAGCCAGAGAAAATGAAAATACAGTTGTTTCATTAGAGACCTTAAAAATGACAACAAAATCATTAATCGATACTTTGACCGAAGTAAAACAAATTCACGAACAAGGTACAGAAACCAGAAGACAGCTGGATGCCGGACTTCAAAGCCTTGAGATCGAATTGAAAAAAGGAGTTGTAAGTTAAAAAGAATAAGGAATTAATTGAATGCAAGAGGAAGAGGAAAGGTACGTTCAAATAATAAAAGATAGTAACAGAAAACTTGTGGTATTAAAATTGTTGTCCAATTTTTTTAACCACAAGGACTTTGTTGGCGTTTTGGTAAGAACAAAAGTAATTCATTCTCTTTTTCAGAAGAACCAGACATTAGACATTAATAAATTAGAATTGTTTCATATTCAGTTTACTAATAGTCTGATTGATTTGTTTCAGAAGATTAAAAAATCGAAAGAACAGCAATACAATATCGTTTCAGACGAAATATATATCAATAGTGATATTATATCGAAACTGAAGTTTGAAATTGGAGAAGAAAAGTTTTCTGACCGGACAAAAGTACATGCCCAAAACATGTCGAAAAAAATAGAACAGCTGTATCAGATTTTTGCTTCAGATGGAAATAGTTTTTTTGACTGGCATGATATCATCTCTTTTTCTGATGGAATTAAATCAGAGTATTACAGAGAGATCACAATCGATCAATATGAAAAACTAACCGCTGCGAATAAAAAAAATTATGAGAATAAGTATGCTAAGTTTGAGAAAAAGCTTTTAGGCCGACTTAATATTCTCAATTTCAAGATTAAGTTTTTATGCGGATTAGTTTGCAATAATGAGATTATAGAAGTTTATGAATTTAGAGATTCTAACGATAAATTCATTTTTGTTGGTAACGAGAAATCGTTCTCTTTAATTGATAATGAGATGGAGAAAGCGGTAGATCTTTCGAAAAATAACTCTGCCAAAGAAGAAATTATATTGCAATTGCAGGAAAAAAACACTTTGTTGGAAATAGAGTTAAGCACTATTAAAACATCGCTTCAGGAAAGTGTGCAAGAGGTGTTAAAAGATTATTTAAATAAAATATCGTCTGTCGACTTTTTAGAAGATTTACAAAACGTTGATGAACAAACGAATATTTTAAAAACAATGTTGAATATTAATATAAAGTAAAGGATAAATAAGATGGCAATTAATTTAGAAAAAGGTCAAAGACAAAGTATTGATGCACCAAAATTTACTGTAGGACTTGGTTGGGACAGTAATTCAAGTAGTACAGGAGAAGGATTTGATTTAGATGCTTCGGTTTTTTTGGTTGGGGCTAATGGAAAAATTCCAAATGATAACCATTTTGTTTACTATAATAATTTAAAATCACCCGATGGATCCGTAATTCATACAGGAGATAATTTAACCGGCGATGGAGACGGAGATGATGAAAAAATAAAAATTGACTTGTCTGTAGTTTCACCGGATGTTAATGAAATCTCATTTGTTGTAACCATTCATCATGCTGATACAAGAAGACAAAATTTTGGACAAATTAGAAATTCGTACATCAGAATCCTTGATCAGACGAATACCGAATTAGTAAAATACGAACTTGATGAAGATTTTTCTATCGAAACAGCAGTTGAGTTTGGAAGAATTTACAAAAGAAATAATGAATGGAAATTTGAAGCTGTTGGTATTGGAATGAAAGGCGGCTTACAGGATTATTTAAATAAATTTAATTAATTATAAACATTAGTAAAAAACCATGGCAATTAACTTAACCAAAGGACAAAAAATTGATTTAAGAAAATCAAGCGGTGAAACATTAACTAATTTCTGTGTTGGTGTAAACTGGGGAGCAATTGAAACGAAAGGATTTTTAGGATTATCAAAAAATGTGGTAGAAATCGACTTAGATTTAAGCTGTATCTTAATTGATGATCAGAATAAACTTTGTGATCATTTGTATTCTCCGTTATACAGAGTCGAAGTATTACAGCAATTTGGTTTGCCAAAAGGTAAATTGTTAAGTATCGATGGAGCTCTAAAACACACAGGGGATGATCTTGCCGGTGATACAGGTGGAGATGATGGTCTGGATAATGAAATTATTACTGTTGACCTTTCTAAAGTTGATGCTAAAGTAACTCAGATATTTTTCTTTTTGAATAATGCAGGAAAAGAAGATTTCTCTCAAATTCCTTATGCAAAAATAAGAATGTACGAAGGAACTCCAACAAGAGTAGTTTCAGAATTTGCTTCGTACAATGTTTCTGCTGATTCGCAATATGTAAACAAACGTTCTATTATAATGGGTAAATTATATAAACGTAATGGCGAATGGAAATTCAGTGCCATTGGAGATCCTACAGACGATACGTTCTTAGGTCAGACGATTCATAAAATAGTGCAGTCTTACCTGTAATGCAAATCAAAAATATAGAAGGGCTAAGAGTTTCGCAGGTGCGGGATTTGGTATATCAGGGAGGTAAATTTGTAGTGTTTCCGTACACTGTTTCACTTGTATTAATGACCTTAAAAAGAAGTTCTGATATTTATTTTATCAGACCTGGTGAAAATACTTTTAAGTATTCTTATGGTTTTGTATTTCTGAATCTGCTTGTTGGATGGTGGGGAATTCCGTGGGGCCCCATTTATACCATAGGTTCAGCCTATCATCATGTAGTTGGCGGTAAAGACCTTACTCAGGTTGTGTTGAGTCATTTAACGCAGCATGATCCTGAAGCCAATACAAGCACGTATAATATCAATGGTATTGAAAGTGCTAATCAGGAAAGTAATAGTACTGACGCACCAACTTACAATATTCCCGTATAAATAAATTATAACTATGAGAAGACTGCCTGTATATTTAGTATTAGACACATCCGGTTCAATGACCGGAGAGCCTATCGAAGCTGTAAAAAATGGCGTTCAGATGATGATCAGTTCATTAAGACAAAATCCGCAAGCCATTGAAACCGCTTTTTTAAGCATCATTACCTTCGATACTACAGCGCAGCAAATCATTCCGTTAACAGATTTGGCCTCTTTTCAGATGGTAGATCTTAAAGCAACAGGAGTAACTGCTCTTGGAGACGCATTGAGATTAGTGGCACAAAAGATAGAAACTGAAGTTGCCAAAACAACAACAGAACAAAAAGGAGACTGGAAACCGTTGGTTTTTATTATGACTGACGGAATTCCAACCGACAATTGGGAAAGTGGTCTGAATGAATTTAAAAAAGCAAAAGTAGCTTTTACAGTTGCCTGTGCGGCAGGGGGCGGTGCAGATACCGCTATTCTGCAAAAAATTACAGATAATGTAGTAAGCCTTGATACAGCAGACAGTTCCAGTATTGGAAAGTTCTTTCAATGGGTAACGGCTTCTATTGGAGTCAGCTCAACAAAAGTGGAAGATTTTGGTAAAGATTTTACAAATTTTAAAGAATTACCTCCACCACCATCTGAATTAAACATCGTGGTTTAGACTTCAGGATGGCGGAGTTTATAATACCGTTTTAATTCAATACACTTTTTTGTATTACAACTTTTTTAGAAAAGCTGTACCAATCAAGTATGCCTGTGAATTTCTAAAACTAATTTTTATAGTTCAGAAATTCCATTTATTAAAATCATTTTTAAAGTTATGAGAAGACTACCCGTTTATTTTTTACTAGATACATCAGGTTCTATGTATGGAGAGCCAATTCAGGCTTTAAATAATGCTTTAAGCGGCATGATTAACACCTTGCGTTCTGATGCTCAGGCGCTGGATTCGCTTTGGATCAGTATTATAACCTATGATCGTGAAGTAAAAGAAATAGTTCCGTTGACAGAGCTCGTTAACTTTCAGCTGCCCGAAATTACCTGTCCGCAAAGTGGGCCTACAAATACAGGTGCAGGATTAGATTTTGTGATTCAAAAAGTAAACAAAGACGTTATCAAAGGTTCTGCAACCCAAAAAGGCGACTGGAAACCGCTGTTGTTTGTTTTTACAGATGGTAAACCTTCAGACATTCAGTTTTACAGAGAAAAAACCCGTGAGATACGAAACATGAGTTTTGGTGCTGTTGTGGGCTGTGCAGCCGGACATATGGCAAACGATGATATTTTGAAAGAATTGACAGATAATGTCGTGCATTTGGCTTCAGCAGATAGTTCTACATTGAAACAATTTTTCAAATGGGTTTCTGAAACCATCGAACAAGGCAATAAAAGCCAGGGAACGGGAGAAAGCGTAACGTTACCGCCACCGCCAAGCGAAATTACGGTTGTTATCTAATTATGGAAGTGTTAGGGACGTTAATATCAATCATTAGTATAATTGTACATATCGTTCATAAAGTAAATCAATCCTCATATGGAAGCGATAACAGCAGAAGTTCCTATACGGACACAACTTATCAGGTCGTTCATGAATTTACTGCAGAAGAAAAACTGGAAAATATGAATATCGACAGCTTAAACATTTGTTATCAAACTGCCGGAGTGAATAATTTTTCTATTACAAACGCCAGACGTACTTTGCTGAATCATTATGTGCAAAATGATTTTTACATAGACGATATTATAATACGTCAGAATTGTATGTATATAAAAGTGTTGCATTCTATCCCGTTCAGAGGAAGTAATAAATGTTACGGAGCTTCTTTTTCAATCAATTATATGATAGTAAATAATGGAGTTTCAGTATACGGATCAAAAAAAATAAATGATGACGAAACTCAGGTTTTCAAAGAAATTTCACAAGAACTAATAAAAGCAGTTTCATAATGTATATCCTAAAAATTTTTATTCAGATTTTAATTGTTGGCCTGTTTTTGTATTCTAAATTATTGCCTTACAAAGAAAAATTAAATCTGCGATACCGGGGGATTTTTAATTTTTTTGACAGTATTTTTTCTCCCCTGTTTAATTTTCTAAAAACAATGGTAAAACCTTTTCAGGTAGGAGTTGGTTTAGCCGTTGATATGACGCAGATTGTACTTTTAATTATTTTTTTAATGTTATTAAACTTCCTTTAAAATGAGAAGACTACCCATATATTTTTTAATTGATATTTCAGAGTCAATGGTCGGAGAGCCTATTCAACAGGTCGAAGAAGGATTGGCGACCATTATTCAGGCATTAAAAACAGATCCGCATGCGTTAGAAACTGTTTTTGTTTCGATTATCGTATTTGCAGGTCAGCCCAAAACATTGGTTCCTTTGCAGGAAATCGTGAGCTTTTACCCGCCAAAATTTCCAATTGGCAGCGGTACATCGCTTAGCAAAGGTCTAGGGCATTTGATGCATGAATTAAGAAGTAATATTGTTAAAACAACATATGAAGTCAAAGGAGACTGGAAGCCGATTGTTTTTTTATTCACAGACGGAGTTCCTACTGATGACAGTCGGGCAGCAATCAACGAATGGAAACAAAACTGGCAGAGAACAGCCAATTTAATTGCGATTTCTTTTGGAAGCGAAACAGATACAAAATTATTAGGCGAACTTACAGAAAATGTACTTCATTTTAAAAATACAAATGTACAGTCCTACAAAGAGTTTTTTAAGTGGGTTACAGATTCCATAAAAACAAGCAGTATAAGTGTCGAAAATAATTCGAGCGGTTTTGAACTGGCAAAATTAGACGGAGAAACACTTTCGAAAATCGATTTAACCAAAGAAACTCCCAATCGTCAATATGTCGATGATAATTTTGTGGTTTTAAACGGGAAATGCCAGAATACCAAAAGACCGTATCTGATGAAATACCGTAAGACTATTGCGGAATCTATTTATGCGGGAATCGAATTGTCGTCTAAAAATTACAAATTAGTGGGTGCTTATCAGGTGGATAATGCTTATTTTGAATTGGCAGATTCAGGTAATTTTAGCAATAAAGTAAATACAGATGAACTTATTGGCGGACCAACTTGTCCTTGCTGTGGCAATCAAGTTGCTTTTGCCGTTTGTGTCTGCGGTAAAATACATTGTATTGGAGATGAAGATATAAGTACTTGTCCGTGGTGCAACAATCAGGGAAGTTATGGTTGTGGCGAAGGCGGATTTGATGTCAACAGAACGCAAGGATAATGTATGGAAGAGACTAAAAGATATATTCAGTCTTTTTTATCCCAAAAGAAAATTGACATTTCTTCAGGTAAAGCCGCTTTATTTGCTGCCTTTGCGTCTGATGAAAAAAATGTTGATGCAGTAAAAATAATTCAGGAAAACCAAAAAATGATTATGCAGAATTGGATATTGAAAAATAGAATTGACGATATTTTGACGCAGACTGTCTCAATACCAAATGGCACAGTGAACAAAAAATATCACGCAAAAATTGATTTCAATACTTTGGGTTGGAGTGATTTTGTTTCCTTTCAAATTATAGGTTTAGAAAATACCGGACTTGAATTTAATGAGAATGATGAATTAACCGGAGTTCCTGAAATAAGCGGAGATTTAAAAATAAAAATATTATTTAGAATTGAAGGCGAGCCCGAAGATTCAGTTTTAAATGAAAAAATAATAACCCTTATTATAAATCCCGACCCAAAATCATTGTGGAAGAACCTTGAAAGTGATAAAAATGATCCTTTTTGGAAACCGGATAATGCAGCAGTTTTAGATCAGTTTTTAGATAAAAATATTGTGGTAGCTTCTAAGCGAGGCCGAAGCCATGCCAATACAGGATCTTTTAGAGAAGATGATTTTGCCTTTAAAAACTTTAAGGAAATTGGCTGGAGCGTTCTGGCAGTTTCAGATGGTGCAGGTTCAGCAAAACTATCCAGAAAAGGTTCTAAAATAGCATGTGATGCTGTAATTCAATATTTTGAACAAAATCTAAATACAGAACAGCTAAAAGAATTCGATCAGGTTTTAGTAGAGCACCACAATAAAGTAACTGACGAAACATCAAAAAAAATAAGCCATTTCGTTTACCAGAACCTTTCGAAAGCAGCACATTTTGCACATCAGAAAATCGAGGAATTTGCGATACAAAACGAAACGGAACTAAAGAATTTCCATGCGACCTTAATTTTTACTTTAGTTAAAAAATATGATTTTGGTTATGCCATTCTAACATTCGGAATCGGTGATTGCCCAATTGGATTATTAAATAAAGAGCTTACCGAAATTAAATTAATGAACTGGCTTGATGTAGGTGATTTTGGCGGCGGAACGCGTTTTATTACCATGCCCGAGATTTTTCAGAGTGATAGATTTTCGACCCGATTTGGTTTTAAACTGGTTGATGATTTCTCTTATTTGATGTTGATGACAGACGGGATTTACGATCCTAAATTTGTAGTGGAAGCCAATCTGGAAAAAATAGAAAAATGGAATGATTTTCTGGAGGATCTAAAAGGCAAAAATGAAGATGGAATTAAAGTTGATTTTGATAAAGAAAATACTGAAATTGCACAGCAGCTTTCGGCCTGGATGGATTTTTGGAGTCCGGGAAATCATGATGACAGAACCCTCGCTATAATTTATTAAGTATGAGTACGATTACAGTAAAATCAATTAATGACACCGCGAAGTCCTATCAGTTTGTTGATAATGGCGAACCTATGCGCGGTGGTGTAAAGGATGTTTATTTTAGTCCTGACAGAAAATATGTTGTGGCAATTTTTAGGGATAAACTGGATTTCAATCAAAAAGAAAGATTACAACGAATCACCAATAAATATTTAGCGCAAATTCAGAACGGCGATGCCGGCGATTATTATCTGAATGAAGTCTACCGATGGCCAACTGATGTTATTGAACATAAAGGTTTAACTGGAATCATTGTGCCTATTTACGATTCGAAATTTTTCTTTAAAAAAGGATATGAAACCAGCGATTTAATTCAGGGAAAAGAAAAGAATGGAAAATGGTTTGCGGGGCCAAAATTCAGGAATCCACATTTTCCGCTTCGTGTAGCAAAATCAGAGCTCGGCGATTGGCTGAGTTATTTTCAGGTGAGTGTTAATCTGACACGTGGTGTAAAAAAAATGCACGCAATGGGATTGGCACATTCTGATTTATCATACAATAATGTGCTAATAGATCCAATTAGTAAATCAGCCTGCATGATTGATTTAGACGGATTAGTAGTTCCGGGATTATTTCCGGCAGAAGTAATAGGAACAGCCGAGTTTATTGCTCCGGAAGTTCTTTCGACAAAACATCTGAACAAGACAGACCCAAATAGAAAATTACCAAGCAGGTTAACAGATCTGCATGCATTACCCGTTTTAATCTATATGTTTTTATTGCACAGACATCCGCTAAAAGGAGGGAAGGTGCATGATCTGGATACTGAAAAAGATGATTTGCTGTCGATGGGCGAAAAAGCAATGTTTATCGAACATCCAACAGACGCAACAAACCGGCCGAAAATCAATCAGGTGTCAAAGTGGGATTTGCCTTGGGCAGACATCACAAAATTGCCTTACAGTATTACGGGGCCTTATCTGAAAACCTTGTTCGATAAAGTCTTTATCGACGGATTACACAATCCGATGCAAAGACCAAATGCCGAAGAATGGGAAATAGCGTTGCTGAAAACAACAGATTTAATGCAAAAATGCCATAATACGTCCTGCGAGCAAAAATGGTACGTTTTTGATAATACCAATACACCAAGATGCCCGTTTTGTAATACGGCCCACAAAGGCACGCTTCCTGTTTTAGATTTGTACTATCAGTTTCAGGAAACTGTCTGGAAACCTGAAAATCACAGATTAATGGTTTATAACGATCAATACTTGTTTCAATGGCACGTTAATCGTAATATTGCCAGAAATGAAAAGCTTACGGCAGAACAAAAAGTACCTGTGGGATACTTTACATTTTTTAATGATAAGTGGGTCTTTGTCAATCAAAAACTAACCTCATTAAAAGATGTGACCGAAGACAAAGAAATTCCTGTCGGAACAATGCTGGAGCTGACAGACGGTAAAAAAATATTGCTTTCAAAAGAAGAAGGCGGCAGAGTGATAGTAGTTACAATGGCGAATAAATAATTTTAAATCCTAATTTAATTAATATATAAAAATGAATCAACACCCTATTTTTTCAGAACATCCCGGTTTAATAATAGTATTTGCGGTCGCAGTAGTAATCATGCTGTTGTTGGATTTAGGAATTTTCAATAAGAAAAGCCATGTCGTAAGTAATAAAGAAGCTATAACCTGGTCATTAGTTTGGATAAGTTTAGCAATGATTTTTAGTGGTTTAATTTATCACTTTGCAGGTGCTACCAAATTTTACGAATTTCAATCTGCTTATTGGATCGAGAAAGCACTTTCTGTAGATAATCTGTTTGTCTTTATATTAGTCTTTAAGTTTTTTGATGTACAAAACGAAAACAAACATAAAGTTTTATTTTGGGGGATTATAGGAGCATTGGTTCTAAGAGCTATTTTTATATTCTCAGGAGCATTCCTTATCGAGCTTACTTATTTAAACAAATTATTGAGCCTTGTTGGAGTAGAAGGTTTCAAATATGATATCAATCTAATCATGACTGCATTTGGATTATTCCTGGTTTACGCCGGAATCAAGTCCTGGTCTGCAGGTGATGAAGACGATGATGAAGATTATAACAATACAAGAGGAGCAAGACTGATCAGAAGATTTTTCAGTGTCAGCGATAAATACGATGGCGATAAATTCTTTACAATCGAAAACGGAAAAAAATTAGCAACACCGCTTTTAGTGGTTGTAGCAGTAATTGAGTTTACCGATTTACTATTTGCAGTGGACTCTATTCCAGCTATTTTTGCGATTTCAAATGATCCGTTTATTCTTTATACATCTAACATTTTTGCTATCTTAGGTTTAAGAGCATTGTTCTTTTTATTAGACAATTTTATTCACTTGTTCAGCAAATTACAATACGGACTGGCTATTATCCTTTCGTTTATTGGTGTTAAAATGATCATAGCTCCATTTTATCATATCGAGTCAATTTATTCATTGATCGTTATCGGAGGAATTTTGGTGATATCAGTAGTATTATCTATTTTGATGCCGGAGCCAAAAGAAGTATAAAAAGTAAAATTTTTAATAAAATAAAAACGGATGAAGGATCTAAAGATCTTTTATCCGTTTTTTTATGGCTATTATATAATGAAATAACAAAGTACAAAATCAGGAAATAGTATTGGGCAGTAGAAAGTGCCGTGTCGATATGTTTTTAAAACCGGGGTCGAAACTTCAATTAATTGTCTTACTTTTGCACTTTCAAAAAGTAAAGTAAAAAAGTACTTAAAACCTTTACTGCCTGTAACAATAGTCACAAAATTATGCTTAATATACACAATCTTTCGGTTTCTTTTGGAGGAACATATTTATTTGAAGAAGTTACTTTCCGTTTAGGTGCCGGTGACCGCGTAGGTCTTGTTGGTAAAAACGGAGCCGGTAAATCGACAATGCTAAAAATGTTAGCACGAGATTTTGCCCCTGATTCAGGAGTTATTTCTCAGGAGAAAGATATCAGAATGGGGTTTTTACGTCAGGATATTGATTTTGAACGCGGAAGGACAGTTTTAGAAGAGGCTTATGAAGCCTTTACTGAAATTAAAATTGTAGAGAAAAAATTAGAAGAAATCAACCATCAGTTGGTGACCAGAACGGATTATGAAAGTGAAGAATACAGTCAGATTATCGAAGATTTATCTGATTATACCCATCGTTTTGACCTTCTTGGAGGTTACAATTATGTAGGAGATACAGAGAAAATCCTTTTAGGTTTAGGTTTCAAAAGAGATGTTTTCAATAATCAAACCGAAACATTTTCGGGAGGCTGGAGGATGCGTATTGAGCTGGCAAAACTATTATTGCAGGCAAATGATGTATTGCTTCTGGATGAGCCAACCAATCACCTGGATATCGAGAGTATTATTTGGTTAGAAAGTTTCCTTCGCAATTATCCCGGAGTTGTTGTAATCGTGTCGCACGATAAGATGTTTTTGGATAATGTTACCAATCGTACCATCGAGATTTCTTTAGGAAAAGCGTATGATTTTAATAAGCCATACTCACAATACTTAGAGCTGCGCCATGAAATTCGTGAGAAACAATTAGCGACTCAAAAGAATCAGGCGAAAAAAATTGAAGAAACAGAAAAATTAATCGAGAAATTCCGTGCAAAAGCTTCAAAAGCTTCAATGGCGCAATCGTTGATTAAAAAATTAGATAAAGTAGAAAGAATCGAAGTCGATGAAGATGACAATTCAGTAATGAACATTTCGTTTCCTGTTTCAAAAGAACCGGGAAAAGTGGTAGTCGAAGCTGAACATGTAACAAAAGCGTACGGAGATAAAGTCATCTTAAAAGATATTGATTTATTGGTAGAACGCGGAAGCAAAATTGCTTTTGTGGGACAAAATGGTCAGGGAAAGTCGACATTCATTAAAGCGATTGTAAACGAATTTGAATACCAGGGAAATATCAAATTAGGACATAACGTGCAATTGGGGTATTTTGCTCAAAATCAGGCCGAATATCTTGATGGCGAAATCACGCTGCTGCAAACCATGGAAGATGCTGCAACAGACACCAATCGTTCTAAAGTTCGTGATATGCTGGGGTCATTCTTATTCCGCGGTGATGATGTAGAGAAAAAAGTAAAAGTACTTTCAGGAGGCGAGCGAAACCGTTTGGCACTTTGTAAGTTGTTATTACAGCCTATCAATGTTTTATTGATGGATGAGCCTACCAATCACTTGGATATTAAATCTAAAAATGTTCTAAAAGCAGCACTTCAAAAATTTGGAGGAACTTTGTTATTGGTTTCTCACGATAGAGATTTCCTGCAGGGAATGTCGAATATGGTTTACGAATTCAAGGATCAGAAAATCAAACAATACTTAGGAGATATCAATTATTTCTTAGAGCAGCGCAATCTTGAAAACATGCGTGAAGTCGAGAAAAAAGATGTAGATAAAGCTGCTGCTCCAAAAGAAAGCAATAAAACATCTTACGAAGACCAGAAAAAAGGAAAATCATTACAAAATAAACTGAGTAAAGTCGAAAGTCAAATCAAGCAATTAGAGCGAGACATTCAGCACGACGACAAAATGTTGGCTTCAAATTATGACAAACATATCGAAGATGCTTCATTTTTTACAGCATACAATAAAAAGAAAGCAGATCTTGATCAGTTACTTCTTGACTGGGAAATCGTTCAGGAAGAGATTGATAATTTTAAGGCTTAATTAGTTTTCAGTCTCAGTGACAGTTTTCGGTTTCTGAGATTAAATCCTATAGTTTAAAATAATCCTTTGTTAAAGTTTCGAGCTTTGACAAAGGTTTTTTTTTATTTAATATTTAGAAGCTATTTCCAGCTTTCCGTTACAAGTCCGGACTTAAAAAAACTATTTTTCTAAGCCATAAAACGAGCTTCCGTTGGTCGCTGTTTTCTGGCAAGAAAAATTATTTTTTTTAGTTCCGGGCTTTTCTCTTCAATCTGGGCTAGGAGTTACAGTTTTCAGTTTAAGAATTTTTTGCAACGTTTGTCATTTCGACCGAAGGGAGAGATCACACGCGAAACTCGACAAAGATTGGCGATTCTGATGGGGTATTTCTAGTGCGATTTCTCCCTTCGGTCGAAATGATACAAATGAGATACAATTGACAAAAGAAAAAAATCCGTTAAAATCCGCGTCATCCGCGTGCCAATATCAACAGCATTTTCACATCCCGTATTTCACATCCCACATTTCACCAAAAAAACTACTGAATAAGTCCAATGCTTTTAGAATGCATAATAGCTTCACTGCTATCTTTATAATAGCATACTGAGACTTCCAGATTTTCAAGGTTTTTCATAATAACCTGAGTAGCTTTCTTTTGATGTTTGCCGGTTTGCCTGATATAAACGGCTTTTACGGTTACGGGAAATATTTTGCAGATACGCTCGTATAAAATGGGATCGTGTTGCGAATCGTCACCCAATAAAACATATTTAAGGTTAGGGTAAAACTCCAGAACGTGTTTTATTTTGTCGAATTTATGATCGTGATTTCCACGTCCGCTCATAAAAAAGTCGGTGATACCTCTTCTAATATCTTTCAGTAAAATTACAGCTCTGGGCAGTTTGTGTATTTTAGTAAATTTTACAATAAAACGATACAAATTCCATTCGCTGCTTGAAACATAAAAAAAAGCATTTTCTTCTTCTTTATTGTTTCTTCCGGCCGAACTCAAAGCCTGATAATGCGGTACAACATCAGTAAATACCTTGCGGTCATTTACATTTTTAAATAAGAGAATATAGATTTTTTTAAAGAAATTCTGAGTATGCGAAATCAAAAAAGTATCGTCAATATCAGATATAATGCCTAGTTTTCCTTTGTGAGGCCTGATAAAACTTCCTTTCTCAGTTATCGTTTCATTTTCGTCCCTGATGCTCACTTCGTATTCCATCCAACCAAAATTAGTTTCGGTTTCAAGCGGAATGCAAAACTTAAAATAACCGTCATCTAATGTTTTGGTATGAATTTCCTGAGTGCCGCACTTTAGATAAATATCAAAATTTTCAAGCGTTTTTATCCTAAACTGATTGATAATTGAACGCGCATTTTTTAAATTTTTCTTCTGAAAATCATAATCATACGTTCTTTTAAAAACATGGCCCATTACAATTAATTCTTCTTCATTGGCATAACCTCGATATAATTGTAAAATTGGTTTCATTAATTGCGTATATTTATAGATAGATGCTGTAAATTAATTATTTTAATTGACTTTAAAAATAAAACTTTGAAAAAGAATATCATATTTGTTGTAAATCCTATTTCCGGAGACCTTGATAAATCAGATTTGATTGAGGCTGTTGAAGAATTTGCAACTACGAATAATTTTGACCTGGAAGTTTATGAAACTACAGGGAAAAGTGACCAAAAAGAAATACAATCACTTTATAACCAATATCAACCCGAACGAATTGTAGTAGCGGGAGGCGACGGAACTATAAAAATGGTTGCCGAAGCGGTAGAACAATTTGATGTAATTATAGGTATTTTGCCCGCAGGATCAGCAAACGGATTGTCAGTAGATCTCAATTTGCCTGCTACAATTGAAGAGAATCTAAAAATTGCTTTTTTGAACCGTTATATCGAAATGGATATGATTTGTATCAACGGTAAAAAGAGCATTCATTTAAGCGATATTGGTGTCAATGCTAATCTGGTTAAGAATTACGAAGAAAGCAACCTGCGTGGTTTCTGGGGATATGCCTTGCAGGCGTATTCGGCGCTGAAAGAGTCCGAAGAACCTTTTGTGGCAACTATTACTGCAAATAATAAAACTGTCGAGCATACGGCAAGAATGATTGTAATTGCAAACTCTCAGAAGTACGGAACCGGAGTTGTTATCAATCCGCATGGCGTGATGAACGACGGGAAATTTGAATTGGTTATCCTGAAGAATCTTGATTTGTTACTAATCGGAAAAATCATTACAGGCAATATGCCTATTGATTCTGATGATGTAGTGATTATTTCAACAGACAAAGCCACCATAAAAACAGATTATCCTGTAAATTTTCAGATAGACGGAGAGTATTGCGGCGCGCAGACTTCTTTAGAAATTCATATTCTGCACAAACAAATGAAAATTGCGATTCAGTAGATGGAAAAAAAACTTTGACAAAGTTTCAAAACTTTGTCAAAGTTTTTTTATAGCTATTTAAACGGATTTCGTTCCTGCCATTCCGTTTTAGGTTCGAGGTAATTGAATAGTTTGGCAATATTATGATTGATCAAAGCATTGCTGTGCGTGATCAATCCGTACATTTTTACAGGTTTTGCCCCAACAGAACTTTTAATTTCCAGAGCCGTTCGTGCAAAAACAATTTCAGAAAAACCCTGATTGATCGAACAGGCAATCATATCATACAGCATATTCAAATACAGCATTTTCTCGCGCTGAATTGTTTCGTCATAACCTAGGAAATAGGTGTCCATTGCCGTTCCGTTTTTGATCAGCGTATTAAAACCTATTAGCTTTTCGTCTAGAAAATAACCGTAAAACAAAAAGTTATCTTTCATGATTTCTTTAAAAAAACTAAAGTGATTTCGGGCTAAGAAAAAAGTGTTGAAAGGTGCATTTTTAGCCACATGAAAATACAAATCATAAATAACATCCTCATATTTTTTAATGTCAGTCAGCGACATTTTCTGTTTTATAATTCCCTCCGCTTTTTTTCGCGCACGTTTGTACTGGTCGCGGTATTTTTTTGATAAGGCATCGATGTAATTCTGCTCAGTTGTCCAGCTTTTATTGATCTCAAAAACCATATTGGGTTGAGTCGAGAACGTATAGTTATTCTTGAATTCAGCTTGTAGAGGTTCTATTTCTGCGGCGGTAAAATCTTTTATACTTGTAATATGTACTTTCCTTCCGCTTGCTTTCAGGTCTTTCTTAAGTTGGTTAATTGCTTTATGAAGTGTTTTGATTGCTTTAGACTGCTTTATGTCTTTGGCAAAAGCAAAAGCATTTTGTCCGGTGAGCATATTATTACCAACGAACAAGACATGAGAAGCAAAATTTTTGAAAGCAAAATTGCGTACAGAAGTTTTTAAACACTGATCGCGTTCGCCAAAAGAATCGAGTTTTTCTGCGAATAAAAATTGCGTCAAAGCAATTCCTGCCAGTTGATCTTCATTAAAAATGCCAATAAAATGACAAATCATATTTACCGGAGAAGAATTTTCCAGTACTTCGAGATATTCTCTGGTCAAAAAAATGTTATCTGCAGCCAGTGAATTCCATTCTAAAGGTAGTAATGATGCGCTGTTGTAGATTTGAAAAGAATAAGTTGTATTCAAAAGTGTGAGCTAATTTTTTCAAAATTAGATAATATTTATAATAACTCACTTTGTTTAAGTTATTATTAAGAAAAACCCGTTTGAATTGTCGTTTCAAACGGGCTTATATTTTTTGAGATTATGCATATGCACATATAATTCCGCCCATAAGCGTTAGGGTTAAAATCCAGTATCCGGAATTGATAAAAATGTATTTCCAAGATTTTCTTTCGAATAAACCATTAATAGCTAACATTGGAAAAGCAAAAAACAAACCCGATATAAAACCGTGAAGGGCTCCGTGTTTAAAAGTACGATAAGCAGTTCCGTAATCGGCCATAAACGCAGCGAACGAAGGTTTTGCAGTTTCTATTAAAGGTGGTCCGCCAACCATGCCTACTGCTCCGGACTGGTGAATTGTTAATGCAGAGATAATCATGGTCATCATTAGGGAAAAGATGTAGGTGAGTCCAAAAATTTTAATCATATTTCCGTTTTTTAGCGCTTCCGGTGTTAGTCCGGCTTCTCGCATCCAGACAGTTCCAAATACTTTAGGATTGTACCAGATAAAACCGGTTACAAGCGTAATTAATGCTGAAATAAAAAAGGGTAAGAAATTCATTTCCATGAGATTAGGTTTTTAGATTAGTTGTTCAAATTTAAACAAAAAAGTAAAAGAATTACTGTTTATATGATGTAATAGTTTTGAGGAATATTGTTCTTCTATTTAGGTTTGAAGTTTGTTATTTCTTCGGATAAAAAAATAATATATAATTAAGAGTTAATTTTTTAAGAATTTGCTTTTTTTTCATAACTTTAATTCATCAATTTGCATAATCAAATAAAATGATAAAATATTCTAACCTTTTAATAGCAAAATTATGGTAGTACAATATCAAGGTGAACAACACGGAAAAGCAGCTACATTTACAATAAGAATTATAGGGAACAATTTGTCTAAAAGCAGTTCTAATTATCAAATCGATTTATTGGTGGGAGATAAAAAATTGCCAACATTTACAACGGCAATTCATCAGAGTTTATCAAATTGTTTAAAAGAAATTTATTTATTCAGAAAACATAACGGGATAAAGTTCGATGCTGCTTCAGAAAAAATAGCACCGCTTTTAGTGCCTTACGATTTGGTTTTATACAATTATAACAAAGGAGCTTTGTTTATGGCTTAATGATTTTAATTTGATTAAAACAAAAAAAAGACTGTTCGATTGAGCAGTCTTTTTTTTGTTTTGCATTTTATTGCAGCTTCGTTTCGCTTTTAATTTGTTTGAATTAACAAAGCTTCAGTTTTATTTTTAATTATTTGCCGTACTTTCTTTCCAGAATGTAGTAAATGAGGTAAAAAGGGCATCAGCATCAATGTCAATTTCAGAAGCTGAATACATTAAAGTGAGCTGATTGGTATTTTTGTCATGAGCCATATTCCACATCATTTTCGAAAGTCTTCCTTCGTATTTTTCAGGATTGTTAATTGTAACAACAACCAGAGTATCTCCTCCTGTTTTTTCTAATTGAATATCCGTAACATCAACCCAATTAACGGTTCCAAAAGATTTTGACATTGGAGTAGTTTTTCCGTAAAAGTTCTGATTGTTTAATTCAATTAAAGGGCTTTTGTCTTTTAGGCTCAGAAGACTTTTTAATAAAAGAATGAACATGATTAAAAATGCCGCGATCGAAAATACAAGCGGTTTGGTTTTTAATACATTGTCAAATATTCCCGCACTGTAAATAACGACAGCAAGCAAAATAAGACAAACTCCCAGAGAGGTGAATAATAGTTTTTTTGTTTTTTTTGAATCACGATATAACTTTATTTCCTTTTCCATTTGTGTTTTATTTCTGTGCGGTTTTGAATTTAATTAAGGCTGATTTAGAATAATGCTATGTCCGAAGATATATTTAAAGATAGAGGAGAGGGCGAAAGGATCCTGATCCTTGTTTACTGGAAGTGACAATCTCGCTGTATGTTATCTAAAAATAAAAAGCTCCAGATTTCTCTGGAGCTTTTTCAGTAGCCCGTAGCGGAATCGAACCGCTCTTACATGGATGAAAACCATGCGTCCTAACCGATAGACGAACGGGCCAACTTCTCTAATGCGGGTGCAAAAGTGCAACTAATTTTAAGAATACACAAAAAGATTTTGCGTTTTTTTTTAATAGATATTTTAAAAAATATCACATTAAGAAATAATCAAACGCAAATAAATGGGGTTAAGTAATGTGTATTTGTTTGATTAATAATTGGTTGTTTTTACTCTAAAAATGGAATAATGAAGTTTTTTTTCCTGTTTTGCAGATGGAATAAATTTTGAAAAAAAATGACAATTACTATTATTTGAAAGAATATTCTTTCGGTTTTTTTGTTGTTTGTCTTTGTTAATGTTATCTTGAATAGATATATTTACTTAAAATTCGTTAAATTTCATCATATGGAATTTAGTTGCAACATGAAAATAATAGCTAACAGGCGACTGAAATTAGTTGAAGTTGTCAAAAAAAAAAGATAAGTTATGTCAAGAATTTTAATGGCAATAGGTTTGACGGTCGTTTTCCTGGGTTGGATTTTATATCGACTTATAGTTAAAAAGGATTTAAAGAAAAATTTAAATAACATGTACCTTGGATTCTTTTTTATAGGAACCTGGGTGCTTTTCTATTTCTTTATTGTTGAGTTTTTTTAAATTCTTGAATGTTTCAAAAGCATCAGATTTGTCTGAAGTTTTGTTTTTAGGAAGCATCAATTTATCTAACGAGATTGTTGAGGATTATTATAGAGGTATAAAATGTGTATCTAAATTTTAAAATTATTGTCCTACTTATAATTACTCAAATCCAGATTAAGAATAGTACCTACTCTGCTAAACTCTTCATTAATCTTTGCATTCAGGATTAGTTGTTCATTTTTTATCGGATGATTAAAAATCAACTGATGGGCATGAAGCATCATTCCTGTCAGGTCATAATTCTCCAGCCATAATTTGTTTTGTTTGTTACAACCATGTGGACGACTTCCTAAAATGGGATGAAAAATATGTTTGAAATGTTTTCGTAATTGATGCATGCGTCCGGTTTCAGGAATCGCTTCTACCAAACAATATCGTGACGTTGGCCGGTTGTTAAATTCTAACTCAACTTCGGTATTTTGCAAGCGATGAAAGTATGTTATTGCATTTTGTTTAATGTCATCGTCATTGGTTAAATCATAATCAATCGTTAGCTCTTCAGGTGACCAGCCACGTAAAATGGCTAAATATTTTTTTTCGACTTCGCGTGTGGCAAAACGATCATTCATGATTTTCAAAACTTCTTTATTCAATGCAAATAACAAGACACCGGATGTTTTGCGGTCTAACCGATGAATAGGATAAACGTGTTGTCCTCCTATTTGATTTCTCAATTCCTGAATAGCATACACTTTTGCATCGCGCGCATAAAATGATTTGTGAACCAGCAATCCGCTTGGTTTATTAATTGCTATAATATATTCGTCCTGATAAAGAATTTCTAACATTTGGCAAAAGTAGACGAGATTTCGATTAAAATCACTTTTATTATTTATTTAATTCTGTGCTTTCGTTTTTTATTTTAGATCTAAAAGTAGAAGATTTCCATTGCAAAAACGGTTATTAAAATTGCATCCAAATGTTCTTTTATATATCTGTTGATTATATTCCCTGTCTCTTCCTGAAATAAGTTATTGGTGATCTTATTCAGGGTAATAGATGAAAAAAAGCTTTTATAACAATAACAATAAGGTCGATAAACTTTAGAATTAAAAACTGAATTCGTATATTGTTCTGCTAAAATTAACTATGCCAGATATATACATTTTTAAAATATTGGCTTTCAAACATTTTTCAGTTCATTTTAATAGAAATAGTCCAGATTATGAAAAAATCATTAATGCTCTTCATGGCAGTCTTAGCTTTTACAGCCTGCTCAAAACATCAGAGTAAAAAAAATATTGCTATCACCGGAATAGATTCCACATTGCGGCCTGGTGATGATTTTTTTCGATATGTAAATGGCAAATGGTACGATTCTGTGTCAATACCTGCATCTCAATCCGGAGTTGGTGCCTATATGTTTATGAATTATCCACAACGAATGCGCCTGCAAGGAATATTAGACAGTATTTCGCAAAGCAAGAATTCAGCAGGAAGTATAGCACAAAAAGTAGGAGACTTTTATGCATCAGGTATGGATACTGTAACCATTGACAAACGCGGTTATACACCTATAAAACCGTTACTTGCCAAAATTGAAGCCATTAGCGATTTGCCGTCCTTGATGAACTTTGTTGTTAATGAAGAAAAAGTGAACAATTCTTCTATTATAGGTTTTGGAGTGGGACCTGATGATAAAAATAGCAGTATGAACATTGCACAAATTTATCAAACAGGTATCGGTTTGCCTGACAGAGATTATTATTTCAAATCAGATTCATCGACTGTTGCTATACAGAAATCGTACAAAAAATACCTTGCTACATTATTTCAGCAAACAGGCAGTAACATCCAAGAGGCTCAAAAGAATGCTAATTTGGTTTATGATATAGACAAACAACTCGCCATTTCGCATAAAACAAAAGTTGAACTTCGCGATGTGCAGGCCAATTATAATAAACTGGCTGTGACAGATCTTGTAAAAAGACATCCCAACATCAACTGGACTACTTTTTTAAATACTTTAGGAGCTCAAACCGATTCTATTAATGTAGGTCAGCCTGCTTATTATGATGTCCTAAACAAGCTTTTGAAAACAATTCCCATTAATAATTGGAAAATTTACCTAAAAGCAAATTCTCTCGAAAGATATGCAGATGATCTAAGTAAACCTTTTGCAGATGCTTCATTTGAGTATACCAAGGTGCTTTCTGGTCAGGCTGTTCAAAAATCACGTGGCGAAAAAATGGCTAATGTCGTAGATAATTACTTAGGCGAAGCGTTGGGTGAATTGTATGTAAAGAAATATTTTCCGGAAGATGCCAAAAAGCGTATGTTGGTGCTCGTGAATAATCTGCAAAAAGCGTATGCCAAAAGAATTGATAAATTAGAATGGATGAGTCCTGATACGAAGCAAAAAGCGAAAGAAAAATTGGCAGCCATGACTAAGAAAATAGGATATCCGGATAAATGGAGAGACTATAGTTCGGTAAAAATAGCCAGAAATACCTATTTTGAGAATATGGTTTCGGCTGCTACAGCTGCATATCAGTTTCAATTGGCAAAATTGGGCAAGCCGGTAGATAAATCAGAATGGTATACTACAGTTCCAACAGTTACAGCATATAATAATCCTACTGCAAATGAAATTGTTTTTCCTGCAGGTATTTTACAAGCCCCATATTTTGATAATAATGCAGATGATGCTCTTAACTACGGAGGTATCGGAATGGTTATAGGTCACGAAATAACCCATACTTTTGATGATCAGGGTGCGCAATATGACAAGGATGGCAACTTAAAAAACTGGTGGACAAAAGAGGATTATGCAAAGTTTAAGGCAAGAATACAACAGGTTATCAATTTGTACAGTACATACACCGTTTTAGGCGATCTGCATATTAATGGCGCAATGACAGTGGGTGAAAATACGGCGGATATTGCCGGAATAGCAGTTGCCTATGATGCTTTTAAAATGACAGAACAAGGAAAAGGAAATGTAAAAATTGACGGTTTTACTCCAGACCAACGCTTCTTTATTTCCATAGCCAAAATATGGAGAGTAAAAATGAAAGACGAGTTCCTGCGTTTGTGGATTAACAATAATCCGCATTCTCCACCAAATTGGCGTGTTAATGGTCCTCTAATGAATACGACACCTTTTTACGAAGCGTTTAATGTAAAAGCCGGAGATAAAATGTTTGTGCCAAAGGAAGACAGAATAACAATTTGGTAATTTCGTTCTTCGAAGTGTGACCATGAAAAACTGCGCAAATGTCTCTGTGATCTTTGCGCAGTTTTTTTTTTTTTTAATCGTAAATTTTATAAATGCCTCCTGAATTTTTACTTTTTAGCTTAAAACAAAAAAGCTCCAGATTTCTCTGAAGCTTTGTGTTAGTAGCGGGAACAGGACTCGAACCTGTGACCTTCGGGTTATGAGCCCGACGAGCTGCCTACTGCTCTATCCCGCGATGTTTCGGGTGCAAAGATACGCCGATTTTTAAGAAATCCAACGAAAACTTTAAAAAATGTTTTATTTTCTGTATTGAGTTGATATGACTACCTTTGCAAAATAAATATTACGCAAATGTCACATAAAGCAGGTTTTGTAAACATCATCGGGAATCCAAACGTTGGAAAATCAACATTGATGAACGCCTTTGTTGGAGAAAGATTATCAATCATTACATCAAAAGCACAAACAACTCGTCACCGTATTCTAGGAATCGTGAATGGCGAAGATTTTCAACTTATATTATCGGATACTCCCGGAATCATCAAACCCGCTTATGAAATGCAGGAATCGATGATGAACTTTGTAAAGTCAGCTTTTGAAGATGCTGATATACTGGTTTATATGGTCGAAATAGGAGAGCAGGACTTAAAAGATGAAGCTTTCTTTAATAAAATCATTCACGCTAAAATCCCGGTTTTGTTATTGTTGAATAAAATCGACAACTCAAATCAGGAACAATTAGAGGAGCAAGTAGCATTCTGGACAGCAAAAGTGCCCAATGCTGAAATCTTCCCAATCTCGGCGCTACAGAATTTTAATGTACCGGAAGTTTTTGGAAGAATCATTGAGTTGTTGCCGGAGTCACCGGCATACTATCCAAAAGATCAATTAACAGACAAACCGGAACGTTTTTTCGTAAACGAAACGATTCGTGAAAAAATCTTGTTGAATTACAGCAAAGAGATTCCATATGCAGTTGAAATCGTAACTGAGGAATTCTTTGAAGACGAAAATATAATCAGAATCCGTTCGATCATTATGGTAGAACGCGAAACGCAAAAAGGAATCATCATTGGACATAAAGGTGCGGCTCTTAAAAAAGTGGGTACTGAAGCTCGTGCTGATCTGGAGAAATTTTTTGGAAAACAAATTCACATTGAACTGGTTGTAAAAGTGAATAAAAACTGGAGAAGCAATGCTAATATGTTGAAACGATTTGGTTATAACCAGTAGTTTTTGTTGAATTGGTGAATGGTTTATTTGTTTAATCGTTAAACGAAAGTTCTTGAAATCCTGAAAACCCTAGCCCAGATGGAAGCGGCATCCTTTTTCTGGCTCCTTTAGCCAGGAAAAGATATAGCGGACAGCTGGAAATAGCTTCTTAAAATAACAATAAAAATAATAAAAAGCTTAGGTGCTTAGAAACTTAGCGACTTAGTCACTTTTTTAACTACCTTTGCAAAAAATTAAAATAAAGCATTTTGAATGTATAAGTGATAGAATTTTAGGAAACTAAAGTCTAAAATGGAAGATTCAAAATCTAAAATTTACAAAAATGAATAACATTGTTGCGATAGTAGGAAGACCTAATGTAGGGAAATCAACCCTTTTTAATAGGCTGATACAAAGAAGAGAAGCTATTGTAGATTCGGTTTCTGGAGTTACCAGAGATAGAAACTACGGTAAAAGCGAGTGGAACGGAAAAGAGTTTTCTGTCATTGATACCGGTGGATACGTTCGCGGGTCCGATGACGTTTTTGAAGGCGAAATCCGTAAACAAGTAGAATTAGCGATCGACGAAGCTGATGTTATTATTTTTGTGGTTGATGTTGAAGAAGGAATTACACCAATGGATGATGTTGTTGCGCGTTTATTGCGTAAAGTAACAAAACCGGTTTTATTGGCGGTGAATAAGGTAGATAATGCTATGCGTGAAAAAGATGCAATTGAATTTTATAACCTTGGTTTAGGGGAGTATTTTACATTTGCAAGTATTTCAGGTAGTGGAACAGGAGATTTATTAGATGCGTTAATTGACTCTTTTCCGGTAAAAGCGGAACCGGTTCAGGAAGAAGTGGTTTTACCTCGTTTTGCTGTTGTTGGACGTCCGAATGCAGGAAAATCAAGTTTTATCAATGCATTAATTGGTAAAGAACGTTTTATGGTAACCGACATTGCGGGAACAACCCGTGATGCAATTGATACTAAATTTGACCGTTTTGGTTTTGAATTTAACCTGGTAGATACAGCGGGAATCCGTCGTAAAGCGAAGGTAAAAGAAGATTTAGAGTTTTACTCAGTAATGCGTTCTGTTCGTGCGATTGAACATGCCGATATTTGTATCCTGGTTATCGACGCTACTCGTGGATTTGAAGGTCAGGATCAGAGTATTTTCTGGTTGGCTGAGAAAAACCGTAAAGGTGTTGTGATCTTAGTAAACAAATGGGATTTGGTAGAAAAAGATACCATGTCGACCCGTGATTACGAAGAGAAAATCAAAAGAGAATTAATGCCATTTACAGATGTGCCAATTTTGTTCGTTTCGGCTTTAACGAAACAGCGTTTGTTGAAAGCATTAGAAGCTACAGTTCAGGTTTTTGAAAATAGAAAACAAAGAATTCCAACTTCTAAATTCAATGAGTTTATGCTGAAAGTGATCGAAGCATATCCGCCGCCTGCAACAAAAGGTAAATATGTAAAAATTAAATATTGTATGCAGTTGCCAACTTTAACGCCGCAGTTTGTGTTTTTTGCAAATATGCCACAATACGTTAAGGAACCGTATAAAAGATATCTTGAAAATAAGATTAGAGAAAATTGGGATTTTTCAGGAGTACCAATCGATATTTATATCAGAGAAAAATAAAATAAAAAAGTCCTCACAATGGGGACTTTTTTTACGCCTTGTTTTTAATCGAATTGATAGTAGCCTTCGTAAATGGCATGCTATTTGAATAAATGTTGAAATTACAATTAAACCTTTTAGCTCTTTTTGAGTCTTACTGTTTCTAACTAACCAATTTATGACCAAAATTTATTATTTCCTGATTTTCACCCTTTTTTGTTATTCTGCAAATGCCCAGAGTGACATTGTTCTTAAGGGAACTGTTGTTGATATCAACACACAATTGCCGCTCGAGCTGGCGACCGTTTATTTTACAACCGTAAAAGATTCTACAGTAATCGAATATGCTACAACAGATAAAAACGGTTCTTTTACGATCAAGACCAAAAAATACGATAAGCCTATTTTTCTAAAGGTAAATTATATGGGGTACCAGCCTTATTTTGAGGAAGAAAAAGGACTTCTGGAAAGTAAGGATTTTGGAAAACTGTATTTACTTGAGGCCGCAAATGCTTTGGATAATGTGGTGATCAAAAGTGAAGCACCGCCAATTACAATCAAAAAAGATACTCTTGAGTTTAATGCCGCTTCGTACAAAGTCAGGCCTGACTCGAATGTAGAGACTTTGCTAAAGCAATTACCGGGATTTGAAGTGGGTACTGATGGTAAAGTGACCGTAAACGGGCGCGAAGTCAATCAGGTATTAGTAAACGGAAAAACATTTTTTGATAAAGATGGTGCCATTGCCTTGAAAAACCTTCCGGCAGAAATCATCAAGAAAATTCAGGTTTCTGATTTTAAAACAAAAAAAGAAGAACTCTCGAAACAAGAATCGACTTCAGATTTTTCGAGTATTAATATCACAATCGACGAAAAGAAAAACAAAGGCTACTTTGGTAAAATTCTGGGAGGATACGGTTCTGATGATCGTTATGAAAGCAGTTTGCTTTTGAACTTTTTTAATAATAAACAAAAAATTAGTGTTTTGGCTTCTTCAAACAATATCAATTCTACCGGTTTTGCGATGGATGAGGTATTTGATAATATGGGAGGCGGAAGAAACAGCAAAGGAAATGGTGGTAGCTCAGGAAGCGGTAAAGGAATTACGCAATCGAACCTTATTGGACTAAACTATTCTGATGATTGGTCTAAAAGTTTAGCCGCTATGGGGAGTTATAATTTTTCGAACTCCGTTAACAATAACGAAAGTAAATCGGATCAGGTTAGTTTCCTGCCAACAGGTAATATTGCCACTTCAGCTGATTCTAAAACAAGAAACGAAAGTACAGGAAATAATGTAAATTTTGAATTAGAATATAAAATCAATCCAACAACGCGATTGGTAGTCATTCCAAAAGTCAATCAATCCCGTACGAATAGTAATTCGACATCTTCTAGTTTTTCTGAAGATGAAAACGGAGATGCTTTGAATGAAAGTACGGCAAAAAATTATTCAGAAAGTACCAATACAACCTTTGGAAATACAATTAATTTCAATAAAGCATTTAAGAAAAAGTCCCGTAATTTCAGTGTTGTCTTTGATAATAACAACGCCAAAACAGATGCTGAAGCACTCAATCTTTCTCAGACTATTTTTTATCAGGACAGTAAGCCCAACGACGACAGGAACCAGCAGAGTAAAAATGCAAGTAAAGCAGATACTTATTCTCTTGAGCTTGAATACACAGAACCCGTTACTGATTCGTTAAGGATAAGGTTTGGTTCTGATTTTGACTGGAAAAGTGAAATGAAAGATATGAAAACGTACGATTTTGATGCTGCATCACAATCGTATAATAATCTAAATGAATCTTTGACCAATTATACTACTTCAAAACAAAATTCATTCAGCCCTAAAGTTGGGATTACCTGGCAGAAGAGCAAGTTTACTGTCAACCTGAATTCGAGAACTGCAATCGTAGAGTTCGATAATCACTCTTTGTACCTTAATAATGCAACAGATCTCAATAAAAGATATGCTTTGCCTTATGGTGATTTTCAGATCAGGTACAAGTTTAGCCGTTCAAAGAATCTGTCGTTCAGATATGATTACTCTAATGCACTTCCGACTGCAGTTCAGTTGATGCCGGTTTTAAATTTAACCAATCCATTAAATACAATTACGGGAAATCCGGATTTGAATCCTATCGAAAAAAACAGCGCAAATTTTAGTTTTAGAAATTATGATTTCCGTACGCGTTCCGGTTATAGCCTGTATGTAAAAGGAGATTATTATAACAACGATGTCGTTTCGACTTCAATTTATGACGATAGCGGAAAAAGAACGACTACTTATGTAAATATATCCGGTACTTATATTGCCTCAATTGGCGGAAACTGGAATCAATCGATAAAATGGGATGCGCATGTTCTGCGATATGGTTTCGGATTAAATGGAAGTTATTCCTTTGATAAAGGTTTTACAAATGCGGTTTTATACAATGCAAAATCGACCGCCATTACACCAAAAGTAAATATGACGTATGAGTACGGAGATTTGCTTATCATTTCGCCATCGTATAGTTTATCATACAATCAAACTGATTATGAGAATTCATCCAGAGATGCCAGTTCGAATGTAGTACACAGAATCAATCTGCAAACGACAAGTTACTGGCCGGCCAATTTAATTTTTGGAAATGATTTTGGATACACATACAACTCCAGTATTTCGAGCAATTTCAAGAAAGATTTCTATTTGTGGAATACGAGTTTGTCTTATGGTTTTTTTGATAAAAAAATCTATGCCAAAGTAAAGGTTTATGATGTTCTGAACCAGAATTTAAGTGCAACAAGAACGATTTCAGCAACTTCGATTCGTGATGAAGAAAACACAGTTCTGAAACGTTATGTAATGTTTTCTCTTAGTTATAAAATTGGAAATTTTGCAGGTGCAGAAAAAGGAGGGAAGAAAAGACAGAGAATGGATTAATAAAGGTTCAAAGGTTTTAACGCAGAGACGCAGTACAAGCAGTGCGTCTTTTTTTGTGCCCACAGACTTGCTTCGGCTGATTTTTTTACTGGAGTTTAGAATTTTTAGATTGAAATTTTATTTTCTAAATCCTCGGTTTCCTATTTATTCTATGATAAACAGTAAATCTGATAATATCGCGATCATAAAAATCGACTCCGCTCGAGCGTCTTTGAAAACTGTTGAGATATCCTGCTTCTAAGCCTGTATTGGGGTTGAAATGATAACGTAATGCAAGGTAAATTCGGTTTTGATCGAAAGTGTTTCTTTTATTGTCTTTTCCAAAATTGAACATTATTTCATCTGAAATTGTTCCTTTTAGACTTCGTTTTTCTTTTTTCCAAAGATCAAATGTTGCTTGTAATCGGTATCTAAACCGGTAAGCAAAAGCAAAGTCATTGAGTAATGCTGTTTTACTTGCTTTTTGAATGAAACGCTCTTCTAGCTGAAGACGATTGTGAAAAGTAATTTTAGCAACATCATTAATAAAAGTAACATCCTGCTGGATTCTGTATTCCGGAATAGAAAAATCAGGATCAACGTCAGGATCTTGTGTATTGACATTAAAATAAGCTAGGCCGCTGCCTAAATCGATGTTTTTATGAATTCGATATCTTCCCTGAACTCTTATAACAAATAAATTTTCATGAATAGGATTTAGGAAATTTCTGTTATCAAACTCAGAGTGAATTGCCCATTTTTCGGTTAAAGGCAAAATATTGTAATACCGGATCCAGGTTAAGGTTTGATGATCTGTCTTTTTTAGACTTTGTGCCGATAAAAAAGGACTTATCAATCCCGTAAATAATAGTAATCTGAGAACTTTCATTCAATTTGTATCAATTCAGGCTGCGAATATATACAAATCATGATGTATCTCCCGAACAATAAAACTTGTTTTAAGGGCTATTTTGTGATTTTAGAGATTTGATTCCATAAAAAAAAACGAGGTAAGTTTTATAAACCTGCCTCGTTTTATCTATTTAAACTAACTAACTAACTGTGTTTATAAGGAATACTTTAAAGTAACACCATAAGTTCTTTGGTCGCCAATTACACCGGCATATTGACCTGTATTTCCACCGGCAGGTAATAATTGTTCGTAGTAATCTTTATTTAAAAGGTTACGTCCCCAGAAATGAACAGATAAACCCTGAGCAGTACGGAAACCTAAACGGGCATTGAAGATCGCGTATCCCGGAACTACTAAATATTTTGAAGCTGATGGGCTTGAAGAAAATTCAGAACGAGCGTAAGAGTCTAAAGCAAGAAATATTTTTCCTGAGTTACCGAAGAATTTAGCTTGATCAGATAATTCTCCGCCTAAAGATCCTGCCCATTTTGATGCACCTGGCAATTCAGTTCCTGAAACATCTTTGAAGGCTACAGGAGCTCCTGTTTCTTCTAACGGAAGTGGTGCATTTGTAAATTTAATGTATTTACCATCAGTATAAGTGGCAGCACCATTAATTGTTAAGTGCTGGCTGATTACAAAACTGGCATCAAGTTCAGCACCTCTTACACGTACTTTATCAGCATTGGCAAGATATCCACGGTTTACACCTAATTCAGCTGCCTGAACATTTGTTTGAAAATCTTTGATGTCTGTATTAAAGAATGCAAGGTTGAATACTGAGTTTCTAAATGGTGAAGTTTTTACTCCTATTTCGTAATGATTTACTTTTTCTGGTTTGATAACTGCAAGATCAAGTAATGGCAAACCTTTTGAATCCGTTGGAAGTCCGGCCACATTCACACCAACCGGTTTGTAGCTTTTTGCATAAGTGGCATAAGCATTGATTTTATCAGAAGCTTTAAAAGATATTGTGATATTTCCTGAGAAATCTGTGTTGTCAGTACTAGAGTCAAAAGCCTGATCAGAATAAACAGATTTTTTCAAAGCAAGTAATGCAGGGTCGGTAGTTTGCAGACCTCCGTATGTTGTACGGCTGTAATCAGCATCTTTTTTATCAAAGTTATATCTCAAACCCGGTAATACATGCAAACGATCTGTAATCGCCCAGTCTAATTGTCCAAATACAGCAGCACTTGATGATCTGATACGAGCGTCAGTTTTGATTCCGTATCCTTCAAAAAGACCCGGAGTTTTCCATAACGGGCTTGTAGAACTTTGTGCGAATCTCCATTGTGCATTACCGGATTCTTCAGTACCATTTGTTTGTGAAGTCTGGTCTATAAAAAATACACCAACAACTCCGCTTATTTTAGAAGTTAACTGACCTGCGTAACGAACCTCTTGTGTAAATTGTGTTTGTCTTGTTGGGTTTTGTGATTTTGCCAATACTTGCAATCCAGTAAAATCCCTGTCATTTGACGGATCCCAGTTCCAAAAACGCCATGCTGTAGTCGAAGTAAGTGTTCCTGATCCAATTTTAGTATCAACATTAAGAGAAATACCTCCCATATCCTGACCTGAACGCCATGGAGTATCATGATCGATTTTACGGTCAAAAGCATTTAAGCTCGGAAGCTGATAATTTAAATCTTTAATAATGGCATCAAACTGGCGATAAGCGGCTCTTTGCGTAGGAGCAACACCGGCAACAACTTGTGCATATCCGTCAGGACGCTGTGTTGTGATATCTGCAGCTAGTATAATATTAGTATTTGTAGTTGGGGTCCAGAGTAACTGACCTCTAATTCCCTGATTGTTCAAACTATTGGTAGGTCTTCCTGTTGCAACATTGTCAATAAGACCGTCACGTTGTGTACCTGAAAAAGATAAACGACCTGCTACTTTTTTTCCTAATGCTCCGGTAACAGAAGCTTTAGCTTGTAGAAAAGCATAATTTCCGTAGCTCAGTTCAAAATCAGCCCCTGAAGTAAAACTTGGTTTACGGGTAGTGATGTTAAATGCTCCTGAAGTCGTGTTTTTACCAAACAATGATCCTTGTGGGCCGCGTAATACCTCAATTTGCTCCACATCGATAAAATCTAAAGTTGTTGCAGCCGGACGTGCAAAATATACACCGTCAACATAAAAACCAACTCCGGGATCAATACCGTCATTCGTAAGTCCAAATGGGGAACCAAGACTACGAATGTTAATACCAGTATTTCTAGGGTTCGATGAATACAATTGTACTGAAGGAACCAATTCTTTAATTCTGTTCACATTAAATGCTCCTGTTTGTTCCGCTTGTTTACCAGTTATAACGGATATTGCAATTGGCACATCCTGAACTTTTTCTATTCTGCGTCGTGAAGAAACAACCACTTCTATAAGTTCATTTTCTTCTTTAAGAGTTATTTGTAGTGGAGTAACAGGTAAATCAGCAAGTTCAATCTCAGTAGTTTTGTAGCCTACATATTGAACTAAAATTGTGATAGGAAGTTTTCCTTTTGTGTCAAGGATAAATTTTCCATTAGAGTCTGTAGTGGTATTAGAAGTAGTTCCCTTTATAACAACGTTTACGGCTTCTAGTGGAGTGTTTTCACTTGTTTTCACTACACCTTCGATATTTTGTGCAAATGAAATTGAGAAAGTTAAAACAGCTAGTAATGTAAGTATATTTTTTATAGAATTTTTCATTTTTATATTAGTTATATGTGATTAGTAGAATTTAAAATAAATTTTTTTTACCAGCACATACACATCATAGAAGAATTGTTTTTCACGGTAGTGAATTGAATATTTTGATTTTTTTGCAAAAGGTTTTTTGACGCACCCGATCGATTGTAATTTACTTTCATATTGGTTAAAATTTGTAAATTGGTTAGTTGATTTTTTTTGCAAATATATGTAAATTCTATAGATTTACTAGGAATTAGAAAATATTTTTTTATTTCTTTACTAGTGAGGCGATTGTAATGCCTTGCATTGCTTTAAGAGTCTCGTCACGAATGATCATTAGACCATGTCTTAGACTGCATTCTTCCTCGGTTTTACAATCGGAGCATGGTTCGTAAAAGTTTAACGAAGCACATGGTAAAAGCGCAATTGCACCGTCAAATAAACGGTGAATTTCTGCCAGAGTAATATCATTTTTGGAGCGTATCAGATAATATCCGCCAAATTTTCCTTGCTTACTGCTCACAAAACGTCCTCGTTTTAGATCTAATAAAATCTGTTCTAAAAACTTTTTAGGAATATTGGCGCCATCAGCAATTTCTATCGTTCTGGAAATGTGATTTTCGTCTTGTTCTGCTAAATAAAGTAAGGCCTTAAGGGCGTATTTTGCTTTATGTGATAACATCTATTTTGAATTATAAATTGTAAATTATGAATGATAAATTTAAACTAAATTTTCTTAGTACCAACTTAAAAACCTGAAACTATAAAAAACTTGGAAAATAAGACTTTACCAGCCTCCACTGGAACCTCCACCGGAGAAACCGCCTCCGCCAAAACCTCCGCCAAAGCCGCCGCCTCCGGATGATCCGCCGCCAAAACCTCCAAATCCGCCTCCGCCACTTCTGCCAAGGCTGCTTAGAATAATAACGTCAAGCAGGCTGGGGCCGCCACCACCATTGTTCCCTGAATTTCCTCCACCGCCTTTGTTTCGAGACAGCAAAATTAATACAATTACAACAATGACTATAAAGGGAAGTATTGGAAAATCATTTCCTTTGGCTTGCTTTCGTTCGCCTTTGAATTTGCCTTTAAAAACATCAATTATCGCATCTGTTCCTTTGTCAAGACCATTATAAAAACTGCCTGCTTTAAACTCCGGAATGATAATATTTCGGATTATTGTTCCTCCAATTCCGGCAGTCAGTCTGTCTTCCAGACCGTAACCGGGATTAATAGCAATTTTTCTTTCGGCTTTAGCCAATAATATAATTACACCATTGTCGTCTTTTGCAGTTCCTCCAATTCCCCAGGTTTGTCCCCATTTTGTAGCAAGCTGACTCACATCTTCTCCTTTCAGACTTTCGATTGTAATGACTACAATCTGCGTTGTGGTAGAGTCAGAATAGCGAATTAGTTTTTCTTCCAGTTGTGCTTTTTCAGAGGCACTTAAAACATTCGCATAATCATAAACCGAGGTTTGAAAACTTGGTTTTTCAGGAATCGTAAATTGTGCAAAAATACAATTGGTGGTAAAAAAAGCGATGAACAAAAAGGTAAACTGAAAAAGTCCTTTTGAATGAGATATTTTGTTTTTGGAAATTTTCATTATTTATCCTTTTGAGATTTCGTTTGATAATTCGTTAGTGTCACCATCAAACGAAGGAAAATATTTTTTTAATTGTTCGCCGGCATTCAGAATGCCATCAACAATACCTTGTTTGTAGTTTCCTGACTTAAATTGGGTAATCATGGCCTCTTTGGTACAGTCCCAAAAATCAGCTGCAACGACATCGTTAATGCCTTTGTCTCCACAAATTGCAAATGTTTTATCTGCTACCGCAAAGTAAAATAAAACCCCGTTTTTGAGCTGGGTTTCATTCATTTTTAATTCGTGAAAAACTTCTAAAGCCCTGTCAAAAGGAACCTTAGAGGTTGTTTGTTCGATATGTACTCTAATTTCGCCGGAAGTATTTTTTTCAGCCACGCAAATAGCATCAACAATATGTTGTTCTTCTTCTTTGGATAAAAAATCTTCTACTTTTGACATTGAAATTATTTTTTAAAATTAAGATTAACGTTTTCAAATTTCAGAAGGATTTCTCCTTAGAAATTTAAAAACGTTAATCAAAAATAGTATATCTTTTTTTAGAATTTTACTTCAACTGGTTTATCAGCACCTGCAACAGCTTCAAAATATGGTTTTTCTTTGTAATCTAAGAACCATTTGTTTGGGATAGCAAGTATGTAACCATTATATTCCTGTACAGCTTCATTGAAACGTGTTCTTGCTGTCAAAATTTGATTTTCTGTACTGGCCAATTCATCCTGTAATTTAAGGAAATTTTCATTTGCTTTTAATGTTGGATATTGTTCAACAGAAACTAATAATCTTGATAAAGAAGATGATACGCCACTTTGAGCCTGATTGTACTGAGCCAATTGTTCAGGTGTTACGTTACTTGGATCAATAGTTACCGAAGTAGCTTTTGCTCTTGCCTCAATAACGGCAGTTAAAGTTGATTTTTCGAAATCTGCAGCACCTTTTACTGTGTTTACTAAGTTCCCGATAAGATCATTTCTTCTTTGATAAGTAGTGCTTACATTTCCCCACTCTTTGTTAACAGCCTGGTTGTATTTTAACCCGGTGTTTTTAATTCCAATTGACCAAAAAGCAATAATAGCAATTAGCGCTATAATAATTCCTACGGGGATTAACCATTTTTTCATATCTGTTTTAATTTAAGTTTGTTTTTGATTTATTTAATAAATATACTATAATTCGTTCTTAATTTCGTTTAATTGTGTTTTTATTGTCTCTAATTTACGGATTATTTCGAATTTGTCTAAGGTTTTCTTTTGTCCTTCTTTCAAATGTGTTCTGGCGCCATCTAGTGTAAAACCTCTTTCTTTTACCAAATGATAAATTAATTGCAGGTTGGTGATATCATCCGGAGTAAACATTCTGTTGCCCTTGGCATTCTTTTTTGGTTTTAGAATGTCAAATTCACTGTCCCAAAATCTAATTAATGATGCATTGACATTAAAAGCTTTGGCTACTTCGCCAATGCTATAATACCTTTTATCTTTTGAAAGCTCAATATGCATATTTTATAATTTTCTATTTTATTCCAAAAATACTACTTTTTAGAGTATTAATCTAATGACTGATTTTCGAGGTTTGCCATTTGCGAAATCGCGACATATTCTACTGCAGATATATTGCCGTAGTAGAAGTTCAGCGGGTTAACGACTTTTCCGTCTTTATGCACTTCATAATGACAATGCGGACCTTCGGATCTTCCGGTGCTGCCAACATAACCTATGACATCGCCGCGTTTGACATGTTGTCCGGCCCTGCAGTTGTATTTGCTTAAATGGGCGTATAAACTTTCGTATCCAAAACCATGCCTGATGACAACATGATTTCCAAATCCCGAAGCCGAGTTATCTGCTCTTTCTACGACACCATCGCCTGTGGCATAAACAGGAGTTCCTGTGTTGACTGTAAAATCCATCCCATTATGCATTTTTCGCACTTTCGTAAAAGGATCAGTTCGATATCCAAAACCGGAAGCCATTCTTTTAAGGTTTTCATTACGTACAGGCTGAATTGCCGGAATTGCTAATAATAAATTGCCTTTTGTACTCGCGAGCTTCAAAATTTCATCTAATGATTTCGACTGAATAGCCAGTTCTTTCGATAATCGGTCAATGCGTTTTGTAGTATTGAGAACCAATTGCGAGTTGTTATAACCTTCTAAATCTTTGTAGCGCTTAGAATCTCTAAAACCGGCTTTTCTGATAGAATCCGGAATTTCGGTTTTATTAAAATAAACCCTGTATATATTATTGTCCCTGTTTTCTAATGCTTCAGTTACATCATCTATTTCATCCAGTTTTTTGTTTAAAATGGCATATTGCAATTTTAAGTTTTCGATTTCACGCGCTTGTAAACGATCTTTTGGAGTCTCAAAATAAGGGGTGTTCAGTAATAGTACAAAAACTAAAAAACCAAACAGCGCCGAAGCCAGCAAAAACAATAATGCATAGCCAAATTTGATTCTTTTTCTGGTCTTTATTTTCGTATAAGCCAGATTTTCTGAGTCGTAATAATATTTTACTTTCGCCATATTTTAAAATACCCTATTTTTGCAGCTTGTAAAATAAGTTAGTCGAACAAATTTAATAAATGTTTCAGATGTTCGAAGCTTTTTTTCAAGAATAAAATAGAATTAGATAATGTGTCAATTTGATAATTAGATAATGTTTTTAAGGTGAAATTTATTGTTTTGAATGGTAAATTTCTAATTAAAAAACAACATTAACATATTTTCAGACGAAGTAAATTATCTAATTGACACATTATCAAATTATCACATTTCTAATTATCACATGAAATCACAAGACGTACGTAAACAATTTCTAGACTTTTTTAAAAGCAACGGACACTTAATCGTTCCGTCGGCTCCTATTGTGCTTAAAGACGACCCAACCTTAATGTTCAACAACTCGGGAATGGCCCAGTTCAAGGAATATTTTTTAGGAAACGGAACTCCAAAAAGCAAAAGAATAGCCGATACGCAAAAATGTCTTCGTGTTTCAGGAAAACATAACGATCTTGAAGATGTAGGTTTTGATACCTATCACCACACCATGTTCGAGATGCTGGGTAACTGGTCTTTTGGTGATTATTTCAAAAAAGAAGCGATCAACTGGGCGTGGCAATTATTGACAGAAGTATATAAAATTCCAAAAGAGAATCTTTATGTTTCTGTTTTTGAAGGAAGTAAAGAGGATAATGTTCCGTTTGATCAGGAAGCGTGGGATATCTGGAAAACATTAATCGATGAAGACCGAATCATTCTTGGAAACAAAAAAGATAATTTCTGGGAAATGGGAGATCAGGGACCATGCGGGCCATGTTCTGAAATTCACGTTGATTTACGTCCGGAAGCTGAAAAAGCTTTAGTTTCAGGAAAAAGCCTGGTGAATAATGATCATCCTCAAGTAGTTGAAATCTGGAATAATGTATTCATGGAATTCAACCGTAAAGCAGATGGATCTTTAGAAAAACTTCCTGCACAACACGTAGATACCGGAATGGGATTTGAGCGTTTGTGTATGGCGTTGCAAGGAAAAACATCCAACTATGATACTGATGTTTTTACACCGCTTATCGAGAAAGTAGAACAAATTACAGGTTTGAAATATACATCTGATGAAGTTAAGAACATCAGCGAGGAACAAAATAAAACTAATATTGCGATTCGTGTCGTGGTAGATCACGTTCGTGCGGTTGCATTTGCAATTGCAGACGGACAATTGCCATCAAACACCGGAGCGGGTTATGTAATTCGTAGAATTTTACGTCGTGCGATTCGTTACGGATTTACATTTTTGGGTACAAAAGAACCTTTTATCAATAAATTGGTAGAAGTTCTGGCAAACCAAATGGGAGAATTTTTCCCGGAAATCAAATCGCAGCAGCAATTGGTTACGAATGTAATCCGCGAAGAAGAAGCTTCTTTTTTAAGAACTCTTGATCAGGGCTTACAATTGTTAGACAATGTAATTGCACAAACTAAAGGATCAGAAGTTTCTGGTGCTAAGGTTTTTGAATTGTATGATACATTTGGTTTTCCAAAAGATTTGACCGCTCTAATTCTAAAAGAAAAAGGTTTCTCCTATAATGAAGAAGAATTTGAAGTTGAATTACAAAAACAAAAAACACGTTCTCGTGCAGCATCAGAAGTTTCAACAGAAGACTGGACCGTTTTGATTCCAGGAAATGTAGAAACTTTCGTTGGTTATGATAAAACAGAAAACGAAGTAAAAATTACCAGAATTCGTAAAGTAGATTCTAAGAAAGACGGAATTCTATACCAAATCGTTTTAGACAATACACCATTCTATCCTGAAGGTGGTGGACAAGTTGGTGATAAAGGAACATTAGTTTCTGCAAACGAAACGATCGAAATCATCGACACTAAAAAAGAAAACAATTTGATTTTGCATTTTGCAAAACAATTGCCGGAAAATATCGAAGCTGGTTTTACAGCAAAAGTAAATAACGATTTAAGAAGTTCAACTTCTAAAAATCACTCGGCTACGCATTTAATGCATTTGGCTTTGAGAAACCTTTTGGGAACTCACGTAGAGCAAAAAGGTTCATTAGTGAATCCGAATTATTTGCGTTTTGACTTTTCGCATTTTTCTAAAGTTTCCGATGACGAATTACGTCAGGTTGAGGCAAGTGTAAATGCGCAGATTGAAGCACAATTGCAATTGACAGAACACAGAAATATTCCAATTAAAGAAGCATTAGATAAAGGTGCAATGGCTTTGTTTGGAGAGAAATACGGAGATAATGTCCGAATGATTGAATTTGGTGAAAGTAAAGAACTTTGTGGTGGAATTCACGTGAAAAACACAGCAGAAATCTGGCATTTCAAAATCATTTCTGAAGGAGCAGTAGCGGCTGGAATTCGCCGTATTGAAGCGATTACAGGTGACGCAGTAAAAGACTTCTATCAAAATCAGGAGAATACTTTAGCTGAAATAAAAGAGACATTAAAAAATCCTCAGGATATTTTAAAATCAGTAGCTTCTTTACAGGATGATAATGCTAAACTGAAAAAGCAGGTAGAGCAATTGCTTAAAGAAAAAGTAGGCGCTTTAAAATCTGAATTAGAGAAAGATTTCCAGGAAGTAAACGGCGTAAATTTCCTTGCAAAACAAGTAGATTTAAGCATGGCTTCGACGAAAGATTTAACTTCTGCATTAGGAAGTTCAAAAGCAGATTCTTTTGTATTCCTGGCTTCTGTAGAAGATGGTTTGCCAAATATTCATTGTTATATCGCTAAAGATTTAGTAGCAGGCAAAAGCTTAAATGCAAATGCAGTGATCAAAGAATTAGGAAAATATATTGAAGGAAATGGAGGAGGACAGCCTTTCTTCGCTTCTGGAAAAGGTAAAAATGCAAATGGAGTTGCTGAGGCTTTGGCTAAGGCAATTGAGTTTGTTAAATAAGGTTTTTTATTTCGCGCAAAGACGCAGAGTCGCAAAGTTTTTTTAAGCTTTGCGACTTTTTTTTAAGCTTTTTTTTTTTTTAATCTTGCAATCCCGATAACTATCGGGAGCTAAGTCGCAAAGTTTTTTATTTTTTATGGTTTTGTTTTAAATAAGCATTTGTAAGTTTATACTTTTTTTTTAAAATGACTGAAAATGAAATTTCAGCTGTTGTAGTTGATGTTTGCTATAAAATATACGTTAAACTTGGCCCAGGATTATTAGAATCAGTATATGAAGCAATTTTGTTTCACGAACTAACAAAAGAGGACTATTTGTGGAAAGACAAAAAAGTCTTCCTGTAATGTGGGATGGAATTAAATTAGATATAGGTTTTAGAACTGATTTGATAGTAGGAAATAAAGTACTTCTAGAGATAAAATCTATCGAGCAAATTACAGACGTTCATGCCAAACAGGTATTGACTTATCTTAAAATCACAAAAACGAAATTAGGCTTATTGATAAACTTTAATGTACCAATAATTAAATTTGGCATCAAAAGAATAGTTTGTAATCTATAGCTTTTTAAACTTAAAAAATTATTATAAAAAAAATCGCAAAGCTTAAAAAAAAACTTTGCGACTTCGCGACTTTGCGAGATTTTTTCTCTTTCAAGGCTAAAAAAAAACAAAGCCGCAAAGCATAGAAAAACTTTGCGACTTTGCGCGATTAAAAACTTACTTACGTTCCCCAATTTGCTGACGCCACATTGCGTAATACAATCCTCTATCAACAATCAAATCCTCGTGTTTACCGGATTCGATGATTTTACCTTGTTCTAATACAAATATCTTGTCAGCATGCAGTACCGTAGATAGTCGATGTGCGATTAGAACCGTAATTCTGTTTTGATCTGATATATTTCTAATGGTAGCATTGATTTCCTCTTCGGTGATCGAATCCAGAGCAGAAGTAGCTTCGTCAAAAATCAATAAATTTGGATTTCTTAAAATAGCACGAGCGATAGACAAACGTTGTTTTTCTCCACCGGAAACTTTAATTCCGCCTTCACCAATTGTAGTGTTTAAGCCGTCTTCGGCACGTTGCAGTAATTTTTCGCAACTGGCTTTTTTCAGGGCATCATATAAATCTTCATCGGTTGCATTAGGTCTTACAAACAATAAGTTCTCACGAATAGTTCCGGAAAATAACTGAGCATCCTGAGTTACAAACCCTAATTGTTTTCTTAAATCTAGCAAGTCAATTTCGGTAGAATCAATATCATTATAAAGCACTTGTCCTTCAGCAGGCGTGTACAATCCGACTAATAATTTTACTAAAGTCGTTTTTCCCGAGCCTGATGGGCCAACAAAAGCGACGGTTTCACCTTGTTTAATTTCAAAATTAATGTTTTCTACCGCCTTGAATTTGGCAGTTTTATGCTGAAAACTCACATTGGTAAAAAGTAAAGACCTGATTGCTCCCACATGTTTAGGGCTTTTTGGGCGAAATTCTTTTGGAGCGCTTAATAAAGTTTTAAAATTTTCCATTGAAACTTTAGTCTCATTCAAGGCGATAATGAAATTTCCTAATTCCTGTAATGGTCCAAAAATAAAGAAGGTAAAGAATACCATAGTCAATAAATCGCCCACGATTATTTTATGTCCAAACAAGAAATAGTACAAAGTAAAGACAACACAAGTTCTTAGAAAGTGTACGGTTGTACCCTGAATGAAACTCAAACTTCTGATAAAACGGATTTTTTCTAATTCTAATTGCAGAATTTTAAAAGTGTTTAAATTCAGACGTTTTTCTTCCTGGTACGTTAATCCAAGACTTTTTACCAATTCGATGTTTCTTAAACTCTCGGTTGTAGAACCGGCCAGAGCATTGGTTTGATTGACAATTTTTCGGGAAACGATCTTAATTTTTTTACCCAAATACGAACTGATTAAAGCAATAATTGGAGCTGTTACTAAAAAGATAAGCGAAATACGGTAATCGATTCTGGCAACATATACAATTACGAATATAAAACCGATAATGGTCTGAAAGATCAAAGAGATCGAAAGCGTAATTAATTTTTCAGAATCGGAGCGTACTTTTGTCAATTTGCTTAATGTTTCACCACTTCGCTGATCTTCGAATTCAGCGTAAGGCAAATCAAGCGATTTTTTAATACCATCCGTATACATTTGTGCTCCGGTTCGTTGGATCACAACATTGGTGAAATAATCCTGAAAGTTTTTGGTAATTCTGGAAATCATTGCGGCACCAAGCGAAAGTCCCAGCCAGAAGGATAAAGATTTTAAAAAACCGATTTCATTTCCTTCATATTTATGCAGACCAACACCGCAATCCTGCATTAATTTACCGGTAATAATAGAGTCAGATAAGCTGAAGCAAATGTTTATAGAGGCCATAATCAAAGCAAAAAGCAAAAGCATTTTGTGCTTGATTATATAAGAATATAATAATTTCATGTGTGAGTTTAAATTTATTGAAGATGCAAAAGTAGTGAATAGTTTGGCTTTGTAAAGTTGCTTTTAGTTATTAAAAAACTAATTTTTTTGCAGCTGAAGTTAGCAGTGTGTTTTTTTAGTATTGAGTATTTTAATTTTTTATAAAATATATTTTTTAACACTGTCGCAATAAAAAAAACGAAGAAAATAACCAAGTATTTAGACAATATTGCTTTTGGCTCAATTTTATTACTAATGTAATTATTTTTTTTATGTTGTTCTTTATTAGTGTTTTACTAAGTAATGGAGTTGCATGATGTATTTTTTTACTTTCAATGTGGGATGCCGTAAGGTTTTGGTTTTGGGTTGCACTAAGTTTGCGCCAATAATAAATCTAACAAATCAAAATGAAAAAAATTTTATGCCTTTTTAGTGCTTTATCTATGGTGCTAATTTCTTCTTGTTCTAGTGATGATTCAACAGACGTTGCATCTGAAACATTATTACCTTAAAAAATGGTTGAAACAACTGTTGAAAATGGAAAATCAGGAAGTCTTGATTTTACGTTCACTTACGACGGAAATAAATTAAAACAAATTTCTCTTTCAGACGCTTCTAAATTTGTTTATACCTATACAGGAGAAGTAATCACTAAAGTTGAGGAGTTTAAATCAAGTGAATTGCAGTCTACAGATGTGTATACGTACGAAGCTGGAAAATTAGTTTCTAAGCTTACTACCAGAGCTTTCGGTTCTACTCCTCCACAAAAACTAACTTTTGTTTACAATGCAAACGGTACTGTTAACGCAAATTATTCTGAGATAATTAACAAACAGGAAATTAAATATGATGCAACTAGACTTTATACTTTTGCAAATGGAAACATACTTTCTACTGAGTATATCGATGCTGTAAGAGAGAAAAGCACAAATACATTTGATGACAAGAAAAGCCCTTTTACTAATATAACGGGAGTTAAACTTTTATTGGATTTAGATGATAATTTTGATTTTTATTCAGCAAATAATGCAGTTAAAAATGTTACTGTAGAAACTGATGGTTCAGGAAAAGTGATTGAAACAGTAACAGTAACGAATACTAATAAATACAATGCCAATAGTTTTATAACAGAAGTGTTTTCTGGCGATGCTAAAGATTCTTTTAAATTGGAGATTACTTATTAATTAGCTTATAATGCAATAATAAATCCCCAATCATCAATAATTGATGTTGGGGATTTTTTTTGATCTTTAAATGAGTTTTAAACTGTATTTTTGAATAAAAAAACTCATGCAATTCAGAACCCAAATACCGATTTCTAAAACCAATAATCCAATCGATTATAATGCAAAGATCATTTCTATTGGTTCCTGTTTTGCAGAAAACATGGCAGAAAAATTTGATTATTTTAAATTTCAGAATGCGGCAAATCCGTTTGGGATAATTTTTAATCCGGTTTCGATCGAGAAAATTATTAGTAGGATAGTTAAAGAAGAATTTTATACAGAGAAAGACGTTTTCTTTTATAACGAGCGCTGGCATAGTTACGAAGTACATTCTGATTTAAGCAATTCAGACCGACAGGAATTGCTGGAAACGCTCAATAAAGCGATTTCAGAAACCTACAAATATTTAAAAGAAGCCACACACATTATCATTACTTACGGAACTTCCTGGATTTACAGAAATACAGAAAACGATGCAATTGTTGCCAATTGTCATAAAGTACCTCAAAAACAATTTCTAAAAGAATTGCTATCGGTAGATGTGATTGAGAAAAGTGTTCAAAATACTATTGATTTAGTTCAGGTTTTAAACCCTGATATAAACTTTATTTTTACTGTTTCGCCTGTACGACATATAAAAGATGGTTTTGTAGAAAATCAATTAAGTAAATCACATTTATTTGCTGCAGTTCATGAGGTTTTAAAAACTCATAACTCACAACTCACAACCCATAATTATTTTCCTTCTTATGAAATCATGATGGATGAACTTCGTGATTATCGTTTTTATGCCGAAGATATGCTGCATCCTAATCAGGTAGCAATCGATTATATCTGGCAAAAGTTCAGCGAAAATTATATGGCTGAAAGCAGTATTGCTACGATGCAGGAAATCGCAGAGATACAAAAAAGTTTGCGCCATCGAAGTTTTAATCCGGAATCAGAACAACATCAGAAATTCTTAGCAAAACTTCAGGAGAAAATAAAACTTGTTGAGGCAAATTGGACTCATATTAAGTTCTAATATCAATTTTCTTTGTGTCTTAGCACCTTCGTAACATATTTTAAAGTAAGAAAATAATTATTTGTTCATAAAATTTTAGAATAATTGCGTGTAATTATGTAAATTGTTAAAATTTAAAATCCACAATTTTGTAAACTGTAGCAATACAGTTTTATAATAACGCAACTTTAATCTAATCGTGTTTTATTGACGTATGAATAAGAAACCCATTCATTTTCTTAAAAAAACACTACGTATACTTCTTTGGTGCGTGGTTGCTATCATTGCACTTTTGTTACTTCTAATTGTTTTAATTCAGGTTCCGTCCGTTCAAAATTATGCAAAGGATAAGGCCATTACCTATCTTCATAATAAGATTAAAACCAAAGTTGCCTTAGATCATATTTCGATCAAATTCCCGAAAGATATAGTTTTGGAAGGTTTCTATTTTGAAGATCAAAAGAAAGATACTTTACTGGCAGGTAAACGTTTAGAGCTTGATGTTGATTTGTTTAAACTAATAAGCAGCCAACTGGAGATCAATTCGGTTTCACTTGAAAATGTCAATGCCAATATTTCCAGAAATAAAAATGGCGTTTTTAATTTCGATTATATCATAAAAGCTTTTGAATCAAAAGAACCAAAAGTAGAAGATCCGGATAGTAAACCTTTTAAAATTTCGGTTGTAAAAGTTAATCTTGATAATGTGAAATTCAACTTTAAAGATGATTTTTCTAAGAATGATGTCAAAGTCAATCTAACCCATTTCGATACAAAATTTAAGGAATTCGATTTAGATAAAATGACTTTCGATATTCCGAACATTAAATTAGACGGATTAAAATTGGTTTTAGACCAGGATGCAGTCGAAAAAATTGCAGAAGTATCGGTAGAAACTGTTGATACTATTTCGAAAAGACAAGATTTTAATTTGAGTTTAGGTAAAATCAGTTTGTCGAAAATTGATATCGCATACGATAATAAAGATTCCAAATTAGACTCAGGAATAAAATTGGGTAATCTTGATTTGTCTGTCAATAAAATCGATCTGAACAATCAGCTTTTAGATTTTGATACTTTCGAACTAAAAAATCTAAAAGGAAACTTACGATTAGGTACAAAAGACAAACAAATAAAAACTCCCGATTTAGATTCGACTGCCATTAAACAGGCAGGATGGAAAGTAAAACTGAATGACATCGATATACAGGATGTCGCATTCAAATTTGATGATATGCAATCGAAACCGGTTTTAAAAGGTATTGATTACAGTCACCTTGATTTGGATAAAGTGAATTTTAAGGCAGAGAAACTATATTACGGAAACGACACGATTTCCGGGAATATTAAAACCTTAACGGCAAATGATAAAAGCGGATTACAAATTCAGTCTTTAAAAACCAATTTCTTTTACGGACCTAAAAATGCATATCTGAATGATTTGTATTTAAAAACGCCACAGACTCTTTTGCAAAATAAAATAAATGTAGTGTATCTTTCAATTGCATCGATTTCTAAAGATTTAGGAAACCTTTCTATAGACGGCAATCTAAGTCAGTCGAAAATAGGTTTTAAAGATATCTTGTTGTTTGTTCCGGATTTACAAAAAACAAATCCGTTTAAAAGTAACCCAAATGCGATTTTATACCTGAATACGCGTTTAAGCGGAAAAATAAAAGACCTGGATATTCCGCAATTCGAAATGAGCGGAATAGGAACTACAAAAGTTTCTCTTTCCGGGAAAATAAAAGGATTGCCGGATGCTCAAAAAGCGTATTATGATCTCGATATAAAGAAAATTTCAAGTACTTCTAAAGACATATATTCGTTTGTGCCGGCGGGAACAATTCCAAAAAATGTTCAGTTGCCTTCTCAATTAAACCTGCAGGGGAAATTTAAGGGTTCAGTTCAGAATTTCAAAACAAATCTGGCTTTAAACAGTAGTTTCGGAAATGCGAAAGTAGATGCTTTATTTGATCAGCGTATTAAGAAAAAAGAAAAGTACAACGCGACCGTTTATTTGCTGGATTTTGATTTAGGAAAATTAATTAAAAATGATTCCATCGGAAAAATTACGCTCAAAGCAAAAGTGGATGGAAAAGGTCTTGATCCTAAAACGGCTCAGGCGCAATTTGACGGATTGGTTCAGAAAGCCGTTTTTAATAAATATACCTATAAAGATTTAGCTTTAAAAGGAAATATCGAAAACGGATCATTTGCGGTTAAATCCGGAATGAAAGATCCTAATCTGCATTTTGATCTGGTTGCCAATGGAGATACCAAAGATAAATATCCGTCGATACAATTAAAATTAAACCTGGATATTGCAGATCTTGAAAAATTGAATCTACATGCAGGTCCAATGAAATTGCGCGGAAATGTTGATGCGGATATTGCCAATAGTAATCCTGATTTGTTGAACGGAAAAGTGTTTCTGTCGAACATTCAGGTTGTACAGGATGCAGAGCCAATTGTTCTGGATTCAGTACGCATAATTGCTTTTGCAGATAATAACCGTAACAATATCAAAATTGCCTCTCAGTTTTTGAAAGCTGAAGTGGATGGAAAATACAAATTGACAACATTAACAGCCGCAATAAAAAAATCATTGTCGAAATATATTGATTTAAAAAATCCAAAAGTAAACGGAGAATCAGATGAACAACGATTGGCATTTAAGCTAAAGATTGATAATGATCCGATACTTTTTAAACTGGTTCCGAAATTAACCGGTTTAGAGCCTATCAACATTACAGGGAAATACAATAATGTAACAGATTCATTAGAAATAAAAGGAACTATTCCAAGAATTGTGTATGCGGATAATACCATTTCTGATGGAAAAATAAATATCGAAGCCCAAGAAAATGCTTTAGAATACTCAGTTTCTGTAGCAACAATCGAAAGCGGTTCTTTAAAAATCCCATTTACAAGTTTATCAGGGAAAGTCGAGAATAATCTTTTGACTTATGCACTTGAAGTGAAAGATGTAAAAGACAAACAACAGTATTTTATTGCCGGAGAATTCAAAACAGAAGATTCTAAAAATATCTTCAAAATCGATGCCGAAAACTTCATCCTGAATTATGATAAATGGGATATTGATCCTGAAAATGTAATCGAATTTGGTGGAAAAAGACTTTATATCAATAAGTTTTATTTAACGAATTCCGGAAATGAGTTGAAAATACAATCGCAGGGCGAACAGGATAATGCGCCACTGAAAGTTGATTTTGTGAATTTCAAAATTGAGACCATTATGAACATGGTCAAAAAAGATGAAATTTTGATGCAGGGTTTAATCAATGGTAATGCATTGGCTGAAAATATAATGACAAAACCCACTTTTACATCTGATTTAAAAATAGATCAGTTTGCTTTTAAAGGCGAGCCTGTTGGTGATATTGGAATAAAAGTAGATAATAAAACGGACAATTTATTGGCTGCAAATGTTACACTTACGGGTCAGGATAATGATGTAAGCCTTACCGGAAATTATAAAATTGATGATGGCAATCTTGATTTCAATTTAGATTTGAATAAGCTGAATATCAAAAGTATTCAGGGCTTTACAATGGGCAACGTTACGGACGGAACGGGATATTTATCCGGAAATTTTAAAATTATCGGAAATGCATCAAGTCCAAAAGTTGCGGGCGAATTAAATTTTAATGATACAGGTTTTAGAATTACACAGTTAAATTCATTTTTTAAAACAGATCAGGAAAAAATCACCTTTAATAATGATGTAATCACTTTTGATAAATTTGCGCTTCACGATGAAAATGATAACGAATTATCTGTAGACGGAACCATTCAGTCTCCGGATTTTAAAGTTTATAATTTTGGTTTAGTGATTACGGCGGACGATTTTAGAGCCATACATTCTAAAGAAGTAGATAATGATTTGTTTTATGGCGATATGTTCCTGGATACAAAACTAAATATCAAAGGAAATTTGGACAGTCCTGTTGTCGACGGAACGATAAAAATAAATAAAGAAACCAAATTTACGGTTGTAATGCCGCAGTCAGATCCTTCAATTGTAGATCGTGAAGGTATTGTAGAGTTTGTCAATGAAGATAATATGTATTTGAAACAGACCGTTGATTTGCAAAATAAACTCGATCAGTCTGAGGTAAAAGGAATGGATGTAAATGTGGCCATTTCGATTGATAAAGAAGCTGAATTGACTTTGATTATTGACAAAGGCAACGGGGATTATTTAAAACTAAAAGGGGAAGCAGAGTTAGTTGGAGGAATCGATAAATCAGGAAAAACGACTCTAACGGGTAAATATGAGTTCTCGGATGGTGCTTATGAAATGAATTTTAACGGAATCAAAAGGAAATTTGATATTCAGAAAGGAAGTTTTATTACCTGGAATGGTGAGCCTACAATGGCAAATTTGAATATTACGGCAATTTATAAAGTAAACGCTGCGCCAATTGATTTGCTTGGAAATCAACTTCCAAGTGATAATTCGGCGATAAGAAATACATACAAACAAAAGCTTCCGTTTCAGACTTTATTGAAAATGAACGGAGAGTTAATGAAACCGGATATCTCGTTTGGGATTGTGCTTCCGGATGGTAATTATGATGTTTCTTCGGATGTTGTGACCTTGACGCAGACTAAACTAAAACAATTAGAACAGGATCCTGCAGAATTAAATAAGCAGGTTTTTGCCCTTTTATTATTAAACCGATTTGTAGGCGAAAATCCGTTTGCGAGTGAAAGCGGCGGTACAAATGCAGAATCTTTGGCCAGACAGAGTGTGAGTAAAATTCTTTCGCAGCAATTAAACAATCTTGCCGGAGAATTAATTACCGGATTTGAAGTCAATTTTGATTTAGAATCTACAGAAGATTACACTTCTGGAACGATGCAAAACAGAACTGATTTGAATGTTGCTGTTTCTAAAAAATTGCTCGATGACAGATTGAAGGTAACCGTAGGAAGCAGTTTTGGTGTTGAAGGAGCGGAGCGTGCCAATGAAGAAAGCACCAATATTGCCGGAGACGTAGCATTAGATTATCAGCTTACAAAAGACGGCCGTTACATGGTTCGTGCCTACAGAAAAAATCAATATCAGGTAGCGGTTGAAGGCCAGGTTGTAGAAACGGGTGTTGCTTTTATTATTACCATGAGTTACAATAAATTCAGAGAGCTTTTTCATCGTTCAGAACAAGAAAAGGAAATGATAAAAGAAGAAAAAATCCGCAAAGAAAAAAGAAAGCAAAAAGAGAAAGAAGAAAAAGAATTAAAAGAGAATCAGGAAGAAAATCAAATTGAAGGCAATGAACAAAAAACATAAACATATAGAAAATTGGTATATAAACTATTTTGTACTGTTTTGCCTGTTTTTTGTTTTAGGCTGCAGTAATACTAAATACCTGCCGGAAGGCGATCTGCTTTATACAGGAGCTTCTGTGACAGTAAAAGATTCTTTAATAAAGAAAAAAGAAAAAAAAGCACTTGAAACAGAATTAAAAGGTTTATTACGTCCGAAGCCCAACAAACAAATTTTGGGATTACGTCCGAAATTATGGATTTACAATCTGGCCGGTGAACCTAAAAAACAAAAAGGAACCAGATATTGGCTTCGTAATAAAGTAGGAGAGGCGCCTGTGCTTTTCAGCAAAGTCGATTTAGATTATAATGCTTCGGTACTGCGAAATTTTACCGAAAACCGAGGGTATTTTAAAACCCGTGTCAGCGCTGATTCTACCGTTCGAAATAAACGGGTTACGGCAGAATATACCGTTATACCCAAAAAGCAATATATTATTAAAAGCGTGATTTTTCCTGATGATTCTCTGGCAATGTCCAGAATCATTGGAAGATCAAGCCGAAGAAGTTTATTGAAAGTAGGAAAACCATATGATTTGGATGTTATAAAAGCTGAAAGAGAAAGAATCGATGCAAGGCTTAAAGAAAAAGGATATTTTTACTTTAATCCGGATTATCTTTTGGCTCAGGTAGACAGCAGTAAAGGCGATCATGAAGTAAAAATCAGGCTGGTGATAAAACCAGATACACCGCCAAAAGCACTTACAGCTTATAAAATCAATAAAATTTTTGTTTATCCCAATTATTCTCTTTCGAATGATACTACCGTTTACAGGCTGAAAAATGTAACGCAATACAAAGATTTTACTATTATAGATACAACGGAGACTTTTAAACCAAGAGTTTACGATCGAACAATATATTTTAAAAGAGGAGATTTGTACAACAGAAAAGATCATAATTTAACCTTAAATCGTTTCGTAAATCTGGGTACTTTTAGTTTTGTGAAAAATGAATTTAAACCGTCGGATAGTATTCCGAAGACTTTAGATTCATATTATTATCTAACCCTTTTGCCCAAAAAGTTTATTCGGGTTGAGGTTCTGGGAAAAACAAATTCAGCCAGTTATACCGGAACAGAACTTAATTTGAACTGGAATAATCGAAATTTACTAAAGGGCGCAGAATTATTTACCGTATCTGTTTTTGGCGGTGCCGATTTCCAGCTTGGAGGAGTTAACAAAGGAAAGAACATCTATAAACTGGGAGCAGAAACAAGTTTGACGTGGCCTAGATTTGTAACGCCGTTTAATATCGAAGGAAACAGCGAGTATGTGCCAAGAACCAAAGTAGCTTTGCGATATGAGTATCAAAAAAGAACACAATTGTATGCGCTTAATTCCTTTAATACCTCTTTTGGATATTTGTGGAAAGAAAACATCAGGAAAGAACATCAATTAAATGTTATAGATGTTACCTATGTAAGTCCCAATCATGTTACGCCGGAATATTTAGAAGATATTGAGCAAGATCCTGCGTTAGGAAAAGTAATTGAAAAGCAGCTTATTTTTGGTCCGACTTATAATTACACTTTTACGAATACCATGCAGAAGCGCCGAAAAAATACGTTCTATTTTAATGGCGAATTAGATTTGGCCGGAAATATTACGGGACTGGTTTCAGGTGCAAATTATAAAAAAGACGACGTAAAGACCATATTCGACGTTCCGTTTAGCCAATATGTAAAAATCAGATCCGATTTCAGGCATTATTTAAAATTGGGGAAAGAAAGCGAATTGGCCAGCAGATTAATTATAGGAGCAGGATTGGCTTACGGAAATTCAAAAACGCTGCCAACCTCAAAACAATTCGTAGTAGGAGGAACCAATAGTATCAGGGCTTTTAGAGCGAGAACTTTAGGGCCGGGAAGTTATGTGATTCCGCCAACAATAAACAACAATTATACACCAGACCAATCGGCAGATTTGAAACTGGAATTTAATACCGAATACAGAGCAAAGCTGTTTAGTATCGTAAGGGGAGCGGTGTTTATAGATGCCGGAAATATTTGGCTTTTACACGCCGATCCTGATAAGCCCGGAGCCGAAATCTCAAAAGACTTTATGAAAGAGATTGCCGTTGGTGCAGGAGCAGGTTTACGTTTCGATTTATCGTTCCTGGTTTTAAGAACAGATTTGGCTTTTCCTCTTAGAAATCCATCACTTCCGGATGGGAAGCGTTGGGTAATCGACGATATTAATTTTGGAAGCGGACCGTGGAGAAAAGACAACCTGATTTTAAATATCGCGATTGGATATCCGTTCTAGTGATTTACAATGATTTTTTGCGACGAATTTACACTAATACTTTGTGTATAATTTATTAATGACGTGAATTTAAAATTTGTGAAATTGATTATTATGCGCAAACTATGAATTTGTGAAAATTTGTGAAATTTGTGGCGAAAAAAAACTTTACGACAAAGAAACTTCATAGCCAAAAACTTTTATCCTCTTAGAAAAAGAAGTAAATTGGTCTAATAAAATAATAGAATGCAAAATTTAGTCAAAAGAATTATTGGAGTTGGTGTCATTGTTTTAATCATTGTTCTTGCTTTCAGATATTGTGAGTTCAAGAAAGACGACGATTCGACAATCGATTATAACACCAATCTCATTCAGCAACAGATTTTGAATGTTGGGAAATTGGTAGTAACCGAAGGACATTTCTCTGAAGTTATTACTTATAAAAACCAGCAAAAGTATTTGATGGACATGGTTTCTTTTGAGAAAAAAGCACTTGTTGTCGTAAATGCAAACGTTACCGTGGCGTATGATTTGCATAAAATGAAGTACGATATCGACGAAAAAAATAAAACGATTACGATTCTTAATATTCCAAAAGAAGAAATTACCATCAATCCCGATATTCAGTTTTATGACGTCGAGCAAAGCAAACTGAATCCGTTTACGGGAGACGATTACAATAAAATCAACAAGTCCGTAAAAGCTAATCTGGCCAAGAAAATCGAAAAATCTACTTTAAAAACCAATGCTCAAAACCGTTTAATTAGCGAATTGTCTAAGATTTTGATTCTGACGAATTCAATGGGCTGGAAATTGCAATACGAAGGAAAAACAATCGAATCTGATAAAGATTTTAATGAAGATTTGAAGTTGTGATTTGCCACGAAGGTGCTAAGACACAAAGTTCTTTTATAGACTATAAGAATTAAAGCGGCTAAATAAATAATCTCGCAAAGACGCAAAGTCGCAAAGAAAAAAACTTAAAGTTAAAAACTTTGCGACTTTGCGAGATTAAAAATCTGCGAAATCTATTTAAATTTATGAAAATCTGCTTGAAATTACGATACTATAAAAACTTTGCGTCTTAGTGTCTTTGTGGCAAATTAGGCAAAGAGCTATTAAAAATCAAATCCAAACCACCGCCAATCAAGTGCGCGACTTCAGGACGTTTTACTTTCAATTGATCCAAATAAACCAAGACTTCCTGTAGAAGTTGTTCTTCGTTTGCATCTTTCAAAAGCTCAGCAATTTCAATAGACAATAACCAATCACTAGAATGGTTTTTTTGAAGTTTTTCAAACACAGCTTTCAATTCAGATTTAGAATCTTTGTTTTCTCTTATCATGCGAACCGTTTGATACAAAATCTCTAAATCATCGCGTTCGTCCGTATGTTTGGCTTTAATAGTAGTTGTTTTTGGAACAGAATTAATCAGATCAAAACTATTTACATCGGCTGGACCGGAAAAAGCGGAAACCACTTTTTTACCAATTGCCATATCATAATTTCCCCACTCAGGCTGAAACAAAATTGTTTCGCCATGCGTTACCGTACAATTTCTAAAACTAATCAGGATAATTTCTCCATGTAAGTTTCTTGATCCTGTAATGATTTCGCCTTCAACAATAATATTGCCTTCAAATTCCAGTTTTACGGTTTCATTTTCAACAATAGAATAAGCCTGTAAATCCTTCGGACTCATATCTTCAATTGCCAGATTAAAACCTTTCAGTTTCCCAATCGGACTTCCAAATCCTTCAGGATGTGTCAATGTTCCGTGGCCCACTAATTCTTTTTCACGGTACGATAAAGCAGTTTTTCCGGTAGTCTGAATGTAAACCGGTTTTCCTTCCTCTTCCAGAACATTGGTAAAAACACCGGAAATTTGCAGGCCTGTGCTCAACTCAATTGTCCCTAAAGCATTCGAATGAATCAGTTTCTGAATCCCCGAAAGACCTCCCGTGCGTAAAGCCATTTTATTAGCAAACTCTTCCAAAATCAAACTTAAATAAGAAAAATTTGGAGTTACATATAGTTGAGGTTGTAACTGCGTAATATCAAAATTTTGATTCGCAGCCGAGATATCATAAGGTATTTTCTTTACGTTATCTGTCATACACCAGGCACTTTCACCAATAGACGAAAGTAATCCGGCTCCATATATTTTTGGGTTTTCAACAGTTCCAATCAAGCCATATTCAACCGTCCACCAATGCAGGTTTCTAATTTGTGCCATTTCAGACAATTCACCCATATTATTCTGCAAATCAGCAACCGCTTTTTCGGCTTCATCTATTTTTTCTTGAGGCGTATCTTCGGCTTCTTTCAAAATCGAAAGCAATCGAATTGCTTCATACATTTGATAATCTTTGTGTGATGAAATCGCTTTACAGCCAATTTCGCCAAAGCGTCTTAAATATTCAGCATATTCAGGATTGGCTATAATAGGAGCATGGCCGGCACCTTCGTGAATAATATCCGGCGCAGGCGTATATTCAATATGTTCAAGCTGACGAATATCTGAAGCAATAACCAAAACGTTATACGCCTGAAATTCCATAAATGCATTGGGCGGAATAAACCCATCAACGGCAACAGCAGCCCAGCCAATTTCGGTCAGAATTCTGTTCATCCCGTACATACTTGGGATCGAATCAATTTCGATTCCTGTTTTGCGTAAACCGTCTAGATATGAATTATGGGCAACTTTCGATAAATAATCTACATTTTTACGCATTACATAACGCCAGACCGCTTGATTTATAGGAGTGTAATCGCTATAATCCTGAGGTTTGATAAATTGCTTTAAATGTTTAGGCAATCGCTCTAATAATGGATTTGTTTCAATACTTGCATTCATTTCGAAAACGTTGTAGATTAGAATGTAAAATTACGAATTAAGACCGCTATTTTTTGCTATTTGTTACAATTTTTTTGTTCGAAATGATTTATTATTGCGTTTTTCGTGAAGTTTATCTTAAGAGCTGGTGTAAGTTTTAGGAGCTATTTCCTGCTGTCCGCTGTATCTTTTTGTTTTTAAAGAAAAAACAAAAAGGATGCCGCTTCCATCAGGGCTAGGACTCCCATTTCAAAAGAACTTTTGTGCCACGACTCAGGCGACAGCGAATAAGCGAAGCAAATTTGTGGCAAAAAAATTAATGATTCTCCGGATTTCTAAAATATTCAATTTTGTAATTGAACATATACGCCATATTTGCCGCGCGAACTTTAGCTTCTTCGGCTAATTTTCCAACAAATAAACCATCAACAGTTGCTGTGAAAATTTCCATCCAGCGGTCAAAATGAGATTGGTTTACAGGTAATTGTTTGTGCGGTGGAAAAGGGCTTCCAGAATACGTATGTTCTTCTAAAAGAATAGTTTGCCAAAAGCGATACATTTTCTCTAAATGTTCAGGCCATCTGCCCAACATTTTCTCATTGAAAATTGGTCCAATTAAATCGTCTTTCTGAACTTTATCGTAAAAGGTATTTACTAATAGTTTAATGTCTTCTATATTTGATATATCCTGAGTTGCCATTTTTTTAGAATAAAATAAGTGTTCTCTTTTCGCAAGTTTGATAAAATCTTTGATGATCCCTGCGAAAAGCGATTGCACAAAGTTACACAAAGATCACGCAGCCAAACTCAAAGAAAAACAAAAAGCGAGTTAAAGTTTGGTTATCCTATTAGCTGTGTAAACAAATCCTGATTATCATTCAAATATTGAAATTCAAAACCATTTTTGGTCATGTTCAATTTGATTGCCAGAATATCTTTTTTGTTTTTCAATTCTAATCCAACCACTACCGAGCCAACTTCGCGACTATTTTTTTTGGCAAATTGAAAATAAGTAATGTCATCATCCGGACCTAAAATATTATTTACAAATTCTTTTAGGGCTCCGGGACGCTGTGGGAACTGAATCATAAAATAATGCATCAAACCCTCGTAAAGCAAAGAACGTTCTTTTATCTCGGCGGTTCTTTCGATATCATTGTTGCTGCCGCTTACTACACAAACAACCGTTTTTCCTTTTATTTTATCCTTATAAAAATCCAGTGCCGCAATGGTCAATGCTCCTGCAGGTTCGACAACCATAGCTTCTTCATTGTACAAACGCAAAATTGTGGTGCAAACTTTACCTTCAGGAACGAGAATAATATCTTCGAGATTGTATCGGCAGATTTCAAAAGTTTTGTCGCCAACTTGTTTTACAGCTGCACCATCCACAAATTTATCGATAGTGGTTAAGGCGGTATTTTTATTCTCTTCAATCGAGGTTTTCATCGAAGGGGCACCTTTGGGTTCAACCCCAATAATTTTGGTATGTGGACTCAGATGTCTGAAAACTTCAGATAAACCGGAGGCTAATCCGCCGCCGCCAATGGGTACAAAAACATAATCTATAGGTTCTTTGTAGTTTTCCAGAATTTCAAGTCCAACAGTTCCCTGACCCGCAATTACTTTTTCATCATCAAAAGGATGAATGAAAATTTTATGATTCTGAATTGCATCTGCAGTTGCCGAGGCATAAGCATCATCAAAAGTATCTCCGGTCAGCACAATTTCTACGAACGACTTTCCGAACAATTGAACTTGTTTTACTTTTTGTTTCGGAGTTGTTTTAGGCATGTAAATTTTGCCTTGTATTTGCAAAAGATGACAGGAATAAGCTACGCCCTGTGCATGATTACCGGCACTTGCACAAACAATTCCGGTTGCTTTTTCGCTATCGTTCAACGAAGAAATCTTGTTATAAGCTCCTCTGATTTTGTATGACCGTACAATTTGTAAATCTTCCCGTTTTAATAAAATAGTAGATTTAAACTCGTCCGAAAGATTTAAATTTTGTGTGATTGGAGTAGCAGCAACTACATTTTCGAGTTGCTTTTTTGCAGCAAGTACTTCGTTGAATAAATTCATTTTGTTTGTTTTTTTATTTTTGCCACAGATTAAATGATTTAAAAATACTTTTAATCTGGGGCTAGAAAAATATAGTTTTTGTTTTTACCACAAATTGAACAAATTTCCGCTAATTTATTTACTCAAACACAGGAAAATAATTTTTGAAAATATGTGTAATTTGTGGTTATTTTTTAATTGATAAAATAAAAAAACCTCCCGGTTTGGGAGGTTTAATAAATTGTATTTTGTTTACTTATTTATATAATACCTCGCCATTATTGCTGAATTGCAATAATGTTGATAGAGATAATAATGATATTTAAGTTTTTCATTTCAGATAATTGAATGGCAAATGTATTAATTATTTTTTAACCGGAGGATATTGTGCCAAAACTTTTGATACAATTTCTTTTACTTTTGCGTCTTTTTTATCCACGTTTTTGGTTAAAGTTCCAACACCTTCACCTTGCCAGATCATTTCTTTCTTTTTAGCATCGATTAAATCAATGAACAAAGTTCCTTCTGTAGAAGTTGATACAGTAGTTTGGTTTCCTCCGTACATCATATAAGGATTCCATCCCCAGCCCCAACCGTAACCCCAGCCGGCGCTAAATTGGTTTACATTAACCTGCTCTCTTGATTTTGTAAAAATGTTTACTAATAAATCAGGGTTGTCGCTTTTTGTAAAACCTTTGGCTTGCATTTCTTCGTCTATGGCGTGTAGGATACGTCTTTTATCCAAATCAGAAATTTCGACCTTATCAATTCCGGGCTTAAAAAAGGCATAAGTCTTATAAGGCGCAAAATCTACGTTTTTATCATAATCAGAATATACACTTACCGTGCTGCATGAGGCTAGTATCAAAAGCAAAAAAACGGGTACTAATTTGAATGTTTTCATATGTTTAAAAATTTTAATGTTCTTGTTCATTTTGTCAGGCTGAGCGGAGTCGAAGCCCTCTTTGTCTAAAATAGATTTTCATCTACAATATTAGGTAAAGTTACTTTTAATAAAGGCTGAACTTCCATCGCTCTTTTTATAGCAAAAATAGCTTCGTCATTTCGAGCCCAGCTTCGTCTTGAAATTCCGTTGTTAACATCCCAAAAAAGCATTGATGCTAAACGTTTTGAAGCCTCTTGAGAACCATCAAGAACCATACCAAAACCACCATTTATGACCTCTCCCCAGCCAACTCCGCCACCATTATGAATCGAAACCCAGGTTGCACCTCTGAAGCTGTCTCCAATCACGTTCTGAATGGCCATATCGGCTGTAAAACGAGATCCGTCATAGATATTAGATGTCTCTCGATAGGGAGAATCCGTTCCGGAAACGTCATGGTGATCGCGGCCTAAAACAACCGTTCCAATTTCGCCTTTGGCAATTGCCTGATTAAAAGCTTCGGCAATTTTAATTCGGCCTTCAGCATCCGCGTATAAAATACGCGCCTGAGAACCTACCACCAGCTTATTTTCCTGTGCACCTTTGATCCATTTAATGTTATCCTGCATTTGCTGCTGAATTTCATCTGGAGAAGTCTTTGCCAATTCTTCTAAAACCTGACTGGCGATATTATCTGTTTTTTGTAAATCTTCTGGTTTCCCGGACGTACAAACCCATCTAAACGGGCCAAACCCATAATCAAAACACATAGGTCCCATAATGTCCTGAACGTAACTAGGATATCTGAAATCGATATTATTCTCCGCCATTACATCAGCACCAGCGCGGGAAGCTTCTAATAAAAAGGCATTTCCGTAATCAAAAAAGTAAGTTCCTTTTTCAGTGTGTTTGTTAATAGCCCTGGCCTGACGGCGTAAAGATTCCTGTACTTTTTCTTTGAATAAGTCCGGATTATTGGCCATCATATCGTTGGCTTCTTCAAACGAAATACCAACCGGATAATAACCACCTGCCCAGGGATTATGAAGTGAAGTTTGGTCTGAACCCAAGTCAATTTTGATGTTTTCTTTGTAGAAACATTCCCAAACATCCACTACATTTCCTAAATAAGCAATCGAAACCACTTCTTTATTGGCTTTCGCCAAAGTGACTCTTTTTACCAATTCCTCAGTCGAAGTTACGATTTCGTTAATCCAGCCTTGTTCGTGACGGATTTTAGTGATTTTAGGATTTACTTCGGCACAAACCGTGATACAACCCGCAATATTTCCTGCTTTTGGCTGTGCACCGGACATTCCGCCAAGACCTGAAGTTACAAATAAATTGCCTTCAGGATTGAGTTTTATTTTTCTGAAACCATTCAAAACCGTGATTGTAGTCCCGTGTACGATTCCTTGCGGGCCAATATACATATAACTTCCAGCGGTCATTTGTCCGTATTGTGAAACGCCCAAAGCATTCATTTTTTCCCAATCATCCGGTTTGGAGTAATTCGGAATCACCATTCCGTTTGTAACCACAACTCTTGGCGCTTCTGAATGCGATGGAAATAATCCCATTGGATGTCCTGAATACATCGTTAAAGTCTGCTCATCTGTCATTTCAGACAAATATTGCATCGTCAGTAAATATTGTGCCCAATTCTGAAAAACAGCACCATTTCCGCCATACGTAATCAATTCATGAGGATGCTGCGCTACAGCATAATCCAGATTGTTCTGAATCATGTGCATAATCGCTTTTGCCTGCAATGATTTTCCGGGATATTCGTCAATTGGTCGTGCATACATTCTGTAATCAGGACGCAGGCGATACATATAGATACGGCCGTATTTTTCTAATTCTTCTGAGAATTCTTTAATTAATTCGGCGTGATGTTTGGCTTCAAAATAACGTAATGCATTTTTTAAAGCCAGTTTTTTTTCTTCTGTAGAAAGAATATCTTTTCGTTTTGGCGCGTGGTTAATCGCTAAATCGTAATCTTTTTTTGGAGGAAGTATGGATGGAATTCCCTGTTGTATTTGTTCTTGAAAAGTCATTTTTTTTAGAGATACTAAGTTGCTAAGATTCTAAGACGCTAAGGTATTTTAGTTAGATTAACAACAGATTAATTTTTTGTTTTTTTTACTATATCGCTCCGCTGGAGTTCAAATTTTAGATTTTAGATTGTTGATTTTAGATTTTGTAAAAACGTAAAATTCAACATCTGAAATTATTATGTTTCGCTCCGCTGGAGTTCAAATTTTAGATTTTAGATTGTTGATTTTAGATTTTTGTAAACGTAAAATTCAACATCTGAAATTATTATGTTTAAATTATATCGCTCCGCTGGAGCTCAAAGTCGTGAGAATGTTTTATTCTATAAATATGCCACTCCAAACCGAGTTTTCTTAGCCTTGGAAAGGCGTAATATTTATAGAAAACAATATGCGTCATTTCATAAAAGCTCCAGAGGAGCGAAATATTAATTGATGCAATTGGAATTTGGAATTTAAAATTTGGAATTTATTTAAATTATCTACTTCCCAATATTGCCACATTTTCTAATTAAACTAAGGATAACGAATATCCGACCTGTGATACGATTTGTGGATCGTAATCTTAAATTTTCTTGAGCGGATATCCATATATAATTTTAGATTTTAGAGTTCAGATTTTAGATTGGAATTTATTTTAAAAGTAAACTTCTTCATTTACACAAAACGGCATTTTTTTATCTTCAAAAAGCGCTATTACATTTTGTGCGGCACAAACTGCCATTGCATTTCTGGCTTCAAATGTTGCTGAGCCAATATGTGGCAAAACACAACAATTTGGCAAGGACAGTAACGGGTTGTCTTGTTTCATGGGTTCCGGATTGGTAACGTCAAGTCCGGCGCCCCAGATAATGTCATTCGTTAAGGCCTGAAATAAATCATTTTCGTTATGGAATTTTCCTCTTGCTGTATTAATGAAAATAGCATTTCGTTTCATTTTCGCAAAAGTATCTTTATTGAAAAGTTCGTTATTTTCTGTGGTGTAATTAGAATGAATACTCAAAACATCACTTTCTGAAAGCAGAGTTTCAAAATCTACATATTGAGCGTTCAGTTCTTTTTCGGCATTTTCATTATGAGAACGATTGTGGTAAATTATATTCATTTCAAATGCCACTTTACATTTTCTGGCCATTTCAAAGCCAATTCTTCCCAAGCCGAATATTCCTAATGTTTTACCATACAGTTCTTGTCCTAAATTTTCTAATGCATTAAAGGTATTCCAGTCTCCGTTGATAATTTTTTTGTGATTAAAAAATGCCTTTCTCGCCACATTTTGCATCAGCAAAAAAGCAATATCTGAGGTTGCTCTGTTTAAAACGTCAGGCGTATTACCAACAGGGATTTTGCGGCTATTAGCAGATGTAATCTTGACAGCATCAAATCCTACAGAAAATAAAGCGATACCTTTTAAATTGGGGCATTGCTGAAAAAAGTCTTCATCTAAATTATTGGCTCCAACATTAAGGAGAACATCGTTTTCCTGACAGATTTTGATGAACTCATTTCTTGATAATACATTCTCTGTAGGGTTTATGGTAAGATTGATTCCTTTTTTTCGAAGTAATGAAATGCCTGCTTCTGGTATATCTTTATTTATAAAAACGTTCATTTTTGTTTAGATTTTTAGATGTTAGATTGTTAGATTTTTTGAAGTTGAAAAACATATCTATCCTTAATGAGGTTAGTTTAATTTAAAATTCTCTTTCAATAATTATCTAATGATCAAACTGGCACATTTTCTAATTAAATTATTTCTTAATTCTGCCTGTTTTTTTATCGAAACCATACGGACAGTGACGGCAGCCGCTTTTACAGCAATAACCTCTTTTTAAATGGTGTTTCTCAGTAAAGCATTTATAACCTTCAGGCGTATAGTAAAAATCTTCACCTTCGATTAATTTATTTTCATTACTTTGCTCTTTCATAAATCTGCATTGGGGTTCATGTTCTCATTTCTCTAAATCAAATTTATTATTTAGATTGTGATTTTAATGAAATTGAACAATTTTTATCTACAAATTTATAAATTTTACAGCTAATGTTTCTGATTGTTGCTAAATATTTAATTCCAAAAGGATATCGCGGAATGGCGGTCTTTCCGTTTGTAATTTTAAAATATGATTTTGATAAAGACAATCCGGTTTTTGTCAATCATGAAAAAATTCATTTGAGACAACAATTAGAATTGCTGTTTGTTCCGTTTTATATTTTTTATCTCTTAGAGTATACAATTAGATTAATACAATACAAAAACAAGGATTTAGCGTACCGCAATATAAGTTTTGAAAGAGAAGCTTATACTAATGAAGCAGATTTGGATTATTTAAAAAAACGGTCTTTCTTTCGCTTTTTGAATTACATAACTTTAAAACAAAAATAGATTTTGAACCAACGAATTCATATCGCTTTTCCCAATGATATTTCACTTACGATAAAACGAGATGATCTTAATCATCCTTTTATTTCCGGGAATAAATTGCGAAAACTAAAATATAATTTGCTTCAGGCAAAAGCAGAGAATCAGCAAACAGTATTGACTTTTGGCGGTGCTTTCTCTAATCATATTGCTGCTGTGGCGCATGCCGGAAAAGAGCAGGGTTTCAAAACTATTGGCGTTATTCGTGGTGATGAACTTTTTGATAAAATTAAAGAAAACCCGACATTGAGATTTGCTCAGCAAAACGGGATGCAATTTGAGTTTGTAACGCGGGAAGATTACAGGGATAAGAGTGAAATTTTCTTTATAGAAAAATTAAAAGAGAAGTTTGGTGATTTCTATTTAGTGCCAGAAGGCGGTACAAATGAATTGGCAGTAAAAGGCTGTGAAGAGATTTTGACTGATGAAGATGCCGTTTTCGATTATGTTTGCTGTGCGGTTGGAACAGGCGGAACAATCTCCGGATTAATCAATAGTGCCTTGCCACATCAGAAAATTTTAGGGTTTCCGGCGTTAAAAGGTGACTTTTTAACCGATGAAATTCGTATTTTTGCAAAACAAGATAACTGGAATTTGATTTCTGACTATCATTTTGGAGGTTACGGGAAAGTGAATTTAGAATTAATTGAATTTATCAATACTTTTTTAGAAGATACTAAAGTGCCCCTTGATCCAATTTATACAGGAAAAATGGTTTTTGGCGTTATAGATTTAATTCATAAGAACTATTTTCCTGAACATTCAAAAATAGTACTCATTCATACCGGCGGATTGCAGGGAATTGAAGGGATGAATATAAAACTGAAACAGAAAAAATTACCAATACTTAAAAACAATGGTTAAAAAAATAATAACATTTTTGATTCTGGCAACTTTAGTGAGTTGTTCCTCTAGTAAACCTGCTATTGCAACCACTAAAAAAGCAGCAATGCAGAAAACCAGAGTGGCAACGACCCGAAAGCCCGCTTATGCTAAACCAATTGGTAAAAATTATCCCACTACAAACAATACTACAGAAGTTATACAATCTACTTCGAAAACAGTCGTAACCAATGATTTAATCACAAATTATGTATTGCAATATAAAGACATTGCAATGGGTAATATGCAAAAATACGGCATTCCTGCCAGTATTATTCTGGCTCAGGGAATTCTGGAATCCGGTGCAGGAAGAGGTGATTTAGCTATTGAAGCAAATAATCATTTCGGAATAAAATGTCATAAAGACTGGTTAGGGGAAAGTGTTCGTCATGACGATGATTCAGCTCAGGAATGTTTCAGGAAATATCCCGAAGCTGCAGAATCTTACAGAGATCATGCTTTGTTTCTGGTTGGAAAAAACAGATATGCGACGTTATTTACTTACGAAAAAGACGATTATAAATCTTGGGCAAAAGGGTTGAGAGCCGCAGGTTATGCAACAGATCCTAATTACCCGGACAAATTAATAAGTTATATCGAAAGATACAATCTGCATCAATACGATTGTCTGGTTACAGGAAGAAATTACAAACCTTTTGAGAAATCAGCCGTGGCTAAAAGTTCTTCAACGCCAGTAAGAAGTTCCTCAAATTCGAGTGCAAATTCAAACGATCCCAATTCATACGAAGTTCAAAAAGGGGATACCTTATATTCGATTTCAAAAAAATTCAACTTGCTTGTTGATGATTTAAAGCGTAAAAATAATCTTTCAGACAATGCCATTTCAATTGGACAGCGATTGAAAGTGAAATAAGTTTTTAGTTTTGAGTGCCGGTTTTCAGTCTCAGTTTGAAAGTATTCAAAAATCTAAAATTCAAATTTTAAAATAGAGTTCATAGTTTATCATCTAAAATCAGAACTCTAAAATCTAAAATCTAAAATGATATATAAAAGAAGTAGTCAGCTTTTTGCTGAAGCAGAAAAAGTGATTCCGGGAGGAGTAAATTCACCAGTTAGAGCCTTTAAAGCAGTTGGGGGAACTCCTATTTTTGTAAAAAGTGCCAAAGGTGCTTATTTGTATGACGAGGACGGAAATAAATTAATAGATTACATCAATTCATGGGGACCAATGGTTTTAGGTCATGCGTATCAGCCAGTTGTTGATGCTGTAATAGAAAAAGCAAAATTGGGAACTTCATTTGGAATGCCAACAGAATTAGAAACTCAAATTGCAGCTTTGGCGGTTTCTATGGTTCCGAATATTGATAAAATAAGATTTGTAAATTCTGGTACAGAAGCGTGTATGAGTGCAATTCGTCTGGCACGCGGATTTACAAAAAGAGATAAAATTATCAAATTTGCAGGTTGCTACCACGGACATTCTGATTCATTTTTGATTCAGGCCGGAAGTGGAGCCGTAACTTTTGGATCTCCAAATAGCCCGGGAGTTACAGAAGGAACTGCAAAAGATACTTTGTTGGCGAAATACAATGATTTAGAGAATGTAAAAACTTTGATCGGGGCCAATAAAGGGGAGATTGCAGCGATTATTATCGAAGCAGTTGCCGGAAATATGGGTTGTATCCCTCCTCAAAAAGGGTTTTTAGAAGGACTAAGAGAGCTGTGTACTACAAACGGAATTTTACTGATTTTTGATGAAGTAATGACAGGTTTCCGTTTGGCTCGCGGGGGAGTTCAGGAATTGTATAATATCAATGCTGATATTGTAACTTTCGGGAAAGTAATTGGCGGAGGTTTACCGGTTGGTGCTTTTGCTGCGCGAGAAGAAATCATGAATTATCTGGCACCACTTGGTCCGGTTTATCAGGCAGGAACATTATCAGGAAATCCGTTAGCAATGGCGGCAGGATTGGCAATGTTACAGGCATTAGATAATGATCGTGCTGTTTTTACCCGTTTAGAAGAGAAAACAGCTTATCTGGAAGCAGGAATTGACAGGGTTTTAAAGGCGAATAATGTTGTTTTTACCATCAATAGAGTAGGCTCTATGATTTCTGTTCATTTTGATGCAAGCCCGGTTGTTGATTTTCAAACGGCTGCAAAAGGAGATAATGAAACATTTAAGAAATTCTTTCACGGTTTATTGAACGAAGGTGTTTATATTGCGCCATCTGCTTATGAAACCTGGTTTATTACAGATGCATTAACCTACGACGATCTGGATTTTACGATTAATGCGATTGATAAAGTTTCGAAGACATTTTAAATTTTAATATATTTTTTTCAATTTAAGGTTTAGCTTTTTTATTAGAGCTGAGCCTTTTTTTGTTTTAGTTTGGGAATTAGTTAATGAAAAGTTAATATGTTATTTTTTTCTTCTAAAATTAGAATAAAAATTATTTTTGTTTATTGAATAATCACTAAACTTATAAGAAATGAATAAATTTTTCATTTTTATTACAATGGCATTTTTTATGCTGTTCTCTACACAACAATTTGCACAATCAAACAAAAAGAAATCCAAAGAAGTAGAATCTGCCGTTACGCCACCTGAGAAAAAATCAGAATCTGGAATAAAAGAATACAGTAAAGTTATTACTAAAAATGCTATTTCTGACGAAGGGCTTTTTACCGTTCATAAAGTCGATAAAAAATACTACTTCGAGATTCCAAATAAGTATTTAGATAAAGACATGCTTTTAGTAAGCAGACTTTCAAAATTACCTTCAAATTTAGGCGGAGGATATGTAAACGCCGGTTCTGAAACTAACGAACAATTAATAGTATGGCAGCGTTTTCAGGATAAAATTCTTATCAAATCAAAATCATATAATGCAGTTGCCAATGATACTTTGCCTATTAGTATTTCGGTAAAATCAAACAATTATGAGCCTACATTATTTGCTTTTGATATTGTAGCTTTTAGCAAAGATTCAGCAAATACAGTTATTGATGTAACTAAATTTTACAGTACAGACGTCAAAGCCATCAGCGGAATATCGGCAGAAATGCGCGAAATGTATAAAGTAAAAGGACTTGATGATTCGAGAAGTTTTATTAATACCATTAAAAGCTTTCCTATGAATATCGAAGTAATTCAGGATATGACTTATAATGCTTCGAAGCCGTCGATGTTAGAAGATACAGAATCAATAAGTATACAGATGAATCAATCTATGGTTTTATTACCCGAAGTGCCAATGAAGCCAAGATTTGCAGATCCCAGAGTGGGATGGTTTACTGTAAGTCAATATGATTATGGAAGTACGGAATTAAAATCTGACCTTAAAACATACATTCGTCGCTGGAGATTAGAACCTCAAGATCCCGAAGCTTATAACAGGGGAGAATTGGTTGAACCAATAAAACCAATTGTTTATTATTTAGATCCTGCAACGCCTGAAAAATTAAGAAAATATATCAAACAAGGAATTGAAGAATGGCAAAAACCTTTTGAAGCTGCGGGTTTTAAAAATGCCATTATTGCCAAAGATGCTCCAACAAAAGAAGAAGATCCTGATTTTAGTCCTGAAGATATTCGCTATTCGGTGATTCGTTATGTAGCGAGTACAACTCGAAATGCCGTTGGTCCAAGTGTATCTGACCCAAGAACCGGAGAAATTATCGAAAGTGATGTTATCTGGTATCACAATCATTTACGTTCGTACAGGAACCGCTACTTGCTCGAAACCGGAGCAGCAAATCCTTCCGCCAGAACTTTACAAACCAGTGATGAAGAAATGGGAGAAATGATGCGAATGGTAATTGCTCATGAAGTAGGCCACGCTTTAGGATTTCCTCATAATATGGGTGCAAGTTGTGCTTATGATGTTGAGAGTTACAGAAATGGAGATTTTACGCAAGAAAACGGAATCTCTGCAAGTATTATGGATTATGCTCGTTTTAATTATATTGCTCAGCCCGGAGATAAAAATATTCGCTTTATTCGTAAAATGGGAGCGTATGATCATTATGCTTTGAATTGGGGATATAGAGTAATTCCGAATGCTAAGTCTCCTGAAGATGAAGTTTCGGTTTTAGACAAATGGATTTTAGAGAAAGCAGGAAATCCTGTTTTTAAGTTTGGGAAACAAAGCAGTGCTTTTGACCCAACTTCGCAAACAGAAGATATTGGTAATAATTCGATGAAAGCAAGTTCTTACGGACTTAAAAATCTGGAATATGTAGCCAGTCATTTAAATGAATGGACAAGTAATGTGACCAATAATTATGGAGATTTAGATGAATTGTATAAAGAAATGCTGGATGTTTGGAGCAGATATGTAGGTCATGTTGTAACCAATGTTGGTGGAGTTTATGAAAATACTAAAAAGCCAAATCAAGTCGGGAACATTTATGAAGTGGTTCCAAAAGCGAAACAAATAGAAGCAATGAACTGGCTTCAAACCAATGCTTTTGCTTCGCCAACCTGGATCGTAAACGTAAATACTTTAAAGAATACAGACGTTGCAGGTTACACAGAAAGATTTAGAGCTTTGCAGGTTCGACATTTAAATAATTTATTGAGTATTGGCCGAATTGGTCGATTAATGGATAATGAAATCCTGGGTGCAGATACTTATAAAGCTTTGGATTTATTAAGAGATACACGAAAAGGAATCTGGAAAGAGACGGCTACGCCAGCGAATGTAACAATATACAGAAGAAATTTGCAACGCGGTTATATTGACAGAATGGGGGCTTTAATGACTGAAGAAATTAAATCAACAGATAGATCGACAGTATATTACAATGTAGCACAATCTGATGTCAGGGCTTTGGTTCGTGGCGAATTGACTGCATTAAAAACTACACTTTTAGCAGCAAAATCAAGACCCGTAAATACAGAAACAAAATACCATTATGAAGATTGTATCAAGCGAATCGATTTGATTTTAAACCCGAAATAAGAAAATACATAGTGAAGAGGTTGTCTGAAAAGACGACCTCTTTCTTTTATTATACTAGTAAATTTACAGAGTGTTTCTTGAAAAATGTAAATTTGGGCTAAAATGGTCTTCTATAAACTTTTCTAAAGCTTCTACGAGATCAAAAATGAGGTTAAAATTGCCCAAACGGATTTTAGCGATCCATTTAGAAAAGTTGTGAGCAATAGCAATCAGGCCAAATTCAGTATTTACTTTGGCTGTTTTGGTAAGTGTAAATCTTTTAAATCCTTTGTTTTGCTTGATGTTACCAAAAACCGGCTCTGGTTCAATACATCTTTTACTATAAATTTCCCTGCCCAATTCACTTTCTAAATTCTCTCTTGCCTTGAATTTCAGTCTTTGAAGATTGTGATTAATTTCTATCCGTCTGTTCCCCTTAGCTTTAAAGCATTGCCCCCGCAGAGGACATCCTGCGCAATTTAAAGCCTCATATACCGAATGATACTGTTCAAAACCAGTTGTAGTTTTTGATTTCTTAGTAAAGATACGAGGCATTTGCTGCCCCATTGGACAAACCAAAAAGTCTTGCTCATTATTATGAAACAGGTTTTGTGCGTGGAATAAATTGTTTTTATGCTTACGGGTCTCTTCGATACGGTACATGTTGTAGGGAACAAAAAAATCAATTTCTTTGTCTTCAAGGAGTTGATAATTTTCCTCACTTCCATAGCCCGCATCGGCTATAACTTTTGCAGATTGTTTGCCGTAGTTGCTTTTGAATCCTTCTAAGTGAGTCTTTAATGTGGTAAAATCAGTAGAAGTCTGGTGGGTGGAGTAATGTGTAATAATTTGATTTTCTGTAGAAATCTGAATATTATAACCCGCTTTTAATTGTCCGTTGCCCATATGATCTTCTTTCATGCGCATAAAAGTAGCATCGGTATCGGTTTTCGAATAACTGTTTCTATCCCCCAGAATTTCGAGATGTTTCTCATATTCTTTAAGTTTTACAAGCTGTTCTTTCTCGAGTTTTTGAAGTGATTTGTTCTGCTGTTTACTCAGCTTCTGCTTTTTTTCACTTTGGTTGATCTCGTGTATTTTTTCTTCTAATTTCTTACTGTCTACCTTGGTATCAGTTTGGTTATCAGTATGCATAATGTCTGACTCGATAGCCTGACCAATATCTGCCAGAACAGCATCGATTTTTCCCTGAAGCCTGTCTTTATGTTTTTCAACTGCTTTCTTCCACACAAAGCTGTATTTATGTGCGTTGGCTTCTATTTTAGTACCATCAATAAATTGTCTCTCCAGGCTAATGAGCTCTAAATCTACCATCATCAGAACGACCTGGCTGAAAAGTTTTTCGATATTCCCTTTTAATTTTTTTCCTCTAAAGTCATTGATAGTTCTAAAATCCGGCTGAAGTCCTCCCGAGAGCCACATAAAATATATATTCTCCTTCACGGCTCTAGCCAGCTTTCGGCTGGAATAGGTATTATTGAGATATCCGTAAAACAATATTTTCAATAACATCTTAGGATGGTAGCTGGATCTTCCACCGCCTTTAAACTGTGATATAATCTCGGAAATTTCCAACTGTTCAACAACACTGTCTATTAATCGGGCAGAATGATTCTCTGGGATCAGATCATTTAAATTCAATGGAAAAAGATCTTGCTGGTGAACCGAATGAGGCTTAAAAACTGGCTGCATAATCATTGATTTTAGTACTTAAATATAAGAAAAATCAATGTGTAAAACAAAAAAAAACTGCCCGAAATTACTTTTCGGACAGCCTCTTTTTTTGATCTCAATTACATTTTATCTTTTCGGTGATCTTTCATTTTATCCTTACGCTCTTTTTGAATCGCAGTCCATTTTTTATATTGATCTGCATTCAAAATAGATTTCATTTTTGTATCAAAAGCGTTGTGATCTTCGGTCATTTGTTTTTTTATGGCCTCTTTATCAGCTGCAGTTGGTTTTATTCCTGTATCTCTTCGGCTTTTTTCAAGCATTGCCATTTTGGTGCTTCTGTCAGATAAAAGTTCACCAATTTGTTTTTGCTGATCAGTATTTAAACTTAAATCAGTTGTTAATTTTTGCAGACGTGCCTGATCGCGTTCCTGCGGAGATTTCATATCTCTTTTGCCTTTGTGATCCCCTTTTCTGTTGCGATCTTTATGCTCTTTTTTAAGAGCTGTCCATTTCGTATACTGATCGGCATTTAAAATAGCTTTCATTTTAGCATCGTTTGCAGCTCTTTCAGTTTCTATTTGTTTTTTAAAAGCTTCTCTTTCTTCAGCAGTTGGTTTTGTTTTGCTGTCTTTTCGGGCATCTTTAAACTTTTCTGCTTTAGTGCTTCTTTCAGCTAATAATTGTTTTACCTGATCCTGTTGTTTTTTATCTAAACTCAATTCAGAAGTTAATTTTTGCAAATGTTTCTCGTTACGCTGTTCGGGAGTTAAATTTTCTCTTTGATCACGTGTCGGTTTTTGCTTGACGTCCTGCGCAAAACTTACTATTCCAACGAACAATAAAGCTGCGATAAATAATTTTTTCATAATTCGTTTTTTTAAAGGTTTATACCCATTAGACTTCAAGAACTTTGCTACGTTTAATTGTCTTGTCAGATTTATCTTTTAATTAACTAAAACTATTAACAAAAGCATAATTTGTCTTTGAAATAAAAAAGAGGCTTAAGTAGCCTCTCCTTACAAATTATAATTATTCTTTATCTTTTTGATACTCTTTCATTTTCTCTCTGGTCTTGTCTTTGTTTTCTTCCTGCATAGACGTCCATTTTTTGTACTGATCTGTATTTAAGACAGCTTTCATTTTTGCATCGTTGGCATCTTTTTCGGCAACCATTTGTTTTTTGAAAGCTTCTTTTTCCGCCGCAGTAAGTTTTACATTACTGTCTTTTCGGTCTTTTCGTTCCTCTCTTAATTTGTCTGCTTTTGCACTTCTTTCAGCTAAAAGTTGTTTAACCTGAGCTTGCTGACTGGTATCTAAATTTAAATCAGTAGTCAGTTTTTGCAAATGTTTCTCATTTCGTTGTTCCGGAGTTAATTTTTCTCTTTGCTGACGAGTAGGTTTTTGATCTGCGTCTTGTGCAAAACTTGCTACTCCAACGAATAACAAAGCTGCGATAAATAGTTTTTTCATGATGTACGTTCTTTAATTGTTATGCCAATTAGACTTTATAAAAAACAATAGGTTTAATCTGATTATCAGAATTATATAATTATTTAACAAAACGAAAAATTATCTCTTAATATTATAGAGGATCTATCGTACTTTTAATTGTTGTAAATTATATTTGATCATAATGGTTTTTACACGAATAGGTTTTAAATTTGCTATGCTTTTAGGATTTTGAAAATAGAATAACAAAAGAAAAGTATGCAAGAATCATTCAATAAGAAAAATAAAAACCGTGTTCTTAAAGCTGTAAATTATGAAATGTCGTATCAAAAATTGACTGCTTCGGAATTGCATCAATTTGTACAGCATTGGAATTATGACGACGGAATTGAACCTTTTGAATGGGTTATCAAACAAAAATATCTGGATAAGGGCACTGCGCTTTGTTTATACTGGATGTTACAGCCAGATTATTTTTGCAGGTTTAAAAACGAAGATGAAATAAAAGGAGGTGGAAATTATGGGCATTATAAGCTGATAAAAGAAATAGAAGAAAGATATTGCTCCGGCTTTTATGAAGATGCGAATTTTTCTTTTGATCCAAAGGGAGAGTTTCTTGATGAAAATTCTAATTTAAAATGTATTCCGTTAGAAATGCTTGCACAGCCCGAGGGAAGTATTTTTGAACGAATAGATATTGAGTTTGCTTTTTTAAGAAATCCTAATGAAAAGGAATTAAAAACAATTGAGACTAAAATAGCGGATGCTATAAAAATTATTCAGATTTCAAATCCTGATTTTGTTTATGGTCACACTGCCGCTACTATAGAAGTGATAATAGAAAGTGTAGAATATTGGAAAACGAAAGAATTAGGAAAGATAAAAATTAAGAACCTCTCTTATTTATGGATGGATTGTCTTCATAAAAAACACAATTGGGATTGGATTATTTGGGATTGGGAAACGGGAAATAATGTAGGTGTTACAAATAGTACAAAAGAACTAACCTGTTTGTCAGACACTATTATCAATCATACCATAGATGGGTTTTAGCCTTCTTCGATAATCGCAGATTTATATACAGATTTAGAAGGAGTCACTAATTTTTATGATTTAAAAAGAGATCCTTACAGCGGTATTGGATTGCTTTTTAGTACAGATCACTTAAAATTCAGAGCATAAATAATATCTCATGACACTAAGAAAAATTATTGTTGAAGAAAATGTTTATCTCTACAAATGCGTAACGGGATTTGGACTTAATACAGAGATCGCAACATTTGAAATAACGGTATTCTTAGAAAATTATAAACAAACCCCGTTGAAAATTAATTTTACTACCTGGGAAGATTTGTATGCCGGAAACCCTTTAAAAACAGGTATAAAGCTAACTAAATTAGCAACCAAAGAAGAAGAATTTGTAAACTTGAACAGGCCTAAATATAGTAGAGAGTTTATTTTATATGGTTTGAAAATGGGATGGGACGGGAAAAATAAACTCGCTTCTATTGATGGTTTAGAAGTCCTTAAAAGTTTAGGTTATGATGTCTCTGTTTTATATCCAAAAGAAGGAATTATTATGGTGCATGGCAAGGAATATCTAAAATAAACTGATTTTTTTAGGATCAGAAATTTACTTCAGGATTAATTCCGTAATTTAGTAAAACTTCAAGTCAGGAAATAAAAACAACTTTTATGAGCTTAAATACCACACCCAATAATAATAATAATAATAAAATCGCCTTTTTTTCAACACAGCCTTATGACAAAGCTTTCTTCAACAAGCATAATATTGAGTTTGGTTTTGAATTGGATTTTTTTGAAACACAGCTAAATCCTCAGACCGTTATTTTGATCGAAAATGCGACTATCGTTTGCGTTTTTGTGAACGATATCGTAAACGAGACAGTGATTAAACAATTGGCAGAAAAAGGCGTGAAAATTATTGCGTTGCGTTGTGCCGGTTTCAATAACGTCGATCTTGAAGCAGCAAAAAAATATAACGTAAAAGTATGTCGTGTTCCGGCATATTCACCTCAGGCTGTTGCAGAGCACGCTATTGCGATGATTTTAACTTTAAACAGAAAAACACATAAAGCGTACAACAGGGTCAGAGAGCAAAATTTTTCGCTAAACGGATTATTAGGTTTTGATTTGTTCGGAAAAACAATCGGAATCATTGGAACGGGAAATATAGGGAAAGCTTTTGCAAAAATCGCTTTAGGTTTTGGATGTAAAGTTTTGGCTTATGATATTGTAACGAATCCGGAGATGGAAAAAGACGGAGTAAAGTTTGTCTCTATAGAAGAAATCTTCAAATCGAGCGATATTATCTCATTGCATTGCCCATTAAATGAACAAACCAAGCATATCATTAATAAAAAGTCTATCGATGAAATGAAAGATAGCGTAATGATTATCAATACAAGCCGTGGCGGATTAATAGAAACTTCTTCTGTAATTGAAGGTTTAAAAGAAGGTAAAATTGGTTATCTCGGAATCGATGTTTACGAGCAGGAAGAAAAACTATTCTTCAGAGATCTCTCTGCTGATATTATTCAGGACGATGCAATTCAGCGTTTAATGAGTTTTCCGAATGTTTTGGTTACAGCGCATCAGGCCTTTTTTACCAACGAAGCTTTAACTCAGATTGCTTTGGTCACTTTCAATAATATAAAATCTTTGCTAACCCATAATGATATTGAGAATAAAGCAGCTTTACTTGTTTAGGATGAATGTTGAACTTTAAAAAGAAAAAATATGAAAAATAAAATTTTAGTGGCAGTTATGATTCTGGGAATGATCTCATGCCAAAACAAAGATAAAACCGACTCAAATAGTGTAATCAAAACAATTGCCGAAGATACCTTATCAAAAACCGTTGCCGGAACTGCAGATGTAAGCGATGCACCAGCAAAAGAGGACAAAGCAGTCGACTTGATTCGTAAACAATTGAATATTCTATTAAAGACAGATCTTCCGGCAATGACAAAAGACGACAGATTCTTTTACTACGAAGCTTTCGATTTGAATAATGATAAAAAAGACGAATATTTCGTTGGTTTCTCTAATCCTTATTTTTGTGGAAGCGGAGGTTGCACCGGATATATCCTAAATAATGATGGAAGTGTAATTAACAGGTTTACTGTAACTGATTTTCCAATTTTGGTTGCCACTTCAGTATCCGATAAATTTTATGATCTTATATTTGAGACTGGAGGAAAATTTCATCTTCTAAAAATGAAAAACGGAAAATATCCTTCAAACCCATCCGTTCAGGAAGTTTGGAAAGGCGAGGCTCCTAAGGAAAGTACGAAGGTTTTAGATATTCAGGGAAAGAAATTAGAGAAGTATTCGTTTTAATGTACTAATGCCCACAAATAGTGTCTGACTTTTTGGGGGCGGTTCAGATTGAAATCTGTCGGGTTTAGAAAAACTATTTTTTATCTCGTTCAGCCCTTTTTATTGAAATATAAGTTTCGGTATCTGAAATTATTTCATGAAGAGTTTTATCTGAATTTTTAGCTAAATTATTTAGGGAACCATAAAATGCCTTTACATGTAATCCTACCCAATCCCGATTGTCAATATTTGAACAATAAAAATGAATTTTACATAGCTTTTTAATATCGTCTTCAATATTTGAAATATCAAGGTATATTTTTAGAATGTTTGAAAAGTTATTTTTATTGCGAATAGTTTTATATTCAAATAAGATGTTTTTATTGTCTATTTGATATTCAAAAAAACCAAGGTTATTTTCTTTTAATCCTTGAAATCGAACTTTTAATATTCTGAAAATTTTTTGTTTTCTCTTTGAAGGAATCTTTTTAGCAATAACTTTTTGAAAGTAAATTTGATAGCAGATAAATGTCGAAAATATAATAATAATTAGAGGCATCGGGGCAGTATTTTAGACATAAAACCCGACAGGTTTTAAAACCTGTCGGGTTTGAATATTATTAGACACCAATTTTGGAATTTGGACCCGAGCGTTAGCGAACAGGCGAAGCAATTTTTAAAAATTGGAATTTTTAAAGAATCTACTCCACCAATTCCACAAACTTAAACTCACCTTCAACAGCCACTTTCGTCAAACCGTGTTTAGATAAGTTTTTCATAGAAGCATCCCATTTTTTACCGCTTAAATTCGCAGTAATTTTTAGTTGCTGAAGATCCATTTTGTTTTCATTTCCTTTCAATAAATCTACGATAAATTTTTCTTCATCAGACAATTCAATCTGAGCTTGTTTTTTCTCCGGACGCATTTGCGGGAACAATAAAACTTCCTGAATCGATGCGTTGTTTGTTAAGTACATAATCAAACGGTCCATACCAATTCCCATTCCGGATGTTGGCGGCATACCATATTCTAATGCTCTTAAAAAATCTTCATCAATAACTCCATTTGCTTCATCATCACCTTTTTCAGCCAAACGCATTTGGTCTTCAAAACGCTCACGCTGATCAATTGGGTCATTTAGTTCAGAATAAGCATTTGCAATTTCTTTACCACAAACCATCAATTCAAAACGTTCAGTAAGATCTGGATTATCGCGGTGCTCTTTACAAAGAGGCGACATTTCTTTAGGATAATCAGTAATAAAAGTTGGCTGAATATAATTCCCTTCGCATTTAGCGCCAAAAATCTCATCAATCAATTTTCCTTTCCCCATTGTTTTATCAACGTCAATTCCCATTCCTCTGGCAGCTTCGAACAATTCTTCTTCGCTTTTTCCAGAGATATCAAAACCGGTAAAATGTTTGATAGAATCTGTCATTGTAACACGAGCGTAAGGCGCTTTAAAGTTAATTTGGTGTTCACCAAAAGTAACTTCGCTGGTTCCGTTTACAGCAATGGCACAATGCTCAAGCAAACCTTCAGCAAATTCCATCATCCAGTTGTAGTCTTTGTAGGCTACATATATTTCCATAGCGGTAAATTCAGGATTATGTGTTCTGTCCATACCTTCATTTCTAAAGTTTTTCGAGAATTCATAAACACCGTCAAATCCACCAACAATTAATCTTTTCAAATACAATTCGTTTGCAATACGCATATAAAGCGGAATATCAAGCGAATTATGATGCGTCGTAAAAGGTCTCGCTGCAGCTCCACCAGGAATCGATTGTAAAACCGGAGTTTCAACTTCAAGATATCCTGCATCGTTAAAATAACCACGCATTGCAGTATATAACTTTGTACGTTTGATAAAGTTTTCTTTAACCTGCGGATTCACTGTTAAATCTACATAACGCATTCTGTAACGTAATTCCGGGTCATTAAAAGCATCGTGTACATTTCCTTCTTCATCAACTTTTGGTAAAGGCAACGGACGTAATGTTTTACTCAGGAAAGTAAATCCGTCAACACGAATACATTGCGCGCCCACTTTTGTGGTAAACAATTCCCCTTCAACACCAATAAAGTCACCTAAATCAGTTAGTTTTTTAAATACCGTGTTGTATAAAGTTTTATCGTCACCTTCGCATAAAACATCACGATTCACGTACAATTGTATACGTCCTTCGCTATCCTGTAATTCAGCAAAACAAGCTTTACCCTGATCTCTAACACTCATCAAACGTCCGGCAACAATAACCTTCTTACCCTCTTCAAACGACTCCTTTATTTGCTTTGAAGTATGATTTACAGGAAAAAGATTAGCTGGATAAGGATTGATTCCTAAGTTGCGTAAGTTTTGAAGTTTTTCTCTTCGGATGATTTCTTGTTCTGATAATGCCATTTTGTGCTCTTTTTTAAGTGTGCAAAGATAAAGAAAAGAATGTAGATTTCAGAATGCAGGTTTTAGATTTTTTGAAGCAGTAATTTATTGCATTTCAAAGACCTTTTGTCCCGCTATTCATTTCAATCTTTTATGCCGAACATCGGCACAAAAGGATTTTCATTTCTATCGGGGCTAGAGTAGAAATTTAAGTTTTTAAAAGACAATTTAGTGGGAACGTCATCGGTCAATTTTGACTAAATAAATATTTTTGTAAGAAATTAATTGGAAATCGGAGTATCTTAGCTTCTCACAAGTTTTAGAAAATGAAATACATATCAGCCTTACTAATTATAATGCTCCTCACAAGCTGTCAGGTTACAGAAACGATAAACATCAATCCGGACGGAAGCGGCACTATTGAAGTTTTTCAATTACGCGACGAAAATAGTTATTTGCAATTAGGACGTCCTTATTCTGATTCTGAAAAATTTAAAGATTCAATATTTGTTTTTCAGGATTATATAACAAAGTATGCAGCAACTTTTGCAAAATTTAATAAATCTGACCAGGCATTGTTTCAGGAACATGCCAATGTAAAAATGCATATTAAAGTGGATCCGGTTCAAATGGAAAATTTTAATGTAATTTCTTCTGACTTTAAAAAAATAGAAGAAATACCTAATCTTTATGAAAGTCTTAGTTTGGCAAATTCTTTAAAAGAAAATTATCCGGTTTCAAAAGAATCTTTTAAAATAAAATATACTTTCGATGGTTTTACTTTCAAAAGAAATCTTCTAATTGTTGATCAGCAAAAGTTTGATAAGGACAAAAAAATGCTGGAAGAAAGAAAAAAAATGTATGCTAAGTATAAATTGGCGCAATCTTATACTTTAAAATATCATTTTCCAAGAGCAATAAAATCGGTCTCAAACGAAAAAGCGATTATTAGCTCAGATAAAAAAAACAATGACATTGCAATTTCAACTTTCAGATTGTTTACAAAATCCGGAAATAACGAATCTGGAAGTGGTTTTAGAGCAAAAAGACCTTCAGTAGTGTCGTCTTAGTATCTTAGAACCTTAGTTTCTTAGAATCTTAAAAAATAAAATAGTCTTCGTATCTTTGATAAAAAATTAGCCATTATGAAATTATACAAGTTACTTAGTTTTTGTTTTGTATTAGCAACATTAACAAGTTGTACTCTAACCGAAAATATTTATGTAAACGATAACGGAACCGGAAAATTTTCTGTAGACATGGATGGTTCCTCTTTAATGGCAATGGCAGGCGATCAGCTTGGTGACCAAATGGGATCGGATGCTAAGAAAAATGTAGATTCTACTTTTACCTTTAAACAATTGTTCGAAGACAAAAAAGACAGTATCTCTAAATTATCTCCTGAAGCTCAAAAAGAACTTAAAAAGCTGGAGAATTTTGTAGTAAATACCAAAATGAACGCAGAAAAAAAAGAGTTTTTAATGACACTTTCTACTGATTTTAAAAACGTAAATGAACTACAAGATGCGGTGCAGGCTTTAAGTGCACTTCAAAAATTAGAAGGAGGTGCAAATTCTTCATCACCTTTTGGAGGTGGCCTGGGAGACAATAGCAGTAAGCTAAGTTATACTTATGACGGTAAGAAATTTACACGTAAAGCAGTAATAGATAAACAAAAATTAGCGGCGAAAGCAAAAGACTCTGCCGCAGATATGTCTAAAATGATTTTTGCTTCATCGAATTATATCATAAAATATCATTTTCCTAAACGAATCAAAAAAGTATCAAACCCAAATGCTTTGTTTAGTGAAGATCGAAAATCAATTACAATTCAATACCCATTCACGGATTATATGGAGAATCCTGAAAAACTTAACTTTGATGTTGAGTTTGAGAAATAATTAAAATGAATAAAAAAATTCAACTTCAGGATTTAGGAAGTAAAGACTATAAATCGACCTGGGAATATCAGGAAGAAATCTTTAAAGACATAGTCGACTTAAAAATCAAAAACAGGAGAGAAGAACTCGATTTGCCAACTCCCAATTATTTGCTTTTTGTAGAACATCCGCATGTTTATACTTTAGGTAAAAGTGGTGATTTGGAAAATTTATTATTAAACGAAAAGCAACTCGAAGCCAAAGGCGCAACCTTTTATAAAATCAATCGTGGCGGCGACATCACGTATCACGGGCCGGGACAAATTGTAGGTTATCCTATTCTGGATCTGGAAAATTTCTTTACCGATATTCATAAATATTTGCGTTTTCTGGAGGAAGCCATAATTCTGACTTTAGAAGAATACGGCTTAAAATGCGGCAGAAGCGAAGGGGAAACAGGAGTATGGCTCGATGCAGGAACTCCATTTGCACGCAAAATTTGTGCGCTTGGCGTACGCGCATCGCGTTGGGTAACCATGCACGGATTTGCCTTAAACGTAAACGTAGATTTAGGATATTTTGATAACATTATCCCGTGTGGAATTCGCGGAAAAGGAGTTACTTCATTGCAAGTAGAACTTGGGGTGGAGAAAGTCGATGAATACGAGGTAAAAGCCAAAATCATAAAACATTTGACTCATTTGTTTGAGGCAGAATTTGTTTAAAAAGCTCATAAAATATCCATAGTATAGAAAATGCTGAAGAGAACGACAATTATCGAATTGCTGTTCCTTCAGCATTTAAATCTATCGTTCGCATTAAAATCGAAGCAACTCAATCTTCTTTCTTTAAATCAAAAAAAAATGATCTTTAAGTTCACTAAAGATGTTTCTGTTTTGTGCCGCCAAATTATAAAAAGGATAATTATTGTATGGTTTTTTATGCTAAATTTGGTTCAATCCTTCTAATAAAAGTTTTAACCAAATCTAATTAAATATCTTATGAGAAAAATCTACTTTATTTGTTTCTTTTTTATGCTTAATAGTCTTTTTGCTCAAAAAAAAGATAAATTATATCCGATTTTGGTTTATGAAAAAGCCTGGTCAGAGCGTAATAGCGATGCAAGATTAAAAATAATAAAGACAATCTGGCTGGAAGAAAGTACTTTTGAGGATCCTTCGGCATCTATAAAAGGAGTGACCCCTTTCAATAACGTTATCAATGAATTTTATAAAAAATTTCCCGATGCTACTATAGTAACTTCCGGTTCTAAAGTAGTAAAAGACAATTATGTAAGCTGGGATTGGAAAATTTTAGATTCAAAAAATAAGCTTATAATGGCAGGTCGTGATTTTGCCAGACTAAATGGTAAAGGACAGGTGAGTAAAATTATTGGTTTTTGGGATTCAGCTGCTGCTTTGTCAGAATCAGAAGTTTTAAAAAATATTGAAACTGATAATTTTAAAGTTGTAGCACAATACTATGAGAGTCTTTTTAAAACAAGGGATTTTACTACAATGGCGCCATTAATAGAAGAAGGTGCAATTTATAGTCAGGCAGAAGGATTGCCTTACGGAGGTACTTATGTTGGTTTTAATGAATGGATGAAAATGTTTATAAAGTCAACTGAATTTCTTGATATGCAAGTAGAAAAAGAACCTGTTTATTTTAGTGATGCAACTAAAAATGAAGTGATTATTTATTTTACAATAAAGTGCAAAGCAAAAAAATCAGGGAAAACACTTTCTATGCCAATCTCAGAACATATTGATTTAAAAAATGGAAAAATTATTGCCATCAGACCATTTTATTTTGATACCAAGCAGTTTGCTGAGTTCTTAAAAAGTAAAAAATAAAAAAGTTAAATCTTGAATGATTAAATGGCTTGTCGATTATATAAGTCATTTAATCATTCAAAATTCAATTCAAGTTGGTCCGGCAAAAGCCTGAAACTCATTCGGTGGTATTTTGTTGTACCGTATTTTCTAATAGCCTCACGATGCTCTTTCGTTGGGTATCCTTTATTCTGTTTCCAGTTGTACATGGGAAACTCTTCATGAATTTGATCCATATATTCATCACGATACGTTTTTGCCAGAACAGAAGCTGCAGCAATGCTGATGTATTTAGAATCTCCTTTTATGATACTCTGATTGGGAATAGATTTTAGTAATTCGATTTCTTTTTTTGAAAACTGCCTGCCAAAAGTATTTTTCAGTCCAAGTTTTGCATTCAGTAAACGATTACCATCCACAATAATAAATTCAGGAACCTGATGTAGTTTCAGGATACATTCCTGCATTCCCTTCATCGATGCATTTAAGATATTTATCTCGTCAATTTCTTTGGGATGTAAGTGTGTAACAGAAAAACAAATGGCATGTTGTTCGATAATGGGTTTTAAAAATACTCTTGTCTTTTCAGACAATTGTTTACTGTCATTTAAAATCAAATTTTCAAAATCAGCAGGTAATATTACAGCCGCTGCAGTTACAGGACCTGCCAGACACCCTCTGCCGGCTTCATCTGTTCCTGTTTCTAAATTAAAACCCGAGAAATTTTTTGCAAGCATTTTTTGTTTTTTTTGAGATACAAATATTATAAAATATTTCTTTTCAATTCTTTAATAATAATTATGGATTTGTCAAAAAAGTAAATAACCTGTTTATTTTGATGATGTTCGTAAAAATAGATATTCTTTTTTGGGAGGTTTACTGATTGATCTTGGTAAATGTTAATTAAATGTTAAATATTGATTTTGATTAAATTTGAAATTTATGCATAAAACAAGGAATTTTTTTATTAAAACGATTGAAATTAATGTTTTTAATGGTATAAATTGATATATGTTTAATTATTTAGATTAAAAATAAGTTAAAATATTTTGGTTTTTTAAGAAATAATTATGATGTTTGTTGCATACTAATTCAAAATAAACTAAAATGAAATTAAAATTACAATGGATTTGTACGCTATTAGTGGCGTTGTCTATGCAGTTTTCTTTCGCTCAGGAAAGAACTGTTACTGGAAAGGTTTCTGATAAAACAGGCGTCATTCCGGGAGTAAATGTTCTCGTAAGGGGAACTAAAGTAAGTACCCAGACAGATTTCGACGGAAGTTATTCGGTGAAAGCAAAAACTGGAGATGTTTTAATATTTTCATACGTAGGTATGAATAATAAAGAAGCTACTGTTGGAACATCAAACAATGTCAATGTTCAATTGGAGTCAGAAGCTCAATTGATGAATGAGGTTGTTGTTGTTGGTTACGGTGTGCAAAAGAGAAAAGAAGTTACGGGTTCTATTTCTAAAATTGCCGGAAGTGACATTGCTAATTTAGTTACTCCAAGTTTTGAGGGAGTTTTAGCAGGTAGAGCAACAGGAGTTCAGGTTTTAACTAATACAGGTCTTCTTGGCGCTGCTCCAAAAATTAGAATTAGAGGTATTGGATCTATTTCCGGAAGTACAGAGCCTTTAATTGTTGTAGATGGTATTCCTATTTATTCTGGAGATATTGGTGGTGTTTCAGCTACAAATGGTTTAGCAGATATCAACCCGGAAGATATTGAATCTTTCGATATCTTAAAGGATGGTGCCGCGACAGCTATTTATGGTTCCAGAGCTGCTAATGGTGTTATCTTGATTACTACTAAAAGCGGAAAAAAAGGTTCTTTAAAAGTAAGTTATTCAAGTGTTTTTGGTGTTGCTAGTGCAGCTAAAAAATACGATTTATTGCAAACTCCGGATTTCATTACTATCTCTAATGAGAAAAGATCGAATGCAGGACTAACTCCTTGGGCTGTAGGAAATACATATAATACAGATTGGCAAAGTGCTGTTTTAAGAAATGCTCCTCAAACAACCCATAATCTTAATTTTAGTGGAGGTTCTGAGAAAACAAAATATTATTTGTCTTTAGGACTTACTGATTTAGATGGTATCAATTTATCAAATAGTATGAAAAAATATTCGATTAGAGCGAATATTGATCAGGATATCAACAGATGGTTAAGTTTTGGGACCAATTTAAATGTGAACAGAACAGAGTATAATGGTTTGAATAGTAATGCAAGTGGATTGTCAGGTAATATTTTTAATACAATCAGACAATTGCCAAACACACCAATTTATGATGCTCTTGATCCAACTGGATATAATCTTGCACCAGGTAATGCTGCTGTTGGTCAGTGGGATAACTTAGCTGCTGTGGGAGATGCTATTACAAATATTATGTATGTTTTGGATCATAATAAATATAAATCAACAACAACAAGAATTATTGCAAGTGTATTTGCAAATGCAAAAATTACTTCTGACTTAAGTTATAAATTACAAGTAAGTGCAGATAATGCTTCAACAGATGGCTTTTATTACTGGAATCCTATTCATGGAGACGGACGTTCATTTAATGGATATGTGTACCAGGAGAATAGAAATCTTTTGAGATGGAACTGGCAAAATATTTTGAATTACAAGCATACTTTTGCTGAAGATCATAATCTTGGTGTAACAGGGGTAGCTGAGTATCAAAAATCACAAGATAAAACATTATGGGGTCAGGGAAGTGATATTATAAGTGACTTCTTTGATAAGAACTTAGTAAATAATAGTTTTAATACTAAAGATACGGGTGGTGGTATTCTAGAAAAAGGAATTATATCATACTTAGGTCGCGTGACATACAACTACAAAGAGAAATATTTTATTCAGGGATCTCTAAGACGTGACGGAATTTCTCAGTTTGAATCGGATGTTAGATACCATAATTTCCCTGGAGTTTCTGCAGGTTGGACAGTTTCTAAAGAAGGGTTTATGGAAGGAATTAACAGTGTAGTTTCTGATTTGAAATTCAGAGGTTCTTATTCTGAAGTGGGTAATGTTGATGTTTTAAACGGAGCATCTTATCCTTCAAAAGATCTTACAATTGGTTCTCCATACGCAGGTTCAAATGGTATTGGTTATTATCAATTCGGAAATCCTTTATTACAATGGGAAACTTCAAGTAAAGTTGACTTTGGTGTAGATTTAGGATTGTTCAACAATCGTTTGACTGTGGCATTTGATTATTATAAAAATGATATTGATAATTTAGTTTTGGCCGCACCAACACCTCCATCTATTGGTATTCCAAACAATACAATCAATCAAAACGTTGGTAAAATGTACAATCAGGGATATGAATTTGCAGTAACTTTCAAAGCTATCAATAATGCAAATTTCAAGTGGGATGTATCTTCTAACGTGACTTTTACTAAAAATAAAGTTACCGCTTTGTATGGTGGGCAACCAATTGTAGGTGGTTCATCTACAGATACAAATATTGCACCTAACATTATTATCAAAGAAGGAGAATCAATTAACTCTTTATATGGGTACAGATATTGGGGCGTTAACACAGCAAATGGTAATCCGGTTTATTACAAAGCTGATGGTAGTTTAGTACAAGGAAATCTTAGTACAACAACCTATGCTGTTTATGACCCTGCTAATCCTGCTAACGTAGCTACAGGAGCATCTTTAGGAACTGCTGATAAAACTATTTTAGGAAATACATTGCCTACATATTATGGCTCTTTTTCATCTACTATGAAGTATAAAAATCTTGATTTTGGTTTCATGTTTAGATTTAGTGGAGGAAATAAAGTTTTCAACGCAACCAGAAGAGAATTAATGAATCAAAATTTCAACAATAATGGTACTGAGATATTAGGAAGATGGCAAAGTGTTGATAATCCTGGAGACGGATGGACACCAAGATTAATTGCTAGTTCTAATACATTTACAAATCTTTCAGGAAATGCCACTACGCGTTTTGTTGAAAAAGGTGATTTTATCTCACTTGATAACATCAGTTTAGGATATACATTACCTAAGTTAGTAATGGACAAAATAGGAGTAGATAACTTTAGATTCTTTGTTCAGGCGCAAAATATCTGGTTAATTACAAAGTATAAAGGTATAAATCCAGAAATGGAAACATCTGGAGTAGATGTGAATGGTACACCACGTGCTAAAGTGATATCAGTTGGATTAAATGTAAGTTTATAATAAAAACATATGAAAAATATAATTAAAACAATGCTACTTTCTGTAGTTATACTCGGGATGAGCTCATGTACAGAAGAAAAAATATTGGATTTAAAACCAGTAAACAATATTCTAAGTCCAGATGCTTTTACAACACCTACGTTGATTTCTACCTACATGAATGGGGTTTATAATGCTGCAGCTATTGGTCAATATAATGCTGCACCAACTAGTCCTAATGGAGGTAGAGGTTATGTTTGGGGAGCTGCGTTTGTAGAGCAAGGTGAAACAAGAGGTGAAGATGTTGTAAATATGCAAACTTTTTATGAGTTAACATACAGAGGGACTTATGATCCAACAACGGCTAATAATGTTTACTACTGGGTTGATGGTTACAGATTAATCAACAGATGTAACATTATGATCGAAGGAACAACAGATGCTGTTGCTAAGGGTATAATTACTCAGGCTGTAGGAAATGATTACATTGGACAAGCTAAATTTTTAAGAGCGATTACGCATTTAGAATTACTTACTTATTTTGCAAAACCATATTTTTTCACCCCTGGCGCTACTCATCCGGGTATTCCTTACAGAGAAGTTGGGGTTAATACAAGTGAAGAAATTAAAACAGAATCGGCAAAACCAAGAAATACAGTTGCTGAAGTTTATGCAAAAGTTTTGACAGATTTAAATGATGCAGAAACGTTAATCACAACTGGTAACTCAACTAGTTTTTCATCAAGAGTTGTTGGTAGAGCTTCTAAATGGGCTGCAATTGCATTCAAAACAAGACTTTATCTTCAAAAGAGAGATTGGGCAAATGTAATAGTTGAAGGAAATAAATTAACTTCAGCTTTTGCAATTACTGCTGATCCTTATGCTCCGTTTCAGAATACTACTGGAAGTGCGCCTAGTAACTCAGAATCTATTTTTTCTATCCAACATTCTGCGATATCTAATCCTGGTTCTAATGCTGCATTGGCTAGTATATTAAAAGATAGGGCTTTAGTGTGTATTAGTCCAATTCTTTGGAGAGATTCTAAATGGTTAGCTGATGATAAACGAAGAGAAAACGGAAAGTTTATTTTTACTCCTGCTTCTGGTATTAAATATTCTAATAAATATACAGACGTTACTAACAGAACAGATGCTGCACCGGTTATTAGGTATGCTGAAGTAGTATTGAACATGGCAGAGGCTCAGGCACGTTTGTCAAATCCAACAGCTGCTTTGACTTTGTTAAACTCTGTAAGAAATAGATCTTTAGCTCTTCCGGCTACTCAAGCATATGTTGCTGCTGATTTTCCTACAGATGCTGCCTTGGTTGCGGGTATTCTTAAAGAAAGAAGAATTGAGTTCTTACAGGAAGGTCGCAGATGGACAGATATTCATAGATTACAAAATGACCCAATACCAGCTATTGCTGATGCTAATAAGGGAGTTCCTGCAAAATTTGCTAATGGCGCACCTGCTGCCGCTGCATATGTATTAGGAAATAGTTTTGTTGTTACTACTCCTGTTGCTGCTATACCATACGAAAATTATAAGTTCTTATGGCCAATACCACAAATTGAATTGAACACTAATCCAGGTTTAGGACAAAATCCGGACTGGAATTAGAAAAAATAAATATTTTGATTTTTTTTTGAAAACCCTCAATCACTTTTCTGATTGGGGGTTTTTACTTCTGCGGATGTGGCCTGAAAAAATAACTCAATAACAATGATTTGTTTTTTTATACGTTTTTATCTTTTACCTTTGCCTGACAAATTTTGCCAAAATAATTCCATATAAAGCGATCAAATGAGAATATTCTTTTTTCTATATCTATTAGTTGTACCAACTTTATTGTTTTCTCAGGAAAAAACTACTTCTAAAAATGGTTTAGATATGAATACAAAATATTCAAGTATAACCGATACTGTAAAAAAGAAGAAAGCAAAAATAGCGACAATAGATCAATATCAGATTATTACACTCGAACATGATACTACCTATGTCGATACTTCGTTAACACTAAAAAGTGCTTATAAACAAAACCATATCCGAAAGGATGATTTCGGGCTTTTGGCTTTCTCGAATATCGGGCAGCCTTTTAATACTTTGCAGTACAGTCTGACTAATTTTTCTCCTTATCCGGAAATAGGATTTAGCGGCAAACATTTTAATTATTTGCAAGCGGACCAAATCAATTATTATTCAGTAGCGACGCCGCTAACAGAACTGTTTTTTAATACAACAATAAACAAAGGACAAAACGTAGATTCGTTTATCACATTAAATACCTCCAAAAACCTTAATTTTTCTATTGCTTACAGAGGTTTACGTTCAGAGGGAGATTATATAAACCAATTGGTTAGTGCCGGAAATTTCAGGTTTACAACAAGTTATGCGACAACTGACAAGAGGTATGAAATAAAAGCTCATTTTACCTCTCAGGATATTTCAAATGGTGAAAACGGCGGAATTACATCTACTTCGGATTTTGAGAGTGACAATAAAGATTATAAAAACCGACAGAGATTACAAGTGTACCTTACAGATGCAAAGTCACTCCTAAAAGGAAGACGTTTGTTTTTTGACCATGCTTTTAGAATAAATCCAACAGACGGAAGCAACAATCTATATGTAACACATCAATTCAATTACGAAAGCAAACATTTCGAATACAATCAGCAGACCGTTTTGTCGACTGTTGGTACCACGCCGGTAAAACGATTTGGAGAATCATACGTGACAAGTGGGATAAATGATCACACCAAATACGAAAGGTTATATAACAGAGTAGGACTTGCTTATGAAAATTCTCTTTTAGGAAAGTTCAATTTCTTTGTAGATGATTACAGGTCAAATTACGAATATGGAAGAATATTAATAGATACAGCAAAGAATGTTATTCCGGATAATTTATTTCTTCAGATTAATAATTTTGGAGGACAATATGAATATCAAAAAAATAAATGGAACGGGCGATTTTTCTATTCCAGATCCATCACAAACCAATCACTTTCTAATTTAGATGCTAAATTAAAATATGATTTTAATGATAAAATCCAGTTTGATTTCAGATATCGTAACATCAACAAATTACCAAATAATAACTACAATTTATACCAAAGCAGTTATGTGCAATATAACTGGTCGAAGGATTTTAAAAACGAAAAAATTAATTCGCTTAGTGCCAGCGTTCTTACACCCTGGCTGAATGCCGAAGTTCAATATACGGTTTTAAAGGATCATTTGTATTTTGCTGATGTTTCTTCACCGGATCAAATAAAAGTTAATACACAAATTATCAATCCTGCTCAGTACGGAAATGCTATTAATTATCTGGAAATAAAGGCAAGCCGTGAATTCAAATTTGGTCATTTTGCATTAGATAATACCCTTTTATATCAAAAAGTAGATCAGTCAGATTTGATTTTAAATGTGCCTGATTTTGTTACAAGAAATACATTTTATTATTCCGGTCACTTTTTTAAGAAAGCACTGTTTATGCAAACCGGAATCGTCTTTAATTATTTTACAAAGTATTACGGAAATGATTATAATCCTGTTATTGGAGAGTTTTTTGTTCAGAAAAATAAAGAAATTGGAGGTTATCCTTTATTTGATCTTTTCGTAAATGCAAGAATTCGTCAGACTAGGTTTTATTTAAAAGCAGAACATATAAATGCTCTTTTTTCTAAAAGCGATTATTATTCGGCACCTAACAATCCTTATCGTGACTTCGTGATCCGATTTGGTTTAGTTTGGAATTTCTTCCAGTAAAATCAGGGGCAATAGTTATATTAAAATCAAATATTAAAATTAAATAAAAATGGACTTTTCAAATAACATTTTAGAAACAATTGGTAATACACCATTGGTAAAACTCAACAAAATTGTTGCTGAAATTGATGCGTTAGTATTGGCAAAAGTCGAAACATTTAATCCCGGAAATTCTGTAAAAGACAGAATGGCCGTAAAAATGGTGGAGGATGCAGAGGCAGATGGACGTTTAAAACCCGGAGGAACTATCATTGAAGGTACTTCTGGAAATACTGGTATGGGATTAGCACTTGTGGCTATCATTAAAGGATATAAACTGATTTGTGTAATCTCAGACAAACAGTCTAAAGAAAAAATGGATATTTTACGTGCTGTAGGTGCCAAAGTTGTAGTTTGTCCTACAGATGTTGAGCCAACGGATCCACGTTCGTATTATTCCGTTTCAAAACGTTTGGCAGAGGAAACACCTAATTCTTGGTATGTAAATCAATATGATAACATGTCAAATTCTTTGGCACATTATGAACAGACGGGACCGGAAATCTGGAAACAAACAGAGGGGAAAATTACTCATTTTGTAGTTGGAGTAGGAACAGGAGGTACAATTTCAGGGGTTGGAAGATATTTGAAAGAGAAAAATCCGAATATTAAAATTTGGGGAATTGATACTTATGGTTCTGTTTTTAAAAAATACCATGAGACCGGGATTTTTGATGAAAACGAAATTTACTCATATATCACAGAGGGAATTGGCGAAGATATATTGCCTAAAAATGTTGATTTTTCTTTAATCGATGGTTTTACAAAAGTAACAGATAAAGATGCAGCAGTTTACACCAGAAAGATCGCGCTTGAAGAAGCAATTTTTGTTGGAAATTCTGCCGGAGCATGTATAAAAGGATTGTTACAGCTTAAAGAACATTTTAAGCCGGATGATGTTGTTGTGGTACTTTTTCATGATTCAGGAAGCCGTTATGTAGGTAAAATGTTCAATGATGACTGGATGCGTGAGCGTGGATTCTTAGAAGAAAACATAACAAAGGCAGAAGATGTTATTAAAGATCATATCGATAAGGAGCTGATCGTAGTACGTACAGAAGAACTGGTTTCGCATGCAATTGAACGTATGCGTAAATATAAAATTTCACAAATTCCTGTGGTAGACATCAACGGATTTGTGGGTTCCGTAGATGAAACAGATTTATTTAGAAGTTATGTTGCGGATAAAAATGTTGCCGAAAAGCCAATTAAAGAAGTAATGGGGAAACCTTTCCCGATTGTAAAATTAGGAACTCCAATTGAAGAAGTTTCTAAATTGTTTACCAAAGAAAATGACGCCGTTTTAGTTGATCTTGGAAATGGAAATCATCATATTATCACAAAATATGACATCATTGGATCTATAAAATAAAAATAGTTTTAATAATTTATAAATCCATAAATCTAGTTTAAACAATTAGATTTATGGATTTTTTAGCTCAGTATAAAATGAATTTTACCGCAATAGATTTTGAAACCGCCACAGGGCATCATCCTTGTTCAGTTGGTATTGTTACTGTAGAGAACGGAATAATTGTCGATGAGTTTGTTACCTTGATTAAACCGCCCAGAAATGAGTACAATCCGTTTACAATCCGTGTTCACGGGATTTATCCTAGTGATACTGTAAACGCGCGATCTTTTGTGCAGGTTTTTCCGGAAATCGAAAAAAGATTAAGAAATAGAATAGTTGTAGCTCATAACGAAAGCTTTGATAGAAATGTTTTGGCAAAATCTATGGCACTCTACGGACTGCAATATGAAGATTTGAATATAGCTGAAAAATGGGAATGTACCGTTAAAATATACAAGGCAAAAGGCTTTAAGCCGACTAAACTAAGTGATTGTTGCAGAGAAATGAACATTCAGTTAAACCATCATGAAGCTTTGTCTGATGCACGGGCATGTGCAAAATTATATCTGTTAAAATAAAAAAGCGAATTAAATTGTAGGATTAGTATTATTTTAATTATTTTTAGGGTTTTATAAACCAAAGTAAAAACCTAAAAATGAAAGAAGACTTCCTTCATTATCTATGGAAATTTAAAAAGTTCGATACATTAAATTTGCAGACTGTCCGGAATGAATCCATCACAATTATAAGGACGGGAGATTATTTAGAACTTGCGGGTCCTGATTTTTTTAATGCCCAGATTGCAATTGGAGATCAAAAATGGGCTGGCAATATCGAGATTCATTTAAAATCATCAGATTGGTATGTCCATGGTCACGAGAACGATGCCGCTTATGAAAATGTAATTTTACATGTAGTTTGGGAACATGACACGGATATCTATGGCAAGAACAATAGACAGATTCCTGTTTTGGTACTTAAAGATTATGTTTCTTCAGATCTTCTCTCAAGTTATAATGCGCTCATAATTCCTAAATCATGGATCTTTTGCGAAAAAAGTATCGGAGAAATTGATGAATTTGTCTTTAAAAATTGGCGCGAAAGATTATTCTTAGAACGTTTAGAAAGAAAATCAAAATTTATATATGATTTATTAGAGGAAACAAATCACGATTGGGAGGCTGTTTTGTTTTCATTACTGGCAAAGAATTTTGGCTTAAATACAAATGGTAATTCCTTTTTGCAAATTGCAAAATCCATCCCGTTTTCGATTATTCGCAAAGAGAGTTTTGAAGTCGAAAATCTGGAGGCAATGCTTTTAGGAACTTCAGGATTATTAAATGATGAAAAAGAAGATGTTTATTTTATTGATCTGAAATTAAGGTACTATTATCTTCTTAATAAATACCAATTAGAAAAACAGCATGTGGATACAGTGCAGTTTTTTAAGCATCGTCCCGATAATTTTCCTACCATCAGGCTTTCGCAATTGGCTAATTTGTACCATAAACACCAAAATATATTTTCAAAAATAATTGATCTGAAATCGGTCAAAAGTGTCTACGATCTGTTGGGAGTTTCTGCAAGTTTGTATTGGCAAAATCATTACCAGTTTGATAAAAAGAGCATCAGTAAGCCAAAAGTGTTATCAAAAGCCTTCTTAGATCTGATTATTATCAATACGATAATTCCAATTCAGTTTGCTTACTCGAATATGAGAAATGAATCAATTTCTGAAGATTTGATAGCGTTTATGAATGAGGTTGCTCCAGAGAAAAATGCGATTATTGATAAGTTCGATTCTTTCGGGATTTCTTGTGAAAATGCTTTCGAAACACAATCATTGTTAGAGCTCAAAAATGAGTATTGCAATCAAAAAGCATGTCTGAAATGTGCTTTAGGAATGAATTTACTCAAAAGTAATTAGGCAATTAGAAAATGTGTCAATGGTATAATTTTGTACTTTTGCCACTCTGAGCAAATATTAATAAGATCCTGTGTAAAATCGAAGGATAAAATATAAAAATCTACTATGTCAGCAATTTTAAAACTCAAGTTTTTCTTCGAGAAATATGGATTTCATGTTTCATCCCGACTTGCAGATAAATTGGGGATGAGAGTAACAAGTGTAAGGCTGTTTTTTATTTACATTTCGTTTGTTACAGCCGGTTTGTGGTTTGGAGTCTACCTTACTCTGGCATTTTGGATTCGGCTAAAAGATTTAGTTCGTGCCAAGCGAACATCAGTTTTTGATTTATAAACGTAAATTATAAGCATAAAAAAGGGCTTTAAAGTATTACTTTAAAGCCCTTTTTATTATAAAAACATGTTTTATCTTGATTTATTAAAACTAAAAGTAAATACTACAGCATGAATTGCTGCAAATACTAAAGAGAAATAATACAAGAAAGCTCCGTCAGCATTTGCATCTAAATGGTTGATGTAAGCAACAACTACCAATGCTATTACCATTGCGTATCCGGAATAAGCGATAGTTTTATAGTTACCTGTACTAAAGGTGCCTTTGTTTAGTACACTATTTTTCATTCCGTAGAACAAGTATAAATCAAAACCAAGCATCATCCAGGCGATTAGTCTGATCCATGTATCCAATGGTAAAAACACCATCATAAATAAACATACTAATACTCCGGCAATTGGTACAAAAGGTACAAGTGGTGTTCTAAAAGCTCTTGGTGCATCCGGCATCTTTTTACGCATAATCAATACACCAATACAAACAAGGATGAAAGCAAACAAAGTACCAATACTGGTCATTTCTCCTACTACTCGTGCAGGAACAAACGCAGCAAAAAGGCTCACAATAACCATGAATAATAAATTGTTTTTTGCAGGAGTTCTAAATTTCGGGTGCACTTCAGAGAAAACTTTTGGCATTAATCCATCTTTACTCATAGAGAAAAATACCCTGCTTTGTCCCATTAACATGACCAAAATTACAGAAGCATAACCACCAAGGATAGCAAGTAAAATAGCATTATTCAACCATGGATATGCCGGAGTAATCATACCGTTTGCTCCCACATGCCCCATCGATTCAACTGCAATTGCTACCGGTGCAATTCCGTCTTTACCGGCAAAAGCCTGATAGTTTACAACTCCCGTCATTACGTGAGCAAAAAGAATATATAAAATAGTACAGATTGCTAATGATAATAAAATTCCAATAGGCATATCTCTTTTTGGGTTTTTAGCTTCCTGAGCTGCAGTAGAAACGGCATCAAAACCAATGTATGCAAAAAATACAATTGCGGCAGCTCTAATTATTCCGGAAAAACCAAATTCTCCAAATTTACCAGTATTTTCAGGGATATATGGTGTGTAGTTTTCAGGTCTGATGTATTGCCATCCTACGGCAATAAAAACTAATACAACCGTAACTTTTAATAAAACGATAATACCGTTTACAAAAGCAGATTCTTTTGTTCCTCGCATTAATATTAATGACATTATCATTACAATTACTACAGCAGGAACGTTGATTATACCTCCTTCAAAAGGAGAAAGCATGTATGACTCATTGAGATGTATACCATAGCCACTAAGAAATTTGCCAAAATACCTCGACCAGCTAATAGAAACTGTTGCGGCTCCTACAGCGTATTCTAAAACCAAATCCCAACCAATGATCCATGCTACAAATTCACCCATTGTTGCAAATGAGTACGTATAGGCACTTCCGGCAACTGGAATCATCGAAGAAAATTCAGCATAGCATAAACCAGCAAAAACACATCCAAACGCAGCTACAAGAAACGAAATGGTTATCGCCGGACCTGCATTCATAGATGCTGCAAGACCAGTAATCGAAAATAAACCAGCTCCAATAATAGCTCCAATTCCTAAAGCAACCAATCCGGGTGCTGTTAATGTTTTCTTTAATCCTTTTTCGGAATCAGCGGCTTCTGCCAAAAGCTGATTTAATGGTTTTCTTTTCCAAATTGACATATATGTGGTTTTTATTATTATTAAGCTCCAAATGTATAGTTTTTTATAAAAAATAAAAACAATAATTAAGTTTTAAGTTATAAAAAAGGAATTTTTAACTTTTTGAAACCCATTTCTCTTTTATTAGTAGGAGAAGAACTAAAATGCGAATTGGAAAAATGTCATTACAGTTAGGTAAATAGTTTCTAATAACGTATAATTGTAGTAAAATATTTATAAATTTATTCAGTTAAAAAAGGTTGAATTAAAATAAATGCACTACAGAAGATGAATTTCAGAGCCATAAAATTACATTTTAAGTTTACACAAGAACAACGTACTGGGGTTTTTGTACTTTTTGTTGTTATAATAGTATTGCAGCTGGTATATTTCTTCACTGATTTTACTTTGCCTGAAAAATCATTTCCTGAAAAGGAAGCATGGATGTCTTTGCAGTCAGAAATTGATGCTATGAAACTTACAAAAGCGGCTGAAAAACCAAAAGTATATGCTTTCAACCCCAATTTTATTACAGACTATAAAGGATATAAGCTAGGGATGTCAGTTCAGCAGATAGATCGTTTGTTGGCTTTCCGAAAAGAAAATAAATATGTGGCTTCTGCGAAAGAGTTTCAGGAAGTAACAAAAATTTCAGATTCTTTACTGAATGTGATTGCTCCGCTTTTTAAATTTCCGGATTGGGTTCAGAATAAGTCAAATTTTAAAACAGAGAGGAAAGAATTTGGTCAGAAAGAGAATTTCAAAAAAGACAACTTCAAAAAACAAAAAATGGTAGTTTTAGATATCAATCAGGCAACCCAGGAAGATTTAATTAAACTTTATGGTATAGGTGAAGCATTATCATTGCGAATCCTAAAGCAAAAAGAAATCTTGGGATGTTTTGTTTCTATGGAGCAAATGAAGGATGTTTGGGGGCTTTCGCCTGAAGTTATTAATGAATTAAATTCGCATTTTAAAGTTGTAATACCTTCCTCTTTTAAAAAGATTGCTATAAATGAAGCCTCTTTAAAAGAGTTATCGCAGTTTTCGTATTTTAGATATGAGCTGGCAAAACAAATTGTCACTTATCGAAGTATGAACGGAAATATTAATAATATTGAGGATTTATCAAAAATTAAAGGTTTTCCTGTTGATAAAGCAAAAATAATTAGTTTATATTTGGAGTTCTAAAACAAAAGCAGCTTACAATGAATTTTGAATATAACGAAACGCAATCAATGATTGCTCAATCTATAAGAGATTTTGCCGAAAAAAATATCAGACCTAATATAATGGAATGGGATGAGGCTCAAATTTTTCCAATACCCTTATTTAAAAAATTAGGCGAAATGGGATTTATGGGGGTTTTAGTTCCTGAAGAATACGGCGGATCAGGTTTAGGATATCATGAATATATTACAGTTGTTGAAGAAATTTCAAAAGTAGATCCTTCAATTGGTTTATCAGTAGCGGCTCATAATTCTTTATGCACCAATCATATTTTGACTTTTGGAAATGAAGAGCAAAAGAAAAAATGGCTGCCAAAATTAGCTACCGCAGAATATATAGGAGCCTGGGGATTAACAGAGCATAATACAGGTTCTGATGCAGGAGGAATGAATACGACAGCTGTTAAAGACGGTGATGAATGGATTGTAAACGGAGCTAAGAATTTTATAACCCACGCTATTTCCGGAGATATTGCCGTAGTAATTGTACGTACCGGAGAAAAAGGAGATTCTAAAGGAATGACCGCTTTTGTTTTCGAAAAAGGAATGAAAGGATTTACTTCTGGTAAAAAAGAAAATAAATTAGGAATGCGTGCCAGCGAAACTGCCGAGTTGGTTTTTGATGGTTGCCGTGTTCCGGATGCAAATAGATTAGGTGAAGTAGGGCAGGGATTTGTTCAGGCTATGAAAATATTAGATGGCGGACGTATTTCAATTGGAGCTCTGTCATTAGGAATTGCAAAAGGAGCTTATGAGGCAGCTCTTAAGTATTCGAAAGAAAGACATCAGTTTGGGCAGCCGATTAGTAATTTTCAGGGAATTTCGTTTAAATTGGCTGACATGGCAACAGAGATCGAAGCATCGGAATTACTATTGCACAAGGCTGCTTTCTTAAAGCAACAACATAAACCCGTTACAACACTTGGTGCCATGGCGAAAATGTACGCTTCAGAAGCCTGCGTTAGAATTGCTAACGAAGCCGTTCAGATTCACGGTGGTTATGGTTATACAAAAGATTATCCTGTAGAAAAATTTTATCGTGATGCTAAGTTGTGTACAATTGGAGAAGGAACTACCGAAATTCAAAAAGTAGTGATTTCCAGAAATTTATTGAAAGAATAAAGAATAAAGAATAAAGAATAAAGAATAAAGAATAAGTTTTACTTAATTGTCTAATTATAAGTGATATATTTTTAAATCTGTTCTCTTTTTTCTATCTTCTTTTTTCTCTTAAAAAATAATTGATAATTTATAACTCATAATTCATAATTAATATATACTTTTGCACACTTAACGAAAGGGGGTGTCTATATTATGTTAATTATACCAATTAAAGACGGAGAAAATATCGATAGAGCATTAAAGCGCTATAAAAGAAAATTTGATAAAACAGGAACTGTTCGTCAGCTAAGAGCACGTACTGCTTTTATTAAGCCTTCTGTTAAAAATAGAATCAAAATTCAAAAAGCAGCTTACATTCAAAACATGAAAGATGGTTTAGAAAGTTAGTATATAGCTTGTCAAAAATAATTACCGTTAGTTGTCAAAATTTTGATACTAACGGTTTTTTTATGCTTAATTTTGAGGTGAATAATATTTTGTTTAAGTGATGTAAAAAGGCTTTGTTCTTATGAAAGCAAATAAAGAAGCATTTCGTGATTATCTTCAATTAGAGAAAAAGTATTCGTTGCATACGATTAATGCTTATTTGAATGATATTTTGTTTTTTGAAACGTTCAATAAAGCTCATTTTGAACAAGGAGATATCGAACAGGTTAATTATGGTCAGATAAGAAGCTGGATTGTTTCTCTGGTTGATGAGGGTATTTCTAATGTTTCTGTTAATAGGAAGATGTCTTCTCTAAAAGCGTTTTATAAATTCCTTCTAAAGACAAAGCAAATCGAGGTTAGTCCGATGTTGAAGCATAAAGCGTTAAAGACTCCTAAAATTGTGCAGATTCCTTTTTCTGAAAAAGAATTAACGGACTTAATGCAGCAGTTTGGTAATCCTTCTGGGTTCGAAGAGGTGAGAGATAAGCTTATTGTTGATCTTTTTTATACAACAGGGATGCGAAGGGCGGAGCTTATAAATTTGATGAAATACAATGTTGATTTGTCTTCAAGTGTGATTAAAGTTTTAGGAAAGCGAAACAAAGAGCGTATAATTCCTGTTTTGCCAATTATAGCAGAGCAGTTTAATTTATACTTGCAGGAAAGGGCTTCGGTTGAAAAGATAGTAAATGATGATTATTTTTTTATTTCGGTAAAAGGGTTAAAATTGAGTGAATCTTTTGTGTATCGATTAATAAATTCATACTTTAGTAAAGTCTCTGAAAAGGTAAAAAAAAGTCCTCATGTGCTTCGGCATACTTTTGCGACTCACTTATTAAATAACGGAGCAGATTTAAATTCAGTTAAAGAATTGTTAGGACATTCGAGTTTGGCATCCACGCAAGTTTATACTCATAATAGTTTGGCAGAGCTTAAAAAGGTGTATGGTAATGCGCATCCTAGAAATAAATAATGATTCTGAAATGTTTAACCCTAAAATTTGTATTATGAAGGTAGATGTTCATGCAGTTAACTTTACTGTTGACAGAAAATTAGTGGATTTTATTCAGGAAAGAATGGATAAATTAGAAAAGTATTATGATCGAGTTGTTTCGGCTGACATTTTTTTAAAAGTCGAAAGAACCAGTGATAAGGAGAATAAGGCAGTAGAGATTAAGGTTAATGTTCCGGGAGATGATTTTTTGGTTAAAAAACAATGTAAGACATTTGAAGAGGCGATTGAGCTTTCGGCTGAATCCTTAGAGCGTGTATTGGTAAAAAGGAAAGAAAAAATAAGAACACACATATAATTGAAAATTTTTTTAAAAAAATGTTTTGATTAAAAGATAAAATAGCTACATTTGCAGTCCGTTAGAAATAGCGGACTTTTTTATTGATATTGCCAGCGTAGCTCAGTTGGCTAGAGCAGCTGATTTGTAATCAGCAGGTCGTGGGTTCGAGTCCCTCCGCCGGCTCTAAATATTTCAAATGCGATTTGAAATTGTTCATGCAATTATTGATAAAAAAAAAGGGGAGATACTCAAGCGGCCAACGAGGGCAGACTGTAAATCTGCTGTGTGAACTTCGCAGGTTCGAATCCTGCTCTCCCCACAAAAAGAAGTTAAGATTCGGAGCGTAGATTTTAGATTTTAAATCTAAAATTTATAAATACAATCTAAATCAGAACTCTCTGCCGACTTAGCTCAGAGGTAGAGTGCTTCCTTGGTAAGGAAGAGGTCACGGGTTCAATTCCCGTAGTTGGCTCAAGTAAGTAGGAAATTGAAAATTAATATATAACTAAGATTAAAAATTAAGTAAAATGGCAAAGGAGAATTTTAATCGTTCCAAACCGCACTTAAACATAGGTACAATTGGACACGTGGATCACGGAAAAACTACATTAACTGCAGCAATTACAAAAGTATTGTCTGATGCTGGTTACTGTCAAGCAAAATCGTTTGATCAAATCGATAACGCTCCAGAGGAGAAAGAAAGAGGTATTACTATTAATACATCACACGTTGAGTACGAAACTGCTAACCGTCACTACGCTCACGTTGACTGTCCAGGTCACGCGGATTACGTAAAGAACATGGTTACTGGTGCTGCTCAAATGGATGGAGCTATCTTAGTAGTTGCTGCTACAGATGGTCCAATGCCACAAACACGTGAGCACATCCTTTTAGGTCGCCAGGTTGGTATTCCTAGAATGGTAGTTTTCATGAATAAAGTTGACATGGTTGATGACGCTGAGTTATTAGAGCTTGTTGAAATGGAAATTAGAGATTTATTATCTTTCTACGAATATGATGGAGATAATGGTCCTGTAGTTCAAGGTTCTGCTTTAGGAGGATTGAATAATGATCCTGCTTGGGTTCCTAAAATTCTTGAATTGATGGAAGCTGTAGATTCTTGGATCGAAGAGCCAATCCGTGATACTGCTAAGCCATTCTTGATGCCGGTTGAAGATGTATTTACAATTACTGGTCGTGGAACTGTTGCTACAGGTCGTATCGAAACAGGTATTGCTAATACAGGAGATGCTGTTGAAATCATTGGTATGGGAGCTGACAAATTAACTTCTACTATTACAGGAGTTGAGATGTTCCGTAAAATCCTTGACAGAGGAGAAGCTGGAGATAACGTAGGTTTATTGTTAAGAGGTGTTGATAAAGAATCTATCAAAAGAGGAATGGTTATCATTAAGCCAGGATCAGTAAAACCACACGCTACTTTCAAAGCAGAGGTTTATATCTTGAAAAAAGAAGAAGGTGGACGTCATACTCCATTCCATAATAACTACCGTCCACAGTTCTACGTACGTACAACTGACGTAACAGGAGTTATTACTTTACCAGAAGGAGTAGAGATGGTAATGCCAGGAGATAACTTGACTATCAATGTTGCTTTGTTAAGCCCAATCGCAATGAGCGTAGGTTTACGTTTCGCTATCCGTGAAGGTGGTAGAACAGTAGGAGCAGGTCAGGTGACTGAAATCGTAGGATAATCCTATAAATAATTATAAAAAGCCAGTTGATTTTCTTAACTGAAATCACTGGCTTTTAATTACGGGCGTAGTTCAAGGGTAGAATAGCGGTCTCCAAAACCGTTGATGGGGGTTCGAATCCCTCCGCCCGTGCAATAAAAAAATATATCAAATGACAAAAGTTACGAATTATTTATCAGAGGCTTTCGAAGAGTTAAAGTCAAATGTTACTTGGCCTGCTTGGGCTGAGGTTCAAAAATTGACAATTGTTGTGGCTGTATTTTCGATCTTATTCGCTTTGGCAACATGGGGAGTAGACGAATTTTTTGCAAAAGCTTTGGCTGGATTTTTTAACTGGTTAAAAGGATAATTTTTTTGTGATGGCAGATAATAATGTAAAAAAATGGTACGTGGTTAGAGCTGTAAGCGGACAAGAGAATAAAGTCAAAGCTTACATCGAAACTGAGATTGCCAGACTAGGTATGGGTGATTATGTTTCCCAAGTTTTAGTGCCTACAGAAAAAGTAGTTACTGTAAAAGAAGGAAAGAAAATGTCTAAGGATAAAGTTTATTTCCCTGGATATGTTATGATCGAAGCTAACTTGGTTGGTGAGATACCTCATATTATCAAGTCTATTACTAGTGTAATTGGATTTCTAGGTGAGATCAAAGGCGGAGAACCTGTTCCTTTGAGACTTTCTGAAGTAAATAGAATGTTAGGTAAGGTAGATGAGTTAGCTGTGAATACAGATACTCGTGCTATTCCTTTCAACTTAGGTGAAACTGTTAAAGTGATCGATGGTCCGTTTAACGGATTCAATGGTACAGTTGAAAAAATCAATGAAGAAAAGCGTAAACTTGAAGTAATGGTTAAGATTTTCGGAAGAAAAACACCATTAGAGTTGAGTTTTATGCAAGTTGAAAAAGTATAATTTTTGTTACATCTATAATAACCATTATAATCGCTTCCTATGATTATAGTGTTAAATTTTTTAAAAAATGGCTAAAGAAATTAGTAAGGTAGTTAAACTACAAGTTAAGGGAGGTGCTGCGAATCCGTCGCCACCGGTTGGACCTGCTTTAGGAGCTGCTGGGGTTAATATCATGGAGTTCTGTAAGCAGTTCAATGCTAGAACACAAGATAAACCTGGCAAAATATGCCCAGTACAAATTACTGTGTATAAAGACAAATCATTTGATTTTGTTGTAAAAACTCCTCCAGCTGCTGTCCAATTATTGGAAGCTGCAAAGCTAAAGTCTGGATCAGGTGAACCAAATCGTAAAAAAGTAGCTAGCGTTACTTGGGACGTTATCAAAGCAATCGCTGAAGATAAAATGGTAGATTTAAATGCATTCACAATCGAATCTGCAATGAGCATGATCGCTGGAACTGCTAGATCTATGGGTATAACTGTATCAGGAGATGCTCCTTTTTAATTAAGAGAAAGAAATGGCAAAATTAACAAAAAAGCAAAAAGAGGCTGCTTCAAAAATTGAAAAGAACAAACTATACTCTTTAAAAGATGCAGCTGCATTAATTAAAGTTATAGCTTCTGCAAAATTTGATGAGTCTGTTGATATCGCAGTTCGTTTGGGTGTAGATCCAAGAAAAGCGAATCAAATGGTTAGAGGTGTAGTTACATTACCTCACGGAACTGGTAAAGACGTTAAAGTATTAGCATTGGTTACTCCAGATAAAGAAGCGGAAGCTAAAGAAGCTGGGGCTGACTACGTTGGTCTTGATGATTACTTACAAAAAATTAAAGATGGTTGGACAGATGTTGATGTTATCATCACTATGCCAGCTGTTATGGGTAAATTAGGTCCATTAGGTCGTATTTTAGGACCTAGAGGTTTAATGCCAAACCCTAAAACAGGTACAGTAACTATGGATGTTGCTAAAGCTGTTGCAGAGGTAAAAGCTGGTAAAATTGACTTTAAAGTTGATAAAACTGGTATCGTACATGCAGGAATTGGTAAAGTTTCTTTTGGAGCTGAGCAAATTTATGACAATGCACACGAAATTATTCAAACATTAATCAAACTTAAACCAACTGCTGCTAAAGGTACCTATATTAAAGGTATTCACCTTACAAGCACTATGAGTCCTGCAATTGCATTGGACCCTAAAGCAGTATAATTGGTAGTTAATAATTTTTAGTATGACTAGAGAAGAAAAATCAATCGCGATTGAAGATTTAACTGCACAGTTAGCTGGTACAAATATTATTTATGTATCTGATATTTCTGGATTAAATGCAGAAACAACTTCAAGCTTAAGAAGAGCTTGCTATAAAGCAGGTATTAAATTAGAGGTTGTAAAAAACACTTTGCTTGCAAAAGCAATGGAAGCTTCTGCTAATGACTATGGTGATTTACCTTCAGTATTGACTGGTAATAGTGCTATATTTATTTCAGATGTTGCAAATGCACCTGGAAAAATAATTAAAGATTTCAGAAAAAAATCGGCTAAACCTGTATTAAAAGGAGCTTATATTAATTCTGAGGTTTATATTGGAGATGATCAATTAGATGCATTAGCAACTATTAAATCTAAAGAAGAGCTTCTTGGAGAACTTATTGGATTATTGCAATCACCAGCACAAAGAGTTATCTCTGCTTTACAGAATCAATTCGCTAATAGCGAAGAGACTGAGGCATAATAACAAATGCGGGAAATTTTATTTCCTTGCTGCTTAAATAGCGCACAATAAATAAATTATATTTTACAAATCATTTTAAACGATAGAAAAAATGGCAGATTTGAAACAATTCGCAGAACAATTAGTTAACTTAACAGTTAAAGAAGTTAACGAATTAGCAACAATATTAAAAGACGAGTATGGTATCGAGCCTGCTGCTGCAGCTGTTGTAGTTGCTGCTGGTGGTGGAGAAGGTGCTGCTGAAGAAGCACAAACTGAATTTACAGTTGTATTAAAAGAAGCTGGTGCTTCTAAATTAGCAGTTGTAAAATTAGTAAAAGAACTTACAGGTTTAGGTCTTAAAGAAGCTAAAGATGTAGTTGACGGTGCTCCAAGTAACGTTAAAGAAGGTGTTTCTAAAGAAGAGGCTGAAGGTCTTAAAAAATCATTAGAAGAAGCTGGAGCTGTAGTTGAACTTAAATAAGTTTACTCGGTTTTAAGAACTAGGTTTAGGTCTTGAGTTAACACTCAATGGCCTAAACCATTTTTCGTATAATAAAATATATCAAGTTTTATTATCAAATAGTTTAAAATACGAAAAAGTTTTTGATCAGTACGAAGAAAAAAAATTAAGCCATTTTTATCGGGTTATTTTTAAAGATGTACTGATTACAAAAAGAAGGTATCCATTAAACATTGTGTTTTTACACAAAAAATTACTTTTTTTTAATCAAAATTTTGTCCATTGATGATAACAAATCAGACTGAAAGATTGAATTTTGCCTCTACAAAAAATATTCCTGATTATCCGGATTTCCTGGATGTTCAGGTTAAATCTTTTAAAGATTTTTTTCAATTAGAAACTAAATCTGACGAAAGAGGCAACGAAGGGTTGTACAACACCTTCATGGAAAACTTTCCAATCACAGATACAAGAAACAACTTTGTATTGGAGTTCCTAGATTATTTTGTTGATCCGCCACGTTATACAATTCAAGAATGTATAGAGAGAGGTCTTACGTATAGTGTGCCTTTAAAAGCCAGGTTAAAACTATACTGTACAGATCCAGAACACGAAGATTTTGAAACTATTGTACAAGATGTTTATCTTGGAACAATACCTTATATGACTCCAAGCGGTACTTTTGTTATCAATGGTGCTGAGCGTGTAGTAGTATCTCAACTACACCGTTCTCCTGGTGTTTTCTTTGGTCAATCATTCCATGCAAATGGTACAAAACTTTATTCTGCCAGAGTAATTCCTTTTAAAGGTTCTTGGATAGAATTTTCTACAGATATCAACAGCGTTATGTACGCTTATATCGATAGAAAGAAAAAATTACCGGTTACAACTTTATTCCGTGCAATCGGGTTCGAAAGAGATAAGGATATCCTTGAAATTTTCGACTTAGCTGAAGAAATTAAAGTTTCTAAAACAGGTATTAAAAAATATATTGGAAGAAGACTTGCTGCACGTGTATTGAACACTTGGCACGAGGATTTCGTTGATGAAGATACCGGTGAGGTAGTTTCTATCGAACGTAACGAAATCATCCTTGATAGAGATACAATTATCGACAAAGATAATGTTGAAGAAATCATCGATTCTAATGTAAAATCTATTTTGTTGCACAAAGAGGATAATAACCAGGCAGATTATGCTATTATCCACAACACGTTACAAAAAGATCCAACAAACTCTGAAAAAGAAGCTGTTGAGCATATCTACAGACAATTGCGTAACGCAGAACCGCCTGATGAAGAAACTGCTCGTGGTATTATCGATAAATTGTTCTTCTCTGATCAACGTTATAACTTAGGTGAAGTTGGTCGTTACAGAATGAACAAAAAACTTGGTTTAGATATCCCAATGGAAAAGCAAGTGCTTACCAAAGAAGATATCATTACCATTGTAAAATATTTGATCGAATTGATCAACTCTAAAGCAGAGATTGATGATATTGATCACTTATCAAACCGTCGTGTTAGAACAGTTGGAGAACAATTGTCTCAACAATTCGGTGTTGGTTTAGCACGTATGGCCAGAACTATTCGTGAGAGAATGAACGTTAGAGATAACGAGGTGTTTACACCAATCGATTTGATTAATGCTAAAACATTATCATCGGTTATCAACTCTTTCTTTGGTACGAACCAGTTATCTCAATTTATGGACCAAACGAATCCATTGGCTGAGATTACGCACAAGAGAAGACTTTCTGCCCTTGGACCTGGTGGACTTTCGAGAGAGAGAGCTGGATTTGAGGTTCGTGACGTTCACTATACACACTATGGTCGTTTATGTCCGATTGAAACTCCAGAGGGACCAAACATTGGTTTGATTTCATCTCTTGGTGTTTATGCAAAAGTTAACGGAATGGGTTTCATCGAAACTCCATACCGTAAAGTTACAGATGGTGTAGTAGATTTAGAAAGTACACCTATCTATTTAAGTGCTGAAGAAGAAGAAGGAAAAATGATTGCTCAGGCAAACATTGAAATGGATGAGACTGGTAAAATTACGGCAACTAATGTTATTGCTCGTGAGGAAGGTGACTTCCCGGTTGTTGAGCCATCTGCTGTACACTATACAGACGTTGCTCCTAACCAGATTGCTTCTATCTCGGCTTCATTGATTCCTTTCCTGGAACATGATGATGCGAATAGAGCCTTGATGGGATCTAACATGATGCGTCAGGCGGTTCCTTTGATCCGTCCGGAAGCACCAATTGTTGGTACAGGTTTAGAGCGTCAGGTAGCTTCAGATTCCAGAGTATTGATTAATGCTGAAGGAGATGGAACTGTAGAATATGTTGATGCAAACATCATTACTATCAAATACGACCGTACTGAAGATGAAAGAATGGTTAGTTTTGATGCTGATGAAAAAACATACAACTTAATTAAATTTAGAAAAACCAATCAAGGTACAAGTATCAACTTGAAACCAATCGTAAGAAAAGGTGACAGAGTTATTCTTGGACAAGTATTATCAGAAGGATATGCTACTCAAAATGGTGAATTAGCTTTAGGTAGAAACTTAAAAGTTGCGTTCATGCCATGGAAAGGATATAACTTTGAGGATGCGATTGTAATTTCTGAAAAAGTAGTTCGTGATGATATTTTTACTTCTATCCACGTTGATGATTATTCATTAGAGGTTAGAGATACTAAGTTAGGAAATGAAGAGTTAACAAACGATATTCCTAACGTTTCTGAAGAAGCTACTAAAGATTTAGATGAAAACGGTATGATCAGAATTGGAGCAGAGGTTAAACCTGGCGACATTCTAATCGGAAAAATTACACCAAAAGGAGAATCAGATCCTACTCCAGAAGAAAAATTGCTTCGTGCAATCTTTGGGGATAAAGCAGGAGATGTAAAAGATGCTTCATTAAAAGCCTCTCCATCTTTACACGGTGTAGTTCTTGATAAAAAATTATTTGCAAGAGCCGTAAAAGATAAACGTAAACGTACTCAGGATAAAGATGCTTTAGGCGCTTTAGAAATGGAGTTTGAAACTAAATTTGTTGAATTGAAAGACAGATTGGTTGAAAAATTATTCCTGATCGTAAACGGAAAAACATCTCAGGGTGTAATGAATGATTTGGGTGAAGAAGTTTTACCAAAAGGTAAAAAATATACTCAGAAAATGCTTTACGCAGTAGAAGATTTCGCTCACTTAAGCAAAGGTCAATGGGTTGCTGATGATGCTACTAATAAAATGGTTAATGATTTAATTCATAACTATAAAATTAAGCTAAACGACTTACAAGGAGCTTTAAGAAGAGAAAAATTCACTATTACAGTTGGGGATGAATTACCATCTGGAATCTTGAAATTAGCGAAAATTTATATCGCTAAAAAACGTAAACTGAAAGTAGGGGATAAAATGGCAGGACGTCACGGTAACAAAGGTATTGTTGCAAGAATCGTTCGTCATGAAGATATGCCTTTCCTTGAAGATGGAACACCGGTAGATATCGTATTGAATCCACTTGGGGTACCTTCACGTATGAACATTGGTCAGATTTATGAGACTGTTCTTGGATGGGCTGGTCAAAATTTAGGTAGAAAATTCGCTACTCCAATTTTTGATGGTGCTTCTTTAGACCAAATCAATGCTTTGACTGATGAAGCTGGAGTACCACGTTTCGGACATACACACCTTTATGATGGTGGTACTGGAGAGCGTTTCCATCAAGCTGCAACTGTGGGTGTAATTTACATGCTTAAATTAGGACACATGGTTGATGATAAGATGCACGCACGTTCTATCGGACCATACTCGTTGATCACTCAACAGCCACTTGGAGGTAAAGCTCAATTTGGAGGTCAGCGTTTTGGAGAGATGGAGGTTTGGGCACTTGAAGCTTATGGAGCATCAAGTACGCTACGTGAAATCTTGACAGTTAAATCGGATGACGTTATTGGTAGAGCTAAAACTTACGAAGCTATCGTTAAGGGTGAGTCTATGCCAGAACCAGGATTACCAGAATCATTCAATGTATTAATGCATGAATTGAAAGGTCTTGGACTTGACATTCGTTTAGAAGAATAATAAGTATTAGGTAGTTTTCAGTTTTCGGATAGTAATATCTGAAAACTGATTACTCATTTATAAAAGTTTTTAGGATTTATACCCGTAACCCGTTCCGATTTTTTATTTAAACCTGAAAAGTTTTATAATTAGCACTTCAAAATTTAGTTTGAAGTTTAGAGAAGTAATCCGAGGTAGTGTTTGAGTCGAAAGTTTGAAAGTCCAAAGTATAAAGTCAATAGTGACTTTATAAACTTTATGACATTTGACTTTAGACTAAAATAAAATCAATTTTTTAATTGCAGATAAATCAATAGTAAAAACTATGATGAATAATAGAAATAATAATAAAGATAAAAATCCGGTAAAAAGATTTAACAAAATCTCTATTGGATTGGCTTCACCTGAATCTATCTTGAAAGAATCAAGAGGAGAGGTTTTGAAACCAGAAACTATTAACTACAGAACACACAAACCAGAACGTGACGGACTTTTCTGTGAAAGAATCTTCGGACCTGTAAAGGATTTTGAATGTGCTTGTGGTAAATATAAAAGAATTCGTTACAAAGGTATCATCTGTGACCGTTGTGGTGTTGAAGTTACGGAGAAAAAAGTACGTCGTGACAGAGTTGGACACATCAACCTTGTTGTGCCAATTGCTCACATTTGGTATTTCCGTTCTCTTCCAAACAAAATTGGTTATATCCTTGGTCTTCCATCTAAGAAATTAGACATGATCATTTACTACGAAAGATATGTAGTAATTCAGGCTGGTATTGCTAAAAATGCAGATGGAGAATCATTACAAAGATTAGATTTCTTAACTGAAGAAGAATATTTGAATATTTTAGATACTCTTCCACAGGAAAATCAATATTTAGATGATATGGATCCTAATAAATTTGTTGCCAAAATGGGAGCAGAATGTATTATGGATTTATTAGCGCGTATCGATTTAGATGAGTTATCTTACCAATTGAGACACAGTGCTAATAATGAAACATCTAAACAACGTAAAACTGAAGCGTTGAAAAGATTACAAGTTGTTGAATCATTCCGTGAGTCTAACTTAAACCGCGAAAATCGTCCTGAGTGGATGATTATGAAAGTGGTTCCGGTTATTCCACCAGAATTACGTCCGCTTGTACCGCTTGATGGAGGTCGTTTTGCAACTTCAGATTTGAATGATTTATACCGTCGTGTAATCATCCGTAACAACCGTTTGAAAAGATTAATGGAGATTAAAGCTCCTGAAGTTATCTTAAGAAACGAAAAACGTATGTTACAGGAATCTGTAGATTCATTATTTGATAACACTCGTAAAGCTTCTGCTGTTAAAACAGAATCTAACAGACCATTAAAATCATTATCTGATTCCCTAAAAGGTAAGCAAGGACGTTTCCGTCAAAACTTACTTGGAAAACGTGTGGATTATTCTGCTCGTTCGGTAATTGTTGTGGGACCTGAATTAAAATTATTCGAATGTGGATTGCCAAAAGATATGGCATCTGAGTTATACAAACCTTTCGTTATCCGTAAATTGATTGAAAGAGGTATTGTTAAAACAGTAAAATCTGCAAAGAAAATTATAGACAAAAAAGAGCCTGTAGTTTGGGATATCCTTGAAAATGTAATCAAAGGTCACCCGGTATTACTTAACCGTGCTCCTACGTTACACAGACTTGGTATTCAGGCTTTCCAGCCAAAATTAATTGAAGGAAAAGCGATCCAGTTACACCCATTAGTATGTACGGCTTTCAACGCCGATTTTGATGGGGATCAGATGGCAGTTCACTTGCCATTAGGACCAGAGGCTATTTTAGAGGCACAATTATTAATGTTGGCTTCTCACAATATCCTTAACCCTGCAAACGGTGCGCCAATTACTGTACCTTCTCAGGATATGGTCTTGGGTCTATATTATATGACCAAAGAACGTATCTCTACACCAGAACACATAATTTTAGGTCAGGACTTAACGTTCTATTCTGCTGAAGAAGTAAACATTGCATTAAACGAAGGAAGATTAGAATTGAATGCTCGTGTAAGAATCAGAGCAAAAGATTTTAATGAAGCTGGAGAATTAGTATTCAAAATTATTCAAACAACTGCTGGACGTGTATTGTTTAACGAAGTAGTACCTGAAAAAGCTGGATACATTAATGATGTATTGACTAAGAAAAACCTTAGAGATATTATTGGACACATTTTAAGTGTGACTGATGTACCTACTACTGCAGCTTTCTTAGACAATATGAAAGATATGGGGTATAAATTCGCATTTAGAGGAGGTTTATCATTCTCTTTAGGTGATATTAGAATTCCAGAGCAAAAAACAAAATTAATTGCAGATGCCAGAGAGCAAGTTGAAGGTATTTCTGTGAATTATAACATGGGTCTTATTACCAATAACGAGCGTTACAACCAGGTTATTGATGTTTGGACTTCAGCAAATGCTCAGTTAACAGAATTAGCAATGAAAAATATTAGAGAAGACCAACAAGGTTTCAACTCTGTATATATGATGCTTGATTCTGGGGCGAGGGGTTCTAAGGAACAGATTCGTCAGTTAACTGGTATGCGTGGTTTGATGGCTAAGCCTAAAAAATCTACTGCCGGTGGTGGTGAAATTATTGAAAACCCGATTCTTTCTAACTTTAAGGAAGGTCTTTCGATCCTTGAGTACTTTATCTCTACTCACGGTGCTCGTAAAGGACTTGCGGATACGGCTCTTAAAACTGCCGATGCCGGATACTTGACAAGAAGGCTTCATGACGTATCACAAGATGTTATTGTAAACATCGAAGATTGTGGTACTCTTAGAGGTGTTGAAGTTTCTGCTTTGAAGAAAAATGAGGAAATTGTTGAATCTTTAGGAGAAAGAATTTTAGGACGTGTTGCATTGCAAGATGTTATTAATCCTCTTACTAATGAAGTTCTGGTTGAGTCCGGACAACAAATTACTGAAGCAATCATGAGAGTTATCGAAGCTTCTCCGATTGAAAGAGTAGAAGTTAGATCTCCATTAACTTGTGAGGCTTTAAAAGGTATTTGTGCTAAATGTTACGGTAGAAACTTAGCTACTGGAAAAATGACACAAAGAGGTGAAGCTGTCGGAGTTATTGCAGCTCAGTCTATTGGAGAGCCAGGTACACAGTTAACACTTCGTACGTTCCACGTTGGAGGGGTTGCTGGAGGTATTTCTGAAGAATCTAGTATTGTTACAAGATTCAACGGTAGACTTGAGATTGAAGATTTAAAAACTGTAAAAGGTGAGGACAGTGAAGGTAATGCGGTAGATATCGTAGTATCACGTTCAACTGAATTAAAATTAGTTGATGAGAAAACTGGAATCGTTTTAAATACACACAATATTCCTTACGGATCTAGTATTTTCGTGAAGGACGGTGAAGTAGTTACTAAAGGATCTGTGATCTGTAAGTGGGATCCATATAATGGTGTAATTGTTTCTGAATTTACTGGTAAGATTGCTTACGAGGATTTAGAGCAAGGACAATCGTTCATGGTGGAGATCGATGAGCAGACAGGATTCCAGGAAAAAGTAATTTCTGAAGCAAGAAATAAAAAATTAATCCCAACTTTATTGGTTTACGGTAAAGAAGGAGAATTGATTCGTTCGTATAACTTACCAGTAGGAGCCCACCTTATGGTTGAGAACGGTGAGAAAATTAAAGCAGGTAAAGTATTGGTTAAAATTCCACGTCGTTCTTCTAAAGCGGGCGATATCACGGGAGGTTTACCAAGAATTACTGAGTTGCTTGAGGCTCGTAACCCTTCAAACCCAGCGGTTGTTTCTGAAATTGACGGTGTTGTTTCTTTTGGAAAAATCAAAAGAGGTAACCGTGAAATTGTTATCGAATCTAAATTTGGTGAGATTAAAAAGTATTTAGTTAAACTTTCAAGCCAAATCTTAGTACAGGAAAATGACTTCGTAAGAGCAGGAGTACCATTGTCTGACGGTGCAATTACACCGGATGATATTTTAAGAATTCAGGGACCGGCTGCTGTTCAACAGTACTTGGTAAATGAAATTCAGGAGGTATACCGTTTACAAGGGGTAAAAATTAATGACAAGCACTTTGAGGTAGTTATTCGTCAAATGATGCGTAAAGTAAGAGTTCAGGATCCGGGAGATACATTATTCCTAGAAGATCAATTGATTCACACTAAAGATTTCATCGTTCAAAACGATAAATTATACGGTATGAAAGTAGTTGAAGATTCTGGAGACTCTGCGGTATTGAAACCAGGTCAGATTATTTCTCCTCGTGATTTACGTGATGAAAATTCATTGCTTAAACGTAATGATAAAAATCTAGTGGTAGCAAGAGACGTAATTACTGCAACTGCAACGCCAGTTTTACAAGGTATTACAAGAGCTTCGTTACAAACTAAATCATTCATCTCTGCTGCGTCATTCCAGGAAACAACAAAAGTACTTAACGAAGCTGCTGTAGCTGGTAAAGTAGATAATCTGGAAGGATTGAAAGAAAATGTAATTGTTGGACACAGAATTCCTGCGGGAACTGGTATGAGAGAATACGATAACACTATCGTAGGTTCTAAAGACGATTACAATGAAATGATGGCTAATAAAGAAGAATATATCTATTAATTAGGAAACTATGAGTAATCCGAAACAACAACAGGAGCAAATTAATATTGAGTTAGACGAAACTATTGCAGAAGGAATTTATTCTAATCTTGCTATTATCAACCACTCATCATCAGAATTTGTTTTAGATTTTGTGAGTATTATGCCAGGTATTCCTAAAGCCAAGGTAAAGTCAAGAATTGTCTTGACGCCACAACATGCTAAAAGATTATTAAAAGCAATTGGTGAAAATATTCATCGCTTTGAAGCCGCTCATGGCGAAATCAAAGAGACAGAACAAGCGCCAATACCGCTTAATTTTGGTCCGGCAGGACAAGCATAAAATCAGAAAGCCCCATTAATTTTTTAATGGGGCTTTTTTTTTATAATTCAAATTAAAGCGTAAAATGTATTTCAACCGATTTAGTTTTGCTTTCGTCGACTAAATTTCAAGTTTTGAATCTATTATGCTAAATTGGTTGCTCCTTCTAAAAAAGGATTAATTTTTGGAATATAATAACTTAGTAAAGGTTGGTTTAATTCAAATTAAAAAAAAGCGCTAATGATAAATTAGCGCTTTTTTTATGCGCGCTTGTGTAATGCTGAAATAGGAGTGAATAGATTTAAATTAATTTATAGGCTTTCCAACCTTTTTATAGAAAATGTACTCTATATAAGTAATGAGCATCTTCGAAAGATCTTAACTTAAAAAAGTACAATATGAAAAAGAAATTCACCTTAGAAATAGCAAGCCCTTGTTCTGAAAATTTTAATAAAATGGTTCCTAATGCAACCGGCTCATTTTGTAATTCATGTGCGAAAAATGTAATCGATTTGAGTAAGAAATCCAATCATGATGTGGCTAAATTTATTGCAGAAACTAAAGACCAAAATATTTGTGCCCGTTTGAGAGTGACACAATTAGATCAGGAGTTTGAATATAATGAAATTTCTAAAATTAGTAATCTTAAATATGCAGCAGTGGCCGCATCACTTTTATTAGCATCAAATGTTTCTGGACAAGAAAAAGCAGCTGTTAAAACTGAAATAAGCTGTCCAAAACCAAGCAATTATTTAATGGGTAAAGTTGCCTATAATCAGAACGTAAAGCAGGAACTCCTGATAACCATTAAAGGGAAACTATTAAATGCTACAACAAATAAACCATTTTCGCGTAAAAACTACCCAAATTTAGGACTTACAATTAATGATTCAGAAAAGATATTTAGAATAAATTCTAAAACTGGTGAGTTTTCTATTTCTGCAAAAGTTTTAAAAAGCAGCAAAAGTCTGATAGTTACGATTACAGGAGATGATTATTATCTTTCAAAAGAAATACCTTTTGCTATAGAATCCGTTAAGAATAATGTTTTGCGACAAGATATAATTGTTGGGGAAGGGGAACTTACCAGAATTATGATTGCCGGAGGATTAGGGATTAATTATAAGTAATATTTTTGAAATTGAATAAAATAAAAAGGCTGTCTAAAATTATTTTAGACAGCTTTTTTATGTGTTTTTCTTTTAAAGAAAATATTAATCGAATTCAGAAGTAAAGAATAGTTTCACGCTAGGATATTTACTTTGAGTCATTTGAATTGTAAAATCAGAATCAGCCAGAAATACCAATTGACCGTATTTATCATGAGCCAGGAATTTCTGTTTAATACGTTTGAATTCCTTGAATTCATTATTTTTGGCATCATCAGGTTTTACCCAGCAAGCTTTATGAACAGGGAAGTTTTCGTAAGTACATTTTGCACCATATTCATGTTCTAGTCGGTATTGGATAACTTCATATTGCAGTGCACCAACAGTTCCGATTATTTTACGGTTGTTCATTTCTAAGGTAAACAACTGAGCAACACCTTCATCCATTAACTGATCGATCCCTTTGTCCAGTTGCTTGGCTTTCATAGGATCAGCATTGTTGATGTATCTAAAGTGTTCCGGAGAGAAACTCGGAATTCCTTTGAAACTCATAATCTCGCCTTCCGTTAAAGTATCTCCAATTTTAAAATTTCCGGTATCGTGTAAACCAACAATATCACCTGGATAAGAAATATCTACAATTTCTTTTTTCTCAGCAAAAAAGGCATTTGGACTAGAAAATTTTAAATTTTTCTTCTGGCGAACGTGGTAATAAGGTTTGTTTCTTTCAAAAGTTCCGGAAACAATTTTTATAAATGCCAAACGGTCTCTGTGTTTTGGATCCATATTAGCATGGATTTTAAAAACAAAACCAGTCATTTTTTCTTCAGTCGGATCTACCAAACGAGTTTCAGAATCTTTTGGTCTTGGAGAAGGAGCGATCGATACGAAACAATCCAACAATTCGCGAACTCCAAAATTATTTAAAGCGGAACCAAAAAACACAGGTTGTAATTTTCCGTCTAAATAATCCTGACGATCAAATTTTGGATACACTTCATCAATTAATTCTAATTCCTCACGTAATCTGTCTGCTGGTTTTTGTCCGATTATTTTTTCTAGTTCAGGGTTTTGTACATCAGAGAACGCAATGGTTTCTTCGATGTTTTTACGGCTGTCCCCGCTGAAAAGATTAATATTTTGCTCCCACAAATTATAAATTCCCTGAAAGTCGTAACCCATACCAATTGGAAAACTCAAAGGCGTAACCGTTAGTCCAAGTTTTTGTTCTACTTCATCCATTAAGTCAAAAGCATCTTTTCCTTCACGGTCCAGTTTATTGATAAAAACAATCATAGGAATGTTTCTCATTCTACAAACTGCCACTAATTTTTCCGTTTGTTCCTCAACCCCTTTTGCAACGTCAATCACTACAATTACGCTATCAACAGCTGTTAAAGTTCTAAAAGTATCTTCGGCAAAATCCTTGTGACCGGGTGTATCAAGGATGTTGATTTTTTTATCTTGATAATTAAAAGCAAGTACAGAGGTTGAAACCGAAATACCTCTTTGGCGTTCGATTTCCATGAAATCACTCGTGGCTCCTTTTTTAATTTTATTGTTTTTTACAGCACCCGCTTCCTGAATAGCCCCTCCAAACAACAATAATTTTTCAGTTAAAGTTGTTTTACCGGCATCGGGATGCGATATAATTCCAAATGTTCTTCTGCGTTGTATTTCTTTTAAAAAGCTCATATTTCGTATAAATAGGTTGCAAAAGTACTATTAATTACGACTTAATAAAAATAATCACTTCTTAAATTAGGAAGTCTTTCGTTTTATTAAACATCAGTTGCCTGTAAAAAAAATAAGGCTGTTTTATCAGAACAGCCTTAGAATTATAATTTTTCGAATTATTGGTTAACAGACCAAACTGAATATCCTTTGGGCGGACATTGAATTTTTACCCATTTGTCTGCCTGAGTTGTGGTAGACCAGTTCGAGTTTCCTGTAAAATCTTTGATTTGAGTATTGGCCCAATTGGTCTGGATCCATCTTTCTTGCCAGGAGTTAGAGTTATTGATGTAAACGACTAATCCGGGGTTTCCATTATACCCATTTCTTCTGGCAATATATTCATCATCATCAGCATATAAAATTGAAGTTGTACCTGTAGCTTTGTTGTTGTGAATCCAGATCAGATTGTTTAACTTATTTTTATCCAGCCATTCTTCATAATCTCTGTAGAATATTGTTGGGTATCCTTCGTGAGTTAAAATATAAGAGTAGGCTAATAGCTTGTTTGAGATCTCATCAGTATCATGATTGGTAACAAACGTAACGGCTTTATATGGATTTCTTTTCCACATCATGTCGTCGTTTAATAATGCCAGATTATTTCCATCAAAAGCATCATTCATTTTGTAGTAGCAGGCAAAATCAAAAACCGTACTGTTGGCATTATTGGCCCAGTCATTTAGTATGTTCACATTAGAATCCCATAATTCACCTACAGAAAATCCGCCCACATTTGCATTCCATGCATTGACAACCCACGCACCAAAACCTTTTACATAGTCAAATCTCCAGCCATCAAATTTCATGGTATTTTTATAATATTTCCCCACTCCGTCTGCTCTTAACCATAACCAATCCTGAACATAAGGATTTGCATGACATAAATCCGGAAATCCCCCAAAAGCACCTTCATCATTATTACCATAACTGTTTTTGTAAAAGTCATTATAAGAACGTTTGAATTTTCCAGAAGCGACTCCGCTGAAATCAGTCCAGGTATTTGTTCCTGTAAACGGATTGGCTTCTGATTGCCCGCCGCTGTTATGATTAATTACGATATCGGCATATACTTTCATGTTTTCGGCATGGGCATTGGTAATTAGACTTACGAGTTCTGTTTTTGAACCAAATCGTGTTTCTACAGAACCATTTTGGTTATAATCTCCAAAGTCAAAATAATCGGTAGGATCATATCCCATAGAGAAAGCGCCGTTTTGGGCCTTAGAAGCCGGAGGTAACCATATCGATCCAATTCCGGCATTCGACCAGGCAGTTACTTTGCTGCTTACCGTGTTCCACCAGGTTCCGCCTGCCGGAACATCCCAATAAAAGGCCTGCATCATTACTCCGCCACCGGGATTGTCGACATATTTTCCTGTTAGAGAAGAGTTGGAAGTTCCGCTGTCGAAAGGTTTTCCGTCATGATGCGTAACATTAATAATTTCAAATTGCTGACTTGCAGCTTTTAAATCCGTTTCATTTGTTTCGTTTTGCGTGCAGGAATACATGAATAATGTCACTGCTGCCCATAAATAAATTTTTACGATAGGTTTTTTCATACTGTAGATGTGGTTAAAGTTAATAAAGTTTATAATATGATATTTATTAGGCTTGAAATCGAACTATTCGCAATTTTAATAGCTATAAATTATCAATTATTAATCTAAAGTATGTGTTTTTTTATTTGATTGGTTTCTGTAAGAAAGTAATTATATGGCGAAAACGTTGTAGTCTTGATAACTTTTTTTATTAGTCTGTATATTAATGGTTTAATTTTTTTGTTGGGCCTCCTGTTAGCAAATATTTTCTGTCAGGACTACAACAATGTTTCCTGTCTTTTTGAAGAAGTTAATCCCCTGTTTGCAGCATGATTTTATTAAATTTAAATATCATCCCTATAATTTTTTGTTAATAGTATAGACGATAGTTGTATTATGTAATTGAATTGTTATTTTTGTTCGTTATAAGTTAAAAAGAACTAGATCTTAATTATTTAGTATTTTCAGTATAATACCATGAAAATACATTTTAAAATGATTTTAGTTTAAAACGAAATTCTAAAGCAAGATCTTTACATTCAAATTAAATTTAAAATAATGTTATTAAAAAAATTACAGTTAAAAACAATTGATTACAAATTAGTGTTGACAATGTGTTTTTTATTTTTTTTCAACTCAATCATTTCGGCTCAGGAAATTATTAAAGATACTGTGATCCAGAAACCAGTTCAACTACAAGCTGGACAGAAGCAAAAAATTGATGGTATTATTGCCAATGTGGGAGATTATATTGTTTTAGATTCAGATATTGATAAAGGTTATTTAGAAATTACAGCGCAAGGTGGTTCTGTAAAAGATATTACAAGATGCCAGATGCTTGGTAAACTTTTAGAAGATAAACTATATGCGCACCAGGCAATTCAGGATAGTATTGTGGTAAGTGATGCTGAAGTCAGAGGTATGATGGATGACCGATTGAATTATATGATTCAACAAGTAGGAGACATCAATAAGGTGGTTGCTTATTATAAAAAGAATTCAGTAGAGGAATTTAAAACCTATTTTTCTGATATTTTAAAAGAGCAAAAACTGGCATCAGAAATGACTAAGAAAATTGTTGATGCGGTAGAAATTACACCGGAAGAAGTTCGTAATTTCTTTAAAAAAATACCAAAAGATGAATTGCCAACTTTTGGAGCTGAAATGGAAGTAGCACAAATTGTGGTAGAACCTAAAGTCTCAAAAGATGATAAGCAAAAAGTAATTGACCGATTAAATGCGATCCGAAAAGATGTTTTAGAAGGGTCGAGCTTTGCTACCAAAGCAGTTTTGTATTCATTAGACCCGGGATCAGCACCTAATGGTGGATATTATAAGATGACAAGGAAAACTCCTTTCGTAAAAGAGTTTAAAGACGTTGCTTTTAGTTTGGGTGAAGGAGAGATTTCTGAACCTTTTGAAACTACTTTTGGATATCATATTATAATGGTTGATAAAATAAAAGGACAGGAAGTTGAATTGCGTCATATTTTAATTTCGCCAACAGTTTCCGAAGATGCTTTAAAAGATGCTAAGGAAAGAATTACCAATATTAGAAATAAGATAGTAAACAAAGAAATCTCTTTTGCTGAAGCTGCAAGAACAGAATCAGACGAAAAAGAAACCAGAGCAAACGGAGGAACTTTAGTTAATCCAAATACTCAGGATACCCGTTTTGAGTTGACTAAAATGGATCCCACTTTATACAGCCAGGTTTCTAACTTGAAAGACAACGAAATTTCTCAGCCAATTTTGAACACAGACGATAAAGGTAAAAAGACTTATAAGTTAATTACTATTACCAACAGAATTGATGCACATACTGCTGATTATGCTAAAGACTATACTAAAATAAAAGAATTAGCATTGAAAGAAAAACAAATCACAACAATCTCAAAGTGGTTTGATACTAAAATAAAAGATACTTATATCAAAATTATTGGAGAGTACAGAGATTGTAACTTTGTATACAACTGGTTGAAAAAATAAGTTTTATTAAATAAATAAAAAGAGTTAGTTTTATGAATTCATAAAGCTAACTCTTTTCAATTTTAAAAATATATCTAAATGTCTGACGTAGCAGCAATTCATAATTTAGTTCAGAAACGAAATGAATTAAAAACCGAAATAGCAAAAATCATTGTAGGCCAGGATGCAGTTGTAGATCAAATTTTACTTTGTATATTTTCCGGCGGACACGCGCTTTTAATAGGTGTTCCGGGATTGGCAAAAACGTTAATGATCAATACTTTGGCGCAAGCCTTAGGATTAGATTTTAAAAGAATTCAGTTTACGCCTGATTTGATGCCTTCAGATATTTTGGGAAGTGAAATTCTGGATGAAAACAGGCATTTTAAATTTATTAAAGGACCCATTTTTTCTAATATTGTTTTGGCGGATGAGATCAACAGAACACCTCCAAAAACACAAGCCGCTTTGCTTGAGGCGATGCAGGAGCGTTCAGTAACCATTGCAGGACAAAACTATAAGTTAGATTTGCCTTATTTTGTATTGGCAACCCAAAACCCAATTGAGCAGGAAGGAACATATCCTTTGCCAGAAGCGCAATTAGACCGTTTTATGTTTGCCATTAAATTAGAATATCCAACTTTTGAAGAAGAAGTGCAAGTTGTAAAACGTACCACGTCTGATGCTAAAACAGTAATTAATCCGTTGTTTACGGCACAGGAAATTATTGATTTTCAGCATTTGATTCGCAGAATTCCCGTAGCAGACAATGTGATTGAATATGCCGTAACTTTAGTAAGTAAAACACGTCCGGATAATGCCTTGTCGAATGAGTTTGTCAAGAATTATTTAGATTGGGGAGCGGGACCAAGAGCCTCTCAAAACTTAATTTTGGCTGCAAAAGCACATGCAGCTTTCAATGGTAAATTCTCACCCGACATTGAAGATGTAAAAGCAGTTGCCACCGGAATTTTACGTCACCGAATTATTAAGAACTACAAAGCAGACGCTGAAGGAATCACAGAAGAGATTATTATTCAGAAACTGATGTAAATAAAAAATAAACGAAAAGTAGCTGTCTCACAACTGAGGCAGCTATTTTTTTTTGAGCTTGTTTTTTTCTGGTGAATTTTGTATATTTAATCAGTGATTAACAGCTGATTATATATGAGATTCAAGCATTATAACCAACAACAAACGGTACTTTTGCCTTATTCGTTTGATGATTTA
>FQWG01000041.1 GCA_900129595.1 Flavobacterium frigidimaris | reverse complement strand
TTATATAATTAGGATAATTAATATATTAATCTTATCTTTACGTAAGTAAGATATGAGACACTAACCTAGTAATACAAAATGCTATGAATATTGATAAAAGTAAATTTGAAATTAAATCAATCTCTAAAATGGGTTTTAGAGCTGTAATAATGCTTGCTCTATTGGCTGGTTTTATTTTTGGAAAAGTTTGTTATAAAAAATATAAGCAACCTTCTTTTAATGAAAGGGTGGCTAAAATGAATAGTCGTATAGAACAATTACGTAAAGAAGGGTATAATGTAGAGGATGCTCGAAAAATTGGAGCTGACGAAGCAGATTTTAAACCTTTAAATAGCGACTATACTAAAATACAGGAAAAATAAAACTCAACCCTTTTTTTAATCTAATATTAATTATATAATTACTATCTAATAATTGACGCATATGTATTTTAACACCATTAAAACAATCGAAGAAGCAAAAAACCTATTTCGTGATCTATGTAAAAAATTGCATCCTGATACAAGTGGGTACGATTCTAATAATGATTTTGTAAAAATGTTTACAGAATTTAAAAAATTTAAACCTACTGAAAAAGTAGAGCAAGAAGAAAATTTTGATGCTTCTAAATTCTATAATCTATTAAAGTCTTTTGATGCTTTGGAGAATGTAAAATTAAATTTTGTAGGTTCTTTTATTTGGCTTGAAGATATAGTTTACAACGCTACTTACACACAAAAAGATAAGATCAAAGCAATTGTTTTAGAGGGTTATAATACGGCAAGATATGCACCAACAAAAAAACTTTGGTATTTCTCTCCAGTAGATTATGCACAAAAATCAAAAGGTAAAAAAAATCTTGAAGAAATAAAGAAAAAATACGGAGCTCACAGCTTTAATTTAAACGAAACTTTAAAAATTAACTAAATCTAAACAGAATGAAAAATTTTTTAATCATACACGGACAAACGGTTTATTTAAAACTTTTTAAAAATTATGAAGATGCAGAAGACTGGGCTTTGATAAAGTCTGGTTTTTCAAAAAACCTCATTGTTAGAGAATACAAAGAAATAGCGGAATATAAAACTTTTACCATTCATTTAAATTAAAAAAATATGAGTACTAAAATTCAATCAGCGAACGATTCTTTAAAAGGATATCATGGCGGGGAACAATTGTTTTTTTCTCCAGTAACTAAAATAAATTATACTGAGGGAGTAAGAGAAATTGCCAAAAAAACAGAATCCTACTGGTTTTTAGATATAATTGCGAGTTATCAAAGTAAACTTAAAAATGAGCATTTTCAGGTTTGGAAACTTGAAAGAGAATTAGCCTATACTATGGTTAATGGTTTTAAAAATATAGTTCAAAGAAAAGATTGTTTTAATGTGATTTGTGAAGATGGAAATGATAATGTTTTGATAAGTCAAAAAATCCCTTTTTCGGATTTTTGTTTTGATGTTTATACCTTGTGGTATGTAAATAAAGTACTATTATTGCCTGTAGAATATTAATTTTTTTAATTAATGTAATTATATAATTAATGTATATTTGTTGTAATTACTAATAAAATAAAATATTATGACAAAAGAAGAAAGCCCGTCAGTTTTAGAGAATGATAACGAAAAAATAAAGTCTTTTAGTCTACAAATGCCTGAAGATACCTACTCTTATTTGTTTTCAGAAATAAGCCGAAAGATAAATGAAGGAAATTTTAGTTACAATTTTAAAAGCATTTTTTTAGATGGGCTAAACTTTCTAAGAGAGAAAAACCCAAAAATAGGTTTTAAAAAAGTGGACTATAAAAGGACGAATAGAATGCATAATAAAGAGAAGAGAGCCTCTTTAAAAGCCACTTCTGTTTTGATAACTCAAAGAGATATTAATTGGATAAACAATTATATTGAGGAAAATATCAAAAAAGATATTTCTTATTCAAAAGTAAATTTTGTACTGGATTTGGTTCAGGAAATTAAAATTAATAAATCCGCTAAAAATGAAAAATAATTTAAACAATTTTTATTCTCCTTTTGACTCATTTTTTAAGTCAGAAACTTTTGATTATATCCTGTGGGGACTTTTTATAACAGGTTTTCTTTTTGTTCTATTTTTTCTTTATTTTAAATTTTATTTTTTAAAAAAGGCTTCTACAGAAAATAAGAATAAGCTAAAAAAGCATAAGGTTTTTCTTTTTTTCTTTTCTTTCGGTTTTTTTGTTGTTGCAGCTTGCTTTTTAATTTTTTGTTTCTGCCTTTTGAATTATGGTTATAACTATGCATTTAATGTTTTTGGAGAAAAATTTTTAAGGATCAGTTTTATTCTTTTTTTAGCGAGTGCTTTGGGAGTTCTTATTTATCAGAAAAAAAAAGGAGAAGGTTTTTTTGATAAAGAAAATAATTAAGTAACTTAAGATATGGAAATTATAAATAATATTCGTGTAGATAAGAATTTAGCGTATAATATATTAGATTTTAGAAAAATTGAAGATTTTCAAACACGAAGTATATTAAAATCTTTACTTCTCTATTTTTCGTTTCAATATGAAAAAGATTTGTTTGGATATGGAAGACTAGACCCTGTTGAATTTTCTAAAATGTTTAATTATGATAGAAGAAATTTAAGCCGGCACGTCGAAGAACCTAAATATAAAACAGATGAATTAAATTCTAATATTGAGTGGAATACCTATTTAGAAAATGCTTTATATATTTTAGCTACTACTCCTATTTTTGAGGAATATAAAGGACAAGACGAAAATTATAATATTGTGGGATTTAAAAATTATATTATTCTAAAAGAGGTTCTGAGATATACTCCCAAAAAAATCAGCAGCGGAAAACCTAAAAAATATTATAAATATATCCTTGATAATAGTTTTGAAACAAACTTAAAAAAATTCTTTTTAAACATCAATGTTAAATATTACCTGGAGACAAGAAAGTGGAATGGAGATGATTTTTATTTGCAAATAATGAATATCTATAATCAATCTAAAAGAGACGGTAAAAGCTCATTTTACTGGGAAATAAAAGAACTTATAGAGTATTTTAATGTCGCACATAAAGAAATAAGAGTACAGAAACAAAGATTAAATAGCATTTTTAAAAAATATGAGAATCTATTAAAAAATGATATAAAAGGGCTCTCCTTTGTTTGGAAAAAAACAGGTTCTCAAAAATTTGCTTACACTTTATTTATGATATGGGAAAAGGAAGATCCTAAACAATTAACTGAAGAAAAAATTATAATCTTAGAACAACTGTTTTTAGATACTTTAAAGAGAGAACTTTACAACATCTATAATGTAGATAGATCACCTAAAAAAGAGACTTTAAATGATTTCTATAACTGGCTAATAGATAAAAAAAACAAAGAAACCATTATCGCAATACATAAGTCGGTTACCAATAATTTAAAAGGAAAAAATAACTGGGGAGCAGACAGCTGGGCTATAGCATTTTATAATAAAATGAGCGTTATTAGAGATATAGATTTAATGAATAAATGCTTTATAATTGAGAGCAAATAAATGTGTACAGACTGATACAGTTGGCGTTTTTAAATGTGTACAGACTGATACAGTTGGCGTTTCAAATGTGTACAGACTGATACAGTTAGCGTTTCAAATGTGTACAGACTGATACAGTTAGCATTTCAAATGTGTACAGACTGATACAGTTAGCATTTCAAATGTGTACAGACTGATACGTAAGGTACTTAAATGTGTATAGACTGATACACAGAGCTTAAAAAACAAAACGTAAGTATTTGACAATCTGTTTTTTGCACTCTCAAATGTGTATAGATTGATACCTTATACATTACTTCAATAACTTATGTATTATAAGGATATTAAAAAAAGCCCTTTATGAATACAAAATATTACGCTTACAGCTTTTTTTAAAGACCTTTTTTTCTTTCAGAAAACTTAAAGGAAAAGAAAATTAATGTAAATAAATTATTCTTTATGTTTAAATATTAATTATATAATTAGGATAATTGATATTAAAATATTATCTTTACGTAAGTAAAAAATAGAAAATTTAGCATCAGGTATTATTTTATATACAGATTAATTAGGAATCTTTATAATAATAATTGTTTGCAAAATGAAAACATTTAATATCTTTGACAAATGAATATCATAAGCCGAAATACTATAACGTATTATACCGTAAAATATCCAAAAGCAAAGAATCAACTCTTAACTTGGTACAATGAAATCTTACGACAAGATTTTGAAAATTTCAATGACTTGAAAAAAGTTTACGGAAATGCTAGTTTGGTAAATAATCAAAGAGTCATTTTTAATATTAAAGGCAATGATTATAGATTAATTGCATCCTTTAATTTTAGACGAAAAATTTGTTATACTATTTGGTTTGGCACACATTCGGAGTATGATAAAATTGATGTTGAAAGCATAGAGTATAATCCTAATTTAAAATAAAAAAAAATGAACTGGAAAGTAATAAAATCAGAAGAAGAGCACGCAACAGCAGTAAAAAGAATAATTGAAATCTTTCACGCTGAACCCAATACGCCCGAAGATGACGAGCTTGGAATTTTATCTTTATTAATAAAAGATTATGAAGATAAAAACCATCCTATGCCTGAACTTGATGTTTTAGAGGTAATTAAAATAAAAATGAAAGAAAAAGGAATTAAAAATAAAGACCTAGAGCCTATAATTGGAAGCAAAGGACACGTTTCTGCTGTTTTATCAGGAAAACGTGATATTACCTTAAAAATGGCTCAAAAACTTAAAAACTATTTTGGTATCCCTGCCGAAGTTTTTTTACATAGAGCTTAATTTATTCAATAATCAAAAAACAATATGAATACTCAACAATTTGATTTTATCTTAACTGTTCTATCAATTTTTACAATAAGCCTTATTTCTCTTTGTGCAATTTATTATAAGCTACATAGAGATATGAAAAAAAACACTTATAAAATTGGAGAAATAACGGATAATTTAAACAGAAAAGAATATAAAATTCTTGCTAAAAAAAAGGATAATACTTTCATAGAATTTGAAAAATTTGTAATTATAAAAGCAGACTGCGCTCCAAATTTTAATTATTATGCTAAAAGCTCTTGGAAGACATTAGATGAAGCCGAAGAAGAGTTAAAAAGATTTAAAATACTGATTGGACAGATAAAATATGAAAAAAAAATAGTGGTAAAATAACACAAGCTTTGTTAAGATTTTATAGCAAATTAAAAATTTAAAAAATTTATGGATAATTTATTAGCCCTTGGAGTTACTACTATTTTCTTTGCTTTTGTAGTTTGGTTTTGTTCATATTGTATAAAACATACTAAAGAAAGAAGAAAGTTTTCTTTCTATTACATTTGTTTATACCTTTCTATTTTAATGTTTTTATTTTCTTCTTCTATTTTTATTTTATATTTAATGGATAATCCTCTTTTAGTTAACGAAAAAAATAATTTATTTACAGATGAAGCTTACAAAATAAGTAATTTTGAAGATACTGTTATTAATTCTAAAACCTTTTCCACTATTCATTTTATTGTTTTGATATTAACCATAATGATTCCTATTGTTTTATTGTTTATTCGGTTATATACAACAAAAAACAAGTTGAAAAAGGAAAATATTTTAGGTATTAATCTTATAGTAAAAATTATAACTGGGATATTAATTTATTGGATTCTTTACGGATTAATTATGATAATTCTATAAGATTTTATATTAAAATAACGTTCGTTTTAATAAACTAATTTTTTGGTTTTTCAAACTTAATACTTTTCGTTTCTACACGATTTTTAAAGTCCATTATTATAGTTCATTTATCAAAGTTCATTTTTTTACTTTTATAACGTTTTAATGAAAATATTAAAGAACCCTGAAAATGTAATTTTTGATACTGAAAATCCTGAAAAAATAGAAATCAATTCAGAAGTTATAAAAAATCTTATTCCTCTGCATCATTCAACTAATGTGACGGATTGTGATTTTCTTTCTGAACATTTCAAATCAAAAGATGAAATTAAACATCCAATATTTAACCGTTTTGGAGAATCATATTTTTATTGCTTATCTATTTAATTTTGAAAAATATAATTAACAAATTATAATTATAAACTATGTATAGAAGATTATTTAAGTACTTAATTTTAAATAAAAAGAATGAAATTTTTTTTGATATACGAAATGACCAATATTGCATTGAAGAAGAAAAGAAAATTTTTCATGTACAAGTTGACCTTTGGGACAACATTACAAAAGATTATATAGATACTATTCCAATGTGTAATACAAAAAATAAGGTAGTTATTGGTAACATTGACCAGAATGATAAAATAAATTGTCCTCAATGTCTTGATTTATTAAATTTTAATTAATAAATCAATGGCAGTTTTTGGATATGCTAGAGTTTCAACTCTCGACCAAAATTTAGATTCACAAAAAGATGAACTTCTAAAATATGGATGCACTAAAATTTTCTTTGAAAAAGCTTCAGGGAAAAATGTAGAACGTCCACAATTAAAAAAATTATTAGAGGGATTAAGAGAAAATGATATAGTTGTAGTCTACAAATTAGACCGATTAGCAAGGTCGCTTAAAGATTTAATAGAGTTAGTTTCTGAATTAGCTTTAAAAAAAGTAGAGTTCGTTTCTTTATCGGATGGAATAAATACAAGTTCGGCAGTTGGAAAATTAATGTTTCATTTAGTAGGTGCGTTTGCAGAATTTGAAAGAAATATAATTTCAGAAAGAACAAAAGCTGGATTAGTAAGCGCACGAGCAAGAGGAAGAACAGGAGGAAAGCCAAAAGGAATTTCAGTAGCGGCACAAAAGAAAGCAATACGCGTAAAAGAATTATATGATGAAAAAAAACTAAGTCTAGAGGAAATTTGCAAAGTTCTTGAAATTAAAAGTAAGACAACTTTATACAAATATTTAAAATTTGAAAACGAAAGACTTGAAAAGTTTAAGTAACGTTAAAATAAGTTTCTGCTTTTTCTGCAGAAAAATAAAACAACGTTAAAATAGAAAAAAAGCCAGGAGCTGGCCAATTAAAAATTACGTTAAAAATTAAATTTTAATACATGCAATTACGGTCAGTTTTTTTTTAAACTTATACATTTTGACAATGGAAAAATTAAAAAAATATTTATTAAATAAAATAGGGTTCACTATTTCTTTTGATGGTTTTATTATAACAAATACATTATTTTCAAAACATGTGTGCAATATAATTTGTAGGTTTAAAAATAAGCCAGTTGTTAAGTTAAATAAGAATTTATACATTATAAATAAATGAGATGAAAAATTTTTCAGTCCTATTTTTACTTATTTTTTTTTCACTATCTCTTTATTCACAGTCAGGAAAAATCATTAGAATTAAAGATGGTGATACAGTTGTTTTACTCGATTCTGATAATAATCAAATTACATTGCGTTTAGCCGAAGTAGATTGTCCTGAAAGCTCACAGGCTTTTGGTAAGAAATCAAAAGAGTTTACCTCTAATGAGGTAGGTAATAAAATGGTGTCTTATAAAATTATAAATACTGATAGATACGGGAGGTATATTGCTAAAATCTTTTACAACAATAAATATTTATCGGAAGAAATTATTAGAAATGGCTATGGATGGCATTATAAACAATATTCTAAATCTAAAAAATTAAGTGATTTGGAAATAAATGCGAGGAATAAAAAAATAGGTTTGTGGAATGATAAAAAACCGATAGAGCCTTACATGTATAGAAAAATGAATAAATACTAAAACCTAATATTATGTCTCCAAAAAAATATTTATATAGGTTTCCATGATTTCCGCACTCAATTTTTTGTCTGCAGGAAGAAAAAACCTCAAAAAAGATTTCAAACAATCGCTACTATCCCTAACGCTTAGCCGGACACGACAAAAAAAGACAGCTACAAATAGAAATG
>FQWG01000039.1 GCA_900129595.1 Flavobacterium frigidimaris | reverse complement strand
GGAGATGTTTATGTGAAACAAGGCGATACCTGGGTAACTACGGGAAACATCAAAGGGCCAAAAGGCGATGATGGAAAAGATGGTGTTGATGGAAAATCAATTACCGGAGGAACCGGAGCACCTGGGGCAACTACACCCGGAAAAGACGGAGACACTTATGTTGACAATAGTACCGGAGATGTGTATGTAAAACAAGGCGATACCTGGGTAACTACTGGAAATATCAAAGGTCCAAAAGGAGATGATGGAAAAGATGGTGTTGATGGGAAATCAGTAACGGTAAAAGATAACGGAGACGGAAGTTCAACGATTACAGACGGATCAGGAAATTCGGTTACAGTTAAAAATGGTACGAATGGAACTAACGGTGTTGATGGAACAAACGGAACTAATGGAGTTGATGGGAAATCAGTAACAGTAAAAGATAACGAAGACGGAAGTTCAACGATTACCGATGGATCAGGAAATTCGGTTACAGTTAAAAATGGTACGAATGGAATTAACGGTGTTGATGGAACAAACGGAACTAATGGTGTTGATGGGAAATCAGTAACAGTAAAAGATAATGGAGACGGAAGTTCAACGATTACCGATGGATCAGGAAATTCGGTTACAGTTAAAAATGGTACGAATGGAATTAACGGTGTTGATGGAACAAACGGAACTAATGGTGTTGATGGGAAATCAGTAACAGTAAAAGATAATGGAGACGGAAGTTCAACGATTACCGATGGATCAGGAAATTCGGTTACAGTTAAAAATGGTACGAATGGAACTAACGGTGTTGATGGAACAAACGGAACTAATGGAGTTGATGGGAAATCAGTAACAGTAAAAGATAACGAAGACGGAAGTTCAACGATTACCGATGGATCAGGAAATTCGGTTACAGTTAAAAATGGTACGAATGGAATTAACGGTGTTGATGGAACAAACGGAACTAATGGTGTTGATGGGAAATCAGTAACAGTAAAAGATAATGGAGACGGAAGTTCAACGATTACCGATGGATCAGGAAATTCGGTTACAGTTAAAAATGGTACGAATGGAACTAACGGTGTTGATGGAACAAACGGAACTAATGGAGTTGATGGGAAATCAGTAACAGTAAAAGATAACGAAGACGGAAGTTCAACGATTACCGATGGATCAGGAAATTCGGTTACAGTTAAAAATGGAACAAACGGAACTAATGGAGTTGATGGGAAATCAGTAACGGTAAAAGATAATGGAGATGGAAGTTCAACGATTACCGATGGATCAGGAAATTCGGTTATGGTTAAAAATGGAAAAGATGGAGCAACAGGTCCTCAAGGTTCAATCGGGTTAACTGGCCCTGTAGGTCCACAAGGTCCAAAAGGAGATACAGGTGCTGTAGGTCCACAAGGATTAAAAGGAGACGTTGGAGCTCAGGGGCCAATCGGTTTAACTGGAGCAACCGGAGCTACAGGTTTACAAGGAGCAAAAGGCGATACAGGTGCTGTAGGTCCAAAAGGAGATGTTGGAGTTCAGGGACCGATTGGTTTAACTGGAGCCACAGGTTCACAAGGGCCAAAAGGAGATACTGGAGCTACAGGTTTACAAGGACCAAAAGGAGATACAGGTCCACAAGGTTCTACAGGATTGACTGGAGCAGCAGGAAAAGACGGAGCAGTTGGACCAATCGGTTTAACTGGAGCCACAGGGTCGCAAGGCCCTACAGGATTGACTGGAGCAGCAGGAAAAGATGGAGCAGTTGGAGCAAAAGGAGAAACTGGAGCAACAGGTTTACAAGGGCCAAAAGGAGATACCGGTTTACAAGGACCAAAAGGTGATACAGGTCCTTCTACCCCTCAAACCATTGCACATACATTAAGCTCGGCTGGTAATTTACTTACCAGTACTGTTAATACTTTGAGTCCAACAGCTAATATTATTAATAGTAATACTTTGATTCTAAGTGGTAATAATCTTATATCAACAATTAATGGTGTAGCATCATCAACAGTAGGATTAGATATCACAACTTTAGAACCTTGGCAAGTACAAGGAAGTGTAACAAAAGCGACAACTAATACTCAGAATATTTATCAAACAGGCGCAGTAGCTATTGGTACAAATACAATTCCTTCATTCACAGTAGGGACAGCAACGATTACCCCTAAATTCCATGTGGCTGGAGATATTTCTACTACAGGAAAAATATGGACAGCTAATAGTGTTTATGCCGATTATGTTTTCGAAAAGTACTTTATAGGTCAATCGGTAATTAATCCGGATTACGAATTTAGATCATTAAATTATGTGAAAGAGTTTATTAAAGCGAACCACCATTTACCGGGTGTTGCTTCAATTGATGAATTAAGAAAAGCAGAGAATGGTTATACCTTCGATATGACAAAACTATCAATACAAAGTTTAGAGAAAATAGAAGAGTTGTACTTGCATACTATTGAGCAAAAAGAAATAATCGATCAGCAACAAATAGAAATCGATACTCTTAAAAAAGCATCGAAAGAAACAAACGATCGTTTAGAACAGCTAGAAAAGTTATTACTTAAGAAATAAATAAAAATGAATTACAGGAGGAAACTTCTCCTGTAATTCTCATTTACAAAATGATTATCATGAAAAAAATAATTACCATTTCTTTCGTATTTCTTATCGCTGCATTTAAATCAAATGCTCAAACAGGAGTAAATACAAGAAATCCGGATGCTTCGGCAAACATGGAAATATCTTCGGGTAATAAAGGTCTGTTAATCCCTCGTTTAAGTGTAACGGATATAACATTAAAAATTCCAATAACGGTTGCTCCAAAAGATGGTTTGTTGATTTATAATACGAATACATTAACCAAAAAAACATTGTTTCACTGGGATGCTTCGGTAAATTCAGGAGCGGGTAGTTGGAACTCTCATTTGTTTTTTAAAGAAACCCCAAAAACAGCGGTGATTGGTATGACGGGTTCAAATTTTGCGGCACTTAATAATTTGGTTCCCGGACAGAGCACATTAATTAACAATAGTAATGGTAATGCTTTGGTTATTCAAAGTTCAGGTTACATGCCTAGTCTTGATGTTGGAAACAACTCGGGGGGTGGACTTACAGTCAATTTAGGATCGGGTGTTTATATGATTGAAATTTCTTTTTTAATTACAGCACCTGCACCGGATTCAGGAAGAGGATCAGTTTTAACTGGGTCAACATATTATAATATGGGCTATTATACAGATATTAAGACTAATGTAACAGTTACCGGAATAGTAACAAATAGTGCAAGAGTAGAAAGAGCAGTATTATCTCAGGCAAATCAAAATCATAGAGTAACCTTCAATACCACTTTTACACTGCCAGATAATGTGACGAATCCAGTTTCTAGTTTAACAGTTGCACTGGGTAGAAGGTCGGGATCATCACATAATGATCTGGTTTACATTATACCCGGTGGTTCTTATTATAAATTAACAAAACTGAAATAATGAAAGCAACTATAAAAAAAATAGTAGTGTTAATCATAATTGCAATTCCTGCGCTAAATTTTGCACAAGGAACAGCAGTAGTAAATGCTCAGACCGGTCATGCTTCAGCGGTTTTAGATTTATCAAACAATACAACTAAGAAAGCTTTTTTACCACCAAGAGTTGCTTTGACTACTTTGACTGATATAGTAAATCCTATAGCTTCTCCTGCTGCCGGTTTAATTGTATATAATATTGGAACAACACAATTACAGGGTTATTACATTTTTGATAATGGTGTTTGGAGTCTAATGGCAACCCGTGAAAATTCTGTTGTTAATGCCATTTTTACTAAAACGGCTTCAGAAACAAAAACAATATCTATAGCCTATTCTAATATTACCGGATTTACAAAACTTTTTAATAATTCAGGAATTGGCATTTCAGATGATGGAAACAGTAAAATAACATTACAACCAGGTAAATATGTAGTAAATGTTAGTTTTAATATTTCTACAAACGAAGCCACAACAAGCGGTATTGGTGGAGCTATAAAGACACAAGCTCACTTTTATTCCAGTAGGTTATGGAATGGAAGTAAAATGCTGGGGCCGGAAGTTCAATTAAATGAAATTTCAAATACATCAGGAACTAAAAAGCATGCACTAACATTCGTTTTTTCTTTTGAATTGACTGCTGCTGACTCTTTTCAATTTCAATTGGCAAGAAGAGCCGGCGGGACCTACATCGGAACTATAAATATAGATAATGCGTTTATAAACATTGAAAAGTCATTACCATGATCAGAGCAATTATATTTTTAGCAGTTAGCCTATTTAGTTTTAGTGCATTTGCTCAAACGGGAATAAATACAAGAACACCCGATGCCTCAGCGGCTTTGGATGTTACGGCTACAGATCGGGGTGTAGTAACTCCGCAATATACATTAACGAGTTTAACAGATAATGTTATTGCAGTTGCTGGTCCGCAGAAAGGTTCTTTAATTTTTAACCTTGGAGGTACTTTTGCCCGCGGATATTATTACTGGGATGGTGAAAAATGGAATAGGATGATTGTAAATAGCGAGATGGATCAAATTTTAAATTTAAAAATCGCAGGTACTTATATAAGCGGTTTAGGAGATTTATCTAAACAATTGATACCATCAGGAACAGCTAATAACTTTATCAGTTTTAGTAGTACTAATGGAACACAGTATATCAACACTCTTGGAAGCGCAAACCCAACCGGCACTGATGTTACATTACCTGCTGGAACTTATAAAGTAGATATCTCTTTTGATTGTGTCGCTCCAGATGCTCCGGATAGTGGTTTTTTAGTAGATAATTCACACTTGTTTGTATTAGAGGCAGCGATTGTTACCGGAAGTTCTACTACATCAAGTGTAACAATGTTAACTGATTTAAAAACAGCGTCAAGTGTTTCTACTTATGGAGCAAATAGTGTACAAGGATATAAATATTCTTTTGTATTTAAACTAGACAGCCAGCAAGCAGTAAAGGTTTTATTGAAACATGGTGCCGGAGCAACCACAAATGTTGCAACAAGAACAAATCAGGCGGGTTTAGTGGTTAATTTTTATAAGATGTTTGAATAGCTATAAAATAACCTGCAATTTAAGTTCAACATAAGTTATAAGTTTTACCTAATAATAGTAAACTATGAAATTAAAAAATAAATATATTCTTCTAACGCTGTTGTTATTGTTTAGTAGAATCATAACAGCGCAAACAGTCAATATTGGAGATTTATATATATCTGAGGGAACAGTTCTGTCTACGGTTGGTGCTATGGATAATAAGAATAATGGTAACTTATTTAATGACGGAGATTTTTTTGTTTACAGTCATTATAATAACGACGGTCTTGTTACTTTTTCTCCCGGTTCAACCAAAGGTATTACCCGAATGAGAGGTTTGTCTGAATCTCAGAATATTTCAGGCACTTCGCCTATGGAATGGTATAATGCCGAGTTTAAAAACAGCAATGTACAGCCTGCCTTTCTTTTGTCTAATGAAGTAAGTATTTCAGGAAAAGCAGATTTTCAGAAAGGAATTATTGATGACGATAATTATGGAGGTTTGTTAGTCTTTGAAAAAGGAGCCGAATCTCTCAATGTTAGTGATAATAGTTTTGTAGATGGTAAAGTGAAAAAAAATGGAAAAGATGCTTTTATTTATCCAATAGGAGACAAAAATAAGTACCGATTTTCGGGCATTTCAGCACCAGCCGAAATAGTAAGCAGTTTTACAGGAAAGTATTTTTATGAAAATTCGGATGCATTATATTCACATAACGATAAGGCGGAAGGAATCACTATTATAAACAATCAGGAATACTGGACGTTAGATAAAACTGCAGGGAATTCGGATGTCATACTTACTTTAAGTTGGGACGAAACATCAACAACACCCGAAGATATAGTTGCATCTCCACAAAGTTCAATCCATATTGTTCGTTGGGATGAGTCAAAAAAACTTTGGATTGATGAGGGGGGGATTGTAGATACTGATAAAAAAACAGTAACAACACCCATAAATGTTTCAGGATACAATGTATTTACAACCGCAAGAGTTGATGATAGTATTGTTTTACCATGCAGCTCGCTAACGATTTATAATGCAGTATCACCAAATGGAGACAATAAAAACGATTATTTCAAAATTGATGGATTAACAGAATGTTCAGCAGATAACACGGTAGAAATATACAACCGCTGGGGTGTAAAAGTTTTTGAAACAAACAATTATGGTTCTAACGGAAATGTCTTCAAAGGGTATTCTGAAGGAAGAGTAACAGTATCAAAAGATAAATTCCTGCCAACAGGAACCTATTTCTATATTCTGAACGTCAAATATTCCGGAACGAATTCCCAAACCATTAAGAAAGCAGGATATCTGTACTTAAACATAGATTAATCTTGTTCAGTAGATTAGCACCTTTCAATAAATAATTATAAAACGTCAAAAAAAAACACTAAGATTATTTCTGATAAGGTACGGATTGAATTGTGATGAATTATTAAAAACAAAAACATGAGATTAAAATTTTTTACAGTGGTTATGATGTTGACAGGGTTTTTATGTACAGCACAGCAAGACGCTCAATTTACACAATATATGTATAATACCATAAGCATTAATCCGGCATATGCAGGATCTCGAGGAGCTTTGAGCGTTTTTGGGTTATACCGTACACAATGGGTCGGGTTAGACGGAGCACCAGAGACAAGCAGTTTTTCTGTAAATAGCCCGATAAACAATAGTAATCTTGGAATAGGTGTTTCAGTAGTCAACGATAAAATTGGTCCAACTAATGAAAATACCTTTTCTGCTGACCTTTCCTATACGATTCAGACATCTGCAGATTTCAAACTTTCTTTTGGTATAAAAGGAACTGCCAATTTGTTTAACCTCGATGTTAATAAATTAAATATGGAAAATCAGGCAGATCCTCAATTTCAAAATTTAAACAATAAACTTACTCCTAATGTAGGAGCAGGAGTTTATTGGCATTCTGATAAAGCTTATATCGGTTTGTCAATTCCTAATTTTATCGAAACAAATCGCTATAATGACAATGACATCGCTATTTTTAAAGATAAAATCAACTATTATTTAATTGCCGGTTATGTGTTTGATCTGGATAAATACCAATACATAAAATTTAAACCCGCTTTATTAACTAAAATGGTAGAAGGCGCTCCTTTGCAAGTAGACGTTTCGGCCAATTTTATGTTTGCGGATAAATTTGTTGTTGGAGTTGCTTATAGATGGAGCGCAGCATTGAGCGCTATGGTCGGATTTCAAATATCAGATGGTCTTTATTTAGGATATGGTTACGATCATGAGACCACATCTTTAAGACATTACAATTCAGGGTCGCATGAGATATTCCTGCGATATGAATTCCTTAAAAACTATGGTAAAATTACAACCCCTCGTTTCTTCTAAAAAAAATAAAATGAAAAAATATATACTCCTTTACCTCACATTAATAAGTGTTTTTTCCTTTAATGGTTATTCGCAAAAGAATAAAACAGCTTCGGCAGATAAAAAATATGATAATTATGCCTATATCGATGCCATTAAAACATACGAGCGAATTGCTGAAAAAGGATATAAATCAGAAGACTTGTTTAAAAAACTGGCTAATTCATTTTATTTTAATTCTGAGTTTGATAAAGCAGCAAAATGTTATGGTGAATTATTTGCAATGAATAGTGAAGTAGAACCGGAATATTATTATCGATATGCACAATCCCTAAAGTCAACAGGAAATACGGTAAAAGCAAATCAAATCCTGGATTTGTTTAACCAAAAATCAAAAAATGATACAAGAGCAGAACGCTATGAAGCAGACAGGAATTATGCAGAAGAAATTAAGGCCAATTCAGGTCGTTATCATGTCGAAGATGCCGGAATAAATAGTAAGTATTCAGATTATGGAACTGCATTTTATCAAAACAAATTAATTTTTACTTCGGCCAGAGATACGGGCAGTCTCGGACAGCGCAAGCACAAATGGACAGGCGAATATTTCACCAATCTGTACGAATCGGATATTGATAAGGATTTCAATCCCGCCGCACCAAAAAAAATAAAATCAAAAATAAATTCTAAATTTCACGAATCGACTCCCGCTTTTACAAAAGACGGCAAGACAGTTTATTTTACAAGAAACAATTATATCGATGGTAAAAAGGGAAAAGATGGCAATAGAACTACTTTAATTAAAATATATAAAGCTACACTTGAAAATGGCAAATGGGATAATATAGCAGAACTTCCGTTTGACAGTAATAATTATAGCACCGCGCACCCTGCACTTAGTCCGGATGAAAAAACACTCTATTTTGCATCAGATATGCCTGGAACAATGGGACAGTCTGATTTGTATAAAGTGACAATTGATAGCAATGGAGGCTATGGCACTCCTGAAAATTTAGGCCCGGCGATCAATACAGAAGGAAAAGAAACATTCCCATATGTAACAGATGAAAACGAAATTTATTTTGCCTCAGACGGACATCCTGGCCTTGGTGGTTTAGATATATTTGTAGCGAAAATAGAAGAAAATGGTATCGGTGTAGTTCAAAATGTTGGAGCAGATATCAATTCCCCACAAGATGATTTTGCATTTATAATAGATTCAAAATCCCGAAAAGGTTTTTTTTCCTCAAACAAAGAGGGCGGAATGGGATCAGATGATATTTATAAACTATTAGAAACCAAAAGGTTGCAATGTGTCCAGGAATTAAGCGGAATCATTACAGATGCTCTAACGGGAGTTATTCTATCAGGAGCAAAAGTTTCTCTATATGACAATCAAATGAGATTAAAAGGTTCTGCAATAACAGACCAGGCAGGATATTATACTTTTGCTGTAGAATGTGGTAAAATCTATAATGTGAGAGCAGAAAAAAGCGATTACACGACAAAAGAAGTTAGTGTTACGATCGCATCTGAAAATGGTAAAACTAATTTGCCGATTGCTTTAGATAAATCAGGTTGTCAGGTAACAATAGGCGATGATTTAGGAAAATGTTTTGGTATAAAGATGATTTATTTTGATCTCGATAAATCTAATATTCGTGCAGAAGCAGCTTTAGATTTAGAAAAAATATTAGATGTACTGAATCAGTATCCTGCAATGAAATTGGATATTCGTTCTCATACAGACAGCCGTCAAACACATGTATACAATGAGCAGTTGTCAGAAAGAAGAGCCAAATCGACTATAAAATGGCTTGTTAAAAATGGTATTGCGCCAAATAGACTTACAGGTAAAGGATACGGAGAAACCCGGCTAATCAATGGATGTTCTGATGGCGTAAACTGTACTGAAGAACAGCATCAAATGAATAGACGAAGCGAATTTATTATTACCGCACTATAAGTATTAAAACAGCCATTTTTAATAATTAGTTCAATATTTTTTATAATTTCTTTATAGTGAAGACCGCTTCTTTAGCGGTCTTACTTGTTTTAATGCACTGTCTAAATATTTTAATAAATTGAGTATTTCTTGAGTTGTACTGCTTTTATGAATAGCAGTCCCAAATAAAAAAAAGACTTATTCTAATGGTTATATGCCTTATTAGGGCATTAGAGGTTATTTCGTCGTTATATCTTTGCAGGCATTTTTTACTTCTTCAGGATTATATTTAAGAAGAAAGATGATAATACAATTTTAGTATTTAACAGCTGTAGAGAAATTGATAATGAAAAAGGAAAAAGTTTTAGTACGAGATCAAAATGAAGCTTTCTTAAAGATATTTAAAAAAGACCTTGTAAATGAATTTCAGTTTGTAGAAACTTCTTTAAAAGATAATGAAACTGAATTTACGGATATTGATCGATTTGTACACGTTGTGTATAATAAATCAGAATTAATAGAATTCTTAAATTTAGAAAAAAGAGGTGCAAATATTTTGGTATGTCTGTTTAATGAGCAATTGTATGCAAACTCCACTTTTATAGAAGAGATTTTTGATTTAATTACGCTAGATGGCTATAAGACAAAAAGGGAAGTCATTAAGGATTTAAAAGCACATTTTAAAAATACCCCGCAACCTAAATTTAATAATGATAGTAGTTCCCATGCATCTAAAAAGCAATCCCATGGGTTTTTCAAAACAATACTTTTTTTTGTGTAATTAAGATTTAGTTTTTTAAAACTTATTTAATGAAGTGCTTTTAGGTAGATTAACATTTAATGAATTACTGGGGACAAGATTTATAGGAAGTCATAAGAGCAAAGTTATTTTGCTACATATATAATGTATTAGAGTTGCTGTTAAACACTCATTATGATATAGAATTAGTAAAAAGCGGGCTCATTCAAATAGTATTATTGCTAAAAGAACACGGGAAGTAGGATAATTCTTTAAATGTGTAAAAATATTTAAAATTTAAATATTGAATTATCAATGAGTTAGGAAAAAGTTTTAAAAAACATTGAAAAAAGTGCTTTGAAAAGTATTGGAAATATGAAAACATTATGTACTTTTGCACCCGCTTTGCAACACAAGCGAAACAAAACAGAAGACACGTTCGTAGACATATTGAATTGACAGCCGTTTTAACAGAGATGTTAGAGCAAAAGAATAAAGAGTAAGATAATCGAGAGATTAGAAAAGAACCGATAGAGACTGATTCGAATAACAATACGATCT
>FQWG01000006.1 GCA_900129595.1 Flavobacterium frigidimaris | reverse complement strand
TATGCAGGAATTACGAATTACTAATGGAAAATTCTGAAAATATGGTAAAATTATCCGCCATAAAAAATTTATTGAATAAAATTTAAACAGGCTCTTAATTCTTGTTCCGATTTATTACCAAAATTTTGATTGTCGTTAATATATTCTGTAAGTAAAGCATCAACTATAGCTTCTGAAGATGTAGTATATGGGTCTTCTTTATTTATGTAATTTTCAATAGACAAATATGCTGTCCTACCTGAATTCCATGTTATAGTTCGTGCTTCTATTTCTTGTAGCTCATTATCTATTTTAGCTTGTAATTCATTCCATTCATTGCTTTCTAAATCTTTTCCGTCAAGAGCATTTTTGTGTAATTTAATTAAATCATGGAAATATTTTTTATCTCTTTCTTGCTTTGGAATCATATCGGTTAAAATCATAAGTTCCCATTTATGAAACATTAAAGAGTAATCAATACCGACATTGCATGATTCCAAAAAGGCAGGATAAAAGTACTCTTCATAGTTTTCTTTAAAACCACTAAAATCATTTGAATTATGGTGGTTAATAGTAAATAGTAGATTTCCTAACCAATTAGGTAAACCTAAATTACTAGGGAAATTTTCGTAATCTTCTAAAAAAAAGTCAGGTGTGGTGTATGTCCTATTTAGATTGAATAACTTTTCTGCTATTTCCTCTGCTGATTTAGGAGCTTTTTTCATATTCAACCAATCATATGTAGAAGCTAATTTTTTTTCTTTTATTTCGTGATTATTTTTAAATGACAATAGCATAGTTATATAAAATAAATTAATTTTTAATTTTTTAATAATGGCAAAATTGCGTTAAATTCCTAAGTTTGCTAAGCGCTTGCTGCCAGCGTCTTGGCACTACAGCGGGTTTGGGACTAAATTAAGCCCTATTTTTGGATTTGCCAAATCACCCCAAATACAAAACCATGTTTCCATTAAACCCAATGCCCAAATCCGTTGTAGTGGCTGTTGGGTGCTGTGGTTTTACGTAACAATGGTTTCAATTTTTATTTTTATTTTCTTTAGTTTATCTAAGCTATCATTTTCTGGACTAAAATAAGAATTGTATTGTTCTTCTATATCTTTAGCATAATATTTACAATGAATCTCAATTTCATTTATTTGTTTTCTTAAGTCTGCAACGAAACTCACAATGTTTCGGCTTCCAAAAATATCATATCCTATAGTATTTCTAAATTCCATTGAAACTCTAAGAAATTCAATCAAGATGTCGTTTGAGATAACTCTAAAATCTGTAGCCTCGTCATTATCTTCACATTCCTGTAAATATTCGTAATACTCGCCAGTAAATTGATTTACTAATTTTGCCCATGGCAATGACATGTAATTGTCCGGATTAGCAATTTTATAATCATCAATCATTGAAGCGCACATATTCATAAGTTTCAAAAAAGCAGAACCAATTTTTCTTTGTTCTTCAACTTTATAATTGATTTGAGATGTGTATTTTGCTCTAAGTTCTTCAATACCTTCTTTATAAAAGTCTATTAATGTAAAAAGATTAAGAAATGTCTTCTCCCAGTCAGGATCATCTTTTAAATAGAATTTGATTCCATTGTAAATAGATAATGAATCCATTTCAACAGCTCTGGCAAAATTACGATTTACTAAGAAATACATTCTATTCATCTTAGAGGGTTGAGTCTGTTCTTCTAAATAATACTTTTCCATCACTGTTCCTTGTTCTATTATTCCATCAATCATGGATTTTAAAAAAGTATTTAACAGTTTGAGTTTGTCAAGTAATTCTTTTTGATTTTCGGTCCGGACAAGTTCTTCATTTCTTAAAATTTGTTGTCGCTGTTCAAGTAAGCTCAATATTACAAATAAGATTGAAAGAAAAGATAAAACACCACCAATAAGAGTTCCATAACCCGAGATAATATCTGACTTATTTGCAAAGTCAATTTCAATTTGTTTTGGACTTGTTTCATTTATTAAATCGAAAGATATCCAAATAATGATTAAAAAAATTATAGTAGTAAATACAATAAGAATATTTTTAAAAACTTTAATTTTTGTCATAAATTACTTTTTTGGTGATTTTGAGGTACCATTGCACCCAACTCATTAATACCAGTCATAAAATGGCACCAACACAACCCTTTTGGTTGTGTTGGTGCAGTAAGTTTGCTTTTTCTTTCAGCGAATATAAGAAATATTTTTACTACAATTTTTTAACTTTTTGGAAATTGAAATAAAAATAATTCCTAAGTTATCCTCTTATTGAGATTTCTCTAAATCATGTATGAAATGGTTTGAAAAAGATTTGTAGGATCAACAAATATGCGGTTTAAACGGATTTAATTGATACCTTTCTAATTGGTAATAACTTTTTAATTATTTGATATTTATTATATTAAAATATATTTAGTTAAGTAATTTGAAGATAATATTCATATTCTAATAAGATAAAAATTCAATTTCTGATTTTTTATCCATGATTTGCCAGCCATCATCGGCTAGTATAAAATACACTTCATGACTCAATAAGTCTTTCAAGCCATTCTTAATGCTAGCAGCAAAAACATTCTTTCTCCGAATTGTAGTGTATTCTACAATTGCCTTATTACCGGAACTCATAATTCTGATTTCTGCAATAGCTCCAAATTCTTCATCGGCTACTTTTACACGTTGAATTTTATGTTTTTTATCTGCTGCAGGTGTTGGCAGTAAGTACGGTCTTGCTGCAGGGGTAAAACTCACGAAAGCCGTTGTATCACCAAATTTTTTGGTTTGAAGTACTTTTACAAATCCTTTTTCTACGAGTCCGGATTTAAAAATGGTGTAGGCATGCGCGGGATCACCACAGAAAATATCATGGTCTACAATAGTAGGGTAATGATTTTTTTCCAGAATAAGGGTGGTAGCCAATTTCTCATCCAGCTTTTTAGGCTGGCAACCTGTTATGATCAGAAGCATAGTGGCTAAAATATAAGATAGATTTTTCATATTTTTAAGTTTTAAATTATTTAGTTAATATTCTTTAATCTGTTTAATCATGCGCTCCAATGTTTCAATTGCTATTCGTTTATCCCTCTCTTCAAAAATGTAAGCCTTGCTTCGCATGGCATTGTATGAAAGATCCACTTTATTTGGAGTGGATAGAAATGGAACAATTGTTTTAAATAAATGATTCATTGATTTTGAAATAAGAATTTTTAATTCATCAGATGCCCTAAGTATTAAGGCTGTCTGATCTGTCGAAAGCTTACATAAGACTTTATTAGAGGAAGAGTCTATAACGGAGGACTCACACATCTTCTTTTCAATAATTGGTAAAGGTTTGTTTAAATAGTTTGCAAATCTGGATTCTACAAAAGTTATTAATTCATCCAAACACGAAATTAAAGTAGCAGTTACCTCTTTTAAATGTTCTCTATGTTCATCATCGGTACTATTTATCTCTGTAATTTTATCTAAAAGAAATAACAGCGATGAATAATAATTTCCAACTAAAATTTTAATCTGTTTCTCCTTGGTAAGCGAAAAAACCTGTACCGTAAATTGTGACTGAATTAAGAATGTTTGCTCGGTCGCTTTTTTAATAATCGCTTTGGATTGAATTGGAGTAATCATAGTAAGATCTGTTTTACCAGGATTAAGGGTTGAGGTCACCGTTAAATCCATCCATTCTAAAAGATAGGTTTGAGTCATTTTTTTTACTTTTACTTAGTAAATATTTCTCTCGACTTGCAATCGACAGTACTCTAAATCAATGCTTATAGAACATTCTTAACCCAGTCAAACATGTATTATAAAGTATTTAATTAGAATTTAATTGTAAACGGTATTCTGAAGGAGACAGGGAAGTATGCCTTTTAAAAAAAGTACTGAAAGCAGAAGAATTACTAAAGTGCAATTCTTCTCCAATATATAAAATGGTTAAATGATTGTTTTGCAGCAAAACTTTTGCTTCGAGGAGAATCGCTTCTTCAATAAATTGCTTCGCAGTTTTTTCTGTAACTTGTTTAACTATTCTACTAAAATGATCCGTATTAACACCTAAATAATTTGCGTAGTATTTTACACTGTGTTGCTTTCTGCAATTCATTTCTAAAATTTTAAAAAATTGAAGAACTAGTTTTTCCCTTTTCGAATGCTGAAGTGATATATGCCAGGATGACCTGTGATAGATACCTGCTAATTCATATAATAACAGATTAAAACTAAAAAGTATTATCTCATCTTTAAAAACATGCGAGCTAGGTCGTAATACTTTGCTATTAAGTAATGTCAATAAATCAATTAGTAATAAAACATCTTTACTTTTTAGAAAGATTTTAGAGGATAATTGGGTAATAAAAAATTCAAAATACCTAATATGAGGTCTTCGTATACTATTTTCAATAACAAAGTCTGTAGTAAATGACAGCAAGCAAATTTGTAATTGATCACTCATGATCAAAATTTCAAATGAAGTCTTTATAGGTATCACAAGGATCTCACTTTCAAAGACAGTAACTTCTGTATTATCTATTAGGATAGATAAGGAACCCGAATTGACAATCAGTATAGAGAAATGGTCTACCTTAAATAATTTACTCAAAGATTTTTTAGATGTAAATTTCTCAAAAATGTAAACTTGCAGGCCAATATGAAAATATTTTGATTTTTTGCTTACCACGACAATACTCTTTATGAAATTATAATCAGTTAAAATAAATTTTACTTTATTAAAGCCCAAATTGGCAAGCTACTCTGACATCAACCTAGACATCAATGTAACGGTAATAAAAAGTAAATTGGACATGCCACTCACAAAAAGCAGGTAGGCCAGACTACGTGGACTATCACTTTTTATCTCGCCATTTGTGAGATAGCCAATTATTTCATCATAGGATAATAGATCTATGATGAAATAAAGACTAACAAGATTGAAAAGAATCAAGCACACAGTAAACACGTATGCTATCTCTTTTTCATAGCAATAGATATAATACATCATAACTCAGATCATTGATTGTATATCATGATTCCTGTTACAAGTGAACGTTTTATTGCCGTACAGGGATCATCAATTGCACCACTAACCCCTGCAACACGGTGACCAGTAGAAGTGTCCCAGTCTTTATCTTTGCGTTCCAGAGCATAATACGTTGAATACCTCGCTATGGAGGAAGTGGTAAGGATAATTCTCTTATCCTCACTGTTAAATGCCTGATTAGCTATCACAGCTGATTCAAAAGATATTATGTATTGATAAATTTCCTCGTAGGAATCATTTTCCCATAAAAGGATATCATTCATAAAATTCGAAAGATTATCTTTTGCTGCAATTGTCATTGTAGAATTTAAAATAGTCTGATCTAGTTTAGACTGTGGATTATTTATAATCTCTTGTATCACAATCAGATTGGGAGACAAATTTGTTCCTGAAGTTAAAAGCATTAGATCATTATTTTGAGCCGCTAGAGTTTCGATCTGTTGAGAAATTTGTCCTATTGTGTTATACTGATAGTTACCTGATAAATAAGCATCAAGAATATCATTATGTAGTTTACCAGCAAAATCGTAAATGTTTGCAGGGTTTTCAGGGGTCATGTTTTGCACCAAACGTGCTGATTTTTCTGATTCCTTGCTACTGATTTTACTATCTATACTTTCTATATTATCAATAGTATCAGTAGTACAGGAAACGATTAATAATGGTAAAATTATTAATCGTAATGAAATGTTTTTCATGATTAAAATGTGTTAAATGTGACCGACTAATTTTTTAGTCAGTTCATTTCACCCGGGTAAGCAGAACTTTAATTTAGTACTCTACTAAATATTTTTGCTTTTGAATTCAAGGCAAATCTAAAAGTAGATTTTTTGATTTGCAAAACATTAGTATGTGGATTTCCGAGAATAAGAGTATGGATTTTCGGAAAATCCATATACCTTTTTTAAATAAAAAAACCTTAATTATCAATTGTTTACACTATATTTAAGGCGATTTTTTTGAAAAATGTTAATGAGCCTTTTTATAAGCCTTTTATTTAGCTTTCAGAATGATTTTGTACAAAAAATAATGTCTCATTTTAATTCAAACTATGATTAGAAAGTATCTATTTGTACTCTCTCTTTGCTTGGGAGATCAAATCTGCGCACAGGAAATCCATTTTAAAATTCCCGATACACTTCGAAATAAGAATTACGATTACCTTTTTGAAAGGATAGAAGAATCTGAAAAAGATAGTGTTAAAAAATCCTTATACCTTAAATCCTTTCTCGTAAAATCGAAAGCAGAAAATAATTTGGAAGAGCTTGTAAATGGCTATAAAAACTATGTTCATCACTCGCCGGAAAATCTAAAACTGATCTATGTAGATAGTATGATTTATGCTGCAAAAAAATCAAAAGATAATGCATTAATAGGTTCAGCCTATCTTTCAAAAGGAATCGTATATTATGCCGCTAAAAAACATAATTATGCATTAGACAATTATCTAATTGCAGATAATTATATTTCCAAAACAAATGATAAGTATTTGATATATAAGGTAAAATACAATATTGCAAATATAAAATACTACCTGGGATTTTATAATGAGGCAATTTCTTTATTTAAGGAATGCATCGATTACTTTAAAGAAAACAACGATAGGGGCTATCTGAATTCCCTACATTCTCTTGGTCTTTGTTATAATCGTCTTGGAAGTTATAGCTTATGTACAGAAATAAATGAGAAGGGATTATCAGAAGGAGAAAGATTATCTAACAATGAGATGGAAGAGTATTTTATTATCTCCGAAGGAGTTAACCAGTATTTCCGAGGCAATTATACCTTGGCTATTAGTAAAATCAACTATTCACTACCAGTCATTATAAAAAACAAAGATTTTGCAAATGAAGCTGTTGGTTATTTTTATATTGGGAAAAGTTATTGGGATCTTAAGAATCCAGAAATGGCCATACCTTATTTCAAAAAAGTAGATGATATTTTTAATAATAAAGGATACATTCGTCCTGATCTTCTCAATAGCTATGAATTATTAATCAGCTACTTTAAATCCAAAAAAAATCTTAACCTACAACTTTACTATATTGAGAAACTGCTTAAAGTAAATAATATTATGAACAGCAGATACAAATACGTATCGCAAAGAATTTACAAAGACTATAACACTAAAGAATTACTATTTCAGAAAAATAAAATTGAAAAGTTATTTGAAGAAAGAAAGCGTAATGACTTTATTTTTAAGGGTATAATAGTATTTTTATTTTTATCTGTGGTCTTTCTAATTTATAATCATAGTAGGAATAAGAAAGTTTATCGTCAAAGATTCGATGATTTAATGAAAAAAAGTGAAACTGTATCTAAGTTTGAATCAAAAAACCTAAATAACGGAATTGAAGATATAAATCCGGATACTGTAATGGTTATATTGAAGCAATTAGAAAAATTTGAAAAGGATAAAAAATTTTTGGTGAAAGATTTGACGGAAGCAAAACTCGCAGTTCTAATTGATTCAAATATAAAATATCTTTCAAAAATAATATTACATTACAGAGGTAAGAAATTTGTAAAGTATATCAATGATCTAAGGATAGACTATTTGATAAAATTAATGAAAGAGGAAAAGAAATTTCAGAATTATACAAATAAAGCGCTATCAGAAGAAGCAGGTTTTAGTAGTAAAGAACGTTTTACAAAAGCTTTTTTTTCCAGAACCGGAATGCCAACATCATATTTTATGAAAGAACTTAGAAAAGAATAGTTTTAACATTTTTTTCTTTACATCTAAAAGGTAAACTTCTATTTTTGCTCCCTCATTTAATAAAATATATCATGAAAGATTTAGTAGCTAAAATCCACGCAGAAATCGAAACATTTAAGACAGAATCAGAATCTCTAATTGAAAAAGGAGTAAAAGCAGCTGGAGCTAGAGCTCGTAAATCAACTTTGGAATTAGAAAAATTATTGAAAGAGTTTAGAAAAGTTTCTATTGAGGAGTCAAAGAAATAATAGCCTTTAAACTAATAACCTCACTTAGATAATTTAAGTGAGGTTTATGTGCTTAGCAAGAAATAAGTTTTAGTTGATTTTATTTAATCTATTTTCCATTTGTTTTGCAATCAATATCGAACCTACAGCCCTAATTAATAAAATTCCAATGACAGCTGGAATTATTAATGATGATAATATTATAAGAATATCTCTTATACCTTGGGTTTTAAATTGATTTAGATATGTAAACAAAATAGTTCCACCTAAAAGTAGAATTATAAAACATACTATAGCAATGTTAGCACAAATTCTTTCATATATACTTAAATTTATCTTTATTTCTGAACTATTTAGATCAAAATGTTGTTTTGCTTTCTTGATTTTTGTCCATGTGTAATTCAACCTATTTTTAAAATCAATATATTTAGGTATTGATTCTTCATTTGCATCAATTCCAGTTAAAGAAAAAAAGTATAACTCTTTCAAATAAGGAGTAACAAATTTGGTTTTAAAATCATCATCAAATTTATCCATTACAGAATATGTCTCTAAGTCATTTAATAAATTCTTCAACTTTCTTCTCTGAAAAAAGTCGAATACATCTGCTAATGACTGCTTTCCTAGTATAGCAACAATTACGGTTCCAAATATTGTTAACATTGTTGTTATAATATTGCCATGTATTAAATCCATATCATTTTATTATTATTTTTTAGGCGAATTTCTTAGCCTGTTCCTAATAGTTTTGAATCTAAAAGTTATAATTCAAAACTGCTATTGGACAAAGATTATTTATAAGTGTGATCGATCTCTTTATAGTAAGCATCAAAGTTAAATTCTATATCTAACAACTCCTTTGGATGGACTCTGAGACCTTTTGCAATTTCAAATATGGTATTAATTCTAAAATCGACACGACCTTTTTCAATTTTGCTAATTTTAGTAGCGTCTAAATTACAACGTGAAGCAATCTTTGCATATGACTCACCATTTCTGATAAGTTTTATTTTATCTCCAATTTTGTTTCGAAATTCTAAATTAATGTTCTTATTATCCATAATGAGTAATTTTCAAGCAAATTGAATTTTTTTAAGAAAAAAAACATGGTCGAATTCGACCATGTTTTTAAATAATTTTATATATTTGCCTAACGTATACATCAATAAGATGTATATTTGCGATTCTTCATATAAAAATATTTGAAGCATTCGCTTTGAATCTCGCACTAGAAAACTGGAAATTTTGCAACGAGATGATAAGTTAAGATGCTCACGACCATGGCGTGGGCTCACTTATTGTTGCTCGGTATTTCCAGTACCTCTAGTGCAATAAGCTGAGTTACTGCGCCATTTTTTATTTCCTTGGCAAAATTCTCCCCTTACATTCACAGCACTGCTTCTCCATTTTTCAAAGTCTCGCATTTAGCTATTACCTAACCAAACCTGCATGACTTATGAATTAAAAAAAATTACTGCTATTTTTTTTACTGCCTGCACTGTCTCAATTTTTATTATGAATTAGTCAACTGCAAGGTTTTATAGGTTTAAAAAAAAAGCAAGATTACATGGCTTTATCTAAGCTAAAAAAAGCTCTCTAACCCGCGATCAACAAGTTTAGAGAGCTGAATTAATAAAACTTTCGTTTCAAATTAACTAACCCCAAAATTATGAAAACTTTTTCATTAAATAAAGGGTTGGCGGGACTTTGGTATCCGTTTATTTTCGGGTTCTATCTTTTTTGCACGCCAGCCTTAGCAAGGAACACCTTGTTCTTTTCCGTTTCACAACAACAAACACAAGTCCACGGTATTGTAACTGATGGCACCCTTCCTCTTCCGGGAGTCAGTATTTCAGTAAAAAACCAGAAAAAAGCTGTGGCTACTGACTTTGATGGTAAATTTACAATAACAGTGTCACCACACGATATTCTTATTTTCACTTACATTGGTTTCAAAACAATTGAAATTCCAGTTGCAGGGCGCTTAGTGATTAATGTACAAATGAAGGAAGATGCCACTTCCCTTCAGGAAGTAAAAATTAATGCAGGATATTATTCCGTTAAAGAGAGCGAACGCACGGGAAGTATAGCAAGAATTACTTCAAAGGATATCGAAACACAGCCCGTAACTAATGTACTTGCCACGATGCAGGGTCGTATGGCAGGTGTGAATATTACACAAAATACAGGAGTTCCCGGAGGTAATTTCGATATTAAAATCAGGGGACAAAACAGTATTCGACTTGATGGCAATGCACCACTTTATCTTATAGATGGCGTCCCGTATGCTTCTGAAACAATTGGATACAATCAGACCTCTACTATTTACCCAACACCTACAAGCCCTTTAAACAGTATAAATCCTGATACTATCGAAAGTATTGAAATACTCAAAGATGCAGATGCCACAGCTATATATGGTTCAAGAGGTGCTAACGGTGTGGTGCTTATCACAACTAAAAAAGGAAAAGCAGGAAAAACAACTTTTACAGTAACTGCCTCCACGGGTGCCGGAACTGTAACAAAATTCATGAAACTCATGAATACCGAGCAGTATCTAGCCATGCGAAGAGAAGCTTTTAAAAATGACGGCATTCCCTACAATTCATGGGATTATGATGTAAATGGAACATGGGATCAAAACAGATATACCGATTGGCAAAAGGAACTTATCGGTGGTACAGCCAGCATCACAGATCTGCAGGCTGCTATTTCAGGGGGATCTGAAAAAACACAGTTCCTGATCAGCGGTAATTATCATACGCAGTCCAGCGTATTTCCGGGTAATTTTATCTATAAAAAAGGCGGTTCACAATTCAATTTAAACCACCGCTCAGAAGATAATAAATTCAGGGTTACGTTCTCAGCTGGATATAACAGTCAAAACAATGATCAGCCCGCCTTTGATTTTACCTATGATGCCCGCTCACTCCCTCCTAATGCACCTACCCTTTATGATTCTAATGGTGAACTAAACTGGGAAAACGGCACTTGGGACAATCCGCTTCGGAACCTTAATGCTGAATTTGAATCTAAAACAAATGACCTTATTGCCAATTCCGTATTATCATATGAAATATCTTCAGGTCTCTTGATTAAAAGCAATTTTGGATATACTGATTTAAGCACTGTGGAAACCCGTACAGCTCCATCGTCTGTATATAATCCTGCCTACAATATCAGCAGTGCTAATTCATCACTTTATCTAAACAATACAGACCGCTCTTCCTGGATCATAGAACCACAGATAAGTTGGACAAAAGAATTAGGTTTAGGAAAACTGGACCTGCTTGCAGGATCAACTTTTCAAAATCAAACTACCACCCGGTTGTTTCAGTCAGGTACAGGATATAGTTCCAACAGTCTGATTTATAATCTGGCATCTGCTAAGTACATTAATGTACTGCTAAATGATGAAACCATATATAAGTATCAGGCCTTTTTCGGACGTATTAACTATAGTTTCGACAAACGTTACATCATCAACCTTACAGGCAGGCGTGATGGGTCAAGCCGTTTTGGACCAGGCAATCAATTTGCTGCTTTCGGTGCCGTAGGAGTGGCATGGCTCTTCTCAAATGAGAATTTTCTAAAAAACAGCTCATGGATCAGTTTTGGAAAACTAAGATCCAGTTACGGAACAACCGGTAGTGACCAGATTGGCGATTATCAGTTCTTAAATACCTATACTACTACAGGGATAAATTATGGAGGAAATGTCGGCCTTGAGCCAACCCGGCTTTACAATGCTGATTTTGGTTGGGAAACCAACAAAAAACTAGAAGCCGCGCTTGAATTAGGTTTTTTTCACGATAAAATATTTACAACAGCTTCATGGTATCAGAACAAATCATCTAATCAGCTCGTGGGAGTCCCACTGCCCGGAACAACTGGTTTTACCGTTCTTCAGTCAAATTTAAATGCCGAAGTTCAAAACAGCGGTTTGGAACTGACACTTAGAACCAATAACTTCAGTAATGTAAATTTTAGCTGGACAACCAGCTTCAACCTAACCTTTGCCAAGAACAAACTGCTTAGTTTTCCGGGATTAGAAAGTTCTCCCTACAGCCAGAAATATCGCCTTGATAAGCCCCTAAACATTGAGCTTGTCTACGAGTATAAAGGGGTTAATTCCCAGACTGGTCTCTATGAATTTGAAGACATTAATAAAGACGGTAAAATTACTTTTCCTGAAGACAGACAGAAAGCTGTCGATCTTAATCCAAAGTATTACGGCGGTATGCAAAATCAGCTTCGCTATAAGAATTGGAACCTTGACTTCTTATTTCAGTTCGTCAAACAAAAAAATAGAGTAAATCCAATGGGATTTGCAGGACAGATGTCCAATCAGCCTGTTTCTAAAATAGATCGCTGGCAAGAGGTCGGAGACATTCCTACTTATCAATTGTATACAACGGGTAATAATAGTGAGGCTGTAACAGCAGATTATTTATACGACAGAAGTGACGCCTCAATAACGGACGCTTCATTTATAAGACTTAAAAACATCTCGCTTTCCTATCTGTTACCCATGCGCTCAAACACAGTGCAATGTAAAATTATGCTGCAGGCTCAGAATCTTTTGACTTTTACCAAATACAAAGACGGCGATCCTGAATTTACCTCGTCCGGATACTTACCGCCTCTTAAAGTGACAACTGCAGGTGTTCAATTAACATTTTAAAACATACTTTATGAAAACATTTTATCATATAGAAAAGCAAATGTTGTGGTTAGGAATATTGTCCTTTTTTATGAATTCCTGCGATTCTTTTGTAGAGGTAGATCTTCCCAAATCACAACTTACCACTGTAACCGTGTTTGATGATTATGCTACTGCTGATGCAGCCCTTACGGACATATACGCAAAAATCAGGGATAAGGGCTTACTAACCGGCAACAACAGAGGGCTGTCAAATCAGCTTGGTAACTACACAGACGAGATAATTCCTTATGGTACACCTTCAAATCCAAGTTTGAACTTTTATAACAATAGCCTTTTAGCTGAGAATTCAGATATTGCGCAGTACTGGAACGACTCCTACAATCAGATTTATGCTGCCAATTCTTTAATGGAAGGTATAGAAGCGAGCACTAAGCTTTCAGACCAAAATAAAAAACAACTTAAAGGAGAAGCTCTTTTTATTCGCGCACTACAGCATTTTTATCTGGTCAATCTCTTTGGAAACATTCCCTACATCACAGTGACCGATTATAAAAAAAACAGTACAGTGAGCAGAATGCCTGTCAATCAGGTATATCAGAATATTATAAATGATCTGGAAAGTGCTATTGCTTTATTGCAAAATAATTACAGCGAAATGGGAAGAATCCGCGCTGACAAATATGTTGCCCATGCCTTTTTAGCCAGAGTTTACCTCTACACTAAATCTTATCCTGAGGCCGCCAATGAAGCCTCGGCAGTTCTTAACCAGACCGATTTGTTTGCTTTGGAAAATATAGACCAAACCTTTTTAGTAGATTCAAGTGAGACCATCTGGCAGCTGCAATCAGCAGAAGCAGGACAAAATACACAGGAAGCATCAACCTTTATATTCTTATCTGGTCCACCTGCACTTGTAGCTCTAAATGATAATCTTGTAAATTCCTTTTCAGCATCTGACCTGCGATATTCCAATTGGATTAAAGCGGTCAATGACGACACCTCAACATGGTACCATGCCTACAAGTATAAAGAGCAAAACTTTACTTCGATCTCTAAAGAATATTCGATTGTTTTCAGGCTTGCCGAACAATATCTTATCAGAGCCGAAGCACGAGCACAGCAAGGTGATCTTATTGGTGCCAAAGAAGACTTAAACAAAATCAGACATCGAGCTGGTCTTGATGATACTTCGGCAATCACTAAAGAAGAAATCTTGGATGCTGTATTAAAGGAGAGACGATGGGAATTCTTTACCGAGTATGGACATCGTTTTTTCGATCTGAAACGCTTCAATCAAATAGATGTGGTGCTTTCAGGCAGTAAGCCGGGATGGAATGCGTCTGATAGTTTATTCCCTCTCCCTCAGAGTGAACTAAGTTCAAATCCGAATCTTCGTCCTCAAAACCAGGGATATTAAAATCGTTTAAGATGATGAAGTACGCTACTCAAAAATGTTTCAGTCCTGTAAGTGCTTCTTTATTGCTAAATACGCGTTTACACTTTTTTTTATTTTTTATTTTGCCATTAGTAGCCTGTCCTTTAAGGGGACAGGTGGTGCAAAAAAAAGATCTTACTGCAGCAGACTATCAATTATGGGGTGCCCTGAGTCTGGAAAAAATATCTCCTGACCAGAAGTGGGCCAGTTATACCATGACTTACCAGAATAATATTGATACACTATTTGTTCGTAATACAGTAAGCCTTAAGACATTTTCGTTTGTGACAGTTCAGCATTCTTTATTCACTAAAAACAACACTTTTGTATGTAAGAATGAAGAGGGATTACAAATTACAGAACTACACACAGGGAAAAAACAGTATATAAAATCAGCTCATGAGTTTGATTATTCATCCCTTGCAGATCTTATCATCGTAACAATCAACCTTCCACAGGATAAAAAGAAACTCATCCTTCAAACTCCAGATGGCAAAGTCGTTAGGGAAATAGCTGACATTACCAGTTTTTCTTTAAGTCCTGACAAGCAGCATCTGGTTTATGGAAGAGCATTGAACGATAAACATTCCGTTATCCTGCTGGATCTAAAAAAAACGGAGCAGGAAAAGTTGATTCTGAACAATCACGAAGATAAAAGTTTTGGCTTTACATGGCATAAAGATGGAAGTGCTGTTGCTTTTGCAACACAATCAAATTTAATAACTGAGACCTTCTTGTTTTATTATATACTCGAAAATGAAAAATTATATAAGCTCGATCCGGTGCTACAATTAAACTTACCGAAGAATACCTTTATACCTGCAGACTTTACATTTAAACTGACCGTTTCTGATGATATGCAGAAAGTGTTTTTTACCACAAAAATAAATAGTCCATTATTGGAGGAAAAAAACACTCCAGATGTTGAAATATGGAACGCAAATGACAAATCGTTGTATGCCGAAAGGGAAAAGGGAGGTTCACTCTCAACAGTTCCAAGGGTTGCACTTTGGTTTCCTTTTTCTAATATTGCCAATCAATTAACAACAAATGACCTGCCTAAGCTGATGCTTTCCGGTGATCAACAATATGCCTTATTATTTAATCCAAAGGATTATGAACCTCAGTTTATAATAAAACCCGGTCCAAGTGATATTTATATTCTGAATCTGAAAACACTTGAAAAAAAGCTGTTTTTGAAAAAACATTCTGCTCATTTTTTAGAACTAATACCATCGCCTAAAGGAAACTATTTTTCTTATTTTAAAGACGGCAACTGGTGGGTATATAATATTGCAGCTGATACACATCAAAATATTACAGCGGGAATAAAATCTAAATTTACAGCAGAAGATTTACAGTATTCCATCTCCGCCAAAAACTCAAATGCAGGCTGGAGTATGGATGATAAAGAAATTCTGCTATATGACGAGTTCGACCTGTGGGCTATTAAACCCAATGGAACTTCTTTCAGGAGGTTAACACAGGGACGCGAATTAAAAATAAGATACAGACTGGTTAGCAGCCCCGACAGGCAACCTTATCTTTTTGTTTATGATGCGCTAAAAGTAGACAACATTGATATCGAAAAAGAATTGTTTCTTCACGGTCAGGGAGACGATGGAAAAACGGGTTATTTTAAGTGGAATAAGAAGTCACGTGAAAAGTCAATTATCTATGATGATCGACATATTGACCAATTAACCTATAATTCTAACAAACAAAATTTGTTTTACAGGGAACAAAAATTTGACCTTTCTCCACAGCTGATAATTAAAAAGAAAAATTTGAATCCAGTCTCTTTTTTTCAAAGTAATCCACAGCAAAAAAGATATTATTGGGGAACATCAGAACTCATCGAATATGAAAATTCTAAAGGCGTAAAAATGAAAGGGGTACTACGTTACCCTGCGCATTATGATCCCAAAAAAAAATATCCGATGATAGTGCATGTATACCAGAGGCAATATGATCAGCATCATAAATATATAAATCCTACATCACAGATGGAGGATGAAGATAATGATACTGTATGGACCACTCAAGGCTACTTTGTTCTTCTTCCGGATATCATTGTGGAGTATGATACTCTGGGTTATTCAGCCTTGGATTGCGTTTTGGCAGCAGTCAAAAAAGTCCTCGCTAAAGAAATTATAAAACCAGATAAAATCGGACTTATGGGACATTCTTTCGGAGCGTATGAGACTTCGTTTATAATTACGCAAACAAATCTTTTTGCCTCAGCTATTGCAAGTGCCGGTAGTACCGATCTAAATAGTTTTTATTTTACCCTTGCCAAAAACTTCTCTTATCCTAATATGTATCGCTTTGCCAGTGGACAATGGAAAATAAGTCAGAGTCCGTTTGAAGACCCTGAAACCTATCGGCGTAATTCCCCAATTACGTATGCCAATAAAGTGAATACACCACTCTTATTATGGTCGGGAAAAGAAGATTATAATGTTGATCCTCATCAGACTATGGAATTTTATTTTGCACTTCGTTCTTTGGGTAAAAAATGCATCATGCTCTTATATCCGGACGAAGGACATGGCATTTCAAAACCAGCCAATCAAAAAGATATGACCAGTCGGATTCAACAGTGGTTTGCCTACTATCTCAAAGATGATTTGTCGGCAGAATGGATAACCGAAGGCGTGAAATAAATTTTAAAATAAACTAAAAAAAGCAATGCAGTTCCGCTTTGGAACTGCATTGCCGTTTATCGAAACCTCAAACCGTTAGTTTGCTGGTCGAAACAATACTTCATTACAGTTCCCTTGGGCATTTTTACCAAATGCCTGCGGTCCTGTTGCCCCATTAAGACGACAGGTTTGTGATCCACTGGTATCACAATTTACCGGAATGTTACAAGCGCCTTGAGCATTGAGAGTATATCCAATTTTTGGTGCAAGGTTTTTTTCAGTACTTTGCATGGACATAGTGGCAAATGCTCCGGTAATTCCCAGCGCAATAACTGCTGCCGGCATTACATTTTTAAAAAAAGTTTTCATAATAATAAATATTAAATTAAAAACACGATCTACTTTTTTCTACAGGTGTTCGATCTGGCTTCCTGACATCGGCCAATGTATTTTGATGCTGCTTTTTCATTCCAGCATTTTTATTTCTTTTTTTAGTATATCTCTAAGTTTATAAACAGACAGCTCATCACTCATCAAAGCATACAAATGAGTATCAGTAACGATAAAGGATTGCAGTTTTTTATCCTCAACATTGTAGATTGCAAAACTCAGTAAATAAGCTTTTTTCTTTAGGTCATATACATCAATTATCGCAGCCTGTTTCCATAATTTCAGATCTTCAAAACGTCCTTGAATTTTGGAGTTTATAAAAAGTAGATTTGAATTTACAGCAAGATTTGCATTTACGGTCATCGGCGGTGTTGCCATTCTTCTCTCTGTATTATTTTTGAGATACGCTACCTTAATCTGAGCATGTGATATTGTATCTATAGTATGACCCCGGTATAATAGCTTTAAATTTTCATCTGCAACAATAAATTCATTTCTGTAATAATAGAGATAAATCATTCGTTTCATTTTCTCATTGTAGACAAGCATACCATCAGTATCGAATACACCGTCGATTTGTGTCTGCAAAAGTGTATCGTTATAGCTAATTTTTGGTGACCTTTCGGCTTTAAAAATACTTAAAATATGAGCAGCATTCTTGCCATTATTAGACCTGAATAGTACAGAAGTACTATCCACAGGCTCAGCTATTGTAAAATAATGAAGGCCTTTTATTTCGCCGATCACTTTCCAATTATTGGTCCTTCCCCAAAAAATGCAGGGAACGGTTCCATCCATCAAATAAAAGTAAGATCCTCTAACTAAAATTTTAATCCTTTTAAATGCTATATCTTTTGGGCTAAAAGAGATTTTAAATGTCTTTTTCACCTGTAAGGCAGAATCAAATGCAATAATATGCAGTGGATCTGTGTAGTTCCCAAGATATACCTGATTATCTCTGCTTCCGGCAAAATAATAGGAATTGAATTTCAGATTTACTGTTTTTTGCAGCATGATAGGATGCTGTGGATACCTTCTGATAAATGGATTTTCATGTTGCATAATTTGTTCCGATGATAAAAACAAAACAACAACTGTTATGATGCTCAGTGCAACTGAAACTATAGTTGTTTTTATCCCCACAGCCGGTTTTGTAAAGGATTCATTTTCTATACGTATATGATGTTCCAACAGAAGAGCCAACAATCCTAACAGCACAAAAACAATATTGAAAATCAGATGTACATCCCAGTTCATTTTCTCCAATATACCACCACAAGAACAAGGGACAAAAGAACTGTAATGCAGTACAATAAAAATATATGCTGTAAACATGGTCATCATACTTACTGAAGCAAGTAGTCCCCAGTTTCTAAATCTTTTAACAACCAGTAGCACAACAATCAATAATTCACTCAGTGGTACTATCCATGAAATCCAGGACGCAAAAGCGCTTAAAAGAGGAGATTGTCCAAGTTGCACTTGGAAGTTCTCATAGTCGAGTAATTTGCTAACTGCTGCATACACATATAGAAGTATATACAGTAGACATATTGCGTCCAAAATTACACTCTTAATTTTTACATTCAGTTTCATATTTTCTATAGATTTAAGCTGATACCATTAGTGAATACTAAATCGGTATCATTAATATGGAAATTTTTATTCTAGTTTTAAATTTTGCTGTAATTCACTAATAAATTTTAACAGCATAATTTAAATCCCCTTAAATCCTAAAAAATGAAAAGCATTTTAACTGTGATTCAATTGTTTGGAGTTGGGGCGAAAACAAAATTACAACAGCTTGTTTTATAGTACGTTATCAAAATCCGACATCAATTTGTCAAAATCCGATATTTTAGTTAAAGTTTTAAAAAAAACAATGATAAAATAAATTGGATAATAAAAAAAAGGTTCAAATAAACACTAATTGTTTATTTGAACCTCTTATATTTTCTTGTTTTTTTTTAATCTTTTATGACTTACCTGTCTCATCTAATGTGTTGAGCTTTTCACTAAGTTCTATAAGCCCTGCTTTTAAAAGACATTCCTCTCCAAACAGTTTTAAATCCTGTAGATTTTCTTCTGAAACACTTGTTAAGAGTATAGATGGTTTATCATCTCCTTTAGCTGCTAAACCACGTTGAATAACATGGTTTAATAACAATACATTTTTTCGTGAAATTTTAAAATCAATCTTCACTACATCATTCATGCTAGGGATACTAAGCACAGTATCAAAAACCTTCGCCACATCATTTGTTGTCATAATCTTCACATTTTTAATTAATAATTTATTTATACAAAGGTATAAAGCTAGTCCTAAAATGTCATGGACATAATATGTCCATCATAGGTAAAATCCATTTCGCTTACTTAATTTTGTATCTGAAATAACAGGAAAGGTTAAAAGGAACAATCAAAAACCTTCCTTAAAACAGTCAGGATTTTGTTGTTTTAAAATTGGTTTATTGGTTTGAAAGAGCACGTTTTTAAATCTAAAATTGAGAGGATAAATTGCCATTACAGCTAGCCCGTTACAGTAGTTTCAAATTATATGCAGTGTGCACTTTCTTTGAGTTCTAAAAATGAAATAGATTTTATAAAAAAACTAAAATTTTAATGACTGTCTAAATAGTGTATTGAGTTCCAGAAGCAATACAGTTAACAATTCAAATTGTCCAAAAGAAGTAATAATTGGATATTTTGAATTTTAAAAATCTTAGGAATGCTAGAATGTCTAAAGAATGTTTAAAGTATCAGGAAGATTGCCACGTTCCTGCAATCGGCCAGATGTCCGGTTGTTAAACAACCGATCTGGCTGCTCTACACTCGGAACTCGTGAGCAGTGAGGCTAAAAGGAAAAAAAAGAGTTTGATAATAATGAAAAAGAGAGATGATGGAAAAAGAAAATTCAAACAGAACACGCATAGTCGGGTTACGGTTTACACCCGAAGAGTATGTAAAAATTGAGCGCAAATGGAAAGCCAGTACTTCCCGAAAGCTAAGTGACTACATTCGCAGACACTTATTTGACAAACCTGTTACAACTAAATTTCGTAATGAATCCCTTGACGAATTTATGCTGGAAATTATACGGCTTCGAGGGGAATTAGGTGCTATTGGAAACAACTTTAACCAGGCAGTTAAAAAACTGCATACACTGAATCAGATTCCGGAATTTAAAGTATGGATTATTAGCGCTGAATTGGATAAAAAAAACCTCTTGGAGAAGGTTGAAGAAATCAAGAAATACATCCAGCAAATTTCAGTAAGATGGTTGCGATCATAAAAACGGGGCATTCGATACACAGTATTTTTAACTACAACGAAAACAAAGTAAAACAAGGAGTAGCAGAATGTATCGGCGAAGGAAATTATCCTATGGATGTGGATAAAATGAGTGATACTATGAAACTAAATCGGTTTCTAAAACAAGTGGCTTTGAATGACAATGTAAAGCGAAACAGCGTACATATATCGCTAAACTTTGATCCCTCAGAAAACTATTCAAAAGATAAACTGATGAGCATTGCTAATTCATATATGGAAAAAATTGGTTTTGGAGAACAGCCCTATTTGGTATACCAGCATCACGATTCCGGACATCCGCACATTCACATAACCTCCATAAAAGTAAAAGCAGACGGAAGTAGAATTGACATGCATAATATTGGTCGAAATCAATCTGAAACGGCAAGAAAAGAAATCGAAAAATCCTTTAGACTTGTCGTAGCTGAGGGACGTAGAAAAGATCAGAATAAGGAACTTCAACCTATTTCAAATGGTAAAGTTAAATACGGTAGAATCCAATCCAAAAAAGCAATTTCAAATGTATTGTCTCAGGTACTTACGTCTTATAGATATGCAAGTCTGGCAGAACTCAATGCAGTACTCAAACAATATAATGTTTTGGCGGACCGAGGCAATGAAAATTCAAGAATATTCAAAGCTAAAGGATTAGTGTATAGAATACTGGATGATGAAGGTAAATCTATTGGAGTACCTATAAAGGCCAGTGACTTTTACTATAAACCAACCCTGAAGTTTTTAGAACAAAAATTCACATCCAATACGGCTAATCAAATGTCAGACATAAGAAGGGTAAAAAACGCTATCGATATGGCATTTTTCAAATCGCAAATATCGCTCACAGAACTAGTTCAACTACTGCAAAAAGAGGGAATCAATACTGTTTTTAGAAAAAACGCAGAAGGCTTACTTTATGGAATCACCTACGTTGACCACACCACAAAATGTGTTTTTAACGGCAGTACACTCGGTAAACAATACAGTGCTAAAGCGATACAGGAACGCTGTACATCCATTAATCCAGCCGATCAAAAAATGACAAATTTGGTTAGTGAAAAATTACAAGATATCATATTTGAAGCACCAAAGTCGGAAATAGTTGCAACGCTGTTTGGTGATGATTTTAGGGATAACAAATATGTAGGATCCAGCACTATAATGGGGCAATTAGCAGAGATGCTCATTCAATCAGAACAAACGGCTAATTATCTTCCGTATGAGCTGAGAAATAAAAAGAAAAAACGAAAAGGACAGTCTAATAATCGATAAAACTTGACATCATGGCTATGCAGACAGGAGAAAACGAACAGGCGCTTAGGAAGATCTTGGATATGACAAGACTCATCAGTATTATTATATTAGTAATCCATTTTTATTATTACTGCTACGCTGCCTTTCAGCAGTGGCAGCTGGTCAGTGGGTTTAGTGATAAAATTATGGGTAATATTTACCATACCGGATTATTCAGTAATTTTCATAAATCTAAACTCTTTGCACTTGGATTTTTGATTATTTCCTTAATTGGTGCCAAAGGTCGTAAAGACGAAAAGCTGAATTACAAAACAGCTTTGGCTTACATCATTACGGGTATTCTTACTTACTTTATAAGTGGTCTTTCGCTTTACCTGAAAATTGAACTCATTCTGGCAGCAATTGCCTATATGACTATAACTTCCAGTGGCTTTCTTCTAATGCTTTCCGGCGGTACACTATTGTCACGTATTATAAAAAATAGGCTCAACAATAAAGATGTTTTTAATAAAGAAAATGAAACTTTTCCTCAGGAAGAAAGGCTCTTGGAAAATGAATATTCTATTAATCTGCCAGCTCGATATCACTTAAAGGATAAGATAAGGGACAGTTGGATAAACATTATCAATCCTTTTCGGGGACTCTTGGTTTCTGGTACGCCCGGATCCGGGAAATCTTATTTCGTCATACGCCATGTCATTACCCAGCACATACGTAAACAATTCACCATGTTTGTCTATGATTTCAAGTTTGATGACCTGACCAGAATTGTCTATAATACCTGGCTTAAATACAAACATCACTATCCGAAATTACCTCAGTTTTATGTCATCAATTTTGACGATTTGACCCGGACCAATCGGTGTAATCCTTTAGAACCGTCTGGCATGAGTGACATCACGGATGCTTCAGAATCTGCGCGTACTATTTTGCTGGGACTCAACAGGGAATGGATCAAAAGACAGGGTGATTTTTTTGTAGAATCACCGATTAATTTTCTTTCCGCCATAATATGGTATTTACGAAAATACAAAGACGGCGAATTCTGTACGCTTCCCCATGTAATTGAACTCATGCAGGAAGATTACGACAGTCTCTTTACCCTGCTCAGAACCGAAAAAGAAATAGAAGTACTTATTAATCCCTTTGTGAATGCCTACCTAAATAATGTTATGGACCAATTAGAGGGGCAAATTGCTTCTGCAAAAATTGCCATGGCACGGCTTTCCTCTCCACAATTGTATTATGTTTTATCGGGTAGTGACTTCACACTAGACATCAATAATCCGGACGATCCCAAGATCGTCTGCATGGGAAATAATCCGCAGAAAATCCAAATATATGGAGCTGTATTATCACTGTATGTTAACCGATTGGTAAAGCAAGTGAATCAAAAAAAGAAACAAAAAAGCAGTCTGATATTTGATGAATTTCCAACTATTTATCTAAACAATATGGACAGTTTGATTGCCACAGCTAGGAGCAATAAAGTAGCAACTTGTTTGGGTATTCAGGATTTTAGCCAGCTGCGTAAAGACTATGGACGAGAACAGGCAGACGTGATTATGAATATTGTTGGAAACGTAGTAAGCGGACAAGTTACAGGTGATACTGCCAAACAATTGTCAGAGCGTTTTGGAAAAATTATGCAGGACAGGGAAAGCCTTTCAATTAATAGCGGAGATACTTCTATAAGCCGGTCCAAACAATTGGAATCGGCAGTGCCTCCATCCAAAATTTCCGGACTTAGTTCTGGTGAATTCGTGGGTATGGTAGCGGATGATCCTGATTGTAAAATTGAACTCAAAACATTTCATTCTGAAATAGTAAATGACCATGAAGCATTGAAAAAAGAACAGGATGATTACGTCGATATTCCTGTCATTCGAAAAGTCGATAATTCGATGGTACAGCGCAATTATCTGCAGATAAAAAAGGACATAAAGGATATTATTTATGCTGAAAAAGAAAGACTATTAAATGATATTGAATTGAGCCATTTAGTAATTAAGAAGTAAATAATAAATTAAATATAGAAACGATGATACAAGAGCAGTTTACTGATATAATCCAATTAATAAAACATTCCAGATCAAAAGCAATTACAGCAGTTAATACTGAAATGATAAATCTGTACTGGAATATTGGACAGTACATTTACAATCGCCTAGAAACAGCAGAATGGGGAAAATCAGTAGTAAAAGAACTAGCTGATTTTTTGCTAAGAATGGAGCCTGACTTAAAGGGATTTTCGGATGCAAATCTTTGGCGTATGAGGCAGTTTTATGAAATCTACAAAGATACACCAAAACTCGCACCACTGGTGCGAGAAATAAACTGGTCCAATAATCTGATTATCTTTTCTAGATGTAAAACAGTAGAAGAACGAGAGTTTTATCTAAGCTTTTCAAAAAGAGAAAACTATAGTAAACGAGAACTAGAGCGTCAGATTTCATCCAGTCTTTTTGAAAGAACTATGATTGGAAATTCAAAACTCGCACCAGTGGTGCGAGAAATACATTCTGAAATTAATAATACCTTCAAAGACAGTTATATTTTTGATTTTTTAAATCTTTCTGAATCCTACAGTGAAAATGAATTGCAGCAGGGATTGATTAAGCAAATGAAGAATTTTATTTTGGAATTAGGGAAAGATTTTATCTTTATTGATCAGGAATATAAATTGCAGGTTGGAAATAGCGATTTTTATATTGACCTTTTATTTTACCATAGAGGATTACAGTGTCTAGTTGCTTTTGAATTAAAAGCAGATAAATTTAAACCGGAACATTTAGGCCAGTTAAATTTTTATCTCGAAGCACTAGATCGTGATGTAAAAAAACCTAATGAAAATCCAAGTATTGGAATATTGTTATGCACTGATAAAGATAGCAAGGTAGTTGAGTATGCACTCAATAGAAGTCTTTCTTCTACCATGGTAGCTGAATATAAAATCCAGCTTCCGGACAAACTATTACTTCAGCAAAAAATGCAAGAATTATTAGTTTAATAGTAATAAACTTAATTTATTAAACCCATACTTAATTTTAGAAATACATCGTTCATTTTGTTAAACTTAGTTGTTAGACAAGATATCACATAATTTTAATCAATTAATTCAAAATATTTTTACCAACGAAAAAACGAATACGGTAACACATAATAACAACACAAACACCTGTCAATCAATTGTTTACATTATAGAAAGTGTTATTTTCATAAGTTTTATGCTATGGATGAATTCATCCATAGTAAATTTAGTAACTTGCAGTACTAATTTTTTTATTATGAATACTTTAAAATTTTCAGGTCATGACACCTTTCATTGTAGACAACAGTGGCTGTCAAAAGGCATAAAACTAATTGATAATGAAGGATATACAGTTTTAAACAGACCTGAAATTGCAATCTCACGATTAGGTGTTGGTAAAAATATGGTTCAATCAATTCAACATTGGCTTAAGGCATTTGGATTGATAAATGACAGGCATGAAATTTCAGAAATATCAAACAAGCTGTTTTTAAATAATGATGATGCATACGATCCTTATTTAGAAGATGAGGGTACATTATGGCTTTTGCAATATAAAATTTGTAAATCAAACTATGCGAGTATTTTCAACTTAGTTTTCTCCGAATATTTCAACGACAAAGTTACTTTAGATTTTTCTGAAAGGCAAATTATTCAATTCATCGAAAAGAAAATTCGAGATAATAACGAAAGAGAAGTAAGCACAAACACCTTAACATCTGATTTTAAAGTTTTTGTAAAATCTTATGCCACACCAAAAAAATCGTTAAAGACTATTGAAGATGATTTTAATTCGCCTTTACTAGAATTAAATTTGATATCCCAGCTAAATTCTAGAAACGGTAATGGTGAAATAGTATATAAAATAAACAAAGAGGTCAGAAACAATCTGCCAATTACCATTTTTGCGTATTGTCTTTTAGATTATCTTGATGATCGAAAAGATATTAGCTATGACGAGTTAAGAAATACAATCGGCTCTTATTTCTGCCTTTCAAATGATGGATTAGATAATTTGATAGAACAGCTTTGTTCAACATATCCAGAATTCGTATATAAAAATGATGCGGGAATAAGACAAATTCAAATAAAAGGCATAGCAAAAGATTATAAGACAAATTTATTAGAATCGTATTATGAAATACAATAATATATCTACTAACATATTAAGAGACGAGTCAAAAGACTTAAATTATATTGTTACCCCGAATGCGATTCAAATCTATGATCGTGTTCTTACTAGTGAAGGAAAAAGCAATAAATCATTTACCCTAATCGGAAATTATGGTACCGGTAAATCAACATTTCTTTGGGCATTAGAAAAAAACTTACTGCAAGAAAAAATCTATTTTAGAAATAATATAAATTCAAAAGTAAACTCATATGATTTTATAAAATTAGTTGGAGATAACTTTTCTTTAAGAGCTTCTTTATTAAAAACATTAAAACTAAAAGAAGGATCATCAGATGAAATAATCGAAGAACTAGAGAACAGAAGAATTAATTCTGCAAAAAAAAATAAGGGCTTAGTTTTGATTATCGATGAGTTTGGTAAATTCCTTGAATTTATTGGCAAAAATAATCATGTAAATGATCTCTATTTACTACAACAAATTTCAGAATGGGTGAATGATGATGAAAAAAATGTATTTTTTATCATCTCTTTGCATCAAAGTTTTATTTCCTATTCTGCTTCACTTGCCTTATCCGAAAAACAAGAATGGGAGAAAATTAAAGGGCGTTTTGTAGAATTATTTTTTAATGAACCCGTTGAACAACTTTTGTTTTTTGCATCAAATAAGCTACAAGGTTTTGAATTGCCTAAAAAAAATGAAGATAGTTTTAAACTATTAAACAAAGCAATTAAGAAAGCTAACCTTGTTAGTTTTAACGAAATAAGTTCAACCGAACTAGCGAAATCACTATATCCTCTAGATTGGCTATCTGCAAACATTTTGGTCAATTCCTTACAACGCTATGGGCAAAACGAAAGATCACTGTTTACATTTTTAAACGATACAAGCAAATATTCTATTAATTCATTTAAAGGAAAATTTTATTCCATCTCTAATGTTTTTGACTATTTAGTCAACACTTTGGGGGGTGAGATTTACAGTTCAAATAATCCTCACCGTTTACAATGGCAAACTTGTTTTAGAGCACTAGAGCGCGCTGAATTAATTCAGCACATAAACTACGATTTAACAGCTAAAATAATCAAAACTATTTGCTTAGCTAATATTTTCACTAAGGCTGGTAGCTTATTGGATAAAAATTTTATATCAAAGTATATTCATCATACAAGTGAACTTGATGAAACAGATATTGAAAAAGCTATAGAAAAACTGGATAAATCAGGGATTATTAGGTTTTATAATCATAGTAATAAACTAAATTTTTTAGAAGGTACAGATTTAGATATTGAACAAGAATTAGCTGATGCTTCAAAGGAAATAAACCATGATTTTTCGATCAATGATGCTATAACCGATTTGGTTAATTTTCCGGTAATCTTGGTTAAAAAGAACTCTTATGAAAAAGGTACCCCACGTTTTTTCGAATATCGAATCTTAACAAATTTAAATTCAATTACTAGAGCTGAAGGAGCTCTTGATGGCTATATTAATTTAATTTTTGATGTAAATCTCAAGGAAAAAGAAATTAAAGTTTCATCAATCAATTCTGGTAGTAATCTTTTTGTTGTATATAAAAATTCTAAACAAATACACAATGAAATTTTTACAATAAACAAATTAATTTTTTTAATTTCAAAACATAGAGAAGATATCAATGCTGGCAAATTATTAGCAAAAGAATTAGAATTTCATAAACAACAATTAGAAAAATTAGTATTAGATAATTTATTCATTTCTAATGATCAAAACATTTGGTTTTATGATGGTAGAATTGAAGATATAAGATCAAAAAAGGCTCTAAATGAAACATTATCTAGAATATGTGACTTAGAGTTTGATAGAGCACCATATTACAAAAATGAACTAGTAAATAAAGAATTCTTAAGTCTTCAGATAAGTACTGCAAGAAAATCTTTTATTCGAAATCTTTTAAATAAGGAAAGTGAAGAGAATCTTGGTTTTCCAAATGATAAATTCCCTCCTGAAAAATCTATATATATTACTTTAGTAAAAGATACAGGAATGCATTCATTTAATCAGGAATTAAATTACTTTGTTTTTTCCCCACCTACTGATAATACTTTTATCCCTTTGTGGGAAGAATGTAATTCATTTATTAAATCTGCTAATTCGTCGAAAAGAAACTTAGGAGAGTTGTATGAAATCTTGAGTAAAACTCCTTTTAAATTAAAAAAAGGATTTACAGAATTTTGGGTGCCATTATTCTTAATAGTTAATAAAGAAGAATTTGCGTTATTTCATGAAAGCAATGGATTTGTTCCTTACTTAACGGACGATGTTTTAGATTTAGTCCACAAATCTCCAGCTAATTATTCTATCAAAAGTTATGATGTTTCTGGATTAAAAGTAAATCTTTTAGAAAGCTATAAAGAACTAGTGCAAGTGGGAGATATTGAATTAGGTACAAAAAGTACATTTCTATCAATTTTCGGAAATTTCCTTCGATTCTACAGAGGTTTAAATGAATACACGATAAATACGAGGAGACTTTCTCCAAAGGCCATAAATTTAAGGGAAGCTATTAAAAATGCAAAAGATCCTGAGGATGCTTTGTTTAATCATTTTCCTAATGCTTTAGGTTTTCATTCGATTTCTGTGAGTGATGACGAGGAAGTATTAAAGTCATTCACTTACCATATTCAAGATGCCATACGTGAAATACGTTCAGCTTATAATTCTTTATTAGACAGAATTGAAGAAAAAATAATTCAATCTTTCTATTGTGAAAGTGTAGATTTCGAAAATTACAAAACAGAAATTCAAAATAGATTAAACAATATTAATTTGAGTTTGCTAGGAACTGAACAGTCAATTTTTTACAAACGATTAATTTCACCACTAGATGATAGAGCTTCCTGGCTAAAATCAGTTGCAGATGCTGCATTAGGGAAATCAATTGATAGAATGATTGATGAGGAAGATGTTTTATTAGTTACAAATTTAGAACATTTTTTACTTGGATTAATTAAAGCATCTGAACTCCATGAATTTAAATCTAGTGAAAACAAAAAGATGGTTTCAATTCAAATGATCGGATCATCCGGAAGAATACTTGATGATAAAATTATATTTTCAAATGAATACAATAAAGAATTTGAAGCTGTAAGAGTCCAATTAAAAGAAAAATTAATTACATTAGACATTCATAAACGTAAGCAATTACTGATGGAACTATTATCTACTGAACTTAATCAAGATTTAGCATTATGAGTGAGATAAAACATGTATTAGGAATTTCAGGAGGAAAAGACAGTGCTGCTTTAGCTATTTACATGAGCCGAAAACATCCTGATGTAAATGTTGAATATTACACTTGTGACACTGGAAAAGAATTAAATGAAACATATGATTTAATAAATAAATTAAATTCAGTACTAGGCAAGAACATAAGGCTTTATAAATCTATTGATGAGCTAAACTCTCCTGAAAAAAATCCTTTTGATCATTTTTTAGCTATGTATGGCGGTTATTTACCATCTGCTACAGCACGCTGGTGTACTGGGAAAATGAAATTAGAACCTTTTGAAAATGAGATAGGCACAACGCCAACTATCTCCTATGTTGGCATTCGTGGTGATGAAAACAGAGAAGGTTATATTTCCAAAAAAGAGAATATTCAATCAATTTTTCCCTTTAGAAAAAATATTTGGAGCGAAGATGTAATTAAAAAATTTCTAGCTAATTCAAATATCGATTTTGTAAAAAGTAATTATGAATTATTAGCCCCAAAAGGAAAATTAGAAATGATTTTACAATATGTGGAGCAGCCTATTTCTATGCGTTTTACACAAAAACAAAAAGTAAATGCACTACTAGATACTGATGTAAAGCTTTTTAATAAAGTAGTTTATGAATTTTTAAAAACTACAGACTATCCTGTGGGAAAATTAGAGAGCTTCTCATTGATAGAAAATGATGAAGTGCTAGGTATAGATGATGTTTTTAAAATTTTAGATGATTCAGGAGTTGGAATACCCGCATATTATTTACCACTTGAATATGAGGTTGAAATAAATGGAGACTTGAAAAAAGGAACTTACTCAAGAAGTCGTTCCGGATGTTTCTTTTGTTTCTTTCAACAAAAAATAGAATGGGTCTGGTTGTTAGAACAACATCCAATACTTTATGATAAAGCTATTGAATATGAGAAAGAAGGTTACACCTGGACTATTGAACCCTTGCAAGAATTAAAAAAACCAGAACGTGTAAACGCGATAAAAAAAGAACACTATTTACGAATGCATAAAAACAAAACTAACGCAAAAACCACTACAAGCTGGCAAGACGAAATCTTGCAAGCTGAAGGTGAAGGTTGTGCAAGTTGTTTTATATAATTTATAAAATGGAAGAAAACGAACAGATAAACAATATATCTTTTTCAGTTGACGCTGGCTTAATAGATAGATTAGGAAAAGAGCTAGTCGGACGATCAGAAACAGCTGTTTCAGAATTAATTAAAAACTCATACGATGCTGATGCTACAAAGGTTGAAATAACTTTTGTTAATACTGAGAATATAGGAGGAACTCTAATCATTTCTGATAATGGTTTGGGAATGAATATTGACGAACTAAGAAAAGGTTTTATGACAATTTCGTCGACCGACAAAATACATAATCCTAATTCATTAAAATTTAAAAGAAATAAAGCAGGAAGAAAAGGCATCGGCCGCTTTGCGACGCAGGGTCTTGGCAATAAATTAATAATTATTAGTCAGACAAAACTTTCCGATGAAGCAATTAAAGTAACTTTTGACTGGGCATCTTATAAAAGTGACATTGAGCTTACATCCATAACTAATAAAATCGAATATATTTCGAAGGAGAAATTAGAAGGCACTATGCTCATAATTGAAGGTCTTAGAGAAATCTGGAGTGAAACAGCAATAAAAAGAATATACCGCTATGTTTCAGATCTATTCCAACCAGACTATTTATCAGAGAATAGTAAAATTTTAAACATCGCGAATCAATTAGATAATTCCTTCGATCTTGTTTTTTATCTCGAAAATTCAATTGCAAAGAAAGAAATTGCTAGTCCAAGCAAAATGCTTTTCGAAAAAAACTTAGCCACAATAGAGGGACATATTGACAGTGAAGGTGTTGGTTTTATGGCAGTGAAAAGCAATCGACTTGGATTGCATGATATCGAAATAAAAATAAATAAAAATAAAACTCAAGAGAATTTTAGTTTTATAAAAAATGTACATTTCAAAGTATATTATTTTATTTATAATAGAAGTGATTATTATACTAACATAACAAAATTAGAACTTTCAAACATCCAAAAACAAGCTAGAGAGAGTTCAGGTGTAAGATTGTATAGAAATGGTTTTAGAGTGCTTCCTTACGGTGAAGCTAAAGATGATTGGTTAGGATTGGACATAAGATATTCAGGGTCATCAGGTGTAACCAATATTCCTTTTGGCAATAATAATCTTTTTGGTTTTGTTGAAATCCTAGATAAGGAGGGAGAATTGTTCCAAGAAACTGCAAGCAGAGAAGGCTTGTTGAATAATTTTGCTTTCGACGAGTTAGTGACTTTTCTCTCAAAAGCTCTAGATAATGCACGATTAAGGATAGCGGAAAAAATTAGCCTCATTCGTACAGATCAAATGTTTCTTGATTCACGACAGCCTTCAGTTGATAAAGAAGATCATATTCATATTACTGTAGATCCAATAAATGCATTAAAAAATGAATTAGATGATTTAGAGATTTTGGCTTTCGAATTTGAAAAAGATAGTAAAACAAACGACTTTAAAGAAAAAATTAATTCCATAAAAAATAAATACTCGTTAGTGCTAGAAGAACTGAGTATGTTAAGAATTCTTGCTTCTTTAGGTTTGACAATTGGTGAATTTACACATGAAATAATACAATATACACCCTCTATAAATGGTTACATAAAAAAACTACTTGAAATCGAAAGTATAACACCTGATAATGCTGATTTGATAATTAGACTAAAAAAAACATTCGACAATTTCACTGCGTATACATCTTATTTCAATACAACAGTATCAGAAAACACAAGCAGGGAAATAAAACCAATCGATTTAAATGATGTAGTAAACGAATTTAAAAAAACTATTGCTTTTGAAACTGGCAATACTGGTTTTGAAGTATTCTCAGAAAGCTATGACTATGATTTAATTACTGTACCAATGCATGTTTCGGAATGGAATTCAATTCTTTTTAATCTATATTCGAACTCTAAGAAAGCTATTAAAAGAGAAAATGTCACAGGTAAAATAAAAATAATTATCGGAAAAGAAGACGAAAGGGTATATTTAGAATTTCATGACAATGGAGATGGAATTCCCGAAGAGAATAAAGAGAGAGTCTTCAATGCGTTTTTTACCTCCTTAAAACACATTGATAAAAACATTAATGATGACAGACTAACTGGGAACGGTCTGGGTTTAAAAATTGTTAAAGATATTGTAATGAACTATAATGGAAACATAAAGGTAATTGATCCAGAAGATAGTTATAATACTTGTTTAAGAATTGAAATTCCTATCGCAACAAAATATCAAAAAAATAATTTTGGCTATGAATAATTTTTTATATATCGACGATAATACACGAGATGAAGCAGATGGTCTGATTGTAGGCTTGTCTGACGAGAAGTTATCGATTGAGTTTAGAAATCCAACAGGAAATTGGGAAAATGAAAGGATAAAATTTTTATCCGAAGAATTCAGAAAATATGATGGACTTTTACTAGATCTAAATTTGGAGGAGAAGAAAAACCCTGAATCCGGAACTATCTCTTATTACAAAGGTTCAACTCTTGCACAAGAATTAAGGAATCTTTCAAAATCAAAAGAGATGAGCGAAATTCCAATCTTTCTTCTTTCAGCAAATAAAAATTTAGATAAATATTTTGATGAAACAAATAAAGATCTTTTCGACCTTATAATTAGCAAGGAGTCATTAAGCGGAAGTGACGCATTTAAAACTTACACGCGTAAATTAATTGCTATTGCTGAAGCATACAAATTTCTATCTGGATCTAAAGATGTAAACTCAATATTAAATTCAGAAACAGATAATGAAGATGTGAGATTTATTTCCGAAATGGAATATCAAGTAAGAACAAAGCCATTGCATTCCATATCAAATTTTTTCATTAAAGAAATATTACAAAAAAATGGGATTTTAATTTGCGAAAATCTACTTTTTTCTCGTTTAGGAATCGATCTTGACGCATCAGCAGAAGAACATGTTGCAACTTTGAAAGATAAAATATTGATTAAGATAAAATATGAAGGAATATTTTCAAGTGGTTGGGAAAGATGGTGGATGAGCAAATTGGAAAAATTATGGAATGAAATTTCTGAAAACAGAACACTAAGATCTTTAGATGCTCAAGAAAGGGTCGAAATATTAAATAAGAGATTTAATCTAGATTTAAAGGCGTCAAAAAAAGATGGAAAAGCAAAAAGTTCGAAATTTTGGACATTCTGCAAGGGAACTGGCACCTATATCGATAATATCGATGGATTGCTAGTGATTGGCCAGGAAAAAATTTATCCCTGGCAAGATAAAGAATACATATGTTTTGAAGAGGCTTTACAACCTACGAATAAGGAAATTTGGAAAGATATAATTGAAAGTGAAAAGATAAAACTCGAAATGCTAAAAAGAAAATTTCCAAATGAAAGACCTTCAAGATAGTAAGCAAATTTTAAGTAGTGACTTAAACAACTTAGCACAAATTTTACAAAGTGCTAACTTGATAAAAGATTGTAAGCCAATTTATGACGCCTCAATTCGAATTTATAATTCAGATGGACTCAATTGGGAGTACGAATGTATCAATTTAACATTTAATACAATAACTGAAAAATACTCAGGTAGTGTACCTACGAACATGGATTCATTTGAAATCATTCTGAATTTGGAAATATCCGGTAAGTATATAAATCACGAAGAGATAATCAATCCTTTGGATAAGCTAGTTTTTAACATAGATTTAGAAGGATTGGATGAGAATTGTGAAGATATATTTTCATCACTACACTTAGATAGGCACTGTTATGATACATCAGATAATTTCGTACATCCAAATTATCATTTTACATTTGGAGGGAATAATCTTGAGGCAAAGGGGGATGTTTTTAAAGGAATTCTAGTTTTGTCGACCCCTCGAATTCCGCATCCTCCCTTAGACTTTATTCTAGGTATTGATTTTATATTACAAAATTATTATAGCAGAGACAAAATTCAAAACATTTTGGATAATTCCGAATACCAAGAAATTATTGAAAGAGCTCAATATCGTTTGTGGAGACCTTACTATACATCAATTAATAACAAGTGGCGAGATAGTTATGCGAATTTTAATTGTCCTGTTGAGTTCACTTATAATAAAATAGTACCCTATATGAAATAACTCAATAAAAGTTTATTGTTATCCGATTTCCCCTAAATTTAAGAAATTTTGAAAAGTGATAAATATTAAAATGAAAGTGTTCTAGAAGAACTTACACTAGCTTCAACTAATTGTTCTGATATCAGGAATTAAAAGAAAATTTAAATGATTATTGTTTTTTTTAACAAGAGTAAATAATACTTATTTCACTATTCGGCTACTTAATTCCTCCATAAGATTTTCGTTATGAAATAATTCATCCAATATATTACTAATTACTAATTTTGTGATTTTTGATTTAAGTTCCTGTTTATTCCTATAGTCCTTTATTGGACTAATTACTTCAATTTCTATATACCCTGCATTTACCAAAGCCCGTAAGGGCAAACCAATATTATTATTTTTCGTTTCAAATTTAAATTGATGATTTATCCATACCTTTTTAAATTCTTCGATCAGACGTGAAATATCATAAATTTTCGACCTATTACTAACCTCGTGAAGATTTAAAAATGCAATTAACAGTATAACTTGATGAGGTGCTAGATTGCCTCTAGCCTTGTCTCTCTTTAGACCATCAATAAATTCTTTTGATTCCATAAATATTAAATGTGTGTTTAATCTTTTTTTCTATCAACAATTTCAAAGAAATAATCATCTGTATAGTTAAACTTGTGCTCAAAACCGGGTGTCTGTCTTAACTCTAAGACATGTTTCGCGCCACCCTCCGCGTATTCACTAATAATGGTAAGTATTTTACGAGCGTTTAAAATTTCGTCAACAGTTTCCGCCTCTATTTTACCAATTGCCATTAGCATTAATCCGTTCGCAATAGTTTCAGAACCATTTGAAATCATTTGAAATTCAAACGATGTTTGATTAGGAAGTGAAGCACCGACCTCTCTTTTATTATTGACAAATCCAATAATAGCTGACCAAGCATACACTTGCCAATATTTAGAGAAAAACTTATCATCTAACTTAGAAATACTTTCTTGCTTTCGACTAAAAAGATCTCTAACCTTTAATACATTATCTCCGTAATGAACCTTTCGTCTATTTAATTCTATAATTAATTTCTCTCTCATTTTATTACTTTATAATTTTTATAAAAGTCTTTTTATTTGCTCTAGAGTCAAGACCAGTATCATCGATAATTTGATTGATAAATTCATAATATTTCACAATTTTAGCCTCTTCAATTAATTTATCTCTTTCTGAATTATCTAGCAAAGCATAATCTTTTGACATTATAATCATTTGATCAAAGGAATTACCAATATTTAAAGTTAAGTTATAAGTATTAATATGATCTAAATCAGAAGTAGGTGCATCTGCAACAATTGGATAAGCTCTTTTCATTTTTCTTTCACTTAGCGAAAGAAAAGCATTTGCTACAGCAAGTTTTTGAGCCATTATTTCAGCAGTATTTAAATCTGATAATGTTTTTTTTGTTCCTTTATCAATGATTCTAATTCCATTAGATATTTCTATTTCACCCTGAGTCTTACCTCCAAGATACAAAGAGTATAATCTATTACTTTCGGATTGTATTTCTCTAATCAGCTTTTTATAGGCTATTGAACTTAATTGTACAATACTGATTTCAAACATTTTAATATAATCTTCAGCAATACTTTCGACCGAATTAGTATCAATATTAACCAAAGCCTTTTCTTTCTCAGTTAAATCCTTTTTTAGACTATCTTCCAAAATAGCTAAATCAGATATAACTGACCGTAAATTTTCAGATTTCCGATCTTTAGCATTCCTTAAAGTTTGTATTTTTGATAGTATTTGACTTGCAGTTGAAGCACCAACGGTAATGTCTAATTCCTTATCATGCCCAGACTCCGTGTAAACAGACGCAATTTTTTTAGTAAGTCTTGTTCTATTTTTAATCAACAAATCAATCGCTTTATTTTTTTCTTTAATTTCACTATTTATATCTGGTAATTCGCCAACTAGCCTCCTTCTGGCTCTATTTAGTTCTGTGTAGTTGTCTTGAAGTACTTTATGATTTGAATTATCCTGAAAATCATTTAACCTCTTTACCAAAGCTTCATATTCAGGTGTGTCATCTAAAACTGGCCGCTCACATATGTAACAAATTTTATCAGAAATCATTTTTTCAACGTATTCCGGACCAGGTAAAGAAATTGGAACAGGATTAGTGGTTTTTTGGAATTGCTTAATTTCTTCGTTAATGATATTAAGGTTCTTTTCAGAGGCCTTTATTAGGTCCTCACATCCATTTAACATCCATTTATTAATTAATGTCTCCTTTATGTAAGTGTTTGAATCTTCAATCCTAGATTTAGTTATGCTTAGTTCAGCTTCAAGCTTATTTAATTCATCCTTTATATCACGATATTTATCATACCCTTTAAGCTTAAATTCTTCTTCTGCGATATTATCTTGAAGTTCACTGATTTCATTTTTGAGTTTTGTTACATTCTCACTTTTGATTTCGATACTATTAGTTTTATAACTAATTTCATTAATAAGAGTCTGTTGACCTACAGTTAACTTTTTTTGCAACTCTAAATCTTTCAAAACTTTTTTTCCAATACTTTTTAAAGAAGCTTTCACAATTTTTTCCATATTATCATACATAGGAAAGTACGAAATCTCATTTATTGCATTCTTTAATGTAGTTGGATTACTAAAATCATAAAGTTCATCCATAGTTTCTCCTTGGTACCACATAAATTTTCTTATGCTTGTAGGGAATATTCTTTCTAAAAACCAACTTTGATTATATTGAGGAATAAATTCTGTTTCACCATCTTTAACGAAACTTACTGTTAGATCAGGTTTAGAAAATATTATTAAGGAGTCATTTATCTTTTGATACGTAACCTTCTTTGTAAAAACGTATTCTATCAATTCTCCCGTAGGTTCGTCATTCAAATGATATTCATTAGTTAAATAAACTTCGATAGAACATTCTATTTTATCATTTTCAATACTCTTTTCTTTAATAAAGTCAGGGCATATAATTTGACGTGATCCATCCTTCCATGCTTTTTTTGTGGAGTTATTATCTACATCAGCATAAATTTTGTCAAAAAAAGTCCAATAAAAAGCATTAAACAATTGAGATTTCCCCCCTGAATTAACTGCTGAAATAATATTGAGCCCCTTTGAGAATTCTAATATATTTTCACCTAAAAAACAATAAAAATTATTTATTATAACTTTATCAATTATCATATTAATGGTTTTTAGTTTTTAAAGTGTTTATAATGAAGGTCTCGAATTCAGCTCTTCCTTTTTCAATCGCCGAGGAGTCATCTGCTCCATACTTATTATCTAACAGTTTTTCAAAAGCATTAGAAATAACTAGATCATCTAACTTCTTTGCTATTATTATGTTTGTGATTTCTGGCGTTTTCAATATCTCACCAAATTCCTCTCTTAAATTATCATTTAAACTTTTCATATATCTTATAAATTATATTTCTCTTCTTCAATATTTGCTAGATCGTAAATATCAATATCTAAACTGTAGCATAAATCTTCTAGCTTTTTTAGACAATTTAATTTATTTTCAGCTAGAACAGCAAAATTAACTAATCTTTTTAGTTCGCTTATCAATATGTTTTTTTCAAGTTTAATTTGACTAGGATCTGTATCAGTTACATCAAGGACAGGCTTTACAATCATATCGTAAATATAAGCATACTGCTTTTCTCCATGATATCTTAATACCCTTCCCCTTCTTTGAATATATTGTCTGGGGTTACCAGTACTTGAGCAAAAAATAGCATATTGGGTTTGGGGGATATCTACCCCTTCATCTAAACATTTCATGGCTAATAAGGCATCTAGTTTCCCCTTACTGAATTGACTTAAAATTTCTTCTCTATGTTTAGTTTCGCCAGTAAATTTTTTTAATTTGAAATTATATTTCTCATATAACATATTTGTATATTGGTCAATTATGGAATCATCATCCTCATTATTGTGATCTAGATCAGTTTCACTATAATCATTTTCATAACCTTCTGGAACGTAAATAAAAGCATATCTAAAATTTTCCTTACCAATTTCATCTATTATATTGATTAGACAATTAGTTTTTTTACCAGCTTTGTGAATAATATTTTTTCTTTTTATAAGCAACATATTAACATAGGGATCATCCTTGTATTTACCTGTTTTTGGGTCTAAAAATCTAATAAGTTCTTTAGTTATATCACGGTAGGCATTTAGTTCTTCCGTTTCTAATTCAACTATTACCGGATAATAATAATATTTACAAAGCACTTTATCATCTATAGCTTTACGCATATTGTAATCAAATGTGTATTTTGGAGGAAAAGAATTAAAAAAATTACACAATTCTAATTCCCCTATTTCATCGTATTGTCTTTCCGGTGTCGCTGAGAGACCAATTCTTTTTTTAATACTATTAGGTAAAACTTTTAATAAGTTTGGGGACCCAAATGTATGTGCCTCATCTGCAATCAGCGTTATGTTTTTAAATTCATTCTTAAACAAATCGTTAAACAAATTTTGAAATCTTTTGCCTCTGAAGGTTGCGTAGGTTAACAAGATACAGAAATTACAATCGTTATCTAACCTAATATTTCTACCGTAACTTCTAATTGAATCTTCCCAATTATTATTCAAACTCGAACATATTGTAACCTCTTCAAAATTAAATTTAGTTGTAACTTCTTTTTCCCATTGAGTTACTAAAGATATTGTAGGAACTAAAACGATAAACTTATAAAAGTTATTTAATTTATAGTCTTCTAAAATACAATTAAGCGAAGTTATAGTCTTTCCTGTTCCTGTTGCCATTGCAAATAAACCTTTTCTATCATTTTCCACCCATTTCTGATAGGCTTCCATTTGGTAGGCTCTAGCACCTTCCAAATAGGGAAATTTAGGTGCCTTTTCAAAAATCTCGAACTCGTTCAGTTTTTCAATCGCAAGCTCAACTGATTTTTGAACTTTTGAGTTATTAAATAATATTTTTTTTTTATCCAGAAGTTCTTTTTCATGTACCAATAATTCCTGAATATCTTTATCTCCAAATTCATTTTTTATTGCTGCCACTATATCTTTGATATCCATGTAATCAATGTTTTCAGAATTTCCTTCAAATATTTTATCGAAGTCTTTGATTTGTTTTTCAACTGATCTTCTAGATTGATTTTCATCCCATGATAATCTACATTCTAGCTCTTCTAAATTTTCTACAAATCCATAATAAGTAAAATTGCAAGATGATTTGTAGCTGATTGCACTTACACCATCTTTAAATACTCCTGATTTATAGTGCGCGATCCCTTTTCCGTTTTTTGGCTTTATAATTTTAATTTCAATTCTATCGTTTGCTATTAGCCAAGCAAAACATTCAAAAAAGTGTTTACCATATTCATCGAGAGATTCCTTTAATTCTCTTATATTATGAAAATTGTACACTGTAGTGAAAGTATCTTTTTTTTGTCCTGCTTCAATAGCATTCTTATCATTTTCAGAAAGTACGTTATTAATTACGGCCCTCATTTTTCCTCCCGAATATATAAAACTAGCGAACCCTAGAGATAGTAAATTTATAGCTGCCGAACTAAAATATCCAAGTAATAAATCGAAAGAGTTACTGTTCATTAGGGCATCAAGATAAAACTGTAAAGGTTCATCTTCACTACCTGTTTTGTAGTCTCGATCCTCTGCCCAAAAAACATCTTTTAACATCCTATTTAAATATTTATTTCGCGTTTGATCGCTTCAATTAGTTTTTTTATTTGGTCTTCTGTTGTTGATTTGTCAATTGATATCCTGATGCAATTACTGCATTCTGCATCTGTGAATGCCATTGCTTTTAATACATGGGAACTTTCAATAATTTGTGACGTACATGCTGAACCATTACTTAATGCGAAATTTGAAGCCTTGGAAATAAATATATCCGAATTTAAATCAGGTATTAAAACATCAATAATATTGGAAATCTTATTCTCGCCATTTCCAATTATAATTAATCCTTTTATTTTTCCTAACTCTTCTCTTAAATATTTACTCGTAAGTTCAAGAATCAAAGAATTAGCTTTTAATTCATTACAAGCGATTTCACATGCTTTTCCTAGCCCTACTATAAAAGGAGTATTATATGTTCCTCCTCTTAAACCATTTTCTTGTCCTCCGCCGTGTAACAAAGGAGTTAATTCTATTCCTCTTCTTTTATATAAGACTCCAACTCCCTTAGGTCCATTTAATTTATGCCCACTAAGACATAACATATCAATATTATCTTTTTCAACATCAACGATTATTTTACCTACGGCTTGTGTACCATCACAGAAAAATCTAATATTATTTTCTTTAGCGATTGAACCTATTTCACTAATGGGCTGAATAACTCCCGTTTCATTATTAACATACATTATGCAAATTAAAAATGTATCCTTTCTAATAGCCTTATTAAAATCATCAATAGAAATTAATCCTCGGTGATCTACATCCAAATAAGAAACTTCTAATCCTTTTGTTTCTAAATACTCACAGGTTGAAAGAACAGCTTTATGTTCTGTCTTCACAGTTATGATATGATTTCCTTTATCAAAATTAGATTCCACATAGCCTTTCAAAGCTAAATTTATAGATTCTGTAGATCCCGATGTAAATATTATTTCATCATCGTGTGAGTTTATCAATCGTGCAACTTTGGTTCTTGCGTTTTCTATTGAATTTTTAATTTTTTTTCCAAACTCATGATTGCTAGAGGCATTGCCGAAAAAATCAGTTAAATATGGAGACATTGCTTCAAGAACCCTTGAATCAATTTTGGTTGTACTGGCGTTATCAAAATAGTTAACTAACATTAATAGCTTTTTATATACAATAATACGAAAAAGCAACGGAAAGAAAATATGGAAAACCGTAAAGGCGAAAAATATAATAGATAGATATAGAATTAGAACATTGTTTACTGAATTCTTTAACAAATTAATTATAAAAATAAAACGAATATAATCATAGTTAATAATATGATATTCGTTACTAACTTCAAAGACATTCTTTCACATCGTAATTTGTATTTCAATAAAAGTCCATTAAGAAGTTAACTTAAAGCTTTCACTCGAAACGGACTAAAAGGGCAGCTAAGATAGTGACTTAAGCATGCCCCGTGCGCATAATGGCTGCGCTTCCCTTGCCACCCTTCGGGACTTATAGCACGTGCACATCCTTAAGCCACTTACATCTTGCTTTCTTTTTTCCCGTTTTTTCGTTTTGAAAACAATTTTTGTGGGAGCAGGATTAGAGAAAGTAAATAATAGTAATCCTTAAAATTAAAATTATGGAAATCACAGGACGATTAACAGCAGATGCATCAGTTCAGCAAGCGAACAATGACAAACAAGTGGTCAATTTCAGTATTGCCATCAATGACAATTACAAACCTAAGGGCAGTACCGAAGTAAAGGAAGTAACAACCTATATCGATTGCTCCTATTGGTTAAATGCCAAAACAGCACAGTGGCTAAAAAAAGGAACACTCGTACAGCTGTTTGGGCGTATTGGTATGAGTGTATACAATAACAGCGAAGGTGTAGCGGTGGGCACTCTGACGTTTCACACCAACAATATTAAAATTTTGGTTTTTGCTAAGAAAGCAGAAATTAATACAGCTAATTCAGCAGTAAAGGAAAAGAAAGCAAAAAAAACAGCAGAAGTACCTTTTTAATAATAGCGTAATCACTTAAAATTTAACATCATGGCACACAATATAAATTATAACGAGAAGTCAGGAAAACATAGTTTTTTCAGTACTAAGGAAAAAGCATGGCACAATTTAGGGCAGATTATTACCGATTACCCGACAAGCGCCGAGGCAATTAAGCACGCTGGTTTGGATTATGAAGTAGAAAAACGCACGCTTTTTACGCCCAGTTCAGCAGAAATTATTTTCGATAATGAAATTATTCACAATAAAATAGAAGTACCAAATTACTACAGCACGGTACGAAACGATAACGATGCCGTACTGGGTGTGGTCGGAAAAGACTATCAAATCGTACAAAACAGGGATGCTTTTTCTTTTTTTGACAGCATCGTTGGCGGTGACGGTATTCTCTACGAAACCGCAGGAGCACTCGGAAAAGGGGAACGCATCTTTATAACAGCTAAACTGCCTGATTATATAAGGGTTGGCAATGATGATTTGATAGAGAAATACTTGTTCTTAACCACCTCGCACGACGGAAGCGGAAGCATAACCGCAGCATTCACGCCCATACGTATCGTATGTAACAATACCCTTAATGCCGCTATGAATAACAAGACCAATACCGTGCGTATTCGTCATACATCGAATGCTAAACAACGTTTGGAACAGGCACATAAAGTAATGGGGATATCCGATATGCTATCGGAACAAATGGAGAATATTTTTAACCATTGGACAAAAATCCGAATCACGGACAATGAAGTAAAAAAACTAATACAGTCTGCTCTTGTTCCCAATAAGGAAGTGCTGAAAACCATACAAGATGGTAAGGAAGAGGAACTTTCCACTTGCTTTACAAATATGGTGGATAATGCATTTGAATATGCCATGAGCAACCCGACACAACTGATGGACACCACCAAAGGAACTGTCTTTGGGGCATACAATTCGATTACAGGCTATTTTCAGAATGTGAGAAATTACAAAGACAATGAAGCCAAATTAACCTCCCTTTTGATGGGTGGCACAGGGCAGATTCGTACCCAATCCGCTTTTAATCTTTGTTTGGATTTTGCCACTAAAGGTTCGGATGCCTTAATTCTTAATTAGCTAATGGGACAGGCAGTTTCTGCCTGTCCTTTTAAATCCTGAGATCATGATACAAATAAAAGATAAAAACGGAGAAAACTTTGAGGTTACCAATTTAACCCTAGCGATAAAGCAGGCAGATTATTTCAGAAATTTTGCCCACAGCGACAAACTCTTTGAAAAGTTTGATGAAAAACGGCAAGCCTATTGGCAAGACCTATACGAAAAATTAATAGCAATTAGTGATTTAGATGTAGAACAAACTAAGGAGTAAAGCGATGGAAACCAATTTTTTTAAATCAATCCATGCCTTGCAAGTAGCAGGGAATTGGAAAATAAACATAGCCAAAGAAGAGGCAGACAAACTCATTGTATCTGTATTGTTTTTTAACGATACCATTGGCGATGATGCCCGTAAAAAAGTACCGCCTATTTTACTAAAGGGTACAGCAGAGGAACTTGACAGCGGATTTTTTCGGGCAATTAGAGAGCCTGTACAAGATACCGCACAGCTTTTTGCCAATATGGAGCACTTCCTTAAAGAAAAAGAACAGGCAAAAGTGAGTTCCCAAATGGAAAAAGACAACGTTCTGAAAAGGGATAAGGAAAAAACCGAATTGCAGAAACAGTACGAATCAGCCATGAAAAAAGCAGACGAACTCGAAACAGCAGGTAAATTTAAGGAAGCATGGATGAAAGTGCCACAGGCTGACCTGTATCCTGAATATAAGGACATCATTCAATCCCGCAAAGCGGAACTTTCAGATAAGTTCCCTGTTGACCTTTTCAATGACCCTAATACTTCAGCACCATGTTAGTAGCCACAACCCTAGAGCGCATCTTTATCTTCAGGGATAAAGAGCAGGAGATTTGCCTTGCAGACCCATCGCCCTCATTCAGTCCAGAAGCGGTATTGAACTTTTATGCGCAGACCTATCCGATTTTAACCACGGCATCGATAGAAGGACCAAGTATAAACGACGATGCGGTGCAGTACAAATTTGTATCACAAATCGGCACAAAAGGATAAACCATGAAAACGAAAAGTAGAACAGGCAGTATTAAACTGCCTAAAAACAAAAAGCTATGCAGACTATACAGACAGTTAGGGCAATTCGCAGAAAACACAAACAGGCTTCTCAATGCCCAGGAAGTAAAAAAGAACCCGAACAGTTCCGCTCCACTCGAACTCCTGCCGATGGTTTTCTAAGACATTACTTTCTGCCATTGTTCCAAAAAGGCAAAAAGTTACCCGACCAATTGCAGGTGGAAAATGATTTTTTTAATTCTCTTGCTATCCTGACAAAGCTGTACAGTTTTGAAACAATTGAGGTGACAAACAAATTCTATCCGTATAATATACTCTTGGTATACGCAGACATTCAGAAACAGTTTAGTCAATCGGTACAGGATATTGAACTCAAAATAATACAGGATGATGATGGTACGGTAAAACTGGCAACCCAACATTGCTATAACACGGACAATACATTGTATTATATTCCTGTACTACCCCTGTACAAACTATTAAAAAACAGCAAACACAAACAAACCGCAGAATTACTGCTGTCTGTTTTTGCTTATCTCTACCATATCGCAGGGATTCCGTATTACAGGGAAGACAGCAGTTATCTGTATTATCACTATGAATGTATGGAAGAATGGATTTTAGAAGATTTACAGGATGAAGAGTCCGAAGGAGGTAACAGCATGGTTTCAGAATTGAACAAGGCTGTTTATTATGGGGAAATAATGCTGCGTAAAATATACAATCCCTATCATTTGAACTGCTTTAAAAAACGTGTAGACAACTATAAACCAAGTAGCCCTTTTGAAAAGGACTGTCTAAACGTTGGCAAACAAGCATTTGAACTATTACGACGATATCCAAGCGATACTATTTTCAGAAATACGTCCAATGAGGTGTTTGAAAGTGAAGAAGGAATTATAAGAGCGGAGCAGTACATTTCTTTTATAGCAGACACCGATGGAATACTGTATAAAAATATACAGCGGGTAATCAATGATGAATTTAACGAGTGCTCCGAAATAGAAGAGCCGACACTCCTGCAAATCTATGATTCTCAAAATGAGTTAACACATAAAGCGCTCGATTTCGAGTGCAGGCTGTTTCCTCTTTTAAATGATTTATGCACCCTTCTAAATAATATGCCATGAAAGATATAACCCAAACAATTGGAACATTATACAATCCTGTAAAAGCCTTTGTGGTCTATCAGAAAGACACTGCTGAAAAATCCATTTATTTGGAAGCCTATGATATGGATAAAAAAGGCTGTCCCATTAACGCCCATCCTTTAAGCCTCAGGGAAAGCACACAGCTTGCAGGTGCCTTAGACACTTCGGAAGAACTTACACGTAAATTCTTAAAACCATCGGGACTGCTTCCCAAAAAGGTGCTGTATCTAAATCCGGAGCAAAGTGGTTTTGCCATTTGGTACACACCTGCACAAAAAGTCGATTTATTTTTCGCGGAGGGTTTAGGCATTGAAAACGGCAAAGCCTTCGTACCACCCCTATTATGGAAAGCTTCCAAAAATACCCTTTACATTTATGCAATAGACACCGAAGTGGAAATAAACGAACAGACTGCCCTGTATCATGCACCGTTTTTTAATTTATACAGCGATGGCAAAGTCTGCATGGGTACTGTAAAAGTTGATATAAAGGCAGATTGTCATTTGGAAAATTTCATGCAATCGTGGGAACAGTACTTTTTTAACAGTTATTTCAGCCACTTGATTATAGAGAAAAGTCCAGTTAAGACTAACATAGTCCAATTGTGGCAGAACCTTGTAAATACAAGAAAATGTTTCCCTCTGAAATCCTTGCTTAAAAATGGTTTAACAATTAGAAATCTACTATCATGAACTCACTCAACCCCATGCATTATACAGCCAATTACCTGATAAACCCAACCAATCCGATAACGGTAAACCTCATCGGCGCAGGAGGAACAGGAAGCAGGATGCTGACAGAACTCGCAAGAATGAACCACAGCCTTATCGCTTTGGGTCACGCTGGATTGCAGGTCAATTTATTTGATGATGATGTAGTCAATAATGCCAATCAGGGACGACAGCTTTTTGCAGAGGCTGAGCTAGGACTTCCCAAAGCCGTTGCACTTATTAATCGTACCAATCGTTTTTTCGGAACTTCCTGGAAAGCCGTAACCGAGCAATTCTCAACAGCTAATCTGAAATCCCTTCCCAATCGTGGCAGGGCAAACCTTTATATCAGCTGTGTGGATACCGCAAGGGCACGTTTTGATATTGCAGATTTCCTGCTAAATTGTAATGAGAACAGCGATTTTGAGCGTACCAAATCCCTCTATTGGCTTGACCTTGGCAACGCTCAAAATACGGGACAGGCAATACTTTCGACAATCAGCGAAATCCCACAGCCTGATTCAAAACTATACACGACTGTACCGAATCTTCCAATGGTAACCGATGAATTTAAGGAATTACTGCAAGCGCAGAGCGATACGAGTGAGCCGAGCTGTTCCCTTGCCGAGGCACTTGAAAAACAGGACTTGTTTATAAATGCCACACTTGCCAGTATGGGAGCATCGCTTTTATGGAAGCTGTTCCGTGAAGGCATGACCGCCCAAAGGGGATTTTTTCTGAATTTGGGAAGTTTTAAATCAGAACCCATAATGGTGGGCTGATGCCCGCCGCCCCGCAATTGGGCTTCCTCTGGTCGGGCAATTGCGGGGCGCTTTAAAACGGAACAACATCTCATTAGCTATATTGCTCATTACGCAATCGCAATATAGCTAATGATGTTTGTGTGTTTATTATTTTTATTTTCAGACATCTTTATTAATCGACAAACACGTCTATAGGCTTTAGATAGATGTTAGTTTCGTATCAGCGGTTTAAATTACCTTTTGTCGATTTTTTAAAGATAAAAATCAGAAATTAATACATATATTCGCAAAAATTTTTGTGAATGAAAGTACTATTACACTTATTAATATTTTGTTCTTTTTGTAACGCTGCTCATGCACAAAATGAGACTAATATCACCTACGGATTAAAACTCGGAGGGATTTATTCTAAAATCAGTAATTTACCCGAAAGTATTAAAGGAAGAGATAACACTTTTGATAATAGTGTTATGGAAAGTAAAGGTGGCTACGGAATCGAAGGTGGTTTCTTTTTAAACTGTAAACTTTACGATACCCGTGTTGCCATTCAACCGGAACTTTTATTCAGACAGTCTTCTCAAACTGTCAATTACCACGATACTACAGGCAAGGAATTTGAATTAGGATTAAATTATTCCTATTTGCAGATTGGAGCTTTATATAAAGTATATCCCTACGAAGGTTTAAATTTAGGATTTGGTGCTTTCTACGGCATCAGTTTATCTCCTAACAATATTACTTATAAATCTAACGAAGCTGGCGGAATGTACGATGTTGCCACCAGACAGTTCTATCAGGATGGTCTTGACGGCGCAGACGATTTCTCATTGTGCTTTGCATTGGGTTACGAATTGCACGAAAGTATTCACTTCGATTTACGCTATTATTTAGGGGTAAAAGATGTGGTAAAAAGTAATGCATCTTCTTTTCAGTTTATCGAAAATCAAAACAAAAGCGGAGTATTTAGTTTTTCTTTAGGCTACAGTTTTCATCAATGGTAATTTTAATAAAAAACATGAAAAAAATTATTTTGCTACTACTATTAGTGAGCACAAAATCCCTATTTGCACAAGGTGACAGAGAAATTACCTATGGCCTTTTCGGTGGTGGTATTTATTCAAAAATGTCAAATCTTCCGGATGTTATAGTTCCAAAAGGAATTTATGAAGGATATACTTTAAAAGAAGAAGGCAAATTTGGAGGAACAGGCGGTGTTTTTATAAACTGGAAATATCCTTATGCCAAAGTAAGTATTCAGACCGAAATATCCTATTCGGGACAAAGTACAGATTTGAATTATGAAGATATCAAAGGATTAAAGTACAAAATGACTTTTGGATACAGTTATATCAATGTCGGTGCACAATTTAAATACTATCCTGTTGAAGGGCTGTATGTGGGTTTTGGACCATACGTTAGTTTTAATATTGCGAGCGATAATATAAAATACACTTCTAATGCCCAGGAGATATTTGCTGATTCAGGCACTTATTTTGAACCGGATGCCAATGTGCAAAAAGTACTGAAAGAATCCCTTACCGGTAAAAATTATTTCTCTGGAATATTCTCTTTGGGTTATGAATTTAATTCGAATCTTTCTGTAGGAGCCCGCTATACTTTAGGTCTTACAGATGCTTTAACAACGGAAGAAAACGGGCATCGTTACAGCGAAAATAAAAACAAAATCAATAGTATTTCATTAATTATTGGTTACTCATTTGACTTTGATGATCTGGCCAATTTCTAGGAGTCGATTTCATTTTAAAACATAGAGAATTATGTATAGAAAGATTTTTTCATCATTGGTTTTTATAAGTTTATCGGCAAGTAACCTGGTTTTTTCACAGCAAAAGGTAGTGCCCGGAGCAGTCGAAGACCCATCTTTTTGGATTAAAACCCGAAACAACGCAGATGCCTATTACTGGGAAAGCCTTACTAAAAAGGAAGGGAAAATATCCCAAAAAAAACAGTCTGGAGCTGCTTTTAATTTTAACCCAAGTATTGTATTTGATACGGCTCAGGATTCCCTGATTCTGCCTTTGGGCATAGAAAGTAAAAGACGTCAGACCTTATTTATGGTTTACAAAGTAAAAGACAGTTTGAAAGAGCAATTTTTATGGACGATAAACGATCCTCAAAAAACACTTTCAGTTGCGACCAATAAGCGTTTGGTGGATCTAAAAAAGTACTCCTATCAATCCTATCAGGAAAAAATAAAACCTCATAAAGCTAACATTCATTTTTTTCAACAGAATGTAACGGATAGTGTTGCAAAGTTATCGTCATTAACGATTGGGCAAAAGTCTAAACATGAGAAATTACCACCCGAAGAGTTTAAAGGAAACATTAGCGAAATTCTGGTGTACAACAGGGTATTATCTGGTAAAGAAACCCAAAAAGTAGCCAGTTACCTCGGAATTAAATATGGTATTTCGCTCTCACAATTTGAGAGTAAAAACTACCTCAACAGTCAGGGAGAAACTATATGGGATATCGACCATCATAAGAATTTTGATTCATCTATAACCGGAGTTGGAAGAGACGATGCAAGCGGTTTGCTGCAGCTAAAGAGCAGCAACATGATCGAAGAAGGGCTTTTGACAATAGAACTTAAAAGTAAATCGGGTACAATACCCAATAACTACTTTGCTTTTTGGAGTGATAACGGAAAAAATCTCTTAGTCAAAAAACAGGAACAGGGAGAACCAATCGGTATTGCAAGACAATGGCAATTGGATTTTACAAATCCAGCAGATCTTAGTCTTGACTGGGCTTTTAACCCTGCTTTTATAAAAGGCACTTTACCAAAAGATACCTATTACTGGTTGTTACTTGATTATTCAGGAAAAGGAACTTACGATGAAAAAGATTCGGAATATATTCGTTTGGCAAGCACGTCAAGTACAGAAAAATTAGTTCTAAACGATTTTAACTGGGACAAACAAAAATCAGGTAAAACCAAATTTACACTAAAAGTTGCACCTGAAATGTTCAGCAGAGTCTGGATAACGGAAGCCACTTGTGGCGTATCAGGGTCCGGGCAGTTAAATTATAGTATTGAAGGTGGCGAAGCTCCTTTTACCGTTACCGTTAAAAAAGACGGAAGCGATGTGGTTGTAAAACAATGGAATCAGGCTGCAAAAAGTACTACAGGATTACAGCTTTCCTCCGGAACTTATGATTATATCGTCCGCGACGCAAAAGGAAATCTATATTCCGAAACCGTTTTTGTGGCTGATAAACAAGGGACATTTCCAAATTTAAAATCAGATTATTTATTGACGGGGGGAAATGCCATAACACTTGATGCAAGTGCAGGTTTGCCAGTAGGAAATTATGAATATCAATGGTTTTATGAAGGCGATTTTATAGACAATAACCCTAAAATTCTAGTCGATCAGCCGGGTAATTACGAACTACGATTGGTAAATGGTCAGGAATGTAAAACTGCTACCAAGATTGCCATCGCTACGGATGGAAAAGAAATTACCGATTCGAGTGTAATTATTTTATATCCTAATCCAACTACAGACGGTCATTTTTCTGTAGCTATGCAATTTCCACACAAGACTAATGCAACCATAACAGTATATTCTCCTACAGGTGCGCTTGTAAAACAAAAACAGCTGACGCAAATAGAAACTTATTTATATGATGATACGATCAATAGTTCATCGGGAATGTATCTGGTGTCTGTTAGTTCAGAATTTGGTACAAAAACTTTTAAAGTTATTGTGAAATAATTTAAACATAAACGATTTCCCCATATCGATTAACCTGCTTTATGAAAAATAAAATTATAATACTGGTGTTTTTAATAGGTACATTTTTGTTCGCCGCAAATTTTGGACCGTACAAAATAGCTTCTTTATTCACTGAAAGTACTTCTGAAAAAGAATCAGATGTTGCAGAAACAGATTTGATTAGTATTGTTAAAAACGAAACTAAAAACACAAAGTCATTTAGCGCTGATATTCCGGAGGGAATCATTGGCGTTGCCGATGCTTCAGATGTGGATGATGCTTATGATAACGTTTTTCATCTTAAAGTAGATGCTTTACCTGAAAATGGAGAAAGCGCTTATTTAGAATACGAATTATACGGATACGATCAGGCGGCTTCGATTTCAAGAAGTTTAAACAATCAGCCAAGTATTGGAGGGCAGTTTTTATCCCAAAATAAAAACTGGACAAAACAATCAGAACTGCTTTCTGAAAAGTCTTTGAGAGCTGGTGATAACGTCTTGTTGTTTACCGCTCTAGAAGGAAATTCAAATTCCTATAAAATTAAAAATGTTCGTATTGTTTATAAATCGTCACTTGCTTCGACTGATTTTACATTATTGAAATCAGCAAATAAACTATATATCAAAGGAACTAATTTTCCTTCTCAGATAAAAAAATTGAGTATCTGCGGAATTGCTATTGATGTAAGCCAGCCTGAATTTGAATTGGTTTTAGATGCCAAAGAGACCGGAAATTCTATTGTTGTGACTAAAGAAACTTCAACTGGATTGATCACTAATGAAAAATTAGATTTAAAGCATTTTACACAAGTAGACACTTTCAGACCGATAGAAAATGCAAAAGAAAGAATTTTCAAAACCATTAATTTTGAGACTGAAAACAAATTAGCATACAAAGATTTTCAAGCCGTTTTTCCGGCTGGAGCCTTAAAAAGTAATATCTCAGTTACAGTAAGTGGACTCCGAAAAATAGACATTGCACCGCTTAATTCAGCAATGGTTAATGTTACCGGAAAAAATGCAGGTTTCCGATTATTGCCGCACGGAACTATTTTCGAGAAAGCAGTAACATTATCATTACCATACGACAAAAAAACAATTCCCGAAGGCTACACCGAAAAAGATATCAATGTATTTTATTTTGATGAAAATAAAAGATTATGGCAGGAAGTAACCAAAGATTCATTGGACATCAAACAAGGAATCATTAAAGCGAAAACGACTCACTTTACTGATTTTATTGCCGGGATTATTAAGATGCCGGAATCTCCTGAAACTTCCGGTTATACGCCAACAAGTATAAAAGATCTAAAAGCCGCAAGTCCTTTGGTTGGAATTCAGTCTATTGCACCACCTTCGGCAAACGTAAGAGGAACAGCCAGCACCGGATTTTCAATCGTAATACCTGCCGGAAGAGGCGGCATGCAACCTTCACTGAATTTACAATATGACAGCGATGGCGGGCACAGCTGGGCTGGTATGGGCTGGGATATTTCGGCTCCTGCAGTAAGTATTGATACCCGTTGGGGAGCGCCTCGTTATGATGCAGCAAATGAAACTGAAACTTATTCTATTTCAGGCGAACAGCTTATTCCGAATTCGCACAGAGCGGCTTGGACTTCGAGAACCACTGATAAACAATTTTACCCAAGACGCGAAGGTGCTTTTCAGCAGATTATCCGTAAAGGATCATCTCCTAAAAATTATTATTGGGTCGTAAGGGATAAAAGCGGTGTTGCCAGTTATTACGGAGGAACTGCTTCAGGTCTTGCATCGAATGGAATTTTACAGGATGGATCTGGAAATATCGGACATTGGGCGTTATGTCTTCAGGTCGATTTAAAAGGAAATACCGTCGAATATGAATACGATAAGAAAGACGGGGAACTCTATCTTAAAAAAGTCTATTACACCGGTTTTGGTTCTCAAAAAGGAAACTACAATGTTACTTTTGTAAAAAATAGTGATTTAGGTGAAGCAAACCGTCCTGATGTTCAGGTTTCTGCCCGATTAGGTTTCAGACAATTGAACAATCAGTTATTACGAAAAATCGAGGTTCGCTACAAAGATGATATGGTGCGCAGTTACGAACTGAATTACAAAGAAGGTGCCTTTAAGAAAACCTTATTGAAGTCGGTTTCAGAATATGACTCAGAATCCAAATTATTCTATACCAATACAATGGATTATTTTGATGATGTTCGTGATGCTTCCGGAAAATATAATCCGTTTGGACCTGAACAAAATTGGACTGTGCCGGATGACCATTTAAAGAATAATATTTTACCGAATATAGATCTTTCGGGTAAGCATACACTGGGTAATAGTTCTAACGGTAAATCTGGGGGAATTAATTACAGGATTGGAGTTGGATTGTCAACTGATTCCGGAAATTTCAAGCAAAATACGGTAGGTGCCCATGGTGGAAACAGCTGGGGGTCATCTGAAACTATTGTTACTTTAGAAGATTTAGATGGCGATCAGCTACCAGATAAAGTCTTTAGGAAAGGAGATAATGTTTATTACAGAAAAAACCTTTCTAATCAGGGTTCAAATTCGTTTGGAGAGATTCAGGAAATATCATTAAATACTATAGGAAATTCATCCAGCAAGACTTTCAACTGGGGAGTAGATTTAACGATAGGATACTCAAAAGTCAGCGCCAATGTTGGTTTTGATAAACAATATTCGAAGAGCAACACCAAAAGTTATTTCATGGACTTTAATGGGGATGGATTGGTAGATTTTGCCAATAACGGACAGGTATATTACAACCGATTAGTTAGTGGGGTACCTACTTTTAAGCCAGGAAGTGCAGAAACGCCTTCACCGGTTTCAGGTGATGGGAAACTTACTTTAAGTTTTCCGACCCCCGCAATGACTTTTGAAGAAATGCAGGTAAAAAACCCGCTGCATGACGTGGTGCGTATGTGGGAAGTGCCTGTAACCGGGCAGATTCAGGTATCGCATACTTATGAATTACAAAAAGATTTATCAAAAGAAAGAGCAGAATATCTGACCAATGACGGAAAAGATAAAGCTGATGGTGTGCAGTTGTTTTTCCAGAAAGGAAATGGTTTGGTATGGAAACAGGCCATCGCCGCAGATGATTATATCAGTAAATCAAAAGAAGATTTAATAACGGTAACAAAAGGGGAAAAACTATTTTTCAGGGTAAGTTCCCTTATGGATGGAAGTTTTGACCAGGTTCTCTGGAGTCCGAAAATAGCTTATATAACCATAAATGATAATACAGGAAGTCTGGTTCCGATACCGGATAATGCCGTAGATGCCAACTTATATTCACTGAAAAATTATGATGCTGAAAAAGACTTTTTAAGCAGTACAAATTCTGGTTTATTGGTTTCTAACGGCAGCATCACATTTGCTGGGAATTTTGTAAAACCCATTACATCAGATCATATTACCCTTAAGATTTTCAGAAAAGATCTGGATGCAGGAGCAGTTGAAACCGTGCTTTATCAGAAACAGTTTAATGCAAATGAAGCCGCTTCTTTTGACCTAAGCAGTATTGGAGTTGTAAATAACAGTACTACGTCGCAGATTCGTTTTGTTTTAGAGAGCCAGACCAATATTAACTGGAACACGATTTCTTTTAATCCTTCGATAAACATGCCTGCAGTAGCACCTGCATCATCAGAGAATAAAAAAATAGATGTGTTTTTACAGCGTTATAAAAAACGAAAAGGAGATTATCTTATAGAAAAGAAATCTTCTGCTATTGACGGAGTTTTAGCCCTTAATTTAGCCCTTACCGATCTTAATCTGCTTCCGGCGGGATTTAATAATCTCAGATTTAAATTAAACGGTGCTGTTATCATTACTGCAAAACAAAACAATCAATTAGTAGCCCGAAAACGCTACAAAATGGTTAATGCTGTTTTGACAGAAGATTTAAGTGTTATAGAGCCGGCAACTTTATTTACTGCAGTAATACAAGACCAGCCTATTGATTTAGAAATCAGTATTCCTGCTTTAGAAAGTAATGAGGTAACACAGCAGTGTGTGGCTCTTTTTCAAATGCCGATTTATTTAACTGTAAAAAATGATACCCCGGGTTTATGGACAGCAGATACCAACAAATATGCTGTTTATTCTAATTTTTATACAGAAGAATTGCAGCTGGGATTAGGACATAGAGAATGGGGAGGATTTGTAATCAATAATACAGGGACTTTTGCTTCTGATCTAGTAGCGGTTTCTCAATTAAAAACATCCGATACATACAACGCAGAACCCAACTTAGATCCGGACAACCAATCAGAAACAGAACAGCAAGGCTATGATATTGCGAAAGTTTACTTTGTAAGCATGCAGAGTACCTATAGTAAAAAGAATATGATTGGTCTGGAAGAAACTACTTTTATAGACAGTCGATTTATGGGAACTTCCCGTCTTGGCGAAGATGATATTGTGTCTTATTTTGATGCAAGTCTCCCAAGTCTCGATGGCGGTGGTACTATGGCACTGAACATCTTAAGTGAAAACGAAAGCACCAGTTATTCAGCCGGACTAAAAGTGGGGCCGCTTGGACCAGGAGGAAGTAAAGGAGAAGGAAAAAGTTACGTTACCCAAACCATGGCAGATTTTAACGGTGACCGTTTTCCGGATTATGTGCGTGGAAAAGAAGTGCAGTTTACTTCTCCAACAGGAGGTATCAGCAGTAAAACAACTGAAATTTATAATTACAGCCATGGAGAGAGTAAATCAGACGGAATTAGTTCTGATGGAAGTTATTCTCATGCCTTTACCAAAACCGTTCAAAAAAGTATACCTATTACAGATAGTAACGGCTGCATTACAAATGAAATTGTGTCAGAAAAAGAGGCAACAGGTATCTCTGCAACCATGTCACTATCTGGTAATTTAGGAAAGAACGAAGATGAATCGCAGTACATGCATATTGATATCAATGGAGACGGGCTTGCTGACAGAATCAAGAAAACAGGTGAAGTAGCTTTAAACTCAGGTTACGGATTTTTACCGGAAGAAAAATGGAATTTTGAAGGGCTTGCAACTGGAGCTTCAGAAAGCTGGGCAATTAGTCCTTCAAGTGGCATGTCTTATAAAGGAGGATCTTTTACCGGTGGATTCAATTATGGGAAAGGAACAGATAATTCCAATACTTTAATGTTGGATGTTAACTCAGACGGACTGGTTGATAAAGTGGAGTATACCAGTGGGAAGATGATGGTGGCACTCAATATGGGAGATAGTTTTATGACTCCTATTGCTTATCCTAAATTCTCAAGGATGAACGAAAACAACAGTACCAATTATGGTATGAATGTAGGTTTTAGTTATGATATTCCTATTTTCCTAATTAGGATTACCCCTAGTCTTGGAGGCTCAACAGGATTTAGTACCAATCGTACCGAAGCTACTTTTAATGACATGGATGGAGACGGAAATTGGGATTATGTGCTTTCTGATGATGAAGATCATTTGGTTGTTCGTCTCTCGAACATCAAACGAACCAATAAACTAAAAGGTGTAACCAATGCAGCAGGAAACAGTTATGTTGTAGATTATGAGCTACTGAAACCAAGTTACGAAAACCCTTCAGCTAAATGGGTCTTGCAGTCTATCGATGTTTTTGACGGACATGTAGGTGACGGAATTGATCATTCGAAAGCAAAATTCAGATACGAAGACGGGTATCAGGATCGCCGTGAAAGGGAGTTTTATGGATTCGGAAAAGTAATTCAGGAACAAATTGATGCTGCAGATGATTTGGTTTTCTCAACAACTGTGCAGGAGTTTTATAATCAGGATTATTTCCGAAAAAATCTGTTAAAGTATAGTTATATACTGGATAAAAACAACAAAATGCGTCAGGAGTCTGAAAACGAATATAGTTTTGTTGATGTAGCAACGCAGGCAAGTGTTCCGGTATCAGACCTGAATTTACCTTCGTGCGATGACAAACGTATTTTTATAGGGCTGGTACACGCCAATCAAAAAATGTATGAAGGTGGTAGTGAGTATTTGGAAACCAATACCTATAACAAATATGACGCCAACGGAAATATTATACAGTACATCGATTTAGGTAATGGAACTGCTGATGACAAAGTAACCGCGAAAATAAGCTATTACGAAAGTACAACTCCTTATTATGGCGGGATTCCGAAACAATTAGAATTATCTACAACTGAAGGACTTCGCCGCAAAAGGGCTACAACAATCAACACCAAGACAGCCGAAGTTACCCAAATAAAAAATTACGCTGCTGCGGATAAAATTGCCATTACTGATATAGAATATGATACTTACGGCAACCTGCAAAAAATAACAGGTCCTGAGAATCATAAAAAACAGCGCCTGACTTTGGAGTATGTTTATGATGCAGACAATCATCAGTTCCTGACCGAGATAAAAGATGCTTTTGGGTACCAGAATAAAATGGAATACGATTATCGTTTTGAGTCGGTACTCACAACCACAGACCGCAATGATCAAAGCACTATTTATACTTTGGATGCTAAAGGACGCCCTGCAACGATAAAAGCACCTTACGAGATTGTGTCAGGACAAGCCTATACTATTGCTTACGAATATTTCCCGGAAGCCAAAGTACCGTATGCCAAAACCAAAAATTACGATCCGGAATTGGATAAAGACATTGAGACTTTTACCTATACCGATGGGTTAGGAAGAGTCTTACAGGTCAAAAAAACAGCCAGTTTATTTACTCAGGCGGGAAGTCCCGATAAGGAAGCACAAATTGTATCAGGGAAAATTATTTATGACGGATTGGGAAGGCCAACAACCAGTTATTACCCAACGACCACAACAACAGTCGATAACAAGTTTAGCACAACAGTATCAACCGTAACCCCAACTAAAACAGAGTATGATGAAGTGGGTCGTGCCGTAAAAGTAACGCTGCCTGACGGAAGCACTAATACAATTGCTTTTACTTTAGAAAATTATGATGGCGTACAGACTTTGCATACCACACAAACTGATGCACTAAATAAAACAAGTGAAATTTATACAGATGCAACTGGTCAGAACTTAGCCAGTAAGCAAAATGATTTGCTGACCAAGTTTGAGACCAATGCATTGGGCGAGACCATAAAAGTGACTGATGCAATGGATCATATAACTAAAAGCAGTTATGATTGGCTAGGTCGACGTACCGAATTTACACATCCTGATGCTGGAACAACAACTATACAATATGATTTGGCAGGTAACTTAACCAGTCGAATTACGCAGGACATTAAAAATACGGTACCAAACGATGGTGCGATCCAATACGAATACAACTATAATCGATTAGAAAGCATAAAGTATCCGAAGAATCCACAAAATAATGTACAATACAATTATGGTAAGTCCGATGGAACAGCATCGCGCCGGGGTAGATTGTGGTTTGTACAGGATGCCAGTGGCGGACAGGAATTTTTCTATGGAAAATTAGGCGAGATTGAAAAAGAAATTCGCACCCTTCGCATTACCCCTACAGACATACAGACCTATATTTCGGAATTCAAATACGACACCTGGAACCGTATCCAGAAAATGACCTATCCTGATGGTGAGGTTGTTGAGTATACCTATAACCGCGCAGGAAACCTGCAAAGCATGCACGGTAAAAAAGAAAGCCATATTTATGATTATATCAAACAATTATCATACGATGAATTTGAGCAGCGCAAGTATTTAAAATACGGTAACGATACCGAAACCAATTACACATATGATGATGTAATGCGCAGGTTGCAGCAGCTGCAGGTAAAAAGCGGTACCAGACAAGTAATGAATAATGCGTATGGTTATGATTTGGTAGGTAATGTACTAAACATCAAAAACACCGCACCAGTTGTTAACAATACGTTAGGCGGAACTGCTTCGCATGAATACCAATACGATGATTTTTACAGGTTAAAATCTGCAAAAGCAACCTATCATGGCGAGTTTACCAAAGCAAGTTATGAGCTCAATATGAGCTATAACAAAATGCATAATATTACTAAGAAAGATCTAGTTCACACCGTAAACAATGAGCAGAAAGGCTATGTATTGGATTATAATTATGATAACGAACTGCATCCAAATGCGCCAAATAAAATTGTCGAAAGTGGGAAAACCGAGCCAAGAGAATACGTATACGACGGAAACGGAAACCCAACCAGTTATACTGAAGAAAAGAGTTTCAGAAAAATGACATGGGATGAAGAAAACCGTTTGTCAGGTATTAACGACAACGGAAGAATCCATCAATTTACCTATGATGCAGGAGGTGAACGCGTAATTAAAAGTTCAGGCGACTCTCAAAATGTAGCCATTAATGGGGCGACTGCAGCAACGATAGTACATACTGATGATTATACAGGATATGTGAGTCCATATTTTATAATAAGCAAAGGAAAATTCACCAAGCATTATTTTGAAGGGGCAGGACGAATTGTAAGCAAGCTAGGAAACGGATCATTTGCACAGCCATTGAAATTGACTGCCGGAGGAGTAAATTACGGTAAGCTTACCGCTGAACAGCAAAAAGCATTGGATAATTATGTTAAAACATTGGGTGTCCCACCAGGACCACCAACGCAGCAGGGTATCTATGCAACACCAGAATTTACAGGAGACCCATATCCAAGCGAAGTAGTCAAACCAGTTGAAGAAAACCAGGAACCACCGGAAGGCTGGCCTCGGAACCCAATTTTTAATGCACCAGGCGATGTTCCGGGACCACCGGTACAATTTGGTCCTCCTGTAGAACCTACAACCGTTAAGTCAGGTGAAGGTTTCACAGGAATTGGGTTGCCCGAAAACGATATTTTTTATTTTCATCCTGATCATTTGGGAAGTACTTCGTATATTACAACTAAAAACGGAAGCATAAGCCAGCATATCGAGTACGTGGCATTTGGAGAAATTTTGTTTGAAGAACATAGTTCTAGTTTTTCTTCACCGTATTTGTTTAATGGGAAGGAGTTGGACAGGGAGACGAATCTGAGTTATTACGGGGCTAGATATTTAGATATGAAAACTTCGCTTTGGTTGAGTTTGGATCCACTTGCAACATACAATCCTGTATTTGAAGAAGAATTTTATTTTGATGGTGATCATAATGGAGGAATTTATAATGGCAAAAATTTAAATGGATATGGCTATTGTTATCAGAATCCTATTTCGCTGATTGATCCTAACGGAAAACAGTGTTATTTTATGACCCCTCCAACGGAGAGAATAAGTGGCACTCAAGCTTCGATGTCAATAGATTTCGTTCCTGTTGTAGGAGATGCTAAAGGTTTAATCGAAGCAATTATTGGCTATGATTTTGCAGGAAATAAATTATCCGGCAATGATAGATTCTTGTCAGTATTACTTATGTCTGAACTGAAAGATGCTAAAAATACGATTAAAGTTATTAAGGAAGTTAGTAAGGTAGAGAGAGCATCAGTTAAAGTAGCTAACGAGGTAAAAAGACTGAATGCCGCAAGAAGTAAAGCGGTTAGGGATGCATGGAAACAAGAAAAAGCATTAATTGAAAGTGGTGCTGAAGGCACAAGAAATTGGACAAGAAAGGAATTAAAAGAATTAAAAGAAACTGGTAAAGTCAAGGGATATAAAGGTCACCATATAAATAATGTGAAGGATCATCCTAACATGGCAGGAGATCCCAACAATATTGAGTTTTTAACTCATTCAGAGCATTATATAAAGCATAATAACGGTAAATATAAGGAAAAAACTACCGGAGATTTAGTTAGTAGAAAAGTAGAGTAAGTATGAATTATTTTGAAGAAATAAAAAGTGAACTATTAAAGTTTAAAAATTTAGGGATTGAGAACTCCAAAGATGGGGCAATTTTAATTGGTAAAGCACCTCATAATGGTCCCGAAGGATGGTTAAATATTATTTATCCTGTTTTGTCAAAAGATGAATTAATTTCTTTAGAAAAAGAATTAAAAATGTTAATACCAGATGTGTATAGTGAGTTTTTAATGAATTTTAGTAACGGTCTAAATATTTTATCATCAACTTTTAGTTTGTATGGACTAAGAAGACAAATAAATAGATTAGAGGGCGGAAAAATAAGACAACCTTATTCAATTATAACTCCTAACCTTTATGAACGACCAGATAATTCCAACGACAATTTCTTTTTTATAGGAGGATATAACTGGGATGGTTCACATCTTTATATTGACAAAGAAACAGGTTTTATACATTGTTGCGAAAGATGGGATGCAACATCAAAAATTCAGTGGGAATCTCTAGAAGGAATGATTTTATCTGAGCTTAAACGTTTGTATTTATTGTTTGATAATAACGGTGTAGAGTTAGACGAAGATATAGAGACTACTCCATATAGTTAAACGGATCGAAATTTTCAGCTTGTGCTTATAGACATAATTTGCAAGTATTTACTAAAATGCCAGGAAATGGACAAGACGCACATCATATTTTTCCTAAGGCAAAAAAGTTTGCAGAATTTTTTGCAAAGGCAGGTATTGATGTTCATAATCCAGCAAATTAAAGTGGTTAGAACCTATAATACATAGAGGAAAGAATTCAGCGGAACATTTGAAACAGTGGTCAACCGTAATGGATAAATATGCAGAAAAAGGAATAACACCAACAGTCAAAAGAAAATGTTGATACAGATATAGTGCTTAACAAATTTAGATTAAGTCAAACAAAAGCTGGAACATATTATTTTTCTGAGGGAGCAGATGGTAATATTTCATATAAATAACGGTAAATATAAGGAAAAAACTACCGGAGATTTAGTTAGTAGAAAAATAGAGTAAGTATGAATTATTTTGAAGAAATAAAAAAAGAGCTTTTAAAGTTTAAAAATTTAGGACTAGAAACATCTGAAAATGGGACATTACTAATAGGTAGAACGCCACATATAGCTGAGTTGGCATGGTTAAATGAAATATATCCAGTGTTAAATTTAGAAGATATCGTAAAGTTTGAAGAAGAATTTAAAATTAAAATACCAGATGTGTACAAGTTTTTTTTATTAAATTATAGTAATGGTTTAAATGTGTTTGTTTCAACTTTGTCACTTTTTGGTATAAGAAAAAAGTTAGGTAGATCAATAGAAGATAGTCGTCAACCTTTCGATTTAAAGACATCAAATGTCTATGAAAGACCAAATAACTCTCAAGAAAGTTTTTTCTTCATAGGAAGTTATAATTGGGATGGTTCAAGGTTATATATTGATACATCAACAAATAAGGTCCATTATTGTGATAGATATAGTGCAATTTCACTTGTGGAATGGGACTCATTTGAAATTATGCTGCGTTTTGAAATTAGAAGAATTATAAAATTATTTGATAATGATGGGGTTGAAATTGAAGAAGATATAGATACAACTCCTCGTTCTTTAAAAAGTTCATAAAAAAGCCTGAAATGACAGGAGATCTCAACAATATTATATAACTCAGAAAAATTTGGGGAGGACTTAAAAAGACACGCATTTTATTATTTTGACATGTTAAGCAAAACAAGCAATGATTATATAAGTAGTTTACTTAAAATGAATTTATTTGAATAATAAAAACCTGCTATAGTATATCCACGTGATACTATCACGAAAAGTACCGGATGGGTATTGGTCCCCGTGCTGACGCCAACATCTTGCTGGTAAGATAAAGGCATAAAATTGATTGTCATTTATTATATAATTTGAAAAAAATGAATTTTAATATATACAAATGTTGGTTTAAGGGAGATACTTATATAAAAGTAACGTCTGATCAATTTATTGAGCACGAATTAGAACAAAATAGTAGAAAAAAAAGTGATTTAGAAATACATTTACAGAAAGATGATCCAAAGGGTTTTAACGATTATTTAGCAGAATTATATGATCCTAATAAACATTTAGAAGTTTTTTATGAGACAATATCCTATGATGGAACATTAAAAGAAGATATATCTGTTTTTAATCATAAAATTGCGCATTTAAATTTTTATAATGTGTCTTTTATGGATGCAAAACTTGATGCGGTCTATTTTTCTAATCTGTATTTAGTTAAAGAATTGTATATAAATGGTACGTCGAAAGGGAATATAGATTTTTTAAAATTTATTAATTTAGAAGCTGTTTCTATTCTAAAATGGAATGAAAAAATAAAGCTAGTAAATAGTAGTTCTAGTTTAAAATCATTAATTGTTTGGTATTATAATTCAAAAAGCAAATCTTTAAATGATTTATTAGGAGAACTAAAGAGTATTGAATATTTAGAACTTAACTTAACGAATATTGAAAGTTTGGATGGAATAGAAAAGCTGCAAAACCTTAAAATTATTAAAATTAATTATGGAAGGAATCTGAAATCCGTAATAGCTCTAAATTGCAATAAGAAGTTAGAATTAATTTATTTAAACAATTGTAAAAAAATGGAAGACTTTGATTCTTTGGATGAAAGAGAAGGATTAAAAATTCAAAACTTAAAATTACCAGGATAAAAATTGATTACATATTATATTCATGATATATACTTACTATTTGTCCAAAAACGGTTAATATGCTTAGAGTAGAGCGAAATCTAAATAATGAAAAATAAACTATTCTGCAGAAGCAAGATTCTTTATATATTATTGAACGTTATTTTTTTGGGATGTTCAAAGAATAATAATTCGTTTTATGATAAAGTAGTATACTATCATAGTAATTTTTATATGTTGCCTGGACCACCCGATAATAGTGAAAAATTTGAGATTTATTATTCTGACTTTGTAGAAAAAAAAACTAAAACTCATTATAAAGACCTATCTCAATTTGGATTTATAAAAAGTGAAATTAACAATAATTTTTCTGACAAGATAGATGCCTTTTTTACAGATCAAAACCCTGGGAGATATTATCCAAATTATAAATGTTTAAATTGTTACCAAGATGTTTTACTTTTTTATAAAAATAACCAATTAATTGGTATCGCTAAGTTTGACTTTAAATGTGATAAATATTGTTATACCAACTTTGAGGCAAATAAAGAAAGATATTTAAAGAAAGATTGTCTACAGTATAAGTATCTCTTTAAAGAATAAGGTTTTTCAGGATGTAATACTAACATTTTAGAAACAACAATTATATCCCTGATTATTAATCAACAAAATAAAGAAGTATCTAATAGATCCGAGTTTGTATCGGATTAACTAATATTTAAAAAAGTCTTAAATGATATTGCGTACAAAAGAAACATTCCGGAAAGTTTTTCTTCAAAGAATTCATGTGGTTGTTATTTCATTTCTTTTTTTATTCCTATCATGTAAAAATAAAGATGAAGAAATTGGAAAACCTGACCCTTATATATTAACAGAAAATCATATTTCAGAAGATTGTGGTGCTTATCAAATGCGTTTTAAGGATGGAAAATACATTTTTAATTTTGCACTATCAGGAACTTGTAAAAAAATAAAATCCGAAGACTATATAAAAGAATATTCTAGATATTTAAATTTTTATAATGATAGTTTAGTAAATAGAAGAGGATATATCTTACTTCAATATTATGGGATTAATATTAATATAAAATATTTTCACGAATCTATAATAAACATCACAAAAAGAAATTTCAAAACTCATGTTTCTTTAGTAGAATCTGATGATAAGCATTTTACAATTAAAGTTGGGGATATACCTCTATAAAACTAAATCATTCTTTAAATAATTAATTATGAAAAAAACAATATTACTCATAACTATACTTTTATTCGCAACAACCGGACATGCTAAATTCATTAAAGCTGTTTTATACATGGAAGACGGATCAACCAAGATAGGACTTGCTGAAATGGTAGAAAGTGATGATTCTAAAGTCTATTTCAAAACGGATGAAGAAACCAAAAAAGAAAAAATTGAAAGTGTCAACATCAAAAAAATCGAATATGCAGATTCTGAAAGCAAAAAATATATTGCGGAACGACTATACGCCACAACAGCTAATATACTAACAGGCAAATTTTCGAGATCCAAGAAAAAACTTTGGTTTTACATCGTTTATGATAAAAATGTAAAAATAGGTGCGATTGGCTCGGATGGCAGTAATCGTCGAAATGCAGCAGGTACTAGTACTGTAGTTACTTTTGCGAATACAGCTTATTATTTTGGTAAAAAAAATAGTGAAGAATTAGTATTTGGTTATGCTACAACAGGATCAAATGGTTTCGCAATAGGAACAGATTCACTTATTAGAAAAATGTCAAGAGAAGCTTTTGCAGATTGTCCAAAACTTATTGATGCAATTTCGAAAGAAGATTTTAAATCCGGATCTGTCATGGATCAATTAAAAACTATTTTTGAGAAAACAAAATGCAAATAAATTTATAATTTACGATGAAAAAGGTTGCTGATTTATACTTAAAAATAGTTAAATCGGAATAGAAATACCGAAGTTCCCCCAAAGAATGAATGATATAAAAAAATGAATTACAATATAGATATTTTAAAAGAAGACACTTTAAAGCTAATCGAAAAATACAAAAGTACTTATTTGGAGAGAGCGTTATATTCATTTCTTCTAAGTCCGATTAATATGAATAATATTAATGACGATATATTAAAGCGATTAGATTATTTAGATATTTTTTATGATGATAACAATCTCTCTTATAATTACACTCCAACCGACGGTACAAATGGAGAGCCTGAAATACTGGAAAAATTAATGGAGGCCGAAATTGAAATTGAGAATTCATCAAAAGAAAGGTTCTGGTCGTTTGAAGAGAACAATTTGTATAAAGAAATTTCTAATTTTAATTGTTTTGAGGATAAAATCGTAAAAGAAGAAGATGTTTATAAAGTATGCTTAAATGATCCATTCTACAATATAGAAGGTTGGATAAATTATTATAATCATTTGTTGGAAACAAAATTCGAAAGTTTCGAGAAGATATTACAGAATGGAAAAACTCAAATAAGATACAAGCATTTTCAAAAAGACTATTTCATAGGTTTTGAGGTTAATTATAGCAAAACGATTAAAGAAATGAAGCATGGTGATTGGGAGACACCCTCTTTTAATTTGATTGTATTTAAACTTAACGAAAAATTTAAATTAAAAGGAAAAAGTAATTTGGGCATATTTGGACATCCTTACTTTCATCAACCAGCGTATAATTTTGGAGGTTACTTTGCTATAAAAACAGTTAATCGAGTTTCGCCTATGGAATGGGTCATTGATCGAGGAACAGATAAAGAATTTATAGGAAATGGGATGATTAGATTATATAATTCAGAAAAATTTGGGGAGGACTTAAAAAGACACGCATTTTATTATTTTGATATGTTAAGTAAGACAAGCAATGATTATATAGATAGTTTACTTAAAATGAATTTATTTGAATAGTAAAACGTGATATAGTGTATCCACGTTATGCTATCACTAGGAATATCGGATGGGTATTGTCCCATTTCTGGCGCCAACATAAAGACCATAAATTTATTTTTGTAAGTAAAAACTAGGTAAGGTTCTTAATGTATTAGTGAAAATATTAGAACAGTAATGAAAATAGAAAACGTAGAAAAGGCACTATCAATTTTTGAAGAAGTTTCCATTAAACAATCGGAAGCAATAGAGACAGGAGATTATAAAACAGGAAATAAATTTTATGCTAAAATTGTATTAGCTGCAAATTTTTTAAAAGATGAAAATGCAATCAACAAATTAGAAAATTTTTTGTTGCATGAATCAATTGGTGTTCGCTTATGGTCCGCTAGTTACTTATTGTCGTATAATGAAAAAGACGCCATAAAAGTATTGGAAAGTATTGAAAAAACATCAGGAATACATTCACTTACTGCAGAAACTACATTGAGTGAATGGCGAAAAGGAAATTTAAATTTATAACTTTTAAGGGGAATATCCTGTGAATTATTAAAAATCTGTAGATAGAAAACCAAGAAACTACTGGAAGAACGGAGTGTTCAATGCAACCGGATGATGTGCTAGACCGCCATTACAATTTGGTTCACCTGTTGAACTTACAACACTAAAAGCATGAGAAGATTTTACTGGAAGTGGGTCGCACGAGAATAATCTTTTTATTTCCACCCAAGGAATTCAGACTTAACTTCTTAAATGACTGGGAAAATGGAGGAATTACAATACAATCAATTTATTATAAATAAAACGTGTGTTACGGAAATCCGTAATAATATTTTTGGAAAGTTTAATATATTTGAAATATGAATGATAGATATCAAGATATAATCGACCAGGAACAAGCCAAATTAAATTTAAAATTAGCTAAAATTAATCGTAGCTATAAACGTACTATGTTTACTATCTACGCAACTTTTTTAATTGTTTTAATTTGTTTGATTAGTTTTTTTTACCCCAGTTTTATATTAATATCGTAGAAAATATTAACACTCCATTTTTTTGATTTAAAGTTTTGCCATCAGAAGTTATTATTTATAGTGCTAATCAAAGTAATAGTCTCACTTAAATTATTTACCGATATGTAATCTAAAATAAAATCGTCTGCTTCTTTTTTGTTTTCAGCAGAAGTGGAAAAAGAGTTAAGATAAAAATTTTCATTTTCATCCTCAATGTGAATAATTTCGGTAAATCCTTTAGTAATTAAACTACCTTTTAATTTTAATACTTTAAACTCACTATTTCTGTCTATTTCCTTTTTCACTCGGAGTTTTATAGTTTTAGTCATTTTATTATTTTTATTTTTTTGTAAAGTTATAAAGTAAAAAATTAATATTTAAATAGCTATATTTCATTTTTATAACTAATAAGTGCGAAAATCAGAATTGAGAAGATGTTTTAAATTTCATTAAATTATATTTTTATGGTTTCATCATTTTTTATACTGCCCAAATTTTTAGTGTTTTGAAATGGTGTCTGGTTCGCAACCTTTCAATTTTCGGCTTTAGCAAAAAAATGAAAGAAACTATTTTAATAACTTTTTCATTTTTCCAAATTATCCTTCAGAATGAAAAAAATTAAAAAACTCAATTGTGAAAAGATAATATACATTTTCACTTTAATCTCTTTTATATTATTGGTAGTTTTCTTTATTAATAATTATAAGAAGACTGTCATACTAGAAAAAGAGCGTATTAGAATAAATAGAGAAATCTATCTAAAACAAGTGATTTCAAAAAAGAAAGAGCAAGATTTTATTGAAGAAGAGCAAGAAAAAAAATTTATAGAAAAAAACAAAAATGTACGGAAGTAAGATAATTAAAAACTGATTATGAACATTAATGAAGCCATGAACATCGTTAAAATTTTTAAAAACGAAAGTGTCAAAGAAACCCTTAATGGTTTACAAAAATTAGAAAAGACAATTTCTATTTCTAATTTCGAAACCATTTATTTGGCAGCCAAAATAATTAAAGAAGCTTCATCACAAATTGATGAAATAGTTCATGCATCGGGTATCATGATAGCAAAAGAAGTTTGGCTAAATGAAGATGAGAAAGTAGAATATTTGTCACTTGGTGCTGGAAATCATAAAGAACGTTTTGATATGGAAACCAATTTGAGAATCGCTGAATTCAAATTTGGTAAATGGAATGAAAAAAGTGCAAATGGTATAAGACGTCGAGGTTATTTTGGTAATTATGTTAGTCTTTTAGCGGCAAATGATCCTCGCATTAAATATTTTGTTGTTGAAGACAAAATAGCATTCATAAAGTTTATGAGTGGAAAAGCAACGTGGAGAAACGTATTGAATAAAAATCCATCAGGTTTTAAAAAGCTGGAAAAATTTATAATTGAGAATAAAAAAGAATATTTAGTTACAGTTGGTGAAATTTACAGGGAATTTGGGGAATGGGTAACTGTAATTGATTACAATCAGATAATAGAAAAGATAAATTAATGTCAAATTTTAAAATACTTCAGAGATTCTAGAAGTTTTGAACTTTACAATACTTAAAAAATATTTCAATCGATTCTTAGAATTTCAAAACAAGAATAATTTTACCGTAAAATAAATTATTTCCATTTTACGTTTCGAACAGCTTTTTATAAATCGTGATAACTACTTAATTGGTACTTTTTTCCAAACATAAAAGCCCTTAAAAAGATGTTCAATATGTTCAAACTCAATAAATGCAATCAGTTCATTTTTACACTTCCCTTTAAATCCCCTGAGACACTGAAAATCTTTAAGGGGGATATCTGCAAGTTCTCCTATCGTACTAATACCTAAAGATTCAATTATATTATACATTCTCTTGCTAAAAGGAAAATGGCTCTCATACAGCAATTTATTTAGGTCAGTTTCAGGATTAGTTCTTCTTCTTTTAATTCGCCCTGTTTCGTATTCAAAGTCATCTTTTAACTGCTCTAATTTCAGCTTGTAGTAGTCAATATCAGCAAGCATTTCAGCGAGACTCTTTACTTTTTCAAATGTCCTTTCGTGTAGTCTACGGACGCTCTCGGCATTGATTCCGTAATTGTCACCAACTTCCTTAAGAGTCTTTTTTTCTATCAAAAGTTTCTGGAGTATATCATATTCTTTTTCAGAAAGTACCTTTCTGGACATTTCAATGTAAAATCTATTAGTACGGTCTATCAGTGTATTAGTTAACATCTTTCATAAGTTGTAATTAAGTGTCGTCGCAAAATATATATAGTTAGCACATTATATTTGCAAGTATTACTTCTGGATTATTGTAAATTTCAGTTTTCTGCTAAATAGCTTAAAGCAGTTTTACTTATTTTCTCACTGAAATAATAGCTTCCTTCATAAAGCTTGATTACAGCTGTTTTAAGTTTTTCAGGAGCAGAACCTTTCAGTACATAACCTCTGACGCCAAGACCTAGCATTTCCTCAATACTTCTCTTGTTGTCAAGACTGCTGAAGACCAATATCTTGATCTCTGGATACCTTTGTGCCAATTCCCTTGCTGTCTGATACCCATCCATAACAGGCATATTAATATCAAGGATACAAATGTCCGGCAGTATTTCGTTAATCATCAGACTGTCGATTGCCAACTGACCGTTAGCAGCCTGTAAGACAACTTTAAAATTACGGTGTTCCAAAAAATTTTGGAGGGATATTCGAAGTCCTTCATGGTCATCAACTAAGCCAATCGTAATCTGATTCTCTTTTTCCATTGTTCTTATTTAATTTTAAACAAATTATAGAAAATAACGACCGATAATTTGTTGTCATAGGACTTTCCTCCTACATGTAGTGATTAAAAGCTTTATTAAAACTTCATAGTAAAAATAAAAGAGCTTTAAAAATTACTTTTCCGATAACTGTAAATATGTCCTTGCCCCGTTAATGAACATTACGCGCTGTTATATAAAAAAAAACATGGCGCAGACCACTACACTTATCGGAACTGAGGCACTGGTATACCCGACCACGAATAAGCGAGCGCCCACGCCAATGGCATGAGCGTCCTTACTTATTTGTCTCGCGGTCTTTAAAAATTACCAGTTTTCAGTTACCGAGTCCTAAGCAAAAATACTATATGAGTTTTCTATATTTTGCGCAAATATACTAACGTTTATGCTGTAATCCAATGTTTATATTGCAGAATCAGAGGACAAAATACAAATAAAAACAACCAGAAAAGGATCTCACAGTTGTACTTAAAATGCTAAATTTAAAATTATATTTTGCGATCGTTACTTATTATAGTCATTGTACTTCTTTTTTATTCTATTAGAGTTATAAGTCGCTTTTCAAATTCTATTGACAACTGAACTTACCAAGTTGATCAAAGTAGAATGAAAATCAAAATGTTTTGCGTAGAGAAAAGTCTATATTGTAACTTTATCGTTTTCTTTATAAATATTCTCAGTTAGTAGTTTATTAATGTACGATGTAATTAATTTGAACGTACCGATCCGTATGTTATTGAAACCATCAGAATATGTATTACTAAAAATATTTATATATATAATTCATTAATATTTAATGATTAATTATTTCTAAGTTCAATTTTTATATTAATTCATATAAAATCTTATGTTACAAACTTTATCTTTCTCTACTTTTTAATGGTCGATTATAAATATTGTCAAAAGCAAGTTCTGCCTGTTCTCTAATCATTTTTGAGCTATCTTTCATTTTATGGACAATTATTTTCCAAGAGTAATCAGAATATGGCTGTTGATTAATATTTATTCCCTCAACCCCATCTTCAATTTTTAAGCAAACGGTATATTTCGTTTTGTGTTTAGAAGAATTTTTATTGTAATCTAGATTGAATAGATGACTCATAATTCTGTCCTTCACAAAATATGAATGTCCACGGTAGATAGCCTTAAAGTCATCAATTTCAAATAAACAATTATTGTTTTCAAATTTTAAATCCGTCATTAAAATATAAAATCCTGGGCCATAATAAATTTCTTGAAGTTCATGCAGATGTTTAATATCAAGAACTTGAAAAGAATTTGAATGGCTTGTATAATCACATTCTTTTAGATATTCAATTATTTTAGTGCGAATTCTTTGTTCTTCTTCTTGAATTCTAATTTTACTTTCTTTAATAATTTTTATCATTGCAATCGTTTATTATTTTTAAATTTATTGCAGCTCTACTCAGACTGGTTCTTTAAATATTCGTTTAGATTAACTATAATTTCTTTCTTCTTAAAGTCTTCTTTTATTATCAAGAATAGTTTGTCTGGGTTAGCTGTAATAAAATTTTCTGCTCGATATATGTTTGAAGATTTAAACATATATTAGGCAACGTTTTCCCGCTCCTAGACTTTTGAAAGTTAAGAAAACAAGTCTTTTCGGCTAAACAAACAAACCACAAAAAACGATAATTCCACTAAATTTTACAAATGTCTTGAAAAGTGTGTTGGCAGATGCCTTTTTTTAGTTATATATCTCTTGTGATATTAACTCCGACAAATAGAAGTCCTATTGTTTTTATAAATAAGTCTGCATCTGTGTAAAAACATAAAGTATCGTCATAATCGTGTAATACTCTATTTCTTAAAGCGTGTATTCCTAACAGGATATGTGCTTTAAAAGTGTCTGGAGCTAATGTATTATTCATTAAGTTGCCTATAAAAACAGGGAATTGGGTATTAAAATGATTGTCATCAAGAAGTTGTTCAGTTGCATATAAAGCTGTATATCCACCAATAGAATTTCCTAAAATTGTTGAAACATTTATATTAATAGTACTAAGAGTTGGAGGTGACAACATTCGACCAATTTGTCTATCCTTTCTTCTAGGAATTGTTGTTGTTACTTGGCTGTAGTCTTTTATTATTGATTCATTTAATATACAAAGACTATTTATAATTTCTTGAGCAAACATTTTATTAATCTGTAACGAGTTATTATGTGATTGTATTAAACTAGAGACTTGAACATTTCTCAAACCACTTGAAAGTAAACTTATTGCATCTGTTCCTGTTAGTGTTGATATTAAATTTTTTAGGTCGCTATTTATTAGTGTTGGATATTTTGAAAAACAATTTGAAATAAATAAATTATTGGAATATGCAATATTTATTGGCCTTATTATTGTCTGTTCTGGTAGTTTGTTAATCAAACTAGATATAGAATTCTTAATACCGGTTTTTCTGTGCTTTTCTTCATTTGCCAATTCCCAACTTGCCATTGCTTCAACAGCATTATTTGCTGAAATTTGTAACAGAGTTCTAAGGATATATAGATTTTCCTTGTCTACTAAATTTGCATTGTTCAGTTCATAATTTTTTATTACATCTAAATAACAATTAGTCATTTCATAATGCATTGCAATAAATTGATACAATGGCGTTTCCGCATAGAAGTTATACAAACTATCATAAATTAAAGAATCTTTAATCCCATTTTTTAAGTTTTCTTCAAGTTCATCTAATAGACGATGTTTGGAAATGTCATAGAGTTCTCTCAGTCCTTTGGTAGGTTCATTTAAGTAGGAAAGGTATATTTTAGAATTATAGGACATAACATCTTTAAAGAAAATAACTGCTATTTTTCTTTTGAGGTTAAACCAATATTTATTTAATTTCATTATTTTTTCGTTATTTTTTAGGGTTGCTGCAAACGTTGTGGTTCTTTGAGATGCTTTGTAGTTCGTAACCTTTCAATTTTCTGCTTAGCAGAAAAGTTGATGTGAAACGATAATTCCGCTAGCTAGCAAAGTAGTCTTTTTTAGTATTCTTTTACTACTTCTGTTTTGTGAATCTTGTAATCAATACTTTCGGATTTTATAACTTCACCTTCGTATTTAAGAAAACTATATTTTGTTTTTGTAATTACTGGATTTCCTATCAATATTTTTTCTTGCTTTTCTATTGTTCCCCCGTTTATTAATTTAACAAAATATTTTTCACTACAACCAAGACAGATGCTTTTAGTCGGCTCTAATTCAAAATCCTCATATTCAACTTTAGAGTTATTAATTTTTTTTTGAATAGTTACTTTATAAGCTTTAGTTTCAGAATTATTTTTTAAGATTAAAGTTTTCGTTTTTTCTAAATTCTTTACATTTTCTTTTTTAGCAATTGGATATTTTTTGAGTATTTTATCGTGGTATTTAGAAGTTTCAATATCTCCAAATCTATTACCGCCATCAATTCCGTCAGCTTTTGAGTAATGATTGTTAATTCCAAAACAAGTTAATTCCTGTCTACAAGAAAAATTATCTTTCGATTCGATGATTTTCACATCATTACAAGAGATTAAGATGAATAAGAATGGTAATGAAAATATCTTTCTCATTTTTTGCGATTGTGATTTAAGATTACTGCTCCCTTTTATATAAAAGACATGTAATGGACTAATTACATCAGAATTATGCTGGATTTGGGACATAAATAAGATTATATATTTAAAATTTTGGTATTAAATTATATTAAAAAACTAAAACTCCAATTCATATCCCATTCTACTTGCTAAATTTTTACAAATGGAATATGGAAATTTATTTATAGATGAGAAAAATGCTATTTTTTTAAGGTTCTCTTTTTGAGTTTTCAAATCAGAGTCACATAATTTAGCCAAATCACTTTTGCTGAAATTGACACCTTTTTCCAATCTATTTAAATATTTATTTAGATCATTATTCAAGTCCAGATATTCATCATCATTTAAAAAGAACTTTTCAAAAATTTCTATATATTCTTCTATAGTAATCTTTCTGTCTTTTCTAATAAATCTATCCTCAAAACAAATTTTAAGCCATTTTGTTAAGGTTCTCTTATTGCAATCGAATTCTTTAGCAATAGTCTCTTTAGTTACATAAATTATTCCTTTTGCCAGATTTTTGCTTTCTTCTCTGTTTTTACCATCAAAATTAATGTCAAATAGAGTTTCAAAATTATACTCTGCGAAAGGTTTCTGAATCGCAAACATCTTTTTTAAACCCTCATAATCAGTAATTAAATTAACTAACTCATCTCTGTTCTCTTGTAGTCTAGAAGTCGCTTTAATTAATTCTGTAATATTATTAAATTGTAATATTTCTTCTATTTTCAACCAAAAATCTAAATTAGTTTCAATTTTCAAAATTTCAAAAATTTCTTCATCAGTATTTGATTGTTCTTTTAATTTATCTAAGCGAGATAATAATTCTTTTTCACCTCCATAAAACATCACGAAAAAATTATTAGTCAATTCCTCTTCTTTCTCAAAAGACAATCTCTTATAATTTTCTAAAAATTTATCTAACATACAAATGGTCGTAACTCAGCAGAGGATTACTAGCTAAACTAGTAAATTATATTAAAGCTTAATGATAAAAGCCTAAATAAATATTTTTGAACTTATTTTATATTAATCATGATTAAATTCCCAATCATCGCCAAAATTATCATCATCCCAATCAGAATCATCATTTTTCTTAGCATTTACTTTTGTATTACTCTTTAAATGGGATTTAAGATATTCAGTATTATTAGGATTTAATTGATTCGATCTGTTATCTACTGATTTTTGCTTTGTTGAACTTACTGTAATTTTTTTTGCAATTATTTTACCGATAGCAATTTGATTTTTTTTTGACATTTTTTATATAATTATAAAGTTAATATTTCAAAAATAAGACAAAGAAAAAATGTCAATCCAAATTATGCACGATAACTAATTATCTCTACGTCTTGTAGTCTTTACAGAAATTAATAAAATAGTTATTGAAAATGAATAGACTCTTTAATTTTTTCTTTTCTTTTTTGTTATCGGGAAGATCTAAAACTTAAAAACAATAGGCTTAACACCTTCTATTTATTGAGTTTATCGGTTCAAATTATGCATATTAAAATTAAGAAAGCAAATTAGTTTTGATTATAGGTGTTAAAGAACGAAACATCCTAAATTCACTATTAGTTTTGTTAATTGACCGTATTCCTTTTTAGTATGTTCATTTGAAATATTTATAGTATTTTCACAATTTTATAATAATAGCATATGAAATTAAAAGTAATTATTGTTGACGATGAAACCAACGCTCGAAGTGTTATAAGAAGATTGTGTATCGAACACAGTGAGCGAATTGAAATAGTTGAGGAATGTAATGCTGTCAAAAGTGCTGTAGCTGCCATTAGAAAACACAATCCCGATATCGTTTTTTTGGATGTTGATATGAAACCGGAAAATGGTTTTGAATTGTTCAATTATTTTGACACTATTAAATTTGAAGTGATTTTTACAACAGCCCATCAAAAATATGCTATACAGGCCATTCGCAGCAGTGCATTGGATTTTTTATTGAAACCAATTAGTCGAGAGGATTTTGCTATTTCCATTTCCCGCTTTGAAGTTAATAAATTAAAAAAACTTAGTTTTGATCGTTTTAAGTTATTGATTGAGAATATAAATAATCAATTTACAGATAAACATAAAATTGCTTTTCCGTCGAAAAACGGTTTTGATATTGTACAAGCTAATAGTATTGTGTACTGTAAGGCAGATGGAGAAAATACTATTGTAAGTACAATTGAAAGAGATTATTACTCAACTAAATCTTTAAAAGAAAACTTTGAGTCTTTGCAAAATCTTTCATTCATAAAAGTACATCGAAGTTTTGTGGTTAATGCAAATTATATTATTAGTTATAAAGCCAACAGCTCTCAATTAGAATTGATCACAGGCGATATGATACCTTCATCTAAAGGAATTATGAATAAAAAGGAACTTATAGATGCTATTACGAAATAAGTTCTTTTATTTTTCATTTCTTTATTTTTTACATTTTTCTGTTTTTTCCCAATATTTCCCTTCAAAAAATTATTCTACCGCAGAGGGGCTCCCAAATAATGCAGTTCGTGCTTTATTCATAGATTCTAAAAATGTTTTATGGATTGGAACGGAGAATGGTGTTTCACGTTTGGAAAATGGTTCTTTTTCTAATCTTGATCAATCCGATGGTCTGGGACATAATAGCTGCTGGGATATTACAGAAGATCCTAATGGAAATATGTGGTTTGCCAGTTATGGTGGGGGGTGACAAAATTTGATGGAGAAAAATTTACTGTTTTTACTTCAAAAAATGGTTTATTAGCCGATAAAGTTCGAAAAGTATTTTCTTTTAAAAATAAAATTTATGTAGGTACAGAACAAGGAGTTTCTATAATTGATATTAAAACAAACCAGTTAACTTCACCAAACGTTCCTTCTCATGAAGAAGATTTTATATGTATTTCCTTTTTCAAATATAAAGAAGAAGTTTATTTTACTTCTATTTTTAAAGGGCTGTATAAAATTGATCAATCTGGAAGAATACCTAAAATTTCACCTGTCGTTTTACATAAAAATTCATATAGTTTAGGTTTATTTAATAACATACTTTACAGTGGTAATGAAGGTTTTATTGATCAATACGACATTGAGAAAATTAAAGAAGGAAATTTAACTTCAGTTAAATTTGGAAAATCATTTGTTTGGGAATTTGCCAGAGATAAAAGAAATTCAATTTTTGCAGCAGCCTGGGGTGTTTATAATACAGATGGTGGACTATTCAAAATTGAAAACAATCAAATGACAGATGTATCTGATTTCTATGGCATTGACTCAAAAGTACTTTTGAATGTAGTTTATGATAATGTTAAAGATGTTTTGTATGTAGGATCAAATGACAAAGGGATTTATGAAGTAAGACTTAATAAAATGATTGATTTTAATAAATTTGATGAAAAGAAAATAATTGGATTTGAAAGTATTGATAATCAAAAGGTGATTTTACACAATGAAGGAGTTACTTTTTTAAACTTAAATAATTCAATTTTAAAAACTATTCCACTCATTGCTTTTAAAGATTTTGAAATGAAATTTTTAAGAGAGCATAAAAATAATAAAACTATTCAAAGTGTTGAATCCAGAGATTTTAGATTGAATTTTGATATTCCGGCAAAGGGAATTGAATTTTATGAAATGATTCGTCACAAGAATTCATTTTGGATAGGAAGTAATATCGGAATTTTTGAGATTAATGCTCTGGGAAATATTTTAAATTATATACCCAAGCACAGCTTAAAAATAGGTTTTGCTTATAATGATAAATTTATTGAAACCATAACTTATGCAGGAACTAGGGTTTATGATAATGTATATAAAATTAAAAATAATCATTATTCTAAATTCGAATCTAATACCCCTCAGTATATTGTCAAGATTCTAAATCACAATAATAAAACCTATCTTATATCTGTTTTTAATGGACTTTATGTATATAAAAACGACAAATTCCAATCGTATTTATTTGACGGAATTTGGAAAGAGAAAAAATTCAAGCATATTACCGTAAATAATAAAGGACAGATTGTTCTGGCAGCAGAATTTGGAAATGTATTTATTGTTGATGATTCAAAATCATTTAAAGTTGTAAAAACGATTTCTAAAAATGAACTTATCGGCAATACAATTCTTTTTCTAGAATCTTATAAGGACTTTCTATTAATTGGTACCGAAAAAGGAATCAATATTTACACAAATGGAATAGTTCGTCTTCTGGATCAGGAACAAGGACTGAAAGATTGTGTCATAACTACCTCAAAAATTTTCAAAAATGAGTTGTGGCTGGGGACCAATAAAGGATATTATAAAATCAATTTAAAGCAGCTTTTACAAAAACAAATTAAGGTTAAATCTATTGCGATCAGTAAGATTTTAATAAATAATATGCCTTTAGATTCTTCACATAAAAATTGGTTTCAATACAACTTAAAGAAATTAAAATGCGATTATAAGCATAACTCTTTTTTAATTGATTTTTTACCAAAAGGACACGCTTTTCCAAAGAAATTAAAATTTAGATACCGACTTAATTCTAAAAACAGATGGAGTCCTTATAGCGATAAAACTACTGTGTTTTTGCCTTATTTGCCATTTGGAAACTACAATCTCCAAATTGAAGTCCTGGATATGAATGCTGGAAATTCAAGCATCTTTAATGTACTTGAAATTGATATAGCACCACCATTTTGGTTTACTTGGTGGTTTATTACTCTTGTTACAATCTTGGCCGCTGGCCTTATATCTTTTTGGCTTTTGCATAATAAAAAGAAAGCTAAGGAAAAAGAAATAATACAAAGAAGAATAGCCGAAACCAAACTGGAAGCATTATTGAGTCAGATGAATCCACACTTTATGTTTAACGCTATGAATAATATACAAGGTTATATTATGAATAATGATGTTGAGAATTCATTGAATTATATTCAGGCATTCGCCAGGCTAATGCGAAAAACATTGGAAAACTCTTCCCAGCAAAAAATTACTTTGGAAGAGGAAATCGAATATTTGAAATTGTATATAACTATTGAAAATATGCGATTTGATAATAGAATACATTTTGAATTTAAAATTGATCCCGAAGTTGATCCCTATTTCTATGAAATTCCCACAATGTTGCTGCAGCCTTTTGTAGAAAATGTTTTTGTTCATGCATTTGATTACACCCACAAAAATCCGAAATTAATTATTTCTTTTTCAATATTGAATGAACATATTTTGGAATGTAAAATAATTGACAACGGTGTAGGATGCAGGGATAAAGAAATTATAAAAACTCATAATTCTAAAGGAATTAACCTGGCAAAGGAACGCTTGATGTTATTAAAAGGATCATTCGAAAATAAGATTGATGTTCAACACATAGAAAAAAGTGGAACCACAGTTACCATCCATTTAAAAGTGTAATCCTTTTTTGAGATTAAAAACAGTGCCCTTACCTTAAACTGGTAAGGGCATTATTTGTTTATGGGTAAAAAAGAGGGGATTCATAAGGTGAAAAGATGCTTTCACTGGCAAAGTCATTAAAAGTAATTTTAAATTTTACTTTTGAAAAAAATACAATATAAGCCTTTTAGTTACATTACAAAAAGTTTAAAAGAAGCATAAAAATAAAAAACAAAACATGGATTTATTGACAATTGTTAATGCAGTCTCTCCTTCTTTTGATTCAATTAAGACCGAAATTGCAGAATTAAAAAAGAGTAACCCAAATAAATCAAAAGATGAACTAGCTGATTTATTTGGAAACAGACTCCGCAAAAAATATACTTCAGTGGGTATTGCGAGCGCTTTACCTAGTGTAATTCCAGGTATTGGAACTGGTGTGCAGATTGCAGCTGAGATTACTACAGTTTCCGGAGATTTGGCTTTAATGTTAAGATGGATGGCTTCAAGCTGTTACGGAATAGCCTTAATTTATGATAAAGACATTAATGCAGAATTTAATGTTGAATTCATCAGAATATTGGGGCTTTGGTGTGGAGTCATTCAGTCTGCTAAAGTAATGAGTACTAAAGTGGCAGCAAAAATTGCTGTTGTTCAATTTAACAAAAATGTTTCGGGCAAAGTTTTGCAGAAAATTAATCAAAAAGTAGGAACTACAATTGTGACTAAATACGGTGCTAAAAGAGGTGGTGTTGCTTTAGGAAAGTTAATTCCTTTTGGTGTAGGTGCTATCATTGGTGGAGGATTTAATTTTTATACAATGAATCACTTTAAAAAAGCAGCTATCGATTATTTTAAAGCAGGTGAAGATTCAGAATATGTTATATATGAAGAAATATAATTATTAAAACCGGGTTGAAACTTTCTTGTTTTTAGTCTTTTGTGAACCTTAAACGAATAATAAAAAGTAAAATTTAAAAATGAAAATACTACTAATTTTTATTGCACTGTCATCAATTTCAATTGGAGTTCATGCTCAGGACTTAAAATATGAAACTATTTGGTCAATGTACACTGAAAAGAAATTGACGAAAATGCCCAAGTATATTATTGAAGAAGCTGAATCTTTTTCGATTATAACATGGAAAGATAAAACTAGAAAAATTATTATTTCGACTTCATCTCCAGATGGCGAAGAGAAGATTGTAATGAACGTCAATGAAGTTACTAAAGAAACTGGTAAAACTATTTATAAAGGTACAGGTCCAAATGGTAAGATGATTGTCACAATTGATACCTTAACCAAATGGATAGTTATAACCAATGTATTGCAGGACGGCAGCTCAATGTATGAATACCATAAAGTGTAATGGTAATAAAAGTTAATCAAAAAATTAAAGACAATTGAATTATGATCAAAAAAATAATATTTGGATTATTATTAGTTTTTGCAATATCGCTAAAAGGCCAATCAAAAAAGGCACCGTTATCTTATGAGACTAAAGTAAAAAACTATGTTCTATGGTTTGAATCACTTCCAGATCACAAAAAGAGGGAAGAATCTAGGATACTAGTAATGAAATTAAATAACATGTCGCCTTATGATAGAGGAATGTGGTTAGCTACCTCAGCCAAATATGAAAAAAACAAAGATAAACCACCGGTTAAGGAGGTTCTCATTGATAGTTTAACCAATGAAGGCGTGAAAAAGAAACTATATGCAGAGATCGCCAAAAGTGTTGAAGCAAAAATAGACACAATTAAAATACTGAGCAGCTCAATTGGCAAAGACAGGACGATTGCATCAAATACTAAAATACGAAAAAAAATCGCTGACTGGAAATTTGTAATTGCTGAATCAAGAAGAAAACAGGACAGTATGAGTAAAATACCTAGAGATATCAATGATTATAAAGCATATAACGCACATCAAAGATTAATCGAATCTTTCGCGGAAAGAGCTGAAGAGGGTGAAAGAGAAATTATACTTTTTAGAGATGATCTTATAGTATATAATGAAGATAGTAAATATGGGCCTAATTATTGGAATTCTTATTTAATAGATGAATATGAAGTAGAAGTTTACATATCTGTACCACATAAATTAACAAATGAAGAATTAGACGGCGGGATATCCAGCGGTGTGAAATTTGACAAACATAAAATAAATTACTTTGCTAAATTTGACAGAGGTTTTAAAGACGGGAATAGATGGGATGAATACAGCCACATCTATTTGCAATTATTAAACCAGGATGAGGATTAATTAAAGAAAAAAAGGATATACAATTTTCCAAGAGTCAATAAAATCGAAAAAAACATTTTAAACGAACTAAACAGATATGTTCTAGTTGCAATTTTTTATAACTTGATAAATTATGGATTGATCCGGTTGAATATCAGTATGAATTAACAGTGGCGGGTAACAATCTAGGTTTTAGCATGAACAATAAAAAAAAGACATTATGTTTTTCTAGGGCTGCAAGTTTTAATTTTACTTATTAACTTTTAAACTCTGAAAAATTATAAGTTAAACTAAAGAACCAGCCTGCTTTTGGAAAAACTTTAATTGTTGGAGGAGATTCTGGAATCTCTTTTTTCAAATATTCTGTATTGTAGTTATAGTTTTTATCTAAAATTTTGGCTTCTCTTAGAACTAATCCTCCTGTAATTACAAGCCTATTTTTATATCCCAATAAAACGGAAGCTCCTAAGTGAAAATTTACTCCATCGAAAGCCGTGGTTGTACTTAAACCTGGACTCAGTGCATAATTTACTGATTTACCAGTTCTACGGTAAATATGCATTAGTGCTCCTAAAGAAAGTAGAATTCGATCCCCGCCATCTTTATTTTTTATAGTAACAGTTGAATCAGTAATAGGTTGATACTGTAATTCCCGTCCCATAAAGTCATCATTACCGCCATTAAAAAATATACCAGTACTGAAATCAATTTTCCAGCCACCTTTTGTTTTCAATGTTTCTAAAATATGTACTTTATCAGTTGAATTACAGGGCAATAACTTGTCTGAGGTGATTTTTATATCAAATTTCGTTTCATCGGTCTTCATTAGTATCGGTTCGCTCGTAAAAGTAAAATTTGACTCATTTATAATATTGTAATTGTTAACTAACTCGTTAATTTTATTTTCATCTCTAAATTTTATCATCGTCGCAACAGATTCGTTGGTTTTAACGATTACTGCATTAATAGAATCTTTTAATTTAGTATAACTTTCATTTTCATCTTTAGCTTTTTCGTAGGCAATTAAGGATCTGTCATATTTCGCATCCTTTTTGTTTACTGGCTCTTTTTCCCATTTCAGTATAACTTTAGTGTTGCTCTTTATTTCTTTGTCAATTTCATAAGTGTATTTTGGAACTACAAGATCTAATTGATCTCTTGCTGTTTCCGATGAATTAATTACGTTTTCAAGTGTTGATTTAATTTTATCTGATTGAGTAGCTCGATCGGTAACCTTTGATCCCAAGTACGTATTTACCTTATCTATTAAGTTTTGCTCAATTATTTTATATTCTGTATTACAAGTGTTAAATAGATTTATAAAATCATTATTTAAAACGGCTGTCTTTTTAAAGTTTGCATTGGATTCATTTATAGTCTTTAGATGACCCTCAATAGTTGTTTTATAATTACTTCTGCTAATGGGTGATGCGGCTAATGGGCCTGTTGTAGATGAAATTTTGGGTACTGCTAAATTTAAATAACCAGGCAGTTTTATTCCTTTAAAAATATCAGGCACGGTAGCGTTGACATTTTCAGAAGTTATCGTACTTTCAACCTTATATAAATTTCGATTGATATTTTCAATTTTTAGGATATATTTCGTCTTATATTCTAAATTTCTATCTTTAAGTTCTTGACCTGGTTTTAAAAAGTCAATTTTTATAGTCTCTTCATTTTGCGCTAACACTTGATGAGTAAATAAAACACAAACAAACATAAATAAAAGGGCTATTTTGTTTTTCATAATGTAAAAATTTAAGGGTAGTATTTACTAATGATTTGTTTATCTTTATTAGATAACTCCTTAGGCCAATGAATTTCTTTATTATTTTTTGTTAAGAATGCCGGTACCGCATATATCATAATTGATTTGCTATCAAATTCTGTGTATTTTATACCTTTTAATTTATAAAATACGTTATTATCAACCATTGCAGTATCCCATTTATATTCATCCATATAGTACTTATAGACCGCAGATGAATCCCACAGAATTGGTGATCTTGGATTTTGCAGTTCGTGCTCCAGACCTATTGCATGCCCAAATTCATGTAAAACGACTCTTTTAAATTCCTCTTCTGACTGGTGGTCAAGATTTTCTAACCAAAGTGTTGGCTTCGCGTTATAAATATCGTCCTCTGCAGAATTGCCTATAGCTGAAAGATAACCGTTATTACCTCTAAAGGAAATTCGTATATCTGAATCGAAAATATCAGTTGTTAAAACGAATTTTATATTAGCAGATTTTGACCATAAATTAGCGACAGCTAATGTCTTCTCCATTAAATCATAATCGTTAATGTCAATGACGTTGACATTAAGTTTTCTTTTTCTCCATTTGTACGGAGGATTAAAAACGCCCTTATTAGGATTAAAATTGGGATGATTGATCCTTAATTGCGAAGGTGGTACTCCGCAGACGAAATACTTATTTTCTCTTTTCCCAAAGAAGAACACATAAACCAGTATTGCTACTATAAGAAATACTAAAAAGATAAAAATATTTTTTTTTGCCATGCTATTAGTAATTTTAATCGTACTAATTTATAACAAATTAAAAAATATGAAACACGTATTTATACTGGATTTATAATTTCAAAAATAAAATTACTTATTCTAACTTTTTCTTTTTAAACTAGTTAACTTTTAATTATTTTATAGTTGTTACATTCTAAATCCTCTTTTTTGAGAAGAAAGTTTTTGTTGAGAAAATACAGAAACCTGGGCAATAGCTTCCTTTAATGTTGGAATCGAACTTATTGAAAGGTTTTTTAGTTCCGATTTTTTCAAAAGTTGTCCGTATCTGTCTTTACATGTAATTTCCATTTTTTTTATATCAAAACCGTCGTTCTCTTGTCTTACCCAAAAGTCGCATACAATACTCGGATTATCATCTCCTGACCATTGCAGATAAGTCGTTAGTAAAAAGTTTCCGTCTCTATTATATCTTTCTTTACCATTGTTACAGGCTTCCATATATTCGGTAATGCTTTCTTTTAACTTTCCCGGATAGGCTACTGCCGTTTGAAAGGAACCATTAAAGCCTTTGGCTATTAGAATTTTTGCGAATGTGTCTAAATCAGGCAACTGTTTCATAATTTTAAATTTTAGTTTGTTATTTTAATATTCTAGTTTTCAATACGGTGAATTTTTAATATTGAAACCTTTCGAGTTCTTACCTATATAAATACAATATTATTAAGCCTAAGCTTTCAATATTGCTGAAACAAATGATAAACTTTTTGTTTATTTACTAGATAGCCTTAAACTTAAGGGACTTTGTATTTCATACAATTAGATGTGCTTTATACAGTCCCATTTAGCCTAGTTGCAACTTTTTAATAAACTAGGGCAATCAAATACTTTCATTATTAAACCTCTGTCAACTCGCTTAAAACTTGGAAATCTTCAAGTAAAAGGTTCGAATTTTGTACCAAGGAGTTCACAATAAAAAAGCCTGAGAATTTAGATTCTCAGGCTTTTTTTATTTGCAAATCCTTTGCCTTTTTATAAAAGCTAACAATAAAATTTAGTTCTTCTATTAGGAATTATTTGATATACTCTGAAAGCAAGACATTTTTTTCTTTCACATAGCATACCTCTTCAATAAAACATTCAAATCGGTCAATAAAAAAGTTCGGATTTTACATGTGTAAGATCACAAAAAAGATAAAAACATGCAAAAGGCACTTTATCTTTTTTTGTTTCTATCTCTATTTCAACCCATTAATTTTACATTAAATTAAACTCAAATAAGGTGTGATATTTAAAAAATAACTCCTTATATTTGCACCCGCGTTCAAGAATCGAATATGACTCGATAGCTCAGCTGGTAGAGCACATCACTTTTAATGATGGGGTCCTGGGTTCGAGCCCCAGTCGGGTCACAAATTGTGATTTACAATATAAGATTCTTGAAAGCAACGACTCGATAGCTCAGTTGGTAGAGCACATCACTTTTAATGATGGGGTCCTGGGTTCGAGCCCCAGTCGGGTCACGAAAGGTCGAGTATTTATTTACTTGACCTTTTTTATTTTTATCTTTATAGAGGAACGGATCAATTCTCAAATCTATTGAGAAAGGAAAAATTTTATTTTACAATCTGCAGCTCTTTCAAAATAGGTTCTTCCTGAAATAATAAGAGTAATTACTTTTCGTTTACTACTACAATGAGATCCTATTTTTTTCTTTTTCTTATTTTTCTACTCCCTTATTTTTGCAAAGCGCAAATTGACACGACCTATATCAAACCTTTTCAGGATGAACTTTCGATAAGAACTTATCTTGCAATGAAATTTATTTCGATGGAACAGGCTGTAGATGGAGAAATAAAACAATTTATGCCTAATGCCCCCATGAATTTAGGACTTGGAGTTTCTGTAAACAATACGATCATTAATCTGAGTTATGGATATGGCCTGAATTTCATGAAAGACAAAGAGAAAGGAAAAACCAAGTCATTGGATTTTCAGATTCATAATTATGGACGAAAGTTTATAATTGATCTTTTTATTCAAAAGTATCACGGATTTTATACTGCGGACGATAATGATAAAAATATAGTATTATATCCGGATTTAACCATTCAGCAATATGGTGCATTCGGTCAGTATGTTTTTAATAATAAAAAATTCTCCTATAAAGCTGCTTTTAACCAGAACGAAAGGCAATTGAAATCAGCAGGAAGTTTTTTGCTTGGAGGCGGAGTTTATTTTACAAAAATAAGTTCTGACAGTTCTTTTGTACATAAAACCAGGAATTCATTGCGCAACTTTCAGTTTGGCGTGAGCGGAGGTTATGCGTATACGTGGGCCATTAACAAACGTTGGTTCGCCAGCGGATCAGCTACAGTGGGCGCTAATTTTGGTACAGAAAGAATAAATGATTTCGGCAAACAAAAGATAGAAATATACCCTACTTTCTTCCCGAGAATCGCAACAGGATACAATAAAGAAAAATGGTCACTTGGGCTATCATACATTAATAATCTGATCTTTTCTTCATTTTCAGAAAGCACTAATAGCAATGTCGGTTTGTCGTCCGGAAATTTTCAGATTGCCTATATCTGGAGGTTTGATTCTAACCCTTTCTGGGACAAGAAGAAACCAAAATCAGATTAGAATTAATGACCCACTGATTAAAACAGAAATTTAACCCAACCTAAACCTCAGTTCCTCCAAACCTGTTTTTCGATTACTTCTTTTATCATTGCTGACTTATTTTGTTTATAGATTGAAGCTATTTCAGTTTTATTTACTGCTCAACAAAAATTTTGCAACAGCATCATAAGCCGGCAAAGAGTAAGGATCATTTGCACCATTACCCGCTATGGGATTAGACGCAAAACGCACAATAACCATATCTGCTTTTGGATCGATGTAAATAACCTGACCATGAACGCCGCGCGCACAAAATGCTCCATGATCGTTATTGGTGATCCACCACATATCCCTATAACTCCAGCCTTGCAAAAGAGTATAACCCGCTTTTGCAAATGCTTTTTTGCTTCCACCTTTTCGTATATCATCAATGGCTGACTTAGGAATAATCTGCTCCTTGCCTGCTTTACCATTATTTAAAATTAACTGACCAAAACGAGCCATATCTCTTAAACCAAAATTAAGACAACCTCCGGCAAAAGGCGTACCGATAGCATCTACAGAATAATAAGCATCTTGTTCTGTTCCCAGTTTTCTCCAGATTTTTTCAGATAAAACTTCTGCTATTGTTTTTCCGGTAACTCTGGCAATTATCCATCCCAACACATCTGAATTAACCGTTTTATAACCAAAACTCTCTCCGTGAACGCCATTTTTCTTTATTGTTGGGAGATATTCATAATACGTTTTTGGACCATCATAATCTTTAGGTTTTGGCAAGGGATTACCGGCAGCAGAAAATTTCCATATTTCGGCATTAGGATCCGCATAGTCTTCACTAAATTGCAAAGCCGTTGTCATGTCCATAACCTGTCTTACTGTTGCATCTCCAAACGCAGAATTCTTAAGTTCTGGAATGTAATGTGACACTGTTTTTGTCGTATCTATCAAACCTTCTTTAGCTAATATGATACCAAGAGTTCCTGTAAAAGATTTTGTAACAGACATTGCCGCATGTTGCCCGTCAACTTTTAGTGCACCAAAATATTTTTCATAGACAATTTTCCCATGATGCATTACAATCACACCATCAGCATAGACTTTCTGCAGTGATTCTTCCCATGTAATTGCTTTAGTTTCGCCCAGAGGCACAAACTGAACTTTATCAATATTACTTTTAATATTTGTAGCGAATGAAGCTGAAGCTCCGAGTCTGCGGGAAACATTTACGGTTGGCATAAATTGACGCATGTGCGCAACACTCCACCTCAAAGCAGGAAACTGAAAAAAACTGCCATCATCGAAACGAGGAATTCGATCTTCCGGTGGCGGAGACCCCACCATCCAGCCCATCTTTACAGGATCACTTTGTGCTGCATCTAAATACTTCATTTTTTCCTGAGCATCGGCCTTATTACACCATATAAAAATTACACAGGAAAATAATAATTGGGAATAAAAATAGACTTGTTTCATATTATCTTACTTTATATTTAATGAGTAACAGAAATCGGACTTGAGGATGGCGATTTTTTTCAACTGAAAGACTTCGTTGAAAAAATATAAGAATTTAGCTAAGTTAAGGACTTAATTACGAATATCTTTCAAATACTAAAAATATAGTGTTCTGAAAGAAATAAAAAATATAGCTATTTCGAAAAAGAACTTCTCTTACAAAAAAAAGTTTACTAAATTCGTTTGAGAATTATTAACCTACTAACCTAATCCCAAATTGGTTTATGAAACATTTATTATTACTATCATTTATTATGATTACTTGCTCTACATGGGCACAATCTGCAACCGGCTATTTTGACAGAGCCCTTAAAAAAGCCGAGGCTGGCAATACAAAAGGCGCAATTGCCGATTATACAAAAGCCATCAGCATGAATTCGAAGTTCGTAGAAGCTTACCAGAACCGCGGCGTTGCAAAACTCAAGCTGAACGACTTAAAAGGCGCACTTACCGATTTTAGCAAAACAATTGAATTAGACACCATGAACGCAGATGCCTTTACAGGAAGAGCAAATGCAAACTACAAACTCAACAACTTTAAAGAAACCGTTGACGATTGCACATCCTCTATTGCTTTAAATCCAAAAGATTATATTGCTTATAACTTGAGAGCTCTGTCTTATAACAAATTAGGCGACAAAAAAAATGCCTGTAAAGATTTTTCTAAGGCGATCGAATTAGGAAGCCAGAGCGCCATCAAAAACAAAGCGACTTTTTGTAAATAAGCAAAATTTAAAATGATTTAATCAAAAGCAATCTGTAAAACCAAAATATACAGATTGCTTTTTTATTTAGAAATACGGCATTGATTTCATCCACAACTTATTCTTACATTTGTTGCTCAAAGCAATACTTTAATGGCACTTTTAAAAAAAATAAATCAAAAGGCACAAACAGATAAAAACTCTGGTTTCGGACCTAACGCAAACAGTTATGGCGGCAGATTTGTAAACAAAGACGGAACTCCCAATATAGAAAAAAGAGGTATGCATTTGTTCCGTCGAATTAGTTGGTACCACACCATGATCGACATGCCCAATTGGAAATTCATGTCGATTTTGTTTGCTTTTTACATTGCTATGAATTTTATTTTTGCAGTCGTTTATTACGCTATCGGGATTGAACATCTTGATGGGATTGAACAATCGCAGAGTGCGTTGACCCAATTTGGTCAGGCCTACTTTTTCAGCGCGCAAACCTTTACCACTGTGGGTTACGGCCATATTAGCCCAACCGGGTTTCTAACAAGTGCCTTATCCGCTGCTGAAGCTTTAATTGGTTTATTAAGTTTTGCCATCGCAACAGGTTTATTCTTTGGAAGATTCAGCAAACCAATAGCCTATTTAAAATTCGCAGACAACGCATTGATTTCGCCATATGGAGAAAACAAAGGATTAATGATACGGCTGGTGCCTTTTAAGAATACCAATTTTACAGACGCAAATGCAAAAGTAACATTAGGATTGAGTTTCGAGGAAAATGGTGTACAAACCAATAAATTTTACAGCCTAAAACTCGAGTTAGATCACATCAATGCACTTTCATTAAGCTGGACATTAGTACATCCCATTACAGAAGACAGTCCATTGTTTAATTTTTCCGAAGAAGACTTCAAAAAAACGCAAGGAGAAATACTAGTTTTCATCACCACTTTTGACAATATGTTTAGTAATACCGTTGCCGCCAGAACCTCTTATACTTTTAGTGAAATCATTTACGGAGCAAAATTCGAGACCATGTACAACCGAAGCAAAGACAGCTCTAAAACAGTTCTTCATTTAGATAAACTAAACCATTACGAATCAGTAAAGCTCTAGTAATCTATCATTTTCATCAAGTTTTCAAGGTCTTTTCATATTTTATTCTATTTTTGTTTACCAAATAGCCAATAATGATAAACAATATTAAGACTGTTTTCAGCATAAAGGATCTCGAAAACTTATCCGGAATAAAAGCACACACCATTCGTATCTGGGAAAAAAGATACAATATCCTAGAGCCCATGCGTACTGACACGAATATCAGGCTCTATAATTTACAAAGTCTACAGAAGCTTTTAAATATTACTTTATTACACGAATACGGTTATAAGATTTCTAAAATTGCAACTTATCCTGATGAAAAAATCCCGGAATTAGTTCGGGAAATCATTTCGTCAAAAAATTCTCAGAATTACGCCATAACTTCTTTCAAGATGGCCATGATGAATTTTGACCAGGAAATATTCTTCAATACTTTTGACTGGCTGATCTCTGAAAAATCATTCAAAGAAATTTTCAAAGACCACTTTCTTCCTCTATTGAAAGAATTGGGATTATTATGGCAATCTGAAACCATAACACCTGCAAATGAACATTTCATGAGTCATTTGATCAAACAAAAAATATTAATCTACACAGAAAGTCTTCAGATATTAAAGCCCAGTAAAACCAACAGGATCTTTGTGCTTTCCCTGCCTTTAAACGAAATTCATCAAATAGGATTGTTGTACCTGCAATATGAGATTTTATCCAAAGGCTACAAAACGATCTATCTTGGCGAAAGTATGCCCATAGAAAACCTTGAAGATCTTACCAGACATTTTGAAAATATTACGTTTGTCTCTTTTATGACCATTCAGCCGGATCGCAGCGTCATCAATCAATATGTAAAATCAATGGGGCAAAAATTACTCCTTAACAATAACGAAATTTGGCTTATGGGAAACATGACAGAACATATCGACCAGAAGCTCCTGTCAGACAAAATAAGAGTTTTTGACTCTATGGAAGAAACTATTAGCATGCTATAATTTTTTTTGTTTAAAGTTTTTGTATATTTGTTAAACAAATGAAAAAAACAATAGCAATAATAGGATCAGGCTTCTCTGCTTTAGCCGCTTCATGTTACCTCGCACAACAAGGAAACAAGGTAACTGTCTATGAAAAAAACGATACGATTGGCGGAAGAGCAAGGCAATTCAAAAAAGAAGGCTTTACCTTTGACATGGGGCCAAGCTGGTATTGGATGCCTGATGTATTTGAGCGTTTCTTTCAGGATTTCAATAAAAAAACAACAGACTATTATGAGCTTATAAAATTAAATCCGGCTTATCGGGTTTATTTTGGGGTGGATGATTTTATCAACATTTACGATAATCTCGAGGAAATAAAAACCACTTTTGAAAGCATCGAAAAAGGAAGCGGTCAAAAACTGGAAACTTTCATCAGGCAGGCCAAAAGCAATTATGACATTGCCATTAAAGATTTGGTATATCGTCCCGGAGTTTCTCCACTCGAATTAATCACAGTTGAAACGACTTTAAAACTCAATCAGTTTTTTAGCACCGTAAGTACTGATATTCATAAGAAATTCAAAAACGAAAGACTGATTCAGATTTTGGAATTTCCTGTTTTGTTTTTAGGAGCAAAACCCACCAAAACGCCTTCTTTCTATAATTTTATGAATTATGCTGATTTTGGTTTAGGAACCTGGCACCCCAAAACCGGAATGTTCGATGTCGTTCGCGGAATCGAAAAAATGGCTCTGGAACTAGGAGTGACCATTGAAACCAATTCTGTTATCGAAAAAATAATAGTCGAGAACAAAACTGCTACAGCAATTATAATTAATGGAAAAACGATAAAGGCGGATATTATACTAAGCGGCGCCGATTATCATCATACCGAAACTTTATTAGATATCGAGCATCGCGCCTATTCTGAGCAATACTGGGAAAGCAGGGTTTTCGCACCGTCTTCACTTTTATTTTTTGTTGGGTTTAATAAAAAAATAGAAAACATTTCGCATCATGCTTTATTTTTTGATGTAGACTTTAACCAGCATGCAGCAGATATTTACGATGAACCAAAATGGCCTGAAGCACCATTGTTTTATGCCAATTTTCCATCAAAAACAGATTTGAGCGCAGCGCCGGAAGGCATGGAAAGCAGTTTTTTTCTTATTCCGTTAGCGCCGGGAATCAACGACAGCGCAACACTCAGAGAAGAATATTTCGAAAAAATAATAACGCGTTTCGAAAAGCTTACAAAGCAGGAAATTAAAAATAATATTATCTTTAAAAGATCATTTTGCAAGAATGATTTTGTAAACGATTATAATGCATACAAAGGAAATGCATACGGAATGGCCAATACTTTGCTGCAAACGGCTTTTTTAAGACCAAAACTGAAGAGTAAAAAAGTTCGTAATTTATATTTCACAGGACAGCTAACCGTTCCTGGCCCAGGTGTTCCGCCTGCTTTAATTTCAGGAAAACTAGTAGCTGAGTTAATTCAAAAATCTTTTAGATCTTAAAAAATGAAATCACTATTCGACACCGTTTCTTTCAAATGTAGCAAATTGGTCACCCAAAACTACAGTACCTCCTTTTCGCTGGCGGTAAAAATGCTTTCACCAAGCATTCGTGAAGCAATTTACAGCATCTACGGATTCGTTCGTTTTGCTGACGAAATTGTCGATTCATTTCATGAATACGACAAAGAGAACCTGATTAATGATTTCGAAAAAGAATATTACAAAGCCTTTGAGTCTGGCATTAGTTTAAATCCTATTCTTAACTCATTTCAACATACCGTAAAAGAATACAATATCACAGACGATCTTGTTCAGGCTTTCCTTAAAAGCATGAAACTAGACCTCATCAAATCAACCTACAACTCACAAACCGAATATGAAGATTACATTTATGGTTCTGCTGATGTGGTGGGCTTAATGTGCCTGAAAGTTTTCGTAAAAGGAAACAACCAAAAATACGAACAGCTCAAAAATGAAGCGATGCGATTAGGATCTGCTTTTCAGAAAGTGAATTTCCTGAGAGATCTCAAAGATGATAATTTGGTTTTAAACAGAAATTACTTTCCCGGAGTCGATTTAAATTCTTTCGATGAAAATGCCAAAACCACGATCATCAACGAAATCGAAGAAGATTTCAGGATTGCTTATCAGGGAATTGTAAAATTACCTATCGAAGCACAATTTGGCGTTTACACGGCATATGTGTATTACAAGAAACTGCTTAAGAAACTAAAAAACACGCCTTATTACGAAATCGGAAATGCAAGAATCAGAGTTTCCAATTATACTAAAGCCGGGCTTTTAGCGCAGTCTTTTGTAACTTACAAATTAAAACTGGTGTAAATTTCACTGCTTCGTTCCTCGCAATTACAAGATTGAGAACAAATAATAATTACAACAATTCAAAACATAAAAAATGATTTCTTTCCTGATCTTTTTAGGCGTTTTTCTCTTCATGGAATGTGTGACCTGGCTTACGCACAAGTACATCATGCACGGACTTATGTGGTATTTTCACGAAGATCACCATCAACCCAAATACGAAGATACTTTTGAGCGCAACGACATTTTCTTCGTCATTTTTGCTATTCCAAGTATAGTTCTTTTTTATTTTGGCGTTCAGGGCGGATTCAATTATTTATTTTTCATTGCCTGTGGAGTTACGACTTATGGCGCTTGTTATTTTTTAATTCACGATGTTTTAATTCATCAGCGTTTTAAGTGGTTCAAAAACACCAAAAACAAATACCTGATTGGCTTACGAAAAGCGCATAAAATACACCACAAACATTTAGGAAAAGAACATGGCGAATGCTTTGGGATGTTATTTGTGCCTTTCAAATATTATAAAATGTAGTATCATTTGGGCGTTACCCACAGAAAAAGTGGGTCGGGCTTTCCGTTCCCGCTTTTTTGTATCAGGCAGAAAAAGCCTTACACAAAAAGAGCTACACTATAATCCCTAACGCAAACGTACTGCAGAAACTATCCGTAATAATCGATTTTATGAAAGTATATAAGCTAGAAACCGTACAACATTTAAACGCCAGTATCGAAGAATGCTGGAGCTTTTTTTCAAGTCCACAAAACCTTCAAAAGATAACACCTGATGATATGAGTTTCGTAATTCAGGATTTCGACGGAAAACGCATGTATCCCGGACAAGTGATCACCTATACTTTAAAACCGCTTTTAGGTATCAAAATCAACTGGATGACTATCATAACCGTTTCATCAGAAAATCAATATTTTGTAGACGAACAGCGTTTTGGTCCTTATGCATTATGGCACCACAAACACTTTTTTGAACGGACAGAAAACGGCACAAAAATGACGGATGTGGTACATTATGCCTTACCATTTGGTTTCTTAGGCCAACTCGCCAATACAATAATGGTCAGAAATAAACTGAAATCCATTTTTGAATATCGCCACAAAAAAATCGAAGAACTATTCAATTCAAAATAATTTTACGCCACAGATTAATTTTTAACGCAGATCTACACAGATTTAAGCAGATGCACACAGATTTACTAAATTAAAATCAAAAATAAATCTGCAAATCTGCGTGAAACCAAAATCCTTTATAATCCTTTAGTCTGTGGCAAAAGAAATATAATAATGACAAAACAAAGAGTTGCTTTTTTCTGGTTTAGACGTGATTTACGTCTCGATGACAATATCGGGTTATTCAATGCCCTGCAAGCTGATTATCCCGTAATTCCGATATTTATTTTTGATGACGATATTTTAGACAATCTTCCTGCAAATGATGCGCGGGTTAGTTTTATCTACGATTCACTTCAAAAAATAAACGAAGAGCTTCACGCAATTGATTCTTCGCTACTCATCAAAAAAGGAAAAACTTTTGAGGTTTGGAAATCTCTTGTCGAAGAATATGATATTCAGCAACTCTTCTTTAATAAAGATTATGAGCCGTATGCCATAAAACGTGACGCATCAATTCAGGAATTATTAAAACAACATAATGCAGAATCTTTTTCCTTCAAAGACCACGTCGTTTTTGAAGAAAAGGAAATTACCAAAGCAGATGGTCTTCCGTATACAATTTATACGCCTTATAAAAATAAATGGCTCGAAAAGTACCATCTTTCAGGACAAGCTTTTGAATATGATACAAAACCATTGTTTTCTAACTTTGCTAAAAACAATTTCAAGTTTCCTGAATTATCCCAAATTGGTTTTGAAAGAAGCAGCATAAAAGTATTGCCTCATAACTTAACTCAAATAGGTAATTATAAAGAAATAAGAGATTTTCCGGCTTTGGATGGTACGTCATATCTTTCACCACATTTACGTTTTGGGACTGTTAGTATTCGTAAACTCGTGCATTGGGCCAATAAAAAAAATCAAACTTTTTTGAGTGAATTAATTTGGAGAGAGTTCTTTATCCAGATTCTTTTTAACTTCCCTAATTGCGTGAATCACAATTTCAAATCGGCTTACGATGGTATTCAGTGGCGCAATAACGAAGACGATTTTAAGCGTTGGTGTTCCGGAACAACAGGTTACCCAATGGTCGATGCCGGAATGCGCCAACTAAACGAAACTGGATACATGCACAATCGCGTTCGTATGGTTGTCGCCAGTTTTTTATGCAAACATTTACTTATTAACTGGCAATGGGGCGAAGCGTATTTTGCCGAGAAATTACTGGATTTCGAATTGGCATCAAATGTAGGCAACTGGCAATGGGCAGCAGGAACAGGTTGCGATGCTGCACCCTACTTCAGGGTTTTTAATCCGGAAATTCAACTAAAGAAATTCGACGAAAAAGGAATCTACATTCGTAAATGGATTCCTGAATTTGATTTAGGATATAATGAACCAATGGTAGATCATGCTTTTGCGAGGGATCGCGCGATTGCGACATATAAGGCTGGGATAATTAAATAAATTACATTTTTTTATCCCGAAGCTTCGGGACCAAATTCGAAATATTTGATGGTTAGAAGTTTGAGTATGCAAGTACAAAATCGCCTGATATTTAGACCAACAGAATATAAAGACAATTCAAGTCCCAGAGGGACGATATATTTATAGAAAAGATACACATCATCATGTTAAAGCTCCAGCGGAGCGACATATAATTGCCCTCAAGATTATAAAATATACCACCTCGCTGGGGGTTCTCTTAAAAAAAGAATAATTTTCTATAATATATCGTGCCTCTGGGACTTACAACGATGATTTTTGATATAACGAAAATCAGATTTCAAGAAGAATGGGGGAAGACAAGATTGCGGTTATAACATTAATCGATGAAACTTCTAATAAAAACTGCATCCCTAGCCCTGATAGAAGCGGTATCCTTTTGTTTTTTTCTTTAAAAAACAAAAGATACAAGTGGATAGCAGGAAATAGCTCCTAAAACTACTTAATGAGTTTATTAAGCATTCCGTTGAAAATAAAACCATGGAAAGGTAAAACAGAATACCAATATAGTTTTCCTAAAATACCTTTGGGTTTGAAGGTTGCAGCCTGATATAAAGTATTGTGTATGATTTTGAATTCGAGCCAGGCTTCCCCGGGCAGTTTCATTTCGGCATATAAGATCAGTTTTCCTTCTTGTTTATTGGCGTATAAAACGCGCCAAAAATCTAAAGCATCGCCGGAATGAATGTCGTGTTTATTGGTTCGGCCACGGCGCAAACCTACGCCACCAAAAAGCTTATCAATAAAGCCTCGTAAACTCCAGAGCCAATCGCCGTAATACCAGCCTGTCTCGCCTCCTATTGACCAGATTCTATCTATGGTATAATCGCGATTTTCGATTTCTTTTTTTCTTCGGTCGATGTAGCAATCTTTTTTAGGCACTTTTAAATGTGCCGAGATATTGCGGTTAAAACGTCCGCTTACAAGGGAATCTTTCCAGCTTGAAGCCACTTTATCTTCTTCGACTTTGATTAAGGCTCTCGAAAGCGCTTGTTTATACGTCATGGGCTTCACTTGCAAAAGCTCATTAATGCGATGATCGTTGCAAATAACCTCGACTTTCATACTGCTTACCAAAGCCGATGCCAGTTTATATGAGGTTGAGGTAACAAAATACAACCAGTATGATGACAATTTAGGTGTCATGACGGGAATAGTAAAAATGTACCGTTTGAGATTTTTTGCTTCAGCGAAAGCCAATAACATTTCTTTGTAGGTGAGTATATCCGGACCTCCAATATCAAAACTCTGATTATAAGTAACTGGATTTAAAAGTGATTTGGAGAGAAACTCTAAAACATCATTTATCGCAATGGGCTGGCATTTTGTATTGAGCCATTTGGGCGTAATCATCACCGGAAGTTTATTGACCAAATCGCGGATAATTTCGAATGAAGCACTGCCCGATCCCACTATAATTCCGGCCCTTAAAGTGGTTAACGGTACTATTGATTTCGCTAAAATACTTTCAACATTTTTGCGGGACGATAAATGTTTAGAGAGTGACTTGTCATTTACAATTCCGCTTAAGTACAGGATTTGTTGTGCCTGAGTCTGATTTATTCTTTCGGTAAAATTAGATGCCGAAATACTTTCTAACTCATCATAATTGGTATTAGAACCTGACATGGAATGGATAAGGTAAAAAGCGGCATCAATATCGGCAGGAATTGCTGTCAGCGTTTCTTTTTCTAGAAAATCGACTTCAATGACTTGTACTTTTTGCAGAAAATCTGTGTGTATGTAAAACCTGTTTTTATCTCTTACACAGCAAATTACCTGATGTCCCTGCGCTACTAAAATAGGCAAAAGACGTTTGCCAATGTAACCTGTTGCACCCGTCAGGAGAATTTTCATAGTGTCTAGATTTTAAAAGTCACTAATCCATAATCCATTTCGAAAATTTGACCTGAAATAGAATTCGCTTTTTCAGAAATCAGAAAATCAACCATTTGGGCAACTTCATGAGGTTTTAAATAACTTTTCATAGGATGGCGATCGATCATGTTTTCTTTCATACGATCGTTTCGCAAGATCGAAGCCGAAAGTGAAGTATCTGTAATAGTAGGCGCAATGGCATTGACACGAACTACAGAAGCCAATTCAGCCCCAAGTGATTTTGTCAAGCCTTCGACACCCGCTTTTGCAGTTGCAATACTGGCGTGAAAAGGCATTCCTAATTTTACGGCAACGGTACTGAATAAAACGATCGAAGGTTCATCACCTTTTTTTAAAACAGGCAAATATTTCTGAATCGCTTTTACAGCACCAATGACATTGATTTCGAAATCTTTTCTAAAATCATCAACACTTAAATTCGAGATAGGCTTTAGCGTAATAGAACCGGGACAATAAACTAAAGAATCTATTTCGTCTAGATCAGGAAGTACATCCTGCAATACATCTAAACCAAAATGAGTAAGATTAGGATGCGTAAGTTCCGGTGCGCTCCTGCTGATATTATACACCCGATTGGTTTCGAGCTGTTGCAATAAAACAGCACTTCCGATTCCTTTGCTTCCTCCGATAATTAGAATATTTCTCATTTATTTAAGTTAAATTTTATTATCGGAGTACTGTTTTTACCGCCTAATATTTTATATAATTCGAAACGACAATCTTCGCCTTTAAATCGAACATCAGATTATACAAACCAAAGAAGGTTCTGTTCATGTAAATAAAATGTTTTGAGCCACGATTTCCGTTCATTTTTCTGAGGTTGGTATCGTTTGAGAAACGTTCGCCTAATTTGGCAATACTGTCAAAGAAAGTTTCATCGGCAAAATCAAAAGTTTCGTTTTGGAATGGTTTCGTAAAAAGCGATAACAAGTCATGGAACATCTCAGTGAAATACTCAATTTCTGCCGGAGTATCATCCGGACGAAGAATTTCTAACTCGAACAATTTTTGATTGAAAAGCGCTTTATCTGTAATTACATTTTTATTGATCAACTCAAAGTACGGCACATAAAATTCCTCTGGAATTATTTTCATACAACCAAAATCAAGCGCAATCAAATGGTTTTGATCGTCTACCAAAAAGTTTCCGGGATGCGGATCTGCGTGTACTTTTCGCAATACATGAATTTGGTACATGTAAAAATCCCACAATGCCTGACCTAGCTTATCGCCCACTTCTTTGTCTGTATTGATGGCGGTAAATTCAGAAAGATGAATTCCCGTCATCCAGTCCATGGTGATGATTTTCTCTGACGAAAACTCAGGATAATATCTTGGAAAAAGTAAATTGTCAATTTTATTGCACGCTTCTACTACTTCTTCGCTTTGTTTTAATTCGAGTAAATAATTAGTCTCCTCGATGAGTTTATCTTCGACTTCTTTAAAATATTTATCAGAATCTTTTCCCTGTAGATTAAACATTCTGATCGCAATAGGTTTTACCAAAGCTAAATCTGACGAAATACTATTGGCAACGCCGGGATACTGGATTTTAACGGCTAACTTTTTACCGTCTTTCACTGCTAAATGCACCTGACCAATACTGGCTGCATTTACTGAATTGGCATTGAATTCGTCGAAAATTTCATAAGGTGTTTTACCAAAATTGGTTTTAAAGGTTTTTAAAACTAATGGAGCAGAAAGCGGTGGAACAGAAAATTGGGACAAAGAGAATTTCTCGACATACGCCTGAGGCAAAAAATTCTTGTCCATGCTAAGCATTTGGGCCACTTTTAGTGCACTTCCTTTCAGGCTTTTTAATCCGTCGTAAATATCTTCGGCGTTATTTTCGTTGAGTTTATCACGTGTCAAATCAGGATTGACCATTTTTTCAGCATAATGCTTCACATAGTTCACGCCTATTTTTGCACCGGTTTGCACCAATTTACTGGCTCTTTCTATTTTTGACGTTGGTATATAGTCGATTGTTTTCATTGTTTACTGTATATTTTTTCTTTAAAAAGAAATTTCCCCAAATCTATAAGATGATTTAATGGCGTAACATTCATTAACTCAAATGAAGCATTCACTGATTTTTCGATAAAAATATCTGTTTTTTCAAAAGCTGGTGACGAATCATCAACCCAAAATTTTATCGTCAGCATCAATTGCAGCCATGCTGATTCCTGAATTCCTTTTTCCTGAAATTTTTGTAGCTTTTCCTGCTCTAGTCGATAGTCATCTGTCAATATTTCAGAAACATATTCTTTGAAACTATTGCGAAGCGACGTCAGCTGCACTAAATTTTTAAGCGGGTTTCTATCAAATTTTAAAGATTGTAAAACATAACTTCTGTTGGCTGTCAGGATCTCAAAAAAAGTGAAATAAAAACTCAACATTTTATTTTTCATATCATATTCTAAATAATCCGCGTTTTTATGCAGCAAATCAATTGTGTTCACAAAAAACAATCTGAATATTTCTTTTTCCAAACCTTCTAGTGTTCCAAAAAAAGGATAAAATTCAGCTTCAGTAAAATTATTTTCTTTTGCAAAATGATAAACCGATTTTGGTTTTTCGCCTTTTTCTAAAACTTCATTCATGTATATCGAAACGATGTCTTCTTTGCTGATTGCCTTATTTTTAGCTTCCATCTTATTAAATTTTTTAATTTGCCTTAAAGGTAAGCAATGGTTAAGTATCTTTACTTATTCTTACAAAAAATATACTGTTAAATAAATTATAAACTATCATGGCAAAAAACATTCTACTAACGGGAGGAACTGGATTTATAGGCAAACATCTGACAGATTTACTTATTGATAATGGTTTCTCAGTATCTGTTTTAAGCCGTTCTGACAGAAAAAACACTTCTTCGGTCACCTACTACAAATGGAATTTAGACCGTAATTATATTGATGAAGAAGCGATATTAAAAGCAGATTACATCATTCATCTGGCTGGAGAAGGAATTGTAGAAAAAAGATGGACTGAAAAACGTAAAAAAGACATTCTCGAAAGTCGTACAAAACCCATTAATCTTATCTTCTCTATTTTAGAAAAAAACAATAAAACGTTAGATGCTTTTATTTCTGCATCTGCGGTTGGAATATATGGTGCTTATACAAATGATACAATCTGTACAGAAAATACTCCCCCGGCCAATGACTTTTTAGGAATCACTTGTCAGGAATGGGAAAAAGCTGTCGATAAAATTAATTCGTTAGGTATTAGAACTGTAAAAGTCAGGACGGGAATCGTTTTGGGCAAAGACGAAGGTTTTCTCAAAAAAGTTGTCCCAAGCTTTAAGTTGGGCTTTGGCACCATATTAGGCACGGGAAAACAATACGTTCCGTGGGTTCATATTGCAGATTTATGCGAAATATACCTAAAAGCAATTGTAAACGAAGAAATGCACGGTCCTTATAATGCCTGCGTTACGGACAATACTACAAACGCCAAATTATCTAAAACATTAGCCCGTTTATTTAGATACAAGATTTGGCTTCCCAAAGCACCGGTATTTATCCTTAAAATTGTTTTAGGCGAAATGAGTATTGCTGTGTTAGAAGGACAAAGGGTTTCGTCTCAGAAAATACAGGAAACCGGCTTTGTGTTTCAATTTACAGATCTGGAACGTGCACTTGCAAGCTGCCTTAATTAAAGTTATTTGAGTGTCAGATACATTAAATCAGTAGTATGAACAACTCCTATCAATTCTGTATTCGCAATTTTTGCAATTTTTGACGCTATTTCGTTCGGAATCCGGATATTGAAATCAGATACAGCAATTGGGAAATCAGATATAATCTGAATTCCGTCTCCCACTTTTTTGATGAGAGCATTTACAATTACTTCTTTTGATTTTCCCCGTAATACAAGCTTTCCTTTAATTTGATATTCTTTTTCGATTTCATTAATATCCTTCAAATCGAATTTTTCGATTTTCCCTTTAAAGACGGCTTTTGGATAACGGCGGCTTTCCATATAATTTTCGTTGAAATGATCTTGCATCATATCCAATTTAAAACGAAAATCTTTGACAATAACAGTACAAATAAACGTACTTGTTCGTGGCTCTAAAACAATTGCAACCTGTCTGTTTACAGCTTTTACTTCTTCGAAAAAAGGTACGGAAGCTTCAAAATTAATGGTTCCCGTATTGGTAAAAAATTTATCCTGGGCAATAGCAGAACAGGCTGTAAATAGCAAAATAAATAAAGTAATTTTTTTCATAATCGTCAATATTTAAACAATTATGTCAATCGATTTTTTTATTTATAAGAAGAGAAAAAACTGGACTTAATTAAATGCGGGAAAAATCGAATGGCAATACTCCGTGAAAAACAGTAATCCAATCATTGTACTTAAAGTTACGAAATTTTCCAGCTCTTAGTTCTCGCTTTATGCTAAATATTTGTGAAATGTTTTTTTGTCGTTTTAAGGTGATTTGTGAAAATGTAAAATATAAAATATGATTTGTCATATAAGGACATCACTATGCCTGAACTTCTGTACAAATCTCAATCAAAAAACCATCTAAATCTCTGACATAAGCTACAATTTGTCCCCATGGCTTCTGCGTTGGCTCTTTTACCAGTACTGCACCAAGAGAAGTTGCTTTTTGCACCAGTTCGCCTACATTATCTGTAATAAAACCCAATTCGATTGCAAAAGGTTTATCTTCTAAATTACTTCCGATAAAACCCTCTTTCAGATTTTGGGCGGCCAGTTTTTTTGAAGCAAACGAAATCGTCGTTTCCCCCGTACTTAATTCTCCATAATCATTTTCAGGAGTTACAAACTTTCTTGAAAAACCAAATACATTTTCATAAAACGCAATTGACTTTTCTACATTTTCTACATATAAAATTGTATACCCAAACTTTACCATTTTCTTCGATTTTAATTTAACGTAATTAATTATTCTAGCTGATTTCCAGCAATACATTGTACTGATCTAAACTTGCTAAATCTTCAATCGAATTTACATTGGTAATTTTCGCGTGTTCTTCGACTTCCTTTTTAGACTCAATTTGTTTGATGCATTTTCTAAAACGGCGCACTTCATCTAAATTAGATAAAATTAATCCCGGCACTTTTACGCTTTTCCCTTCTTTATCTTTGGCAACCATTGTAAAATAAGATGAATTACAATGTTTTACAGCGCCTGTCTGAATATTTTCGGCCTCTACACGAATCCCTACAATCATCGAACTTCTGCCAACATAATTCACAGAAGCTTTCATGGTAACTAATTCACCAACTTCTATTGGTTTTAAAAAATTCACGGTATCAACAGAAGCTGTTACACAATAGTTACCGCAAAATTTTGATGCACAGGCAAAAGCAATCTGATCCAGCAATTGCAAAATATAACCTCCGTGAATTTTACCACTAAAGTTTGTATGTGATGGCAACATCAATTCTGAAATACTTATTTTCGATGAGGAAACGGGTCTGAAATCTGCAGTCATATTTTTATTTTATGGGATAGGTTTATTTTTTATATGAGAGTAACTTAATTCAATAATTGATTTTCATCTTCAATTGAGGCTCTCGCAATAATATTTTCCGGAAGTGACTTTTTTGCCTTAGCTCCCATTTTCTTTAATTTTTCGACACTCGAAATCAAATTCCCTCTGCCGTCAACGAGTTTGCTCATCGCACTTTCATATTCTGTTTTAGTGTCTTTAATTTTATTACCAATTCTAACTAAATCGGTTACAAAACCTTCAAATTTATCGTACAATGCCCCAGCTTGTCTGGCAATTTCGAAAGCATTCTCCTGTTGTTTCTGATTGGTCCACATACTGTCGATAGTTCGCAATGTCGCCAGTAAAGTTGTTGGCGTTACGATGACAATATTGCGGTCGAAGGCTTTATTGTACAGCGTTGAATCTTCGTTTAGCGCAATTGCAAAAGCGGGCTCAATTGGGATAAAAAGCAATACAAAATCCGGGCTTTCTATCTGATATAAGTCGTGATAATTTTTGTTTCCGAGTTGCTCAACGTGTCTTTTGATTGAATTTACATGTTCTTTTAAAAAATCAATTTTCAGGATTTCTGATTCTTCATTGATCCATCTTTCATACGCGACTAAGGAAACTTTAGAATCTACAATCATTTTTTTACCATCAGGCAGATTAATGACCACATCAGGCAAAACCCTGTTTCCTTCGCTATTCGTAAAACTTTGCTGCACTTCGTATTCACGCCCTTTTTCTAAGCCTGATTTTTCTAAAACACGTTCCAGAACGAGTTCTCCCCAATTTCCCTGCATTTTACTATCGCCTTTTAAAGCTTTTGTCAGGTTCAGGGTTTCTTTACTCATTTGTGCATTCATCTCACTAAGACCTATAATTTGTTGACGTAAAGCAGCATGATAGTCAATGCTTTCTTTGTGTGTCTGCTCTACCTTTTTCTCGAAACCCTGAATTTTATCCTGTAAGGGCATGAGGATGTTTTTCATATTCTCACTATTCTGTTCTGTGAATTTTGCAGACTTTTCCTCGAGAATTTTATTGGCTAAATTTTCAAATTCTTTGGTGAATTTTTCCTGAAGTTCTGTGATTTCGTTTTTTTGTTCTTTATGACGTTCCCATAAATTTTCAAAATCTACTTCTTTTTTAGAAAGCTGAATGGCCAGACTGTCTTTTTCTGTCCGGATGCTTTCTTTTTCTAAATTAGTTAACTGCAGTTGTTTTTCGAAATTGTTTCTTTCTCTTTCAAATTGTTCTTTTTGTAATTGCAATTGATTGAGATGAGCTGCCAAACGTTCTTCCAGACTGACTTTATCTGATTGAAATCTTGCCGAAAACAGCAATTTACCTAAGTACACACCCACAAATAAAGCGATGACAAAAGCTAATAAGCAGGGAAGAAAATCGAACATAACTACATTTATTTTTGAAAAGTAAAAGTAAGCAATAATACGTAGTACTTAATTTTTAAAATTGAAATTTCACTAATTAGCCCTTATTCTAAATTTAATAAACATTCTGAAAACTATTCTTGTTTAAAAAAACAAAAAAAAACTCTTTTTTAACGCAACCATTTCAAAAGATGACCATCTACAGTATATAACCTAATTAAATTTATCATGAAAAAATTAATGTTAAGCTTATTTATAGCTTTTGGATTTAGCGGATGCTCTCTTAATAACGACGATATAAGAGTAGATTGCGGACCAAGTGAAGAGGCTACTTTTGTAAACACTCCACTTCTGTGTTCATACAATGTTAATACGCCTCCTAATGTTCCAACTTATGTTTTAATATCTTCTGAAGAGAAATTAAAAAGTATTTTTACAAAGCGCGAAAGCTCTTGTCCAAATTCAGGTGATCTTACTATTGATTTTACCAAAAACTACATGATTGGTCTTTTCTCCGGTCTTAAAACCACCACTGGATATAGTATAAAAATAACTAGCATTGTAGAAAACAAGTGCGAAATTTTAGTTAACTATTACGAAAAATCACCTCAGCCTGGAGAACCAATTAGTTCAGCACCAAACTATCCTAGTGATTTTATCTTAATACCAAAAACTACAAAAACGATTCTTTTTAATAAAACTGTAGAGAATCCTGACAATATTATAGTAGGAAGTTATTTCAATCAATGCACTGGCGGAACTGATTGTCAAAAATTTTATCAAATAAATGATTTTAACATTTTGAAGTTTTTAAATGTTGTAGCTGGAGGTTATGATTTTAATCAATATAAATATACAGCAACAAGCAAAAAAGGAGATTACACATTGTTATTGAAAGCTGTTCCTGCAGAAATTTTAAGTTTAAAAGGACAAACAAAAACTTATGGTACACCAGATGCTGCTAACCAGGGAGGTACTTATTTTGAACTTCGTCAGGCAGGGATATCAACTAAGATTTTTATTGACAATAATGACACTGCAGATCAGAGTGCTGAAATAAAAGCTTTCAAAAAATTAATTCAGGAAAAAATCGCAGCTCAAAAATAATCGACTATGAAAAAGCAATTCTTATTATTTATTATGATGTGCTGTCTTTTTTCAAGTGCTTATTCACTGGAGTCAACAACCATGAATTCCGGTTCTATCGTGAACACCTGGATCTGGCAAAAATCGATTGGAGGAAGTAGCAATCCTTATACGGCAACTCCTAAAACCATAGGATTTACGAAGAAGGTAATATTTACTTCTAACGGAAGAGTGATTACCTACAAGAACAATGTAGAGATTAGAAATAGTATATATCAAATAGAAAAAGGCATCAGCTTTTTCGATCAGTCAGAACATGACCTGATTACTTTTGAGGGCAAGACTTACATCATAGAAAGCCTTGATAATCAAAATTTAACAATTGTAAGTAATAACCAGGACGCAGCCCGTACTATTTTTAAAAGATAGTTTTATAAGCTTATAAAAACTATTTTTGCAAAACCAAACAATACTACTTTTTTTGAAAGACGACTTAGAAAAATACATTCGGCTGTGCATAAAAAATGACAGAGAGGGACAACTGAAAATCTATCAGTTGTTCTCTCCTGTTTTATATGGTATATGCCTCAAGTATATGAAAAACGAAGATGATGCAAAGGATGTTTTCCAGGAAGCATTTGTCATTGTTTTTCAGAAAATAAGTCAATACAAATTCGAAGGAAGTTTTGAAGGATGGCTAAAACGTATTTTTATTAATAAACTAATCGAAACCTTAAATAAGAAGAAGAAAGAAAGTTTCTTTTTGGATGTCTTTGATGGTGATCCTGATTTTGTTGAAGAGGAAGAATTAGATGTTCCTCCTATAGAGCAAGACAAACTATTAGAATATATCCGGGATCTTCCTGATCAATACAGGACCGTTTTTAACCTGTATGTTTTTGAAAAAATGAAACACCGGGAAATTGCAGTATTACTAAAGATCTCAGAAGGAACATCCAAATCAAATTTAAATAGAGCCAAACACATATTGCAAAAAAGAATATTGAGCATAAAAAATTTTAAAATAGCATGAAAAAGCAAAATATAGAAGATATTTTTTCATCAATGGAAGACTTTTCAAGTGTTCCGCCTCCTGAATTGTGGGGTGAAATTGAGAAAAAATTAGACAAACCTAAAAAGAAGAAAAAAGTGATTCTTTGGTGGTCGGCTGCGGCATGCTTATTATTAGGCCTGCTACTCCCTTCTGTTTTAAATTTTACTTCGAATTCAGGAATCAAAACTATAAATGATGGTGCTACACAAAATAATGGTGTTGTTCTTGAGGAGAAAAAAAAGGAATTAGATACCAAAACAATACCAACTGATAAAACGAGTCCGGAATCAATACCGAATAAAAAACAATCAATTGCAACTGAAGATGTTCCTTCTTTGAAAAACAACGGAAACCAATTTAATAACACACAAAAAGTTCAAAACAATCAAACGGCAGTGGCACATTCTGACACTGAAAACCCTAATAATTCTGGTGTTTCAAATCTGAAATCGAACGCTTCAAAATCAAATATTAATGAGGCTGTAACAGAAAAAGCCCAAGTTGCGGTAACTGAAAAAACAGCTGGTTCAGATCAAAAAAACAAATTCAATTCAGGTTCACCAATTCAAATTGTGAATACTGAGAAGAAAACAGGAAATAAAACTTCATCTGAAAAGACATTTATTACAGGTAAAACAAACGGATTCAATACTGGTGCTAACAAACAAGTAGCAAATGCGGACAAAAAAGCTTCAGACAAAATTTTAACTGAAAAAACTTTTGCTGCCGGTAATGTAAATCCATTTAATTCTACTTCAAAAAATCAAATTTCGAAATCTATTTTTGAAGAACAGCAAACTTCAAAAAACAATCATAACATTGCTTTAAACACTACAGGTTTGAACAGTACTCAAAAAACTATTCTGGAAAATAAGGCAAAAGAAAACAGTGCAAACTTTTTATCTGAGAAACAAATAGCAAACAATCAGAAAAGTAATTCAAAGTTTAATGATGTCTTAAGCAAGCAGGATTCTGTACAATTGGCAGAACTTCAAAATTTAGAGAAAGGTATTGTAACTCCGGAAGACAAAAAAGAGAAAGAGAAAAATCCTCTTTCTAATGCTGAAAAATGGGCTGTGGAAGTTTTTGCGGGAGTAGCCAATTCTGAAAACTATAAAAATGACAAGACTCTTGGGAATGCAAATGATTCTAAACAAAGTAATTCGTACGGAGTAAAAACCAAATACAAAATCAACAAAAAATGGGCGGTTGCTTCCGGTTTAAAAATAAACGAATTGGGTCAGAGTGTTGCTAACGTTTCGTATTTAAATGCTCAAAACAATGCTTTTTTTAGCTCTAGTGATTACTTCAATCAAAAAGCTACGGCAGATGCAGCACCACATATTAGTACGAATGACAATTATGTATTTGTACCCAATACCACTTCGGATGCACTAAAACAAAATGGGATCCAAAGTAATAATATGCAAACAGGAAATTTAGATCAAAACCTACGATATCTCGAAATGCCTTTAGAAGTTTCGTATGCTATTTTTAGCAGAAACAAGGCAAGTATCAATTTGAATACGGGTGGTTTTGTTGGAAAACTAATTTCTAACAATGTGGCTTTAGACGGAAGTTCAATTGGAGAAAATGTCAATGCAAATGATTATGTTTACGGATCTACGCTGAGCAGTACGATACAATACAAGGTGTATAAAAAGACAAGTATTTTTGTTGAACCTGCAATGAATTATTATGTAAATCCATTAAGCAACCAGTCTTTCAATCAGTTTCAATGGGGATTGAATTTTGGTCTGAATGTTTCTTTTTAAAAAGTTTTTTTGTGGTAATTTTACCAAAATAACTCAAAAGGAATTTTTATCAAATGTCAATCAAAAACGACTGGAACAACCAGGAATCATTGCCGAAAGATTTAATTGTTGCCAATAATCTGGTTTATAACGGTTGTAGTTTTATCCTTTCACAACCTCAACCGGAAGCTGAAAGCGCTGATTATGATGCTTACCATTTTGACCTGAACGGAAAGCACATCTACTACAGAAAGGCAAAAATAACGCCAACAAAAACAGGACAATTTGTAACACTTTGGAAACGTAACGCAACCGGAATAATTGAACCTTTTGATTTTTCAGATGCAATAGATTTTGTAATTATCAGTGTTCGCAAGGATGATTTATTTGGACAATTTATCTTTCCTAAAAGCATTTTACTAGAAAAAGGAATCTTCTCGACGGCAACCAAAGAAGGAAAAAGAGCGACAAGAGTTTATCCGCCTTGGGACGAAACAACGAGTAAACAAGCTCAGAAAACACAACACTGGCAATTGGATTATTTTTATAAAATTACTCCTGTTCCGGATTTAAATAAATTCAAAATTTTATTTTAAAACATAAAAAAAGGCTACCTCATAATCAGGATAGCCTTTTATAATTTATATGAAGAAACACTAAATCGCTGTATAACCACCATCGGCAATGATATAACTTCCGGTTGTAAAAGAGGATTTTTCAGAACTCAGGAATACTACCAGCTCTGCAATTTCTTCGGCAGTTCCTAAACGGTTCATTGGCGCTTTTGCCGCAATTGCTTTCATAGCATCATTATTTAAATGGTCTTTTAGCAACGCTGTTTCAATATATCCCGGTCCAACTGCATTACAACGGATATTCTTTAATGCATATTCGGCCGCAATATTTTTAGTCAATCCCACAACACCATGTTTTGATGCTGTATAAGCAGGACTAAGCGGAGCTGCAACCTGTCCGTGAATCGAAGCAATATTTACAATACTTCCTCCTCCATTTTTTTCCATTTGTTCTAATTGGTAACGGCAGGCATAAAAAACACCGCTTAAATTCAACGCAATTACCTTATCCCAGGCTTCCGGCTCATACTCACCTGTTGGCTTCGCCGGTCCGCCCATTCCGGCATTGTTACACGAAATATCCAGTCGGCCGTATTTCGAAACCGTCACTTCAACCATATGTTTGTTGTCACTTGCACTTGACGAATCTCCTTTTACAAAAAAAGCTTCTCCACCTTTATCTTTTATCATTTTTACGGTTGCTTCACCGTGTTCTACGTTAATATCCGAAAGTACTACTTTTGCTCCTTCCCGAGCGTATGCTTCTGCCACTGCACGTCCAATTCCTGAACCTCCACCGGATACAAAAGCTACTTTATTTTCTAAAAGTGCCATTTTTATATATTTTAAATTAATACTACAATTTACGAATATCGAGAAGGACAGCCATTTTAAAAATGGAGTTTAGAATATAATTAACGCCATTTGCCAATCAAATGTTATTTCAGCTAAAAATGACCAAAACCAACAAAATATTCACTATCTAAAGAATAACGCTAATCCTCATCTAATTTCATATTCCCTCTGTCTTCATGACTTTCAGGATCAGCATTAGGATAACGATTGGGTGTTATGTCTGAATTTCTGTCTTTGTTCTCTACCGTTTTTTTAGCTTCTTCATCTGTCGAAACTCCGCGGTTTGCATTGGCGCTGTCAGTACTCTTTTTACCAGGAACTTCTTTTATTTCTTCATTTACATCCCTTGCTCTGTCGACAACTTCCTTATTTCCATTGGCATCTGTTACGACTTCCTTCTTCAGCTTTGATTTATCCGATTCTGTCTCGTGCGAAACATTTTTACCTTTAGATTCATCTGTATTTTTTTGTACTCCATTTATCTTTTTTGACCCTAAATTATTAGTTTCCATAATTTTGTATTTTAGCGTTAGTCTTATAATATTACGAATTCTAAGACGAAAAAATAAGTCCTTTAACATTGCTTTTGGATTATTCAACCAATATTTTAATTACATCTGAAACAAAACTATCTTTGCCACAAAAAAGCAAACATGCATCAACACTTTATTCTTTTTAAACCTTATGGCTATCTGAGCCAATTTATATATGAATTAAAAAGAAAGAAAAAGCTTCTGGGAGAATTACACGATTTTCCGCAAGGCACAATGGCAATTGGCAGGCTTGATGAAGATTCTGAAGGATTGCTTTTGCTTACTACTGACGGAAAAGTAAGCGAACAGATAAGAAGCAAAAAAGTAGATAAGGAATATTATGTTCAGGTTGATGGCGTTATTACACCGGAAGCTATTGAAGAACTGCAAAAAGGAGTTGAGATTGGTTTCGATGGCGGTAAATACAAAACAAAACCCTGTTCTGCTTTTATTGTTACTGAAATTCCGGATTTTGGTCCCAGAGCAAAAAAAATACGTGACGAACGCCACGGTCCAACTTCGTGGGCATCGATAACCGTAAATGAAGGCAAGTTTCGACAGGTTCGTAAAATGACCGCCGCAGTTGGTTTTCCTACTTTACGATTGGTCCGTGTTCGAATAGGAAATGTATATTTACAAAACCTAAAAGCCGGAGAAGTTATAGAAGTTCCGGATTTTAAATTAGATAATGTCAATTAGATAATTATTAAAAACTCATAATTCATAACTCTTAATTCATAACTCAAAAAAAATGCTAAACGTTGTTCTTGTCGAACCTGAGATACCAAATAACACCGGAAATATCGGAAGATTGTGTGTAGGCACAGAGAGTAGATTGCACTTAATTCATCCGTTTGGATTTGTGATTAATGATAAAAACCTGAAACGTTCCGGTTTGGATTACTGGGTACACCTTGATGTAACCGAGTACCAAAACATTGAAGAATGGATCAGTCAGATTCCGGATCAGTCGCGTGTTTTTCTGATGAGTTCACATGCCGAAAAATCATATCTCGAAACTGATTTTCAGGATGGAGACTGGCTGGTTTTTGGGAAGGAAAGCGTGGGTTTAAGTCAGGAAGTTTTAGCTCGTTTTGACAATCACTTAACAATTCCGATGTCGAAACTAATCCGCAGTTTTAATATAGCCAATTCAGTGGCTTTTGTTGTTGGAGAAGCGAAGAGACAAATTGGTTTGAAGAGATAATATGCTAAAAGAGATAACAGTCAATGAAGCATTAAAAAAAGGAAGGGCAAAACTTGTTTACCTTCCCATGTTTGTCACTTTTGCAATCATCATTTTAAGTATTGTTTTAAGCACTTACGAAATAGTTTCCAGCTGGATTATTCTAATAGGATTTGTGGCCGGATTTCTATGCGGCTGGCTAACCTGGAGTTATTTTGTCAATAAATGGAAAATCTGGGCATTTGGCAATGTCCGAAATGTTCGTGAATTAAAACGAAAAGCAATTGAGCAAAAATTAATCTGGAAGGATGACAGTTGGTTTGAAAAAACAGAATTCAAAAGTTTAGAACAAAAAACAAAACTAAAATCACTGGAAAAAAAATTCCTTGAAAAAGATATTTATCAAGACGACATCAATGTACCCAAAGAAACAATAATTTTTTATTCTAAAACATCTCTGGTATTTTTATTAGTTATAAGTATAGGTATGATTTCTATTGGCGTATATTTTCTTCTCAAGAAAGATTATTATATGTCTATCCTTATCGTGATGGGTTTATATCTTTGCTACGATCAAATTAAAAAATTAAGAGATAACAATCCTCAAATCACAATTAATGCTAAAGGCATAAAATTGAAAAACGAAAAAATGGTTTCGTGGAATAAAATCTATGATGAAAGAGTGTTCACCCAAAAAGGAGGCAGAAATTCTACAAATTATCTCGCATTTAATGATGAAATGGTTGACATTGGAGACTTAACTATAAAATTTGAAGAATTAGAAAAATTACTTCAGGTTTACAGAGTCCGCTTTGAAAACCAGAATTAAGTAATCACAAACTTCCCTTTTTCTGCATCAAAAGTAATATGTTCATCTTTGAACAAAGTAGCAAAACTTCCGTTTGAAATTAAATTACAAGGTTCATCCTGAACAATCAATTCCGGTGTCATAATAATCATTTCGTCACTTAGCTGAATCGCCAAATCGATATCATGAGTCGAAAATAAAATACACTTTTGGGTTTCCTGTGTTAGCTTTTTCAGCAATTTAAACAATGAAACTTTGTGCAGTAAATCAAGATGTGTTGTGGGTTCATCCAGAATAATTAGCGGTGTGTCCTGCGCCAACGCTCTTGCAATTAAAACCTTTTGCAATTGTCCGTCACTAATTTCATAGTGTTTTTTATGAGCCAGATGTTCGATTTGAGTCAGTTGCAAGGCTTCCTGAATTTTCTCAATGTCAATTGGCGTCAATGTGTCAATCCAATTGGTGTAAGGCTGACGTCCCAAAGCGACTAACTCAAACACGGAAAGGTTACTTGGCGGCAGTTTTTCGGTTAAAACTAAACTTAAATTCTGTGCTAAATCCAGAGGTTTATAGGTATTTATATCTTTATTGTTCAACAAAACGTTTCCTGATAAAGGCTGCTGAATGCCGGTAATAGTCCGCAACAAAGTCGATTTCCCAATTCCGTTAGCTCCAATTAAAGAGATGAGTTTTCCTGAGCTTAAATTCAAATTCAGATTCTCAGCAATAACCACAGTTGCTTTCTTGGACTTGTAGCCAATAGTTAAGTTTGAGGTTTTTAGGATATTTTTCATCTTTTAAAGATACTACGGTTCTGAGATGCTAAGTTGCTAAGTTTTTCTGCAACAGTTTATAATGATTAAAATGATTTTAAAAATCTGAGTAAATCTGTTAAATCCACATAATCTGTGGACCAATACAATCTTATTGAAAATTTCTTTTTCGCATTAATAAATATACAACCACCGGGGCTCCAATTATAGACGTTATAGCGTTGATTGGCAATGTGGTTTCTAATCCCGGCAATTGCGATGCTATATCACAAAACAACATAATTATACCGCCATAAAAAAACGTACTCCAATATAAAACGGAATGGTTACTGGTCTGAAAAGTAAGCTTTGCAATGTGCGGAACAGCCAGTCCTATAAAAGCTATCGGGCCTGCAAAAGCTGTAACACTTCCGGCGAGAATACTTGTTGCAAATATGATAATTAGTCTCGCTTTTTTGTAATTCATTCCCATGCTTTTAGCATAATTCTCCCCTAAAAGTAATGCGTTTAAAGGCTTTATACTACTTGCACTTAAAAGCAAGCCAAAACCAACACAAACGGATAAAACAGCAATAGATGTCCAGGAAAGATTCCCGAGACTTCCTAAGGACCAAAACGTAAATTTCTGTAATTGTTCAGCTGAACTAAAATAGGTTAAAACACCAACAATAGCACTGGTAAAACTACCAAACATAAGACCAACAATTAGAATTGCCATTGTATTTCGCAATCGTTGTGCAACTAATAAAACCAACATTAAAACTGAAACACTTCCTAAAGTAGAAGCCAATACGATTGCGTATGGTGATACTAAAATAGTGTTTAAGAACGACGGCAGTAAACCTGCACCCAAAATTACAATTGCAACGGCCAATATTGCTCCTGAACTTAGCCCCAAAACATCTGGTCCCGCAAGCGGATTTCTAAATAATGTCTGCATGAGCAAACCACTTATCGACAATCCTACGCCCACTAACATCGCAGTAATTGCTTTTGGCAAACGATAATTAATAATAATATACTCCCACGTCGATTTACTGGCCTGCCCCCCCATCAAACTGGTATACACTTCTTTGAACGGGATGGTAACGGATCCTAAACTAATGTCCAGAAAAAACATGAATAAAAGTGCAATACCAAGTACGGAAAACAGGATTATATTTCGCTTTTTATTAATCAATGCAATTAGTTTAATTTAGAGGCAAAAGTAAACTCATAGCTTGGCAATAATTCAGGATGAAAGATCTTGATATAGTCTTTTAATACTAAATCCGGTCGGCTTGGTGCCAGTTCATAGTAAACTGTTCCTCCGGTCGCTCCATACTTTCCTTCGAATGTATATACGTTTTTGTTTTTAAAAGCATCAAACTGACTATAATGCGGATTCGCTTTTTCTACTTCTGCCAAGGTTTTAAACGAACCGGAAGCAATCCAGAAATTAGCCGTTTTTCCTTTCACCAAAATTTTTTCGAATGATAAACCTTCGCTTCCCGTTCCTTTTAGGTCTGCCCATAAATAATTGGCATGCGCATCTTTCATAAACTGCGCTACCCAGCTATTTCCTTTGGCTACATACCAGACATCTTCGTACATAGAACCGTATAAAACAGTTGACGATGCAGGTTTATCCGCTACTAGTTTCTTCGCCTGATCGTAACTCAAAACGATTTTATCAAACAATTCTTTAGCTTTATCTTCTTTACCAAACAAAGCGCCGTAAAGTTTAATCCATTCTGCTTTTCCTAATGGAGACTGCTCCATCCAGTCTGCCTGGATAAAAACGTTCAGTCCACTTTTTTTCAAATTGTCTAACGCAGCATTATTGTTATCAACACCAAAAGTCACAATCAAATCCGGAGACAATTCTATTAACTGCTCGATATTTAATTTTTCGTTTTCTCCCACATTTTTAACAGCTCCTTTATCGATCAGAGCTCGTGTTTTTTCAGATGAAACATAATCTGTATGCGGAAAACCTACTAATTTATCTTCGACTTCTAACATTTCAAGAAAAGGAATATTAGTGGTCGAAGTCACAACAACAGATTCTAAAGGAACTTTTATAGTGGTATATTTTTGTAAACTATCAGGAACTTTTGCGTCTTTTTCTTTTAAGACATACGTAAATTTTGCATTGGCATTTGGCCACGGATCTGAAACTGTCACCACTGAATATCCTTTGTTTTTCACAATAGAAAGTCCGGAAGCATATTCAATACTGTTTTTTGCAATCTCTGTTTTTTCAATCTCTGTGGTTTCATTCTTTTTACATCCAACAAGAATAAAAAAAGGCAGAATAAAAATTAATTTAGGCAATAAATGTTTCATCTGTAGGTTGTCTTTTTTTTAAAGGAATAATTTTTGCTTCTCCGCTTTTAGGTCGTAATGGGAACTATTACGATTCTATAATTTACATTTTGATAGTGACAAAGGTAACGTAATTTCTATTTTTTATGCTTACCTTTATTCTTACAAAAACAAAAAAAATACCATCTTTAACCTATGAATAGCATAAAAACAAAAGTTTGCTCTAGCTGCGAATCTTCTTTTAGTTGTGGAGATCTGTCTGTAGAAAGCAAGTGTTGGTGTAATGACTTCCCTCCTATTTTTAACCTTTCTGAAGGAAACGATTGTCTCTGTCCCGTTTGCTTCAAAGAAGCTTGCGAAGACAAAATTGATGCCTATATAGAAACAATGACACCTCAAAAAGCCCTTAAAAATAAAGCAATATCTTTACCAAAACAAGAAAAACTAATTGAAGGAATTGATTATTATATCGAAGATGGCAAATATGTTTTTAAAACATGGTTTCATCTAAAAAGGGGAACTTGCTGCGGAAATGATTGCCGACATTGCCCTTATTGAAAATTGTTAATTATAAATTATTAGTGATAAGTTTATGACTATTTTTTTATACTATTGGTCTTTCGCGTTAGAGATAAAGCGATATATACCGATTTAGAGAAACAAGGTTTTTTAGCTGTAGTTTTTGTTAATCGGGAATAAAGCGGATAACCCTACCATAGGTAACGCCCTAACAATTCACATTTTACAACTAACGATTCACAATTAAAATGATTTACTTAATTACCGGAGGCGAGCGATCAGGAAAAAGCAGTTATGCCCAAACCTTAGCCTTACAACTTTCAGATTCACCAATATATGTGGCGACGGCCAGAAAATGGGATGCTGATTTTCAGAATAGAATCAGCCGCCATCAGCAGGAACGCGACGAAAGATGGACGAATATTGAGAAAGAAAAATATTTAAGTGAAATTGATTTTACCAACAAAATAGCGCTAATTGACTGTGTAACGCTGTGGCTGACAAACTTTTTTACCGATCATGACTATGACGTGAATTTAAGTCTGGAAGAAGCCAAAAAGGAATTTCTTACGGTTGCAAATCACAAAAATGCAACTCTTATTATTGTAACCAACGAAATTGGAATGGGGGTTCACGCTGAAACTCCTATTGGCAGAAAATTTACCGAATTGCAGGGCTGGATGAATCAGTTTTTAGCCTCTAATGCGGATGAAGTGGTTTTGATGGTTTCCGGAATTCCGGTTAAAATAAAAGGGCAATTTTAAAAATCAATAATAAAAAGAAAATCCAAATTTTTTAAATTCCAAATTCCAACGTTATACTTTATCTTTACTTAAACCTTTAAACTTTCAGATTTTTCTTGATATTGATTTTTGCAATTGATATTGAATTGGAATTTGGAATTTAAAAAAATTGGAACTTAAAAATGAGCTACTTAGATGATATTTTAAAATCGCGCCGTGACACCCGACATTTTACTGCTGATGAAGTTCCTGACGAAGTGATCGAAAAAGCTTTGCAAGCCGGGCATTGGGCACCTTCTGTTGGATTGACAGATGCTACGCGTTATTTTATTATTAAGTCTCCCGAAGTAAAAACCGCTGTAAAGGTTCTTTTTTTAGATTATAACAAAAAAGCGGAAGAACTTACAGATAATCCAGAACAAAAAGAACGCTACAAATCATTGAAGTTAGAAGCAATTGAAGAAGCTCCAATTGGACTTATCATTGCCTATGACCGATCTGTTCTGAATCAGTTTACGATTGGAACTGTGGGAAGTAATGAAGCCGTAAAATTCAGCTCGGTTTGTGCCGCACAAAATATCTGGCTTTCGCTTACAGAACAAGGATACGGAATGGGTTGGGTTTCTATTTTGAATTATTATCAGTTTAAAAAGATTCTTGATTTACCTGAAAACATTGAGCCATTGGGTTATTTCTGTATTGGAAAACCAGCAACAAATTACGACAATCAACCGATGTTGCAACAGCTGAACTGGAAACAAAAATCAGAAGCTCCGGATTGTAAAGAAATTAAGATTATTACGGAATGTAACATCTCTGATTTACCTATCAAGACTTCTGTTAAAAGCGAAACCTCAAATGAATTCAGTGCGCTTTTGCAGGAAAAAATAGACTCAAAAACAAAACCTCTTGGCGCTCTGGGAACTTTAGAGACATTGGCTTTTCAGATCGCAACGGTTTTCAACACTTTAACTCCCCAAATATCAAATCCAAATATCATCGTTTTTGCCGCTGATCACGGAATTGCCAATCATGGCGTGAGTGCATATCCACAAGATGTTACCCGACAAATGGTTGCGAATTTTCTCGAAGGCGGTGCCGCCATAAATGTTTTCTGTAATCAAAATGAGATTCAGTTATCGATTGTCGATGCAGGAGTCAATTATGATTTCCCTACAAATGCTAATTTGATTAACGCCAAAATTGCTAAAGGAACGCAGTCCTTTTTGCACATTCCGGCCATGAGCGAAACGGAATTGCATTTGTGTTTCGAAAAAGGAAAATCTATTGTTGACAACATTGCAAAAACGGGTTCTAACTGTATTGGTTTTGGCGAAATGGGAATTGGAAATACTTCTACAGCTTCGGTTTTAATGAGTGTTGTAACAGGTTTACCTATCGAAGAATGTGTTGGCAAAGGAACTGGTATCGAACAGGAGAAACTGATTCAGAAACAAAATCTACTCAAAATTGCGATTGAAAATTATTCCGGTGAAGATCAATTAGAACAACAACTCGCTTATTTTGGAGGTTTCGAAATTATACAAATCGCTGGTGGAATGTTAGCTGCGTACGAAAACAAAATGTTGATTTTAGTTGATGGTTTTATTTGTAGTGTTGCCTTTTTGATTGCTTCACAAATTAATCCTGAAATTAAAAATAACGCTGTTTTCTGTCATTGCTCTGCTGAAAAAGCGCATGGCAAATTATTAAATTACTTAGATGCAAAACCTATTTTAAATCTGGATTTGCGTTTGGGCGAAGGAACAGGATGCGCGATTGCTTTTCCTGTTTTGAAATCTGCTGCAGTTTTTCTCAATGATATGGCAAGTTTTGAAAGTGCCGGAGTGAGCAGGAAGTAGAGAAGTTGCAGTTTTCAGTTTCAGTATTGAGTATTCATCTTAAATTTATAATCACACTTTCTTAAATGAAAAAAGAACTACATATTTTTTTTACCTCTTTAATGTTTTACACCAGAATTCCGTGTCCAAAAAACATTGATCATCATCCTGATTATTTAAACAAAGCCACTCGCTATTTTCCTTTGATCGGCTGGATTGTGGGCAGCATTTCTTTTCTGGCTTTTTACCTTTCTTCTCTTTTTCTTTCTGTAGAAACTGCGGTAATTTTTGCCTTAATTATTTCTGTACTTACTACTGGAGCTTTTCACGAAGATGGTTTTGCAGATGTTTGTGATGGTTTTGGCGGAGGCTGGACCAAAGAAAAAATTCTGATCATTATGAAAGATAGTGCTATTGGTGCTTATGGAGCTATTGGTTTGGTTTTACTTTTTTTATTAAAATTCAAATTACTTTCTGAATCTGTTTCGCTTTTTAAATCAGATAATTCTCTTGTTCTTTTTCAGGTTTTTCTTTTATTTGTTTCTGCTCATGCCTTGAGTCGTTTGGCTGCTATTTCGATTATTTTCACTCATGAATATTCGCGGGATGACGCTTCCAGTAAAAGTAAGCCTATCGCTAAAAATCACACCTGGAAAGAGATATTGGGCTCATTTTTCTTTGGATTAATTCCGTTATTGTTTTTGTCTTATTTTCAATATCAATTTCTTTTGGCACTAATTCCGGTATTTATAATGCGTTATTTTTTAGCCCGTTATTTCCAGAAATGGATCGACGGTTACACGGGAGATTGTCTTGGGGCAACACAACAAGTTTGTGAAGTCGTTTATTATTTAAGTATTCTTTTGATATGGAAATTTATCTAGTTCGCCACACTGAAACAATTTGCAAAAAAGGAGTTTGCTACGGACAATCAGATGTTGATATCGCAGCACCTTTTGAAGCTGTTTTCGAAAATATTCTCTTGCAATTACCGTCAGAAGCTGTAGTCTTTTCGAGTCCCCTGAAACGTTGTTTGATTTTGTCCGAATACATTCAGGAAAACATTAAAGTAATTGCATTCGAAAAAGATGCACGATTAATAGAAATGAATTTTGGTGATTGGGAACTGAAAAACTGGAATGATATTCCGCCTGAAGAACTAAATCCCTGGATGGAAGATTTTGTAACTATTAATGCTAAAAACGGGGAATCCTTTACGGAACTCCACAATAGAGTTGTTGATTTTTTATCTCAAATCTCAAAAGAAATAACGACACCTATCGTTATTGTAGCACATGCCGGTGTAGTCAGAAGTATCTTATGCCATTATAGTGCATTGCCGCTAAAAGATGCTTTTAACAATAAAGTAGATTTTGGACAGGTCATCAAAATTGAAGTATAAGTGTCTTTTTGATTAGAATTTGTTTTTAAAACATAAACAAATTTGAAAAATCGACAATTTTAACTTTATCTTTGCACGAAATTAAGGTTGTGTTTATTTTTTTAAACACATTAAAAGGGAATCAAGTAATAATTAGAAAATCTTGAGCTGTACCCGCAACTGTATGCTTTGTTCTTAAACGAATGTTTGTTGTTAACTCCAAAACCACTGCTCGCTCCGGCGAATGGGAAGGTAAACAACAAAACGCAAGCCAGGAGACCTGCCTTTGTAACCAATATCGAGCTCTCGGGAAAAAGAGTGTAGAAATTATGACTTTAAAAAAACTTTTTGCTATTTGTTTATTGTTGATGTGCCAGATGATTTCGGCGCAAACTGATTCTATTAATAAACTGAAAGAAGTTATAGTTTCTGATACCAATCTTAAGAAATACTCCAATTCACAATCGGTTCAGGTGTTAAATGATTCGATCATCAATAAAAATCAATCTTCTTTAACCTCTCTTTTAAATTACAATACTGTTATTTATTTTAAGGAAAATGGTCTTGGTATGACCTCCGGTCCTTCTTTTAGAGGAACTACTGCAGCACAAACCGCAGTTATCTGGAATGGTATCAATATTAATTCACAATTTTTAGGTCAGACAGATTTCAACACCATCGGAACAAGAGATTTTAATTCAATCGCTGTAAAAGCCGGAGGCGGAAGTGTTTTATACGGCAGCAGTGCCATAGGCGGAAGCATACATCTCAACAATGATTTAGAATTTAAAAAAGATTTCTCTAATCATCTTTTTTTCAGTGCCGGCAGTTATGATACTTACAATGCCAATTATCGCACTATGGTTTCATCAGACAAATATAGTCTTCAGGTTAGTTTTTCGCGAAATAGTTCAGAGAATGATTTTAAATATCCCGGAAATAGCGACCAGAGAAACAGTAACGGAGAATACTATAACACGAGTATGAATACCACTTTTGGATATAAAATCGATTCCCGAAATGTAATAAAAGTATACAGTCAGTTTTATGATTCAGAACGTCATTTTTCTTTAACGACTCCTACAGCATCCAAAACAAAATACGACGATTTTAATACCCGAAACCTTTTAGAATGGGAAAATAAATCTGATCGTTTTACTTCTAAAGTAAAATTGGCACATATTGGTGAATCGTACAAATATTTCTCTGACATTAATTCAGAGTTATTTACTTATGGAAAAGTCGAAACCTCGATTATAAAATATGATCTGGCCTTTGATGTCAATAACAAAATTAAACTTAATGCTATCGTTGACTATAATCGTAATAAAGGATATGGCTCGAGCATCAATAATGTAAAAAGGGAAATTGGTTCTGCAAGTTTATTATTAAGCCATCTAGTAACCGATAAATGGGATTATAATGGTAGTATTCGTCAGGAAATAACCGATAATTATGGCAATCCTTTTCTTTTTTCTTTAGGAACAAGATATTTGTTTACAGATTTTTACCGCATAAAATTTAATGCTTCAAAAAATTTCAGAATGCCAACTTATAATGACTTATTTTGGGAAGGGAGCGGTAATCCTGACTTAAAACCTGAAACATCTTATCAGGCTGAGATTGGTAATGAGTTTTTCACAAAAAACTTTTCATTATCCGTAACAGCTTACTACAATTCGATCAAAGACTTATTGCGTTGGGTGCCATCACAAGGAGGCGGAGACAATTGGTCACCTGAAAACACAAAAAAGGTGAGAGCGTATGGCGCTGAAGTCCTTTTAGAATGGAGAACCAAAATAGACAACCATAATTTTACACTTAACGGAACTTATGCCTATACGGTTTCCGAAAGCAAACAATTAATAAGTGGTGAATTGGTTTATAAGCAATTGATTTATGTTCCGTATCACAAACTAACAGGAGCTGTTTCGTACAACTGGAAAAAAGTTTCCTCCTATTTTCAATATCTCTATAATGGCGATGTTTACAGCACTCCTTTTAATAATCCTGCTACGAGAGTAAAAGATTATAACGTTGGTAATATTGGAGCTGATTATGACTTTGGCAAAAAGAACAGTTACAAAATTGGTTTTCAAATATTCAATATCTGGAACGAGAATTACCAGCCTGTCATAAGCAGACAAATGCCGGGAACAAATTACACTTTATACATTAACCTTAATTTTTAAATATCATGAAAAGATTTAATAAACTGTTTTTAACGATTGCGATAAGCTCGGCATTTTTTGTCTCGTGCAGCAATGATGACAATGACAAACAAGAGCCACGTGGAGATTATGATGGTGGATTATTCGTTGTTAATGAAGGAAATTTTCAAACGCCTAATGGAAGCATCTCTTATTTATCAGATGATTTACAAATCGAAAATAACGTATTCTCGTTAGTAAACCCGGGGAAAGTTACTGGTGACACTCCTCTGTCTGTTAGTTTTAATGGTGATGTAGCGTATATTGTTGTAAATGGTTCTAATAAAATAGAAGTCGTTAACAGATATACTTTTAAAAGTATTACGACTATTACAACAAGTTTAAAAAACCCGAGATTCATTGCTTTCGCTAATGGAAAAGGATATATCACAAACTGGGGCGATATCGCTGTTAAAACAGATGATTATGTAGCGGTGCTCGACCTTGCTTCAAATACTGTTACTTCTACAATTGCAGTAGTTGAAGGACCTGAAAAAATAATTGAGAACAATGGTAAACTTTATGTTGCACACAAAGGCGGAGGCGGACAAGGAAATTCTCTTACTGTAATAAACGCGGCAAATAATACCGTGGCATCAAACTTTGTAGTAGGTGATGTTCCTGGTTCATTAGTAAAAGATAACGGAACTCTATACATATTATGTAACGGAAGACCTAGTTATGCCGCTCCGGAAACAACCGGTAAGATCGTTAAAGTCAACTTAAGTACTAATGCTGTAACATCAACTCTTGATTTTCCAGGATTAACACATCCTGATTTCTTGGATATTGACAATAGTAAAATATATTATACGATTGGAAACAGCATTTATTCTATGGCTACAAACGCAACGGCTTTACCAACAGTAGAAACATTTAAAGCAACAGAGATTAGTTCTCTTTACGGCTTTGCTGCAAAAAACGGTAAATTATATGTGGCTGATGCCGTAAACTATCAGGATAACGGAAGTATTTATATTTATTCTTTAACAGGAACAGTTTTAAACAAATTTGGAGTATCTATTTTACCAAACGGTTTCTACTTTAATAACTAATCTAAGAACAGATTCAGTTTTACTTCCTGAACATAAAAAAGGCTTTCATTTTTTTGAAAGCCTTTTTTATTATTTTTATTTTAATGCTCTTAAAAGTCCTTCAGGAGCTTTTTCTATATACATTTGATCTCTTATTCCTGTCATTGCTTTACTGTCTGTAAAGTTCTTTAAAGCTATTCCTTTATCTAACTGGACTTTTTTAGCTGTTGATCCGGTAATTTGAGAAATAGCCACACTTAATAATGGTTCTGAAGGATCTCCTAAAACACCTAAATTACTAAAGTGCTCCAATTGTTCGACAGTCGGTTTTAATCCATCAGTATATTCACCAAAGTCCGCTGCATTTACAATTTTCAAAACCAAAGGCTGCATCGCATATTTATGATTCGGATTTCTTTTCGCTTTTCCAAAAGTTGGAGAATCATATAAAGTTATCGAACCTACGTTTTTTCCAACAGTAGTCTCCCCTACCTGAATTACTGAAATATAAGGTGCCAGTCCGTTGATCACTAATTCACTCGCAGATGCCGTACCGCTTGTTGTTATAATGTATATTTTAGACAAGTTTAAACTATTAATTGCCGCTCCGTCTATTTTATCAACAAACCTGTTGTTAAGAGATTCCGGATCTTCACTTTCATAAAACTCATTAATTTTTGCATTCCATTTTTCCTTGGCAAAAATCTTACTGGTAAATTGACCTGTAATCATACTGGCCAAACGTGTTGCAGTTTGTATAGAACCTCCTCCGTTATATCTTAAATCCAAAATAAGATCTGTAATTCCCTGCGATTTCAATTCAGCAAAAGCTGCATTAAGCTGCGTGTCATAATTGGCATAAAAGCCATTGTACATCAGATAACCAATTTTTGAACTTCCTGATGGAATTACTTTATTAATAAAAACAGGATTTTCGTTTAAAGTTGTTTTAACCAGGGAAACTGTTTTTCCGTTAGAAACAAAATCAGTTCCATTATAAGAAGCCATATTTAAAGTAAAACTATCAGCAGCCAAAAGTCCCTGATAATTTGAAACTGTCAATTGAGTCCCATTTACAGCTGTAAAAAGATCTCCACGTTTGATCTCTTTAGTTGAAGCATCAGAATTTGGAATAATATAACGTACATAGCCCACTAAGTTAGTTGTGCTTCCCGGTTTATAGCTTAATCTAAAATCTACACCGCTATTTTTTGTCGTTCCCTGCAGTTCTTGTTCCAAAACACTATAATCAGGAACGATCCAGCTAAAACGATCAATTGCCTGACCTTTAGGGAATTTACTAATTGGTTTATTCAACAAATCCTGAAATAAATCTTCTGGTTTAGAATACCCTCTTAAAAAAGAATTTAAAGCTTCCTGGTTATTAAAACGATCATCAGCTAAATTAGGCACATCAGCCTGCCACAAATAAAACTGATTTAGTCCTTTCCATACAAAATCATTTACCTGCAAACCTGCAGGAGACTCAACATCATCCTGATCCTCACAAGATTGCAAAGAAAATGCAAGTAGAAATAATAACAGTACGCTTTTTAATATTGTTTTCATATAGGGAGTATCTATGTAGTACTAACGTAAAAATAGTATCTTTAGTTTTAAGTATGATAAATTTAAAGTGTTTTTTGTTATAAAATTTACACATCTTCCTGTAACAAAAATAATAGTGCTTCGTCTTGACTATATAAGCTAACGACTAACCAACGAAAAACCAACAAATTTTATGAATCAAAATGTGTTTATAGAATTAATAAATCCTTTTAAAGACAAAGTTTTTCGTCTGGCAAAAAGATTATTAACCAGTACCGAAGAGGCCGAAGATGCGACTCAGGAAGTAATGGTAAAATTATGGAACAAGAAAGAGAATTTAAGCGATTATAACAATGTTGAAGCTGTTGCCATGACAATGACAAAAAATTATTGTCTCGATCAGTTAAAATCAAAACGAGCCGGAAACCTTAAAATTGTTCATAATAATTATACAGACCGGGAACCCTTATTAGATAAAAAATTAGAAGATTCTAATAGTTTAGAATGGGTAGAGAAAATTATAAATCAGTTGCCTGAACAGCTGCAAATATTAATTCAGTTACGCGATGTTGAACAATATGAATTTGATGAAATTGCGAAAATTGTCAACATGAATGAAACGGCTATTCGGGTAGCACTTTCGAGAGCGAGAAAAAAAATAAGAGAATCAATGCTTAATACACACGGTTATGGAATTCAATAAAATAGAAGATCTATTAGAAAAATACTTTCAGGGAGAAACGACTATTGCCGAAGAAAAAGAATTAAAAGCGTATTTTTCTTCACCAAATGTTGCGCAGCATTTAGAGCAGTACAAACCTATGTTTGGTTATTTCACTCAGGTAAAAGAACAAAAATCGACGCAGGAACCCGAGAGCTTTGCTCGAACTGGCGAAGCAATACCATTACAAACTAAGAAACGAAATGTAGCGTGGTTATCAATTGCGGCTTCGGCTGTTGTTTTACTGGGAATTGGAACCTATTTTTACACGAGCGAAAAAAACACAGCTCCGGTTGTGGCGCAATCAGAATTAGGAACCTATGATAATCCTGAAGAAGCACTTGCCGCAACGCAAAAAGCTTTGGCCTTATTATCAAACAATGTCAATGTAGGTATCGAAAGTGTACAATACATTAAAGAATACGAACAATCTAAAAACAAAATTTTTAAACAATAAATTAAATAAAATGAAAAATTTCATCATAACACTAGTTTTTGCATTCGTTAGCCACGCTTTTTATGCTCAGGGAGCATTTGACAAATTTGATGGCCAGGATGACGTAACATCCGTAATTGTAAACAAAAAAATGTTTGACTTAATGAGCAAAGTAAAAGTTGATGCTTCAGACAAAGAAACACAACAATATATCAGTCTGATTAAAAAATTAGATTACTTAAAAGTCTTCACAACCAAGAACCCTAAAATTGAAGCTGACATGAAAGCTTCTGCTGACAAATATGTAAAATCTGCCGGTTTAGAAGAATTAATGCGAGTAAATGACAGTGGCAGAAACGTAAGGATATCAGTAAAATCAGGTGCTACTGATTCTCAGGTAAAAGAATTGCTAATGTTTATTGACGGCGCTAAAAACGACGAGACAGTTTTGTTATCCCTAACAGGTAATTTTGATATCAACGAAATTTCAGTACTTACCGATAAAATGCAGCTTCCTGGTGGTTCTGATTTAAAAAAGGCCTCTAAAGGCAAAAAATAAAATGAAAATCAACGTTTTTACCTCCGCCCTTTTATTAGTAGTAACTCTGGTAAGCTGTAATTCTGAACCTTCACTGCAAAAATATTTTGTAGAAAATACAGACAATAAAAATTTTATTGCCGTCGATGTTTCGCCTGGTATTTTGAACGTAGACAAAACAAAATTATCTGCTGAGCAAAATGAAGCCCTGAAATCATTTGACAAAATGAACATTCTGGCTTTTAAATCAAGTGACAAAAATCAGGCAGAGTTTGAAACAGAAAAAACCAAAGTCAAAGCCATTCTGAAAAATCCAAAATACCAGCAATTGATGAGTTTTGGCTCAGGTAAAGACGGTGCATCAATAAGCTATGTTGGTACTGATGACAACATCGAAGAGTTTGTGGTGTTCGCCAATAAAAAAGAAAGCGGTTTTGCAGTAGTTCGGGTATTAGGAAAAAACATGAACCCAAACAACATCATGACTTTAATGTCTGTTTTGAGAGAATCAAAAATAGACATGGAACAACTGAAACCTTTGCAACAATTGATTAAACAATAACATCTATCTTACTTTAAAAACGAGAAGGCTCCATAATTATGGGGCTTTTTTTATGCTTCCCTTTTTTATAAAAACAAAAAAAAACATAAATATTGACTCAAAAAACACCTGAATTAACCCCCTATTTCCCTACAAACATTTGAAAGATTATACTGCACAATGTTTTTTCTTTTTATTTTGATCCGAGTGTAATTTAATTATATTTGTACCCAACCAAATAAGTTTATTAATTTAAACCTTACTAAATAACTAACTCTAGCTTAAAACTAATCTTCATTGAAAAAAGCATTAAAAATTGTACTTAAAATATTCCTTGTACTTTTTGGACTTATTTTAATATATCTAATAGCTGTGTTTTCCCTTTCTAAAATCACAGTAGATCAAGAACCAAACACAAAACCTGAAGTCGAAATTTATATTTTAACCAATGGCGTGCATACTGATATTGTTATGCCCACTAAAAATGATCAGATTGACTGGAGCCAGCAGGTAAAATTTGCCAATACAAAAGCTGCCGATTCTACTTATAAATATCTGGCAATGGGCTGGGGAGACAAAGGTTTCTATCTCGAAACACCGGAATGGTCAGACTTAAAAGCATCAGTTGCATTCAAAGCCGCATCAGGATTAAGCACAACTGCGATTCATGCGACCTATTACAAAAGCTTAAGAGAAGGTGCCGACTGCAAAAAAATGATGATTAGTAAAGAACAATACGATCGCTTGATCAGGTATATCTCCCAAAGTTTTCAGAAAGATGCATCAGGAAATTTCCTCAACATAAAAACGGATGCCATTTATGGTAAATCCGATGCTTTTTATGAAGCTACCGGAAGTTATAGCTTGTTTCATACTTGCAATACCTGGGCGAATAGCGCCTTAAAAGCCAGTGGCCAAAAATGCTGTTACTGGACCGCGACAGATTCAGGAATTTTTTCGAAATATAAATAAATTTAATATAAACATGGTACAAAAAACATCGAATGCCTTTATAGCGGCATCTTGGGTAGCTCTTGGAGCAGGAATGGTTGGATACATTGTTGGACTTGCAAGAGCCGAAATGTTACTCAATGAAAAAGGATATTATTTTACCGTTTTAATGTTTGGCCTTTTCGCGGTAGTTTCATTGCAAAAAAGTGTTAGAGACAGACTTGAAAAACTTCCGGTTACAGATATATACTACGGAATTTGCTGGTTCGGAACTTTATTATCAATTGTATTATTAGCTGTCGGTCTTTGGAATGCAACCATCCTTCCTAGTGAAAAAGGTTTTTATGCATTTGCTTTTTTATTAGCCCTTTTTGGTGCTATTTCGGTACAAAAAAATACCAGAGATAATATGTCATTCAGCCAAAACGAATAATTTTAAAAACACTAACTAAACCAACTTCCAAATTAACCACAAAAAGCTCCAAGTAATTGGAGCTTTTTTTATACCCGGACCTGAAATAAATCAATTGCCTTTATTATACGGTTTATTTTTTAATATTTCCCTCAACGTTTCTTTATCTTTTAAAACCTTCTGAGCTAAATAGATTGTGTTTTTGCTTTGTAACTTTACAAAGAAAAAGAGACTAATCAAAAAAGATTAGTTTATGAAGAGCCAGAATCATCTGAATGTTTTAAAAATAGCATGGAATAATATAAATGCAAACACTTATATTGAAGATCTCGAGTTAAGAAGAATAATACAATTGAATTCAAATTCTATAGTCAAAAGAATTTTCATCATTAGCTTAATAGAATTTGCCCTTTCTATCCTTCCGTTCTTTTTAGACGGAAAAGAATTTTTTACCAAAGAAATACTGGATGTTCAGAATACCAAGATAATGGTATATTTGGATTATTCTTATTATGCCATTTTTATTTTTTTTATAATACAATTCTACCTCAACTTTAAAAAAATCAATGCCCATTCAAACCTTAATGAATTATCAAAAAACATCTTAAAAACAAGAAAATCAGTTTACAACTATATCTATGTTAGCTTAATTATTTTTAATCTCAACGCTATTGTCTTCGCTTATTTATATTTAAATAGTAATTCTTCTTATCAAAACTTCATCAGCCATAATAATTCACAAAACAGTCCGTTTATTTTTCAACTTATTTTTTACTGCATTTTAATTGTATTTCTTTCCGTGATCACGTACTCAGTTTGGCTGCTATACAAAATACTATACCTGAAATTAATCAAGAAACTGGATCAAAACTTTAATGAATTAAACAGTTAAGCAATTCCTGAAAACTAAAAAAGCTCCAATTTTCATTGAAGCTTTTTTTATGTCAGAATTTGAGATTATTTACTCAAATACATTTTTCTTCTTGAATACAATTCGTAGAACTGATCGTCTTTTAAGTCATCAATAAACAAGATGCTTTCTCCTGTCGATTTCATCTCTGGTCCTAATGCTTTATTTACATTATGGAATTTACTGAAAGAGAAAACCGGCTGTTTGATTGCATATCCTTTCAATTGTGGATTAAAGTCGAAGTCAGTTACTTTATTGTGTCCTAACATTACTTTCGTAGCGTAGTTTACATAAGGCTCTCCGTATGCTTTTGCAATAAACGGAACCGTTCTTGAAGCTCTTGGATTCGCCTCGATAATATAAACCGTATCGTCTTTTATCGCAAACTGAATGTTGATTAAACCAACTGTTTTTAGCGCTCTTGCGATTTTTACAGTATGATCTTTTATTTGCTGCATCACGAATTCTCCTAAGTTAAAAGGAGGCAAAGTAGCATTACTATCTCCAGAGTGAACTCCGCAAGGTTCGATGTGCTCCATAATTCCTATGATGTAAACATTACCATCAGCGTCGCAAATTGCATCTGCTTCTGCCTCGATTGCTCCGGCTAAGTAATGATCTAAAAGCAATTTATTTCCCGGAATCGTTTTCAATAAGTTGATTACGTGTTCTTCAAGTTCTTTTTTGTTGATTACAATCTTCATTCCCTGACCTCCTAAAACATAAGAAGGACGAATCAATAACGGGAAGTCTAAAGTATCTGCAAGAGCAGAAGCTTCGTCAGCTGTTTCAGCAATTCCGAATTGTGGGAAAGGAATATTCAATTCTCTCAATAAATCTGAGAAACGACCTCTGTCTTCTGCTAAGTCAAGCGCATCAAAACTAGTTCCGATGATTTTTACTCCGTATTTAGATAATTTTTCAGCCAGTTTCAAAGCCGTTTGTCCACCTAACTGAACAATTACACCTTCTGGTTTTTCATGCTGAATAATGTCATAAATATGCTCCCAGAAAACCGGCTCAAAGTATAATTTATCAGCTGTATCAAAATCAGTCGAAACCGTTTCAGGATTACAGTTGATCATGATAGTCTCGTAACCACATTCTTTTGCAGCCAAAACTCCGTGCACACAAGAATAATCGAATTCAATCCCTTGTCCAATTCTGTTTGGTCCTGAACCAAGAACTATGATTTTCTTTTTATCTGTTACAACACTTTCATTATCTACATAACGCTCACCATTCGCTTTTTCGATTTCTGCCTCAAAAGTAGAATAGTAATAAGGTGTTTTTGCTTTAAACTCCGCTGCACAAGTATCAACCAGTTTAAACACACGGTTAATGTTTTTATCCATACGCAAAGTATGCACTTCGCTTTCCAGACAATTTAACATGTGAGCAATTTGTCTGTCAGCAAAACCTTTTTGTTTCGCTTCAAGCAACAATTCTTTAGGAAGATTATCAATTTTATAATTCGAAATTTCTTTTTCTAAAGTATAAAGTTCTTCGTATTGTTTCAGGAACCACATATCAATTTTTGTGATTTCATGAATACGGCTCAACGGAATTCCCATTGCAATAGCATCATAAATTACAAAAACACGATCCCAACTTGCAAAAGTTAGTTTCTCGATAATCTCTTCGTAGTTTTTATATCCTTTTCCGTCAGCTCCTAAACCATTTCTCTTAATCTCAAGAGATTGGGTTGCTTTGTGTAACGCTTCCTGAAACGAACGTCCAATTCCCATTACTTCACCAACAGATTTCATCTGAAGACCTAAGGTTCTGTCAGCACCTTCGAATTTATCAAAGTTCCAACGTGGTATTTTTACAATTACATAATCAAGAGTCGGTTCAAAAAGAGCCGAAGTTGATTTTGTAATTTGGTTTTGCAATTCATCTAAGTTGTATCCTAAAGCCAGTTTAGAAGCAATTTTAGCAATTGGGTAACCAGTCGCTTTAGATGCCAATGCTGACGAACGAGACACACGAGGATTGATCTCGATCGCTACGATATCTTCTTTTTCGTCTGGTGAAACTGCGAATTGCACGTTACAGCCTCCTGCAAAGTTTCCGATACTACGCATCATCAGGATCGCGTAATCACGTAATTTCTGGAAAGTTGTATCAGATAAAGTCATCGCTGGTGCAACTGTAATCGAATCTCCGGTATGAATTCCCATTGGGTCCATATTTTCGATCGAACAGATAATTACAACATTGTCATTTTTATCTCTTAAAAGTTCTAACTCATACTCTTTCCAACCCATCAAAGCTTTGTCGATCAAAACTTCGTGTATTGGTGAAGCTTCAAGACCGCGAGTCAAAAGTTCATCAAAGTCTTCTTTTTTATAAACAATAGCCGCTCCGGTTCCTCCAAGTGTAAACGAAGGACGAATTACAAGTGGAAAACCAAATTCCTGAGCAATTTCTTTTCCTTCTAAGTATGAAGTAGCCGTTTTTGCAGGTGCAGTTGGTACATTTATTTTTTCTAAAAGCTGTTTAAACTGCTCTCTGTCTTCTGTAATATTAATTGCATTGACATCAACTCCAATTAATTTTACTCCAAAATCCTGCCAGATTCCTTTTTCTTCAGCTTCCAAACATAAATTCAATGCTGTTTGCCCACCCATTGTAGGTAATACAGCATCAATTTGTGGATGTGCTTTTAGAATTTCAATAATCGATTTTGTAGTTAAAGGTTTCAAATATACGTGATCGGCCATTGTTGGGTCGGTCATGATAGTCGCTGGATTTGAGTTGATCAAGATAACTTCAATTCCTTCTTCACGAATAGAACGTGCAGATTGAGAGCCTGCATAATCGAATTCGCAAGCTTGACCAATAACAATAGGTCCTGAACCTATTATTAAAACTGATTTTATTGATGTGTCTTTAGGCATTTTATTTGTATTGTGTAGTTATAATATCGTATAAAAAACATTCGTAGCTCATTCTAAACTAGAACGTTGCAAAAAATTTAATGACAAGGTATAAAAAAAGGCGATACTAAAAAAAGTAACGCCTTATTTATGTTTATAGAAACATTATTTTTTGTGTCTAGGCTCGCTAGAAACAGTTAATTTATGTCTTCCTTTTGCTCTTCTACGCGCTAGAACTTTTCTTCCATTCGCAGAAGCCATTCTGTCCATAAATCCGTGCTTATTTCTTCTTTTTCTTTTCGATGGTTGAAACGTTCTTTTGCTCATTGCTTTGTATCTTTAAAATGGTATCTAATATCTCTTTTTTTGTTTTACAATAACCTTATTCTAAAACCGAGTGCAAATATACAAAGACTTTTTTTTCTGGCAAGTACTTTAATAAAAATATTTTTAATTCATTTTACTATATTTGCAATCACAAATATACATCTATTATGTTTCATAAGAATATTAAACTTATTTTGGCCGGACTTCTAGTAGTCGCAGGCGTTTGGCAATTTACGGAGAGTAATATCGGGAACGGAATATTCCTTCTTTTATTGACGGCAATTCCAATTTTTCTTTACTTTAAAAATGAATTTATCCTTTTAGCCTTCCTTAAATTAAGAAAACAAGACTTCGAAGGCGCTAAAAAATGGCTGGCATACATCAAAAATCCGGAAGCAGCTTTAGTTAGAAAACAACAAGGATATTTTAATTATCTTCACGGAATCATGTTATCTCAAACCAATATCAACCAGGCCGAGAAACATTTCAAGAAAGCAATCGAACTTGGACTATCAATGGATATGGATTTAGCAGTGGCAAAATTAAACCTTGCCGGAGTTGCAATGTCACGCCGCAGAAAACTTGAAGCAACCAACTTGCTAAACGAAGCTAAGAAATTAGACAAACAAGGAATGCTGAAAGAACAAATCACAATGATGAAAGATCAAATGAAGAAAATCTAGATTTCTTTAAATTACAATATCATTTTCAAGTTACAATATCAAAATCCCAAATTCCAATTAATGGCATTTGGGATTTTTTTTGTCTTGTACGCAAATCTTTGTCAAAGTTTTAAAACTTTTAAAAAGGTATCGAATCCCTAAATAATTGGGATTTGGGATCTTAAAGATTTCTAATCCTCTAAGATGATCGAAGGCAGATTCTCATTCAGCCATTTGTATTTATTGAGAATCATGATATGAGTGCCGCCTTTTACTACAATACAGCTGTTAATATACTTTATAGGAAAAACATCGTCCTGATCGCCATGAATATGAACTACAGCTGCATCGATCTCACTTCGATCCCAGCGAATAACAGATTCAACCGCCCATTGCAAATAATTGAGATCCCGAACCGCTAAAAACTTTTCGTATAACTTAATACGCTTATTTACTTTTTCTCCAAAAGAATATTTTGCAAGATTTTCGATATTTAAAATCAGCTTCATCGGAATCAGCTTGTATGCTTTTGTGGTTTTTCCGATTTTCATTCTTCTCGGAAATTCAGCATTACTTCTCACACTCGAAATAATAATTACTTTTCGCACCTGAATGTGTTTTGCCATTTCCTGAACCAAAATCCCCCCAAAAGAAACCCCAATTAAAACGGGATTTTCATGTTTGATTTTTTTTGTAATTCGCAATGCATAATCCGATAAAGACTCTTTTGGATGTGGAATCTCCCATTCCAACAAACACATTTCAAAAACAGATTCATCTAATTTGATTCTTTCAAAAATAGCCGGACTGGCAGCCAGACCAGGCATAAAATAAACAGGGATTTTACTCATTTGTCAGAAAAAGAATTACGGTTAAGTTTTTAATTACAAGCTAAAATTACTTTTTTTAGTAATATACACTACAAATGTTACACCATAAATGTTTTTCTAACGAAATAAAACCATAAAAAACACGGAAACCCCAGCCGTGTAGCGGTTTCAAAAAATAATTTTATATTGAAAATCAAATGATTACCTTTGTAGTCATGATAATCATTATCTAAACATCATTCCAAGATGTTTCAGATAGTGCTGTTAACGTTCTTTTTCTATTATTTTTTAATCCAATACCCCAAAAAACATGACTAATATGGAACCTATTGAAACTATGGAAATCAAAGACAACACTTTTGCAAGACAATTTGAAACCATAGTCCCCGAAGGATTACTTTCTGTTGAATATTCATTTCAGGAGAAAAAAATCTTTCTAACTAAAATCAACTCCCCTGAAGGTTTTGACAATCAGGCATTAATTGATGTAGTACTTAAAAACATCATGGATATTATCATCGAAAAGAAATTCAAACTAATGCCTATTCATCCCAGAATTGTATTATTTATCAAAAAAAACCCAGTCTACAAGGAATTACTTCCTCCCGGAATTAGAATTTAATTTTTAAAAATAACCAATAAGTCTCAGCCAAAGTCCACCGATGACCATGTAAATAAGCAACATTGTTACTCCGGTGACCAAACCTTTGACCCACCAGCTTTTTAGATCAACATAGCCGCTCCCGAAGAAAACGGGTGCCGGACCGTGTCCGTAATGTGTTAAGGTTCCGTAAAGTGACCCTACAAAACCAAGCATAAAAGCCAATAACAATCCAGGGATTCCTAACGAAATTCCAACACCAAGTAAAGCCGCATACATCGCTGCGACGTGTGCGGTTGCACTTGCAAAAAGATAATGACTGAAAAAGTACACCAGTATAATAATTGGAAAAGCCATTTGCCAGCTTAATCCGCCTATTTCTGCTTTTACCAAATTACTGAACCAACCAATAAAACCAAGTTCATTGAGCGAACTTGCCATCATTACCAAAACCGAAAACCAAACAATAGTATCCCAGGCACCTTTTTCAGCTTTTACGTCTTCCCAGGTTAAAACAGAAGTAAGCAATAAAATTACCAAACCAATAAATGCTGTTGTTGTCGCGTCTATAGAAAACAAATCTCCTGTCATCCAAAGGAATAATAAAATAAAGAAAGTCAACAACATCAACCATTCGTTACGGGTGATTGGACCCATTTCTTTCAGTTTTTGAGTGGCGATTTGTGGCGCATCCCCGGTTTTCTTTAGTTCCGGCGGATAAATTTTATACAATACAAGCGGAATCACAAAAAAAGCAACCAAACCCGGAACGATAGCCGCCGTTGCCCAGGAAATCCAACTGATTTTAATTCCTAAGTTAAGGGCAAACTTCTGACACATTGGGTTACTCGCCGTCCCGGTAAGAAACATAGACGAAGCAATTAGATTTGCATTATAACTGCTTAATGTAAGATAAGAACCTAATTTTCTGTGTGTTTCAGGCTGATCGGGCATCGAGCCAAAACTCATCGCCATAGATTTCATAATAGGATAAATAATCCCCCCTCCCCTGGCGGTATTACTTGGTACGGCAGGGGCTAAAACCAAATCAGCCAAACCTAAACCATACGCCAGACCAAGCGAACTCTTGCCAAATACTCTAATGAATAAAAAAGCAATTCGGTTTCCTAAACCTGTTTTAATAAATCCTCTCGCAATAAAAAATGAAATTCCGATGAGCCAAATCACTTTATCTCCAAAACCTCTAAGCGCCAAAGTAATTGACTTTCCGGCTTCACCGGGAGCCAAAACTTGTGAAAAAGCCGTTAGTGCAATGGCAATCATACACATTGTACCCATTGGAGCAGCTTTCAAGATGATCCCTAAGATAGTCGAAACAAAAATGGCAAATAAGTGCCATGCTTCAATTTTTACACCATCCGGAGCAGGAATCAACCAAATTGCAATTCCAACTGCAAGCGTTATTAAGGTTTGAGGAATTTTTACTTCTTTCATAAGAACAGATATTAAATTAGATTAAAGTCGGAGTTGTAATTGAATAAGAAACAAATCATCATTATAATACGATGTATCAGGAATATTTTTATTGTATCTGTCGAACTCAAATCCCATTTCTATACGCCCTAAATACGCTTTACCAAATTCAAGACTGATCATTGGCGTATAGGTTTTTCTCACATTCGAATTTACCTTAAAATTATTATCAAAAGATTCAAAACGGCAGGACAGCTCCAGAGAAGTCAATTTTTTATAATCGACAACATATCTCAGATTAGGCAAAAAATAAATCCCGCGCATTTGATAATCATCAACATTTGGCGTTCTCGCATCTGCCGGCAAAGAGAAATACAGGTTCTGATTGGTTCCTTGCTTATATTCAATTTGCAAATCAAAAATAAACCTGTCCGTCAGTTTAAAATCACTTGTGATATCAGCACCTAAAGCAAATACTTTCTGATCTGCTCTTTTTCCGATTCCTCCGTTTAATCCTAAATTTATCTTATAGCGTTTCGACAATTCAAACACCCATCTTGTTGCATATTGTTTCCCGTTGTCATTGTCCATTTCCTGATTTCTTCCGTTTCCGTTTAAAACTGAAATCGCATAACTCACAGGATTTTTACCAATATCGAAACTTCCGTTTGCAGAAGCACCAATCTGAAAACTCGTCCAGCCATTCTTTCCAAATTCATAATATTGATTGGAGAAGTCAAATGATTTTATAATATCTACCGGAACCAATTCTTCAATACCAAATGCAGGACGAAATTGTCCTCCGGTTAAAGCGAGATATCTGCTAAAAGTATATTTTCCGTAAGCGTTTTCAAGTACTTTCCCTTTAGGATCAGATTTAAAATCAGCCAGATTTACTAAAATTACAACTTCAGTGGTGTTACTTAATTTAGTATTAAGACCAACACGCATTCTTTTAATATCAAACGAACTTTGGGTAACCTCGCCCGTTGAATGATGCGCTCCCAAAACATCTACATTTGTTCCAAAACTTTCCAAGTATCTTGCCTGTATAAGTCCTTTGAACTGAAATTGCGGATATTTAACAGCACTTCCGGAATCTTCAGGCGCAGTTGTATTATTAGTTTGAGCATTTATAAAGAGCGGCGCTATTAAAAAAACAAAAACTATTTTTATTAGTAAAGATTTATTCATAAGCTCTTTCCATTAGAAATTATTCAATATCGGCACTTCAACAACACAACTCCCTATACCTATCTCCTGTTTGAACCTCCTGAAGCAGGTCTGGGAGTTGCTGGTCTTGTTGTGGGCTGTGTTGCAGGACGTGCAGACGGAGCAGTTGGCCTAACAGCAGGTCGTGTAGACGGAGCAGTTGGAGTAACTGGACGCGTAGCTGGTCTTGTTACAGGCTGCGCTGGCCTCACAACTGGTCGCGTTGATGGATTAGTCGGTGTCACCGGACGCGTCGTTGGTCTGGTGTTATTTCCGGGTCTCGTTGACGGATTCGTAGGACGCGTCGTATTTCCAGGTCTTGTCGATGGATTAGTAGGACGCGTCGTATTTCCAGGTCTCGTCGACGGATTTGTAGGGCGCGTCGTTGGCCTGGTTGTATTTCCGGGCCTTGACGGTCTTGTCACAGGAGCCGGTCTTTTATAATCCCTGCCATTATAGGTCGTATTATAACGTCCGTTAGTACGGTTGTCCCTAACAACCACTGATGTATTTCTTCTGGCAGCATAATTATTATAATACCTTGGATTTCTTATAACAGCAGTTCTTCGGTAATACGGACTTCTGTAGTAATGTCCGTGATATCCCCAATAATCATGGTAATAAACGGGACGCCAAGGACGCCAATACGGAGGATAATATCCCCAATGCCAAGGAGAGCGATAGGCTACATACACTGGAGAAAACAAAAATAATATAACCGGCCATGCACTAACACTCGCGCTTACATAACCCGGACTTGTAGTTGTAGTAGTATAGTTATTGGTTGTATTATTATTTACAATGACAGTACTGCCTCCCGTATATCCCGGATTTGGTGTTCCCGAAGCACTGCCGGAAGGCTCTACAATATAATTTTTACCATATAAATCTTCATCACCAATAGCCTGAACGTGAACATTGTTTTTTTTATCTTTATCAACTTCAATAACTGCTACATCTTGCGTTTCGTTATTATTTACTGCTACCTGAAGCACAATTACATGTGTATTGCCTTCTTTATGGCTTTCGATCTCAATATAGTCGATTTCTCCGTCGTTATTTAAATCTAAATTATTAACCTTATTGTCCGGATCGTTTAAGGCTTTTTCAAAATCTTCTAAAGTTTTAGATTTCTGAAAAATATCTAAAACTGCATACAAATTAAGGTTATCTCCAGGCAAACCTAAAGCAACCGGCTCATTATCTGTTTGAGAAAAAACAGGAAGACTAAATAAGCCAGTCAACACAACAACTAAAAAGAAGGCTCTTTTTTTCATGTTAATAAGTAGTTAATTTAGAAATATTCCTACTAAGATATAAAAAAAACACATAAAGTGCATCAACATCAAATATCTTTCTCTTTTCGCTGTAAAAGTTTCAATTCAACCCTCTATTTCCTTTTTATAAAGGCAGATTGTAAGACTAATATGTTTAACTTTGTAGATAACCGTATTTCACATACACTTGTTCCGCTTGTAATATCTTACAAAAATCTGTTTACGATTTATCATATAATAGAAACAAAAATTACAATGAGAAAACATCTACCTATTTTATTTTTCTTCTTTTTCTTAACTTACGGATATGCTCAGATAGAAATCTCACCAACTCTTGAAGACGCTATTCATAAAGCTATAGAAAAAAGTTCTTCCTTAAAAAACAAAGACCTGGATATTGAAAAATTAAACCTTCAGGAAAAAGGAGTCTGGAACAAATATATCCCAACTGTAGAAGCCAGTGCATTGTATACTTATTTTGATAATAAGCTGACAGTCGATCTTCCAACGGCTACCATACCGATTGTGAATTATCCTTTATTTGACGGAAAAACAGCTTTTAAAAATTACGGTAACATTTTTAACGGAAGCGTAATGGCAAAAACAGTCTTGTTCAGTGGTATGCAAATTCCAAACGGAGCGAAGGCAGTACATGAAAAAATGAAAGGAACCGTATTCTTAAAAGAATCTGAGAAAGATGCAATTACAAAAGATGTCATTAATACTTTTGATCAATTAGAACTTTTAAAAGAAATCGACAGACTAATAAAGGAAAGCGAAAAAAGACTTGACACAGAAACCAAACGTGTTACAAAGGCAATAGAACAAGGACTTGCAATTCCGTATGACCGTGATAAAATAAAGCTGGCATCTCTTGAATTGGCATCTAAAAAGATTGAACTCGATGGAAAACGAAAATTAGTGTATAAAAAAATCCAATACCTGACAGGTTACTCTATTACCGAAATAGAAAATGTTAAGTACAACCTGACTCCCTATTTAATTGCTGATGAAAAATTAAGCACTCAAAATAAGCAGGAAATAAAAGCACTGGAATCGTTTAAAACTGCCTACGAATATTTATTAAAGAAAGAAAAAGGTACTTATCTGCCCACTTTGGGAGCATTTGGAGGAGTTTCTTATTCGAGTTTATTTGATGCCAATGCCACAACACCGATAATTACAGGAATAAACGAAGCATTATATTTAGGATTAAATGAAGCAACAATAAGCAACAACTGGGTGGTTGGTGCCGCTATGAAATGGGAAGTATTTTCCGGTTTTGAAAGAAAACACAAAGTACACGAAGCCAAAATAAATGTCGAACAGGTACAAAACCAGATTGATGACACTAAGGAAAAACTGGAATTGCTCCTGGAAAAAAACCTGGTTGATTATAGTGTTCTTACTCAAAAAATTGATATTACCCAACAACAGGAGAAAGTAGCCGCTAATAATTTGAATTTAGCCATAAAACAGTACAAAGAAGGCCTGATCAATATATCTGAACGCCTTGAAGCCGAAAACGATTCGTATAAAGCCTCTGTAAATAAAACGACAACTTTAATCGAACAACGATTAGCAGCCATTGAAACCATAATCGTCACTGGCGATTTATCAAAAAAACTATCCAAATAAAAGTTCTGTTCTATGAAAAAAGCAATTATGACAATCAGTTTAATTTTCATTTTTATAAGCTGCCAAAAAGCTAAAAAAGAAAATGTAATTCAGGGAAAAATAGAAAAAGAACAAATTGCGGTTGTAAGCAAAATACCGGGCAAGATCCTGAAAATCTTTGTCAAAGAAGGTGATATTGCCCAGAAAGGAGACACACTTGCCATTCTTGATATTCCGGAAGTAGATGCCAAAAAAAATCAGGCCGAAGGAGCTGTCATCTCTGCAAAAGCACAATACAAAATGGCTGTAAAAGGAGCAACAGAAAACCAGATCAAACAGCTTGAAGCTAAAAAAATGGGATTAAAGGAGCAATATAAATTTGCTCAGAAATCAATCCGACGATTGAACAATATGCTTAAAGACTCTCTAATCTCACAACAAACTTATGACGAGACTTTTGCCAAATATCAAGGAGCACAAGCGCAATACAATGCCGTCATTGCCGAATTAGATGATGCCAAAAAAGGAGCTCGTATCGAACAGCAAACAATGGCTTTGGGACAACAGGACAGAGCTCTTGGCGCATTGCAGGAAGTAGAAACCGCTGATAAAGAACGCTATATCATTGCCCCACAAAACATGAGTATAGAAACCATTACTCTAAATCTGGGCGAACTAGCACTACCCGGCTATACTTTGTTTAATGGCTATATTGCCAATAGTACTTATTTCCGTTTTACAATTGCAGAGAACCAATTGGCAAAATTCAAAAAAGGACAGGAAATTACCGTTCATGTTCCCTACAAAAAAGAAGATATTAAAGGAACTATTTCTACAATAAAACAATTGGGAGCTTATGGAAATATAGCCACCGCGTACCCGGATTACGAAATGCAGGAAAGTTTATTCGAAATGAAAATAACACCTTCCAACAGTGACCAGACAAAAGATCTTATTACAAAAACAACCGTTACCTTATCTCTTTAACTATGCAAAATTTCTTTTCATTGCTTAAACGGGAATTCAGATTATTCTGGAGCAATAAAGTCCTCCGATTGCTTTTTATTGGCGCACCTATACTTTATGGCGTATTATTAGGATATGTTTACGGCAAAGGAAAAGTAACTGATTTACCTATAATCATTATTGATCAGGACAGATCTGAATTAAGCTCAAAAGCAATTCAAATGTTCGAAGATAATGAAGTCTTATCTATTGCATCGATTTTATACGACCAGAATAATCTTTCTAAAATTGCTATCGAAAAAGAAGCGGCCTGCGTTGTTATGATCCCGAAAGGTTTCGAAAAAATGACCCTGACAAAAAGATATCCTGAAATTACTACCATAGTCAACACATCCAATGTTTTAACGGCCAATTATGCGTCGACAGCGATACAGGTTTGTCTGGGAACATTAAAAGCAGGTGTTCAGATTGAAACGTTAAGAAAACAAGGTATCCCCGAAAATTTGCTTGCCTCGCAATATGAACCTTTCAAAACTACTTTTATAAAAAAATACAACCGCAGCACTAATTATATGTACTTTCTATGGCCGGGCGTTTTGGCAACCGTTTTACAACAAGTACTATTATTGGGACTGGCTCTTTCTTTTGCCTCTGAATTCGAAAACGGAACTTTTAAGGATTTAGTAAATAGATGTCCTTCTATATTAAAACTTCTGGCTGTAAAAATTATTCCTTATATGTTAATGAGTTTTGGAATCTGGTTTATTTACTGGCTCTTTACTTTATGGTTCAGGCTCCCTTTTTATGAAAACTTACTTCCGCTCACCTTTATAGCCGGAATCTTTGTGCTTTCCGTTTCTTTTATTGGTATTCTGGTCAGTATTTTAGTTCCAAATCAATTAAAGGCCACTGAAATTTTAATGGTAATTGCAACGCCAAGTTTTATCTTAAGTGGTTTTACCTGGCCTTTAAGCCAAATGCCTCAAGCCGTTCAGGCAATTGCCAACGTGATTCCCCTGACTCATTTCCTGAAAGCTTTTAGGATCCTGATTATTGAGGACGGAACTTTTTCTCAAACCACTACACCTGTCTGGAACATGATTATTATAGGTTTCATCTGCTCAATTGCGGCATATATCGCTCTATATTTTAAGAAAAAAAGTGTTTTAAAAGAGGTCTAAACTCTTCATTTACTCCATAAAAAAACGGTCTAAGATTAATTCCTTACACCGTTTTTTTTATTTGATTTGAAATTACTTTTCAATCTCTCTCATCGAATCCATTTTTTTATGTGCAAGGAAACCGGCAACATCTTCAAAATGTTCTTTGACACGCTTGTTTCCAAACTCAAAAACTTTAGTCGCTAAGCCGTCAAGGAAATCACGGTCGTGAGAAACTAAGATCAAAGTTCCGTCGAAATCACGCAGCGCATCTTTGATAATATCTTTAGTCTTCATATCTAAGTGATTTGAAGGCTCATCCAGAATCAATAAGTTCACAGGTTCCAGCAATAATTTAATCATTGCCAAACGCGTTTTTTCACCTCCAGAAAGTACTTTTACTTTTTTGGTAATATCATCACCCTGGAACATAAAGGCTCCAAGAATATTTTTTATTTGGGTACGCACATCTCCAACCGCAATAGCATCAATAGTCTCAAAAATGGTAGCATTTTCATCTAATAAAGAAGCCTGATTCTGGGCAAAATATCCAATCTGAGAATTGTGTCCAATTTCAACACTTCCTTCATCGATACCAATTTCTTTCATGATCGCTTTGATCATAGTCGATTTACCTTCTCCATTTTTACCTACAAAAGCTACTTTTTCACCTCTTTCGATAACCACATTAGCATCTTTAAAAACAACATGATCTCCGTATGATTTAGAAAGCTCTTTTACCACAACAGGGTATTGACCGGAACGTGCTGCCGGAGGGAATTTAAGTTTCAATGCTGAATTATCTACTTCATCAACCTGCACAATAACCAATTTCTCTAACATCTTAACACGAGACTGAACCGCGTCTGTTTTAGAAAAAGTCCCTTTGAAACGATCAATAAAAGCTCTGTTATCAGCAATCATTTTTTGTTGCTCATCGTAGGCTTTTTGCTGGTGTATACGACGGTCTTTTCTTAATTCTAAGTAATGGGAATATTTCGCTTTATAATCGTAAATTCTTCCCATTGTAACCTCGATCGTACGATTCGTAATATTATCTACGAATGCTCTGTCGTGCGAAATTACCACAACTGCCTTTGCTGAATTGATCAAAAACTCTTCTAACCACTGAATACTTTCAATATCCATGTGGTTGGTTGGCTCATCCAGTAATATTAAATCCGGTTTTTGAAGTAAGATTTTCGCCAATTCAATTCGCATTCTCCATCCTCCTGAAAATTCAGAAGTCTGACGCGTAAAATCCTCACGTTCGAAACCTAAACCTACTAAAATCTTCTCAACTTCAGCTTCGTAATTTACTTCTTCGATTGCATAAAATTTCTCACTTAAGTCAGAAACTCTTTCGATCAATTTCATGTAAGCATCACTTTCATAATCTGTACGAACCGTTAATTGTTCATTGATTTCATCGATTTCAGCTTTCATTTTAAAAATTTCACCAAAAGCTTTCGATGCTTCTTCCATTACTGTAGAACCATCTTTGGTCAACAAATGCTGAGGCAAATAAGCGATAACAGCTTCTTTTGGAGCCGAGATACTTCCGGTAGAAGGTTTGCTCTGTCCTGCAATAATTTTTAAAAGTGTCGATTTTCCCGCACCATTTTTACCCATAAGGGCAATTTTATCATTTTCATTTATAGCAAAAGAAACATCGCTAAATAATGTAGTTCCACCAAACTGAACCGAAATATCGTTAACTGTAATCATTTAGATTTTTAGATTTTTAGACTGCTTAGAGTATTAGATTTCTTAGCAAGTGCTTTTTTGAAGGTGCAAAGATAGATTTAATTAGAGAATGTGGCAATTAGAATTCAAGATTTTAGAGAGTTAGACTTCCTAGACTTTTAGAAATTATCAAAAAAAAGACGAAACATTAAGCGGTACACTTTAAAATCTAAGAAGTCTAAAAATCCAACAATCTAAGAAGTCTGTCAAAATTCCCAAATGTTTCCAGAAACAAGATTTTATTTTGAACTTCTATTCATACATTTGAACTACATAAAACAGGCACAACATGAAAATTTTAATAATAGAAGATGAAGCTGGTTTACGTGAAGTGGTACAGCAATCACTTGAAAAAGAAAAATATATTGTAGAAACTGCTTATGATTATATTTCAGGACTAGACAAATTGGGTGCTTATGATTATGATTGTATTTTAATTGATATCATGCTCCCAAACGGAAACGGACTTGATTTACTACAAGAACTAAAAAGACAAAAAAAACAAAGTGCCGTGATTATTATTTCGGCAAAAGATGCTGTTGATGATAAAGTGAAAGGACTGGATTTGGGTGCGGATGATTACCTGAGTAAACCTTTTCATTTATCTGAATTGCATGCCAGAATCAAATCAGCCATTAGAAGAAACAATCATAATGGAGACAATTTGATTGTCTGGAAAAACGTAGCGCTTTCACCGGAACAAAGGACAGTTTCGATAGACAATAAAGAGCTGGTTTTGAACCGAAAAGAATTTGATTTGCTCTACTATTTCATTATCAATCCAAACAGACTTATAAATAAAACCGCTATTGCAGAATATGTTTGGGGCGACCATACAGATCAGGCAGACAATTTAGATTTTGTATATTCGCAGATTAAAAATTTACGAAAAAAGCTAAAAGAAAGTGATGCCGAAGTTGATATTCAGGCAGTTTACGGTATTGGTTACAAAATGAATTAATGAAATTACAAAACTACACTCTTCGCTATCTGGCCATAACATTATTGCTTGTAATTCCCATTTGGGCAGGTATTTTTTATGTGCTGATTTTAGATGAAGTATATGACAATATTGATGATGATTTAAAAAACTCTAAAATCATTATCATTCGCCATGCTTTTGCCAATCAGGAATTATTGAATTCTCCTGAATTTGGAATTAATAAATTTACCATAAGACCTTTACCTAAGGGACAATATTCTAACAAAGAAGAATTTTCGACCTCAAAAGAATTTATGGAATACGATAATGACAATGAACCGATTCGAACCTTAAAAACTGTTTTTAATGACAATAAAGGAAATCCTTATGAATTGATTATAAAGGCCTCAATTGTTGAAGAAGATGAACTACTCGAAGATTTATTTCTGGCATTAATAGGTTTATATGTTATGCTTGTTATTAGCATTCTGGCCGTTAATCATTTGTTATTAAAAAAAATATGGAAATCATTTTATATCATTTTAGAAAATCTTAAAGAAATAAAACTGGGAACCGGAAGTAAACTAAAAGCAATCGATTCTCCTATTGACGAATTTAACATTCTGGAAAAAGAAGTCGAAAAAATGCTCAATCGTAATGAATCTATTTATTCGAGTCAGAAACAATTTATAGAAAATGCTTCTCATGAATTGCAAACGCCTTTGGCCATTAGCATCAACAAACTTGAATTATTTGCAGAAAATAGTGTGCTTGCCGATGAACAATTAATGGAAATAGGTAAAATTACGGATACCTTAAACCGATTAACGAGATTGAACAAATCTTTATTAATGCTATCTAAAATAGAAAACCAGCAATTTTCTGAAGAAGAAAATATTAATTTCAACGAACTCATTTTAGTCCTAACAGACGACTATTCTGATCTGGCCGATTTTAAAGAAGTAAAAATTACAGTTACCGAAAATGACACTTTATATTTTAAGATGAATAAAGGCCTGGCAATTGCTTTGATCAGTAATCTATTAAAGAATGCTTTAATACACAATCATCATAATGGCTTTGTGAATTTCATGATCGATAAAAATGAAATCACACTCTCGAATAGCGGGAATAATTCCCCTTTAAATTCAGACGTTATCTTTAATAGATTCTACCGTCATACTACCACAAACGAATCTACCGGTTTAGGGTTATCGATCGTAAAATCGATCATCAATAATTATTCTATTAAGATCGAATATCTGTTTCAAAATAATCATCAATTCAAAATTATTTTTCCCAAAAAGTAGTGTTTTTCTATTTTTCCTAATTGTTTCCAAATTCAGGTTATACACTTGTATCAGAATTTAAACATACAATTATGAAAACGAAATTAAATCTGGCTGCATGCTTACTCGTAGGATTAACATTTGGACTTTCAGCAAATGCGCAAAAATCAGTGATAACAAAAGCTGCTTTACCGGCAAATGCACAAACTTTTTTAAAAACTCATTTTGCAGGACAAGAACCGACTTCTATAATCGAGGATAAAGAAACTTTCTCTAAAGACTACAAAGTTCAATTTGCAAACAACATTGAAGTAGAATTTGACGGAAAAGGAAATTGGGAGGAAGTAGATGGTAACCATCAAACAATTCCTGTTACTGTAATTCCTAAAAACATTGCAACCTACATAAAAACAAATTTCCCCAATACAACAGTTACTAAAATCGATAAAGGATCCTGGGGTTACGAAGTAGATTTAAGTAATAATATAGAACTGGAATTTAACTCGAAAGGCCAATTTTTAAGAATCGATAATTAAACAACATCTATCAAATAATACCATCATGAAAAAAATAATTTTAACCGGTTTTATCGCTTTATCACTTTTATTGACCATTACATCATGCGATAGCGACGATGACAATAACGAATCTGTAATTAATGTAACTGATTTACCAAAATCTGCAGATACATTCGTTACCACTTATTTTCCTAACACCACTTATGCGCTCATAAAAAAACAGAATGTTGCCGATAACGACGGATCTATTTATGATGTTAAACTAAGCAATAATTTCGAAATTGATTTTGATATTAATGGAAATTGGATTGATATAGACGGAAATCATCAGGCAGTTCCAGTTGAATTAGTTCCGGGAAAAATACAAACGTATGTAACAACAAATTATCCCAGTCAATTTGTGACTTCTATAGATAATGAAAGAACAACTATTGAAGTAGAACTTTCTAATAACATAGATTTAGTTTTTGATCTTCAGGGTAATTTTCTTAGAATCGATAACTAAAAAACGCAATTACATAATCTCAACAGCTCCGAATTTTAATATCGGGGCTTTTCTTTTTTTACTATGTTATCTTCAAATAAAATAACAAATTACAAAGCACGTTACCAGCACATAAGACCTGAATAATATCAGAAACCATTTGGTATTTTAATTTACGCCAATATTCCTACATATTTTCAAAATTTAATTATACCTTGTATAAGAATTTAAAAATCAGCAAAATATGAGAACGAAATTAAACCTGACCATTTGCCTAATTGCAGGATTACTATTTGGGCTTTCTGCAAATGCACAAAAAACAGTAATTAAAAAAGAAGCTTTGCCGGCAAATGCCCAAACTTTTTTAAAGACTCACTTTGGATCAAAAAAACCTAGTTACGTACTACAAGACAAAGAAATTCTTTCTACAGAATATAACGTTCAATTTGATAACAAACTAGAAATTGAATTTGACAAAAAAGGAAACTGGAAAGAAGTAGATGGAAAAGGCGCTAAAATCCCCACCTCTATTATCCCGAAAAAAATTGCTTCGTATGTAAAAACTAATTTTCCTAAAGAAAAAATAACCAAGATAGAAATAGGAACTTTTGGTTATGAAACAAAACTAAGCAACGGTTTAGAATTAAAATTCAACTTAAAAGGAGATTTTACCAAACTCGATAAATAGTATCTAACTTAAAGACTTTACATAATATTTTCAGCCACAGATTAAAGGATTATCACTGATTATTTCTCTAAAAAAAATATAGCCTTTTCAAAAAAATATTTTTTAATCATATAATCTGTGGCAAAAAATGCACAAACAAAACCCGATAAGTTTTAAAAACTTATCGGGTTTGCTATATTATCTCATTATTAAACTGACTTATTATCTAATTAAGTCAGTCTTTTCGCCATTTTTTAGTTTCCTCAAAAATGTGTTCTAAGATGGCTGATTCTGTTTCGTCGAAATCTATATTTCTTCTTCCCATAACTAATTTTGCAGTTTCAAACGCTTTTTTAGTTACATAAGTGGTAAAACCCGCTGCTCCACCCCAGGAAAAACTAGGAACAAAATTGCGAGGAAAACCACTTCCAAAAATATTAGTACTCACTCCTACTACAGTTCCGGTATTAAACATCGTATTAATTCCGCATTTACTATGATCTCCCATCATTAAACCACAAAACTGAAGTCCGGTTTTAGCAAAACCTTCTGTTTCATAACTCCATAATTTTACTTCTTCGTAATTATTTTTCAGGTTTGAGTTATTAGAATCTGCACCGATATTACACCATTCTCCCAAAACAGAATCACCTAAAAATCCATCATGTCCTTTATTTGAATTGGCAAACAGAACTGAATTCTTAACTTCTCCTCCTATTCTTGATCCTGGACCAACAGTTGTCGCTCCATACACTTTAGCATTTAATTTTACTGATGCATTCTCACACAAAGCAAAAGGGCCGCGAATTACGGTTCCTTCCATGATTTCAGTGTTCTTACCTATATATATAGGTCCGCCTGAAGCATTCAGGGTAACAAATTCTAATTTTGCCCCTTCTTCAATAAACACATTTTCAGGTGCAATAACATTTACACTTTTCGGTATTGGCTGCGATTTTCTGTCTTCGGTCAAATAAATAAAATCTTCACGAATTGCCGCATCATTTTTAGAAAAGATATCCCAGGTATGTTCTACAGTCAGAGCATCTCCGTTATATTGAATGATTTCGTAAGAATCAAAATCTACTTCTTCCTGATTTTCTGTTGTAAAAAAAGCGATCACATCATCGCCTTTAAAAATGGCCTGATTTTCTTTTAAATCAGAAACTAATTCTGCAAGTATATCATTTGGTAAATATGCCGCATTGATCATCACGTTTTCTTCCATTTCCACCATCGGGAATTTGGCTGATAAGTAATCTTCGGTAATAGTTGTTATGGTCGAACCTAAACGCGCTTCCCATTTCTGGCGAATTGTCATTATTCCGATTAAAATATCAGCAACAGGTCGTGTAAAAGTGAAAGGTAACAAAGCATTCCGGACGGGACCGTCAAAAAGAATGTAATTCATAAATATTAAATTTGGAAACTTGTTAAAATCTTGATTTGGTTATCGGGATCAAAGTTACAAATATTTTATTTGTTTCATAAAACGCATTCTTTACTAAATTAATATTAAAATGGAGAAAAAATACATAAAAAAAAGCCTTCCGATTGGAAGGCTTTATATAAGTAAAAACAGCTTTTATTATTTAGCGTGTTTTGCATATTTAGTTTTGAATTTATCAATACGTCCTGCAGTATCGATAAGTTTAGATTTACCAGTATAAAAAGGGTGAGATGTTCTAGAAATCTCCATTTTTACAACTGGATACTCAACTCCGTCAACTTCAATTGTTTCTTTTGTATCTGCAGTAGATTTAGTGATAAAAACGTCATCATTTGACATGTCTTTAAATGCAACTAATCTGTAATTTTCTGGGTGAATTCCTTTTTTCATCTTTTCTTTTTATTTATTGTTTAGAGCATTTTCATTTTGAAGCTTTTTCGTGGTTAGAAAAAGGTGTAAACAAAGGATACTCTTTTTTTGTTTAAAAATTTAATTATTTTTGAGTGTGCAAATTTACAATTCTTTTTTAATAAACAAACATTTAGTACACTTTTTTTAGCAAAATTCAAAAAGCTTTTTTTCTCTCTCAATATATTGGGAATTGCTATATTTGTGGATTAATAAATCATCGTTTTATGGAAAAAAATACTTCTCCTGCTAAATCATCAATTATATATGGTGTTTTGTTTGGCGTCATCATGGTTTTAGAATTCGTTATTATGTATGTAATTGGGATGAAATCACTAGTAAATTCTAGTGCCGGATCAATTGTAAACATAGCCAACTATCTTATTTTACCAATCCTGTTTATATATATAGGTTGTACTAACTATAAGAAAAATGTCAATAACGGTTTCATTTCTTTCAGTGAATGTTTAAAAATTGGAATTTCGATTACATTTGTTGCTGCTTTTGTCTATGCAGCGTTTAGTGTTATATTTAATTTCATTTTCCCTGAGTTCATAAACGAAATGATTGACATTTCGAAAGAAGGAATGCTGGCTAAAAATCCTGAAATGACGGCCAAAGAAATGGAGATGGGAGTCGAAATGATCAAGAAATTCATGAACCCGTTTATTGTTTTCCCTGTAACACTTGTTATGTACTCATTCTTTGGATTATTATATTCATCTCTTATAGGAGCAATTATAAAGAACAACAATCCTCAAAGTTTATAAAAAATTAAATGAATTTATCTATACTAATACCGCTTCTAAATGAGGAGGAATCACTAAAAGAACTCTATTCGTGGATTATTAAAGTGATGCAATCTAACAATTACTCTTATGAAATCATTTTTGTAGATGATGGCAGTACAGATGATTCTTGGAACATTATCGAAAGTTTTTCTAACGAAAACCCCAATGTAAAGGGAATTCGTTTTATGAAGAACTTTGGAAAATCACAGGCTTTGCACGCTGGTTTTGCAAAAGCGCAAGGTGATGTTATCATTACAATGGATGCCGATTTGCAGGATAGTCCGGACGAAATTCCCGGATTATACGAAATGATCACCAAAGAAAAGTTTGACCTGGTATCAGGATGGAAAAAGAAACGTTACGACTCTGTTGTGGCGAAAAACCTTCCGTCTAAATTATTCAATTGGGCGGCCAGAAAAACTTCCGGAGTTGAATTGAATGATTTTAATTGCGGATTGAAAGCCTATAAAAATACAGTTGTAAAAAACATCGAAGTTTCGGGCGAAATGCACCGATACATTCCGGTTTTGGCAAAAAATGCCGGTTTTAATAAAATTGGTGAAAAAGTCGTTATTCATCAGGCCCGTAAATATGGTGAAACCAAATTTGGAATGGAACGTTTTATAAACGGCTTTCTGGATTTGATTACGATTTGGTTTTTGTCCCGATTCGGAAAAAGACCAATGCACTTATTTGGCGCAATGGGTTCTTTAATGTTTATCATTGGATTTCTATTGGCGGGTTATATCGGAATTTCGAAATTATACCATATGTACAACGGAATGAAATATAGTTTAATCACCAGCAATCCTTGGTTTTTTATTGCTTTGACAACAATGATCTTAGGAACTCAATTGTTTCTGGCCGGTTTTCTCGGAGAGATCATTTTGAGAACTAAAAACAACGAAGCCCGTTACAAAGTTGCCCGAGAGGTTAATTTCTAACACGAAGCCCTAGCCCTGATAGAAGGGAAAATCCTTTTTTATCTGCCACTGCGGATAAAAAAGATTGGAATGATAGCAGGAATAGCTCCTGAAAATTATTATTATTTTAAATATAAAAAGATACGAATGATGAATATAGCACCTAATATCCTAAATGCTGTAAACGAATGGTTAACTCCTACATTTGACAACGATACACAAGCTGCGGTTAAGGAATTAATGACTACATCGCCAAAGGAACTTGAGGAAAGTTTTTATAAAAACCTGGAATTCGGGACTGGCGGAATGCGCGGTGTTATGGGCGTTGGAAACAATAGAATCAACAAATATACACTTGGAAAAAACACTCAGGGATTGTCTGATTATTTACATCAGGTTTTTCCAAATCAACCTTTAAAAGTAGTTATTGCTTACGATTGCCGCCATAACAGTAATACTTTAGCCAAGGTGGTTGCTGATGTTTTCTCTGCAAACGGAATTCATGTTTATTTATTTTCGGATTTGCGTCCTACTCCTGAATTATCTTTTGCTCTTAAATATTTAGGCTGCCAATGCGGAATCGTACTTACCGCATCCCATAATCCGCCGGAATACAACGGATACAAAGTTTATTGGGAAGATGGCGGACAAATTGTTCCTCCTGAAGATGCTGCAATTATTAATGTAATCGAAAATTTAGATTATGATAAAATCAAATTCAACGCTAACGAGAAGCTGATTGAATATATTGATACTGAAATCGACAAAGCATTTATAAAATCATCTATCGAAAATGCAAGTTTTAGTACTCCGGCTGCTGCCAAAGACGACTTACAGGTTGTTTTTACTTCGCTGCACGGAACTTCTATAAAATCAATTCCTGATACTTTATCACAAGCAGGTTATACAAACGTGCATATTGTTCCGGAACAGGCAGAGCCAAATGGGGATTTCCCAACGGTAAAATCACCAAATCCCGAAGAACCGGAAGCTTTGACGATGGCTTTGGCCTTGGCAGATAAAACCAATTCTGATATTGTTGTAGGAACTGATCCTGATTGCGACCGTCTTGGTGTTGCCGTTAGAAATAATGATGGCAAAATGATTTTACTTAATGGAAATCAAACCATGATTCTAATGACTTCTTTCTTATTGAAACAATGGAAAAAAGCAGGCAAAATCAACGGAAAACAATTCGTAGGTTCTACAATAGTATCGACACCAATGATGATGGAACTGGCCACAAGTTATGGTGTTGAATGCAAAGTTGGCTTGACCGGTTTTAAATGGATCGCTAAAATGATCAAGGATTTTCCGGAACTCGAATTTATCGGAGGTGGTGAAGAAAGCTTTGGTTTTATGGTAGGCGATGCTGTCAGAGACAAAGATGCTGTTGCGGCTACTTTATTGATCTGCGAAGTTGCAGCTCAGGCAAAAGCGGCAGGAAGCAGTGTTTACAAAGAACTTTTGCAACTTTATGTTGAAAATGGTTTCTATAAAGAGTATTTGGTTTCTTTGACGAAAAAAGGAATGGAAGGCTTGCAGGAAATTAATCAGATGATGATTGATTTACGCGAAAACCCTTTGAAAGAAATCAGCGGACAACGTGTAATTATGGTGGAAGATTATCAATCATCGATCGCCTTAAACTTATTGACCGGAGAAGAATCAACTATGGAGATTCCGAAATCTAACGTATTGATTTATTATACTGAGGATGGTTCTAAAATTTGCGCAAGACCAAGCGGAACGGAGCCTAAAATTAAATTCTACATTAGTGTAAATGCAGAATTAGACTCCGTTGCTAATTTTGATGCCGCTGAAAGTTTCTTAGACGAAAAAATACAAAACATCATTGCAGGAATGCAATTGAAATAATAAAGAATGAGTGATAAACCGGAAACAAATGATCAGCCTGAACTATTAAATTCCATTATAGGATTAATAGATCACACCCGTCATTTTGTTGCCAAAACGGTGAATCAGGAATTAACGCTGTTGTATTGGAAAATTGGAAAGACCATTAATGAAGAAATTCTAAAAAATGATCGTGCCGATTATGGGAAGAAAACAATTCAAAGCTTAAGTTCAGAATTATCAAAAAGATATGGAACGGGATTTAGCAAAAGAAATATACATAGTTTCATAAAGCTAAGCACTGTTTTTCAAGACTATACAATTGTGCAGACAGTGTCTGCACAATTGAGTTGGTCACACTTGTATTCAATATTAGGAATTGAAAGTAACGTCAAACGCGAGTTTTACATTCAAATGAGCGTTCATGAACGTTGGAGCGTGAGAACTTTACAGGAGCGCATTGACAGTATGCTTTTTGAAAGAACTGCCATTAGCAAAAAGCCCGAAGCAACCATCCTGAATGATCTGACGTCATTAAAAAACGAAAAACAAATTAGTCCTGATTTAACTTTTCGGGATCCTTACTTTTTAGATTTCCTGGGACTTCACGACAGCTATTCTGAAAAAGATCTGGAAAGCTCTATTCTGGCTCAATTACAAAATTTCATTACTGAAATGGGCAGTGAATTCGCCTTTCTTGCACGCCAGAAAAGAATAACAATTGATGATGAAGATTTTTATATCGACTTACTCTTCTATCATCGGGGCTTACGCAGATTGGTTGCCATAGACCTAAAACTAGGAAAATTTAAAGCCGGATACAAAGGCCAAATGGAGCTCTATCTTCATTGGCTGGAGAAAAACGAACAAAAAGAAGGCGAAAACAAACCAATTGGATTAATTTTGTGTAGTGAGAAATCTCCTGAACAAATTAATTATTTAATGCTGGACAATGACGAACAAATTAAAGTCTCCGCTTATTTAACCCAATTACCAGAAAAAAAATTATTGCTGGAAAAACTCGAAAGAGCCATTGCCATAGCAGAAAATAACATCCATAATAAATGAGTAATTTCAAAAAAATAGTTCCTTTTATATATCCCTATAAAAAGTATGCGTTCTTAAACATATTTTTTAATATCCTGTATGCACTTTTTAGCACACTTTCGTTTGTGGCCTTAATACCAATGCTTCAGGTTTTATTCGACCAGACAAAAGAGAACAGAGTAAAACCTGTATACCATGGAATTTTAAAACTCCAGAAATACGGTGAAGATTATTTGAGCTATTACATCACCACAACAAAAGGTGATCATGATCCGGGTTTTATTTTAGCCATCATGGTAACCATTATAATTTCGATCTTCTTATTAAAAAACTTAGCAGATTATCTGGCGATGTTTTTCATCACTTTTTTACGAAATGGCGTTTTAAAAGACATGCGAAATGCTATGTACAAAAAAACACTTGAACTGCCTTTGGCATTTTATTCTGAGAAAAGAAAAGGAGATGTTATCTCAAGAATTTCTGCTGACGTCAATGAGGTTCAAAACTCATTCTTAGCCATATTAGAACTTATCGTAAAAGAACCCTTAACGATAATTTTCACTATAACAACAATGCTGCTTATCAGTACGAAACTAACGTTATTTGTTTTTATTTTTATTCCGATTTCTGGCTACATCATTTCATTAATCGGAAAACAGCTTAAAAAACAATCTACAAAAGCGCAAGAGGAACAAGGTGCTTTTTTATCTACTATCGAAGAAACTATTGGCGGACTGAAAGTGGTAAAAGGCTACAATTCTGAAAATTATTTTAACACCGTTTTTCAAAATTCAACAGAACGATTTTTCAATTTATCAAATTCAATTGGCAATCGCCAAAACTTAGCTTCTCCGGCAAGTGAATTTATGGGAATTACGGTTATCGCCATTTTATTATGGTACGGCGGACAAATGGTTTTGATTGACAAAACATTAAGCGGCCCTTCATTTATTGCTTACATGGGACTGGCTTACAACATCTTAACGCCCGCAAAAGCAATCTCTAAAGCTTCTTACGGAGTAAAAAGAGGTAATGCCGCAGCAGAACGTGTTCTTGAAGTTCTTGAACAAGAAAACACTATCGTATCTAAACCAAATGCGATCGAAAAAACGTCTTTTGATGACAACATCAGCGTTCAGAATGTGAACTTTAAATATGAAGACGAAACGGTTTTAAAAGACTTTTCACTTACCATTAAAAAAGGTCAAACGGTTGCTCTTGTGGGGCAATCCGGAAGTGGAAAAAGTACGATTGCTAACTTATTGACGCGTTTCTACGATGTAAATGACGGCACAATTTCTATTGATGGCATTAACATCAAAGACATGAATTTACAATCGCTTCGCAGCCTGATGGGATTAGTAACTCAGGACAGCATCTTGTTTAACGATACTATAAAAGCAAATATTTCGTTAGGAAAATTAGATGCTACAGATGACGAAATCATTGAAGCTTTGAAAATTGCGAATGCTTTTGAGTTTGTTAAGGATTTACCTTTAGGAATCTATACCAATATTGGTGATAGCGGAAACAAGCTTTCAGGCGGGCAAAAACAACGTCTATCGATTGCCAGAGCTGTATTAAAAAATCCTCCAATCATGATTTTGGATGAAGCAACATCGGCATTGGATACTGAAAGCGAAAAATTTGTTCAGGTGGCATTAGAGAATATGATGCAGAACAGAACTTCGATTGTGATTGCTCACCGACTTTCAACTATTCAGAAAGCAGATAAAATCGTTGTGATGCAAAAAGGAAAAATCGTAGAACAAGGAACTCACGAAGAGTTGATTGCGCACAACGGAACCTACAACAAACTGGTAACCATGCAGTCTTTTGAATCGTAGATAAAAGAAAACATACTTTTAGCCACAGATTACACAGATTAACACAGATTCTTTTTTTAACGAAATAAATCATTTTAATCTTTCTAATCTGTGGCTATTTTTTTTTTAGCATAAATCTTAAAACAAAAAAAATGTATCTCAACAATCAGAATATAAAGCTTCCCGATGATCCGGATACCATTGTTTGGAAATACTTAGACTTATCTAAATTCCTCGATTTATTATTGTCCAAGAAATTATTCATGTCGCGTTCTGATAAATTCGAAGATCAGTACGAAGGCACTTTTAGCGAGCCAACTTATGAAGAGATTAAAAAACTGGCCAATGACAATCCTGACTTCTTAAACTACTATAAGACACATCGCGAGAAAGTCGCCATAAGCAGCTGGCATATTAACGAATATGAATCATTTGCCATGTGGCAGATTTTTACACAAAACAGCGAAGGATTAGCCATTCAGTCTACTATTGGAAGACTGCAGAAAGCATTGAATCCGGAGAACAACTTTGATCAGTATATTGGCGAGGTTAATTATATCGACTACAAAAAAGAATATATTCCGTTTGATGATTCGTTCTTCCCGTTTTTATTTAAACGAAAAAGCTTTCAGTACGAGCGTGAAGTCCGCATTATTACTGATACTTCTAAAAGTACCATAAAATTAAATGACGGCTTAAAAATCAATGTAGACCTTAAACAACTGATTGAAAAGATATACATTCATCCCAAATCTGAAAACTGGTACAAAAAACTGGTAATCGAATTGGTAGAACGTTTAGGATTTGGTTTTGAAATCGAAAAATCTGATCTGGAAAGCGATATATTGATTTAGATTTTCCTAAGCTAATAAGATTCTAAGTTTTTTTTTGCCACCGATTACACCAATTAAAATGATTTATATTGTAGTGCCAACGGATTTATGTTGATTACAACGAAATTCTTTTTTTTTTAACCGTTAATACAAACTGGACTGAAGTCCGGCTCTACAATATGGATCGAGCCTTACGGCTCTTTTTTATTATAAAAAGAAAAAGCCCTTTAAAAATTAAATCAGTTAATTTTTAAAGGGCTTTTTCTTTTATTTTAAAATCTTAGCAACTTAGTAGCTTAGATAGGTTTGTAACTTTTTACTTCCCATTTTTTAGAAGCTAAATCAATGTAGTTATAATGCAAAACATCATTTTTATCAAATTGCCCGTTTTGGTTGGTATCTTCGATTGTTCTAAAGTACAAACGATTTTTAGATTCAATCAAGCTCCAATCTATTAATTCCTGAAAGTCTTCAGAAACTTTAGTGAAATTTTCACCACTGATACTACTCAAATACAACGTTTTAATATCACTGCTGTCAATTTTACCATCTTTATTTGTATCTGCATCCGCCAAAGTATATACCATAACCTGGTTTTGAGTTTTGTCTGCAACTGATTTTAAATATGTAGCAGTCAATATCAAAGCCGGCTTATCGGTTAATGGTCGGATAGAATCTGAATCTACCTTTTGAAATTTCAGGTTTTGCAAATATCCCGTAATTTCAAATTCGCCTAAATTAGAAATCGTAAAACTCACATCATTGACACTCGAAGACCCATAACGTGATTTAGTTCCTTTTTCAAAAACACGTAAATCACCAACAGGATGAATCAAATAATTAGTTCCGGTCATCTGAACGGGTAAATCTGCCACTTCAACCTGCGTTGAATCCGTTTTCGCTACAACACTTGTTTTATTAGCACCATCATAAATTACTTTTGGTTTCTGCACTTCATCTTTACAACTCACTAATGTTCCGATGATTGCTAAGGCTATATATTTTAAGGAATTTTTCATTTATGCTAATTATATTAGAATATCAAATATAGTATTTTTGATTGTATTATCTACTTTTATTGAATTTTACTAGGGCAAAGATATTCAGAAATACGATGCCAAGATAACCCAGAAAAATAAACCAATACTTTTTATACAGCGCCAAAACATATTGAAACTGCTTTTCTTTCTCTTCTTTTAAGAAAAATTCTTTATTGGCTTCCCAATAACCACATGTAATAGGAACGATTTTTCGTAAATTCTTATCATACTTTGGCTTTGGTACCATTACAACAAAAAAATCATTATTATATTGTTCGAAATTTGACATTTCTTCAATTGCAAAAATATCCAGAAGCCTAATATAAACTTCATACTTCATTTTATTACCTAAATGAATCCGAACTCCATTTATCGTATCATTTTCACGATTTAATTTCTTTAAAGCAACCTGAAGATTCCTTAAATCTTTATGCAATGCAACCTCAGAACTATTGAAACTAAAAACCTGATAATTTCTTTTAAAAGACAACAAATTTGGCTTAGTAAGAGATTCTCCGGGAAACGAGATATTAATACAACTTTCTTCTTTAAAAGCATCTGTCTTATACCAGAAAACCAAACATAAAACAGGTATAAAAACCAACGAAATCAATCCCGGCACATAAAAAATTTTCTTTCGTCTTTTACGTTTTTCCATCATAACCTCGCATTTAGCTTCACATTAAAAACTCTTGAAGTCATATAATTTGGAATCGCATATTGATTTTTAGAATAGACATCACGAACCCAGGTATTGGTAATTGCGTTTTGATTATTAAAAACATTAAAAATCTCCAATCCAACAGATAATTCTTTGAAATTCTTCAACCATTTTGCTTTCGCTACTTTGGTACTATTATCTACAAAAACTTTAGCAAAACCAATATCTGCCCTACGATAATCATTCAGCCTGCCCTGATACAGATAAGGATCAGAATATGCCGGAGCTCCGCCTGGCAAACCTGTATTATACACCAGATTCAGGTATAATTTCACACTCGGGATATTGGGCATATAATCCTGAAACAACATCGCAAATTTCAAACGCTGGTCTGTTGGCCTTGCAATATATCCTTTGTCAGCATAATTTTCTTCAGTCTTCAAATAACCAAAACTAATCCAGGATTCCGTTCCGGGTACAAATTCGCCGTTCAGTCTAAAATCAATCCCCTGCGCGTAAGCTTTTGCATTATTATTGGCGATATAACGGATCCTGACATTATCGATCGAATATACATTTACATCCGAGAGTGACTTATAATACAATTCCGTAACCCATTTAAAGGGACGGTTCCATATCTTAAAATTATAATCATTACTCAAAACAATATGAACGGATTCCTGTGCTTTTACATTCGGGTTCACAACACCATCCAGATCACGAAGTTCCCTGTAAAATGGCGGCTGATGGTACAATCCACCCGAAAGCCTGAAAATCATATCCATATCCCAATCCGGTTTTATCGCGAATTGCGCACGCGGACTAAAAACAATTTGATCCTTCCCTTCAACGGCTGCTCCGGAAACATTCCAGCTCTGAAAACGTGCTCCTATATTGTACCAAACCTGATTTGACCCGATCGCTGATTTTTTATTGTATTGTGCATAACCTGAAAATCTGTTAATCGTATTGAAGTTTGTGGCACGAACATTTTGATACGGCAAAAGCGGTCCGATATAAGGTTCGTAAGGCTGGTTATTTTTAGGCAAATTAACAATTGGAGGATTGATAGAAAATCCTGCCGAATCGATCATTTCCCATTCTACAATTCTGTCACGAATAGATTCTCTGGTATATTTTAAACCAAACTCTAACTGGCTGTCATTTTTCCATTCTTTAAAACCTTTAATTTCTGCATTTGCGATCAACGCATCAAGATCGTTTCTGGCGTGATTGAGCTGAGAACCAATTCCGCGCGTAAAATCGACCTGATCCGATCCTTCCTCGGTTAGATTTCCTAAGCGATATTGTGCCAAAATATCAAAATGCTCCTGCTCTATTGTATGGAATAATGCACCTATAAATTTTAACGTAAAATCATTCGAAACCTTATAAGTGGTTTTCAAAGCGCCAAAATAAGTATCATACTGATCCCTTTCTTTTCCTTCATAATACACTGCAAGCGACATTGGTTTATCTATAGTTCCAAATTTCGTCTCACGTGTCAAAGGTTCGTACAAGTATTTATTCTGAGAAATATTGCCTAAAAAACTCACCTGCCATTTATTCGAAATATCATAATTGATATTCGTCTGAATGTCAGCAAAAGAAGGCGTATAATTCGTTTGTGTATCCTGACTATTCACCAGCAAACTATTATTTCGATAACGGACACCGGTTACGGAAGACCATTTTTTATTTTTAGAAACCGCATCAACTGCAACGCTGCCGCCAAGTAAACTTGCCTCTAAAGAAGCTCCAAACTGAGTTGGTTTTCTATACGTAATATCCAGGACAGAAGATAATTTATCTCCAAATTTGGCCTGAAATCCTCCAGCCGAAAAATCAACATTCTGAACTAAATCTGTATTTGTAAAACTCAATCCCTCTTGCTGTCCGGATCGAATTAAAAACGGACGATAGACTTCAATTTCGTTTACATACACTAAATTTTCATCGTAATTTCCCCCACGGACTGCATATTGCGTACTGAGTTCATTATTTGAATTCACGCCGGGTAATGTTTTCAGGATGTTTTCTATTCCCGCATTGGCTCCGGGAATTTTCTTGATAGTAGCTGCATCAATAGTCGCAATTCCCTGAACACGTTTTTTATTTCCGGAAGACACGAAAACCTCTCCCATCTGCTCTTGATAATTACTCATTACAGGATTAAAAACAAAAACTTCGTTTGGCTTTAAACTCACTGTCAGACTCATCATTTTTAATGAAATATGCGTAAAAACCAACGATGTTTTTTTATTCGAAGGCACGTCAACTTCAAAAAAACCATTTACATCTGACTGCGTTGTTTTTCCCAAAGATGTAATATTAACATCTGCTACGGGACGATTTTGATTGTCTAAAATAACGCCTTTAATATGAGCTTGCTGAGCAAATGAAACACAAGAAATGCATAAAAAGAGAAAAACGAATATTATCCTGCTATTATTCAAGCGCTTTGGTTTTTATTTTTGTTGGCTTCTAAAAAAATGAGTTTCAAAGATAGCAGAATTTCCTACATTATCAATCACTTCAATTTTTAAATCATTCGCTCCTTCCGCTAACAGTGCATCATCGAAAGTATGGGTAATTTTTTTTGTCTTATTTTCATATTCAAACAAAATCCATTTTCCGTTCAGATAACCATTATAAGATTTAATTCCGGATGAAGCGTCATTAATAACAAACTCAATTTTTTTCTGATCACTGATCCATTTATCCTGAATTGGTTTTACGATTCTAATAGTGGGTACAATGGTATCCAGCACCAGGCCAAATTGTCCCAATATTTTTGATTTGGCTGTAAAAACATCTCCTTTTCTGATTGTACCATTATAACCAGAGCCGTTTCCGCTAAACCTTCCAATAAAAAGTTTCTCTCTCAACCCTTCCGGATATGAATCATCTTTAATTGTTATGGTAAAATTAGAATGCACCGGAACAGTATCATCGTGAATGTAAATTCGGTTGTTTTTGACATCAAAATTCAAATTAAAATCATCGTAAAAAGTTCCTGCAGGAAAAAACACCGACATATTATCTTTCTCGAAATTAGCATCTTTATTGATTTTAATAAAATATTTTGACGTTACAGGCACTGCTTTTACAATTGGTGTCGCAGCATCATATTCTATTGGAACTGTAACAGAACTTAAATTCCCGAAATAATCAGAAACTTCAATTCTGTATGTCGAAGCTAAATTTGGCGTGACCGGAATAATACCACGAAGAGAATCGGTTTTAATAATGCTCAAAGCAAAAGGCGTTTTCATGAAAAGTTTCTGAACACGCTGACCCGATTTTTTATACCGTCCATAATCAACCAAAGCATTTACATATCTCATCTCATCGAAGGAATAGGTATTGAATTGATAATTATAATTCTGAATTCCGTTAAAAAAAGTAGAGACATTAAAAACCCCGTTTTTATTAAACGAAACATTATCATAATCTACTGCAGAAATTCCAAAACCAATTTTTCCATTTGCCTTTACTTTACTCGCCAGATAAGTTCCATCTTTTTGAAGCGCCACATTCAGCAGCAAAGGCTGTTTAGACTGATTGACGGTCGAATTATCAAGTGGATAAACATACACACTCGAAATAGTAGGTTTTTTAGTGTCTTTTATATTTTTATCAAATCCGAAGAATATCGGATTAATAACAAATTCGGTTTTACTATCGCGAATTTCAAAATGCAAATGTGGTCCTTCAGAAGAACCCGTATTTCCTGAAAGTCCAATTATTTGCCCTTTTGTAACCGGCAACTCATTTGGTTTCAGGAACATTTCTATCTCATAAGACTGTTCTTTATAATGCGTTTTTTTAACATAATCCTGAATTGGACCAACGGCAGTTTGCAAATGTCCGTAGACTGAAGTATATCCGTTTGGGTGTGTTATATAAATACATTTTCCGTTTCCGAAAGTCGAAATTTTGATTCTGGAAACATATCCGTCTGCAATTGCATGTACGCTTAATCCTTCTCTTTGATTGGTTTTTAAATCGAAACCAGCATGAAAGTGATTGGGTCTCAACTCTCCGAAATTACCGGAAAGTTGCATCGGAATATCAAGCGGTGCGCGGAAATCCTCTTTAGGATATTGGGTTTGAGCAAAAATAAACGGACAAAAGAACAGGGTAAGTAGTGAGAATTTCATATGCAACATTTTTGCTAAGATAAAAAATTAAGAAGCCAAAACCGAGTATAAAGCTACAAAAATACAATTGATTGAATTTCATTTATTTGGTTATTTTTAATGTAAAAAAATCGATAAAAAATTGCATTAATAAAAAGGAATACTAACTTTGTATGATTAAGTAATGAATAGGATTTTACAATGAGTGTAATTGCAGAAATAATTGATACTCTTGAATATAAAGTTGAAAAGCTTTTTGAGAAATCAAAAGGTTTGGAAAAAAACAATCAGGTTTTACGATTAGAACTAGACAAAGCTGCGCAAATTATCCAGAAACAATCTGAAGAAATGGAGGCTTTGAAGAAGCAATACGAAACACTTAAGATCGCCAATTCATTACTTGGCAGCGACAATAACAAGAGAGAGACAAAGCTTAAAATAAATTCATTAATTCGCGAAATCGATTACTGTATAGCACAACTATCAGACTAGAAAGACATGGACGGAAAGCTTAGAATTAAAATATCAATCGCAGACAGAGTTTACCCATTAACGGTTGAACCTAGTCAGGAAGAAGGACTTAGAAGTGCTTCTAAAAAAATTGATGCTATGATCAAGCAATTCGAAGAAAGTTACGCGGTTCGTGACAAACAAGATGTTCTGGCTATGTGTGCCCTGCAATTTGCATCACAAGTAGAACAAAAACAAATTGATAACGCAATCGATGGCGAAGAAACCATCGAAAGAATTAAAAGATTAAATTCGCTATTAGATCAATATCTCGAAAATTAAACGTTCTTTACAACAACTAAGATACTGCCTACATTAGTTCACAATTGGTAAACTCAACACTAACAATTTAGAATGAGCAAATCGTCGCTACTATAGTATGCCATGCTTCGGCTTGGAAACTTGAACAGTGAGTTAGCTCAAAACTTGTCTTTACGAGTTTATTCAAGCAATTAATGTAGGCTTTTTTTTATATATAAATTTTAACAAACATGGACATCATAACGATCATTATTTCAGGTATTATAGGGATTGCAGCAGGTTTTGCAATCGCTAAAATTATCGAAAAGAGCAATATTTCTAATCTAATCAAGAACGCAAAAAAAGAAGCTTCTTCAATTTTAAAAGATGCTAATTTAGAAGCCGAAAACATCAAAAAAGACAAAATCCTTCAAGCGAAAGAGCGTTTTATTGAATTAAAATCTGAACACGAGCAAGTTATTTTAGCTCGTGATAAAAAAGTAGCAGAAGTAGAAAAAAGAGTACGCGATAAAGAATCTCAAATATCAAATGAGCTTTCTAAAGCTAAAAAAGTAAACGATGATTTTGAAGCTAAAACTCAGGAATACAATAACAAAATTGAAGTTTTAGACAAAAAACAAACTGAAGTTGACAAACTACACAAAAGTCAATTGCAACAGCTTGAAGTAATCTCAGGACTTTCTGCCGAAGAAGCAAAAGAACAATTAGTAGAAGGATTAAAAGCCGAAGCTAAAAGCAAAGCAATGTCTCATATTCAGGATACTATTGAAGAGGCTAAACTTACAGCGCAACAAGAAGCGAAGAAAATCATCATCAATACTATTCAGAGAGTTGGTACTGAGGAAGCAGTTGAAAATTGCGTTTCAGTATTCAATATTGAATCTGACGATGTAAAAGGTAGAATTATTGGTCGTGAAGGACGTAACATCAGGGCTCTTGAAGCTGCAACAGGAGTAGAAATCATTGTTGATGATACACCGGAAGCTATTATCCTTTCTTGTTTTGATCCGGTTCGTAGAGAAATTGCCCGTCTGGCATTGCACAAATTAGTTACTGACGGACGTATTCACCCGGCAAGAATTGAAGAAGTTGTTGCTAAAACAGCCAAACAAATTGATGACGAGATTATCGAAGTGGGTAAACGTACCGTTATCGACTTAGGAATTCACGGTTTACACCCAGAATTGATCAAAGTTGTAGGTAGAATGAAATACCGTTCTTCTTACGGACAAAACTTATTACAACACTCGAGAGAAGTTTCTAAACTTTGTGGTATCATGGCAGCCGAATTGGGCTTAAACGTAAAACTGGCTAAAAGAGCAGGATTACTTCATGATATCGGTAAAGTTCCGGATACTGAAAGTGATCTTCCTCACGCATTATTAGGTATGCAATGGGCGGAGAAATATGGTGAAAAAGAAGAAGTTTGTAATGCAATTGGAGCTCACCACGATGAGATCGAAATGAAATCATTACTTTCTCCTATCGTTCAGGTTTGTGACGCTATTTCAGGCGCAAGACCAGGCGCAAGACGCCAGGTTCTGGATTCATACATTCAGCGTTTGAAAGATCTTGAAGAAGTAGCTTACGGTTTTAGCGGCGTAAAAAATGCATACGCAATTCAGGCTGGTAGAGAACTTCGTGTAATTGTAGAAAGCGAAAAAGTTTCTGATGACAATGCAGCAAACTTATCTTTTGAAATTTCACAAAAAATTCAAACCGAAATGACTTATCCGGGTCAGGTAAAAGTAACAGTAATCAGAGAAACAAGAGCGGTTAATATCGCTAAGTAATCTCAATTTACATAAAAACAACAAAGGCTATCTTCTCAGATAGCCTTTGTTGTTTTATAGATATATATCTAAAATTGCTGTTTTAAATATCATTAAAGACAATCTTAAAACTCGTCCCTACTCCAACTTCACTTTCAACAGAAATACTTCCTTTCATCGCCTCAATTTGATTTCGGGTGATATACAAACCAATTCCGCGGGCTTCCTGGTGTTTGTGAAACGTTTTATACATTCCGAATAACAGCTCACCATAAACACTTAAATCTATCCCCAAACCGTTATCTGTAATTTTTAATGATTTGTAACCTTCCGGCTCAATTGCAAAATCAAAAACAATAACCGGATCACGATCAGGATACGCATACTTTATTGCATTGGTTGTAAAATTCAACAACACACTCTCCATATACGCCGGATTAAAATTGACAGTCACATACTTCGGAACGTTGTTGATTATCGTTACATTCTTTTGCTTGTCAAATCCTTTGATTGCAGAGATTGTCTTGTCGATATAATCGCAAAGTCGTAACGACACAACTGCAATATTAATATTACTCTGTGTTTTTACAATTTGCGTTAGATTTGCTATTGTATCATTAAGATCATTAGAAACTGTTCGCAGATGTTCCAGCATTTCGCTGACCGTTTGTTTCTCTACATCGGCATCAATAAAATCTAAAATAGATTTTATATTGCCCGCCTGAGTATTTAGATTGTGCGAAACAATATGCGAAAAATTAACCAGTCGGCTATTTTGATCACTGTATAATTTCATTGTTTTTAAGAGTTCCAACTCCTTTTCTTTTTGCAAAGAAACATCAGTGTGCGTTCCTATTACTCGTAATGGTTTACCATTTTCGTCTCTTTTGATCACTTTTCCGCGATCCAGAATCCATTTATAATTCCCGTTTGAAGTCATTACGCGGTGATAATTTTCATAATATGGAATTTTATTATCAAAATGCTCCTGAATATCTGAATAATATTTTGGCAAATCATCCGGATGAACAATCTTGTCCCAACGTTCCGGATCATCAAAAATATCTGTTGATTCTAATTCTAAAATTTTTAATGATAAAGACGAATAAAAGACATTATTAGTCACCATGTCCCAATCCCAGATTCCTGCTGTACCCGCCTCAAGAGCAAACTGAAAACGTTCTTCAGATATACGAAGTTTTTCTTCTTTGTCTTTTAATTCTGTAATATCAGAGACATGTCCATAAAAACTCACACAACCATTCTCCGCCAGTTCCGTTTTAGAAGAAATTTTAAACCAGCGCAATCCTTTCTTAGGCAAAACGGCCCTGAATTCGATATCCCACGGAATTACGTCTTTTCGTGCTTTGACGAGGGACTGAAAAAAGAAATCACGATCCTGAGGATAAATCCTATCGTAAATAATTAGTTTAGGATTATTTGAAAACATATCAGTAGTAAGCTCGAAAATTTCATCAGCCGATTTACTGACAAGAGGAAAAGCGTAATTGTTATCACAATCAATAATAAACTGAAAAAGTAAATCAGGCATTTCCGCAAACAACTTTCTGTAAAAATTATTTACCTCTAAGCAATTCTCATTTCCATACAAATCAAAAACCATATATCACTTATTTATGTAGATTCAATTATTTTAAATAATTTCTCAACAAAGAAGAACAAAAAAAGACCTAATTTATATCTCTCTTATTTACTGATTAACAAAAAATATTACACAATATATTAAATTTTCACCTAAAACGACAGGTCTTCACACAAAATTATTTTCTGGGATGAAAAGAATGCATTACTTCTTTTAAAAAACTTCTGTCTAAATGCACGTAAATCTCCGTAGTTGTAATCGATTCATGACCTAACATTAACTGAATCGATCTTAAATCAGCACCATTTTCGAGTAAGTGAGTTGCAAAAGAATGACGCAAGGTATGCGGACTGATATTTTTATTCAAACCAATCTTTACCGCAAGATCTTTTATAATGGTAAAAATCATCGCCCGCGTGAGCTGGCTTCCTCTTCGGTTTAAAAACAGCGTATCCTCAAAACCTTTTTTTATGATTAGATTTACCCGAACATCTTTTTGATACATCTGTATGTATTTTTGGGTAAATTTTCCTATTGGCACAAAACGTTCTTTGTTTCCTTTTCCCGTAATTTTAATAAATCCTTCGTCAAAAAATAAATCAGAAATTTTTAGCGAAACCAATTCCGAAACCCGAAGTCCGCAACCGTATAATGTTTCTATAATTGCACGGTTTCGTTCGCCTTCATTCGTGCTTAAATCTATAGCTGCGATAAGGGAATCTATTTCCTGAACTGATAATGTATCCGGGAGTTTACGACCTGTTTTTGGAGTTTCGATTAATTCCAGCGGATTATCATTTCTATAATCTTCGAACACCAAATAACCAAAAAAACTTTTTAAACCTGAAATAATTCGTGCCTGCGAACGTGGATTCACTTCTTTAGCAACCGCATATATAAATTGCTGCACGGTTTCATCTGAAATTTTCAAGGGAGAAACTTCAATTTGATTCGTTTCTAAAAAAAGACACAACCGTTCGATATCAAAACCGTAGTTCTCGATTGTGTTTTTCGACAATCCTCTTTCGATTCGCAAATACGACTGATAATCTTTTATATAGCGGTTCCAGTTCATAGCTACAAAGTAAAACATTTTTAGACATAAAAAAACCTTCCAGATCAGGGAAGGCTTTAAAATATTCTTTTAAGAAAAATTAGAATTTATAAGCTAGAGATAATGCAAGATTACTATTTTTAGCACTATCATACTAATCATCTGAATTGTCAATATCCTTATCAGTAAGAGGTGACAAACCAATAGTATAGCGAAGCCCTACTGAAAGATTGTCAGTAAAATTATATCCTGCACCTATATTAAAACCTAGATCTACCGATCTTGTATAATCTTTAATATCCTGACCTTCTGCTTTTGCGGATAATAAAATCCCTAATTGCGGACCTGCTTCAACACTAAATTTATCTACAATATAATATTTCGCTAAAACCGGAATATTCAAATAGTTTAATTTAAGATCTGCATCACCTCCTAAAGGACCATCAACCTTAGTTCCTTGAGCTGAATATAAAAGTTCCGGTTGGATAAAGAATTTATCAAAAACTTTGATTTCTGCAAAGCCTCCAACGTGAAAACCAACTAATGATTTAGTATCGTCAACATCTCCACCAACTACAGTTGAAATATTAAGACCTCCCTTTACACCAAATCTTGTTTGTTGCGCATTAGTAAATCCAAATGCCATTACTGCTATAGCAGCTAAAATAATTCTTTTCATATTAAAAGTATTGGTTAAATTTAATATTCAAATATAAAAATTTACTTCCTAAAAGATTATTTTTATTTTAACAAATAAAGTAGTAACTAGAGATTAAATCCTATTAAAAAAAACAAACGCCAAATGACAATTTGTTACATATCAAACAAATACAAAAAAGCCTTCCTCAAAAGAGGAAGACTTAAAAAACTAATTAACTAAATAAATTAGAATTTGTAAACTACTCCAAACTGTACAGCTCTTAAATCAAAACCAAAATCGAAAATATTAGCTTTATCTGCACCTTCACCTCCGTTATCACTTACTCTATACCCTAAACCAGCCCATACTACTTCGATAGCAAAATGATTCGATAAGAAATAGCTTAACCCAAGTCCTGCATTTACACCAAATTCATTTGCCTTGGCATCAGACACTTTATCTTTTATATTGCTATAATCAAGACCTGCCTGACCAAATACTGAAAACTAGGAAACAGGAGTAAAATAATATCTTCCAAAAGCACCAACCTTAAAAGCATCAGATACATCTTTTACTGATCTGTAACCTAATTTTCCACCAAGAGCAATGTTTTCAGTTACGAAGTAACCAACCTTTGGCTCAATTTCGAAAATTGTTGATTTATCATCACCTGTTTTTTCAGAAGCCAGAGTTAACGATCCTGAAACAAATACATCTCCTTTAGCAAATCCACCTGTTTGTGCGTTGCAAACGTAAAACCTAATACTGCAATAGCAGTTAAAATAATTTTTTTCATGTTTATGTTTTATTTATTATCCAGCAAAACTAATCTTATACTTGTTAAAACAAGTACACAATAAAATCGAAATGTATCAAAATAAGACAGAATTTGATTACAAATAAAAGACTGGATTTCAATAGATTAAGTTTAAAACAGTAGAAAAACACATAAAAAAAACACAAATGAGTGAGATTTTTATTAATTATTTAAAGCAGGATATAAAACAATAAAATTAAAATAATGTAGTTTTGACTAATAGAAACATATAAAAAATACCAAATTTTAAAAAACACTTTTATGAAAAAAATAATTTTAGCGGCTGTTCTGTTCATGGCAACATCAGCTACAATTCAGGCACAATTATTAAAAATCGGAGTAAAAGCAGGGGTTAACTTTGCGAATCAGACCGGAGATGCAAGTTTTAGTGGAATAGACTATAGCAAAGACGGTATTACAAGCTATCATGCTGGTTTAATTGCTGAAGTTAAATTATTAGAGAAATTTTCTATTCAACCTGAACTTTTATATTCTACTCAAGGAGCTTGATACAAAAATGCATTTGGAGAATTTAAAAATGAACTAGGATATATCGCTATTCCGGTAATGGCTAAAATATATGTAACAAAATCCCTAAGTTTAGAAGTAGGTCCACAGGCATCATTCCTGGTAAGCAACAAGAAAGAATTTGACGTTCAGGATCCTAAAACTTTTGACTTTGCAATTAATGCAGGACTTGGTTTAAAGATTACTGAAGGTATCTTTATTCAAGGGCGTTATGGTTTTGGGTTAACTGAAGTTTCTTCTAAAGCTGACCTTAAAAACTCTGTATTCCAACTTTCAGCTGGAATCATGTTGTTCTAAAAAATATATCACATACTTTTATAAAAACCGTTCTATTAATTAGAACGGTTTTTTTATTTTTACCAAGTTCAATGACAATTGCAAAACTTAATTAAAATATCACTATGGATTGCAATTTCACTATCAATACAAAATAATACAGGAAATCAGATTGATTAAGCTTATATCACTTGTATGGTTTAAAAAGTCTAACTGTTTTTTCAAAATAATATAAATATGAAAATCGCTATAATCAACGGCCCCAATTTGAATCTATTAGGAAAAAGAGAACCGGAAGTTTACGGAAGCCAGACTTTTGAAGATTATTTTGGAACATTGCAAACGAAATTCCCAAATATCGAACTTTCTTACTACCAAAGTAATATTGAGGGCGAATTGATTGGAAAAATTCAGGAATACGGTTTTGAGTATGACGGAATTATTTTGAATGCTGGCGCTTATACTCACACTTCAATTGGTTTGGGCGATGCCATGAAAGCGATTACAACTCCTGTTATCGAAGTACACATTTCGAATACTTATGCCCGCGAAAGTTTCAGGCATCAGTCGTATTTGTCCGGAAATGCAAAAGGGGTTATTCTAGGTTTTGGATTAAAAAGCTACGAATTAGCCATTCAGTCTTTTCTGTAAAAAGTTCAAAGAAAAAATGATCTTCTGCCGTCCCAAAGTTTCGGGATCGGGACGTTGAACCTACAATTACAATTTAACAAATTATTAATAGGCTCGTTTTTAAGTTATTCTATTTTTGTGAGAGAAACCACTTTCATGAAAAACTATACTTTACTTGCCTTTTTATTTTTTTCGATCTCCAATTTTGCCCAAATAAAGGGAACCATTACTGACGAAAAAGGGAACCCGTTGCCTTTTGTTTCTGTATTTGAAGAAAACACGTATAGCGGAACCACTTCTAACGAACAGGGAAAATACCAGCTTAACGTAAAAGAACCCGGTAAGAACAAAATTACTTTTCAGTATTTGGGTTTCAAAACACAAAAGAGAACTATTTCTTCGGATTCGAAAACAATTACTTTGGATGTAAAAATGCCTGAGGAAAGCTTCGCATTAAACGAAGTGGTCATTGATCCTAAAAACAACCCTGCAATCGCCATCATAAAAAGTGCCATTGCAAACAAAAAAAATAACTCAGATAAAACGGCACGATACACAGCTGATTTTTATTCGAAAGGAATGTTTAAAGTCAAGGATTTGCCTAAAAAAATTCTGGGCAAAAAAGTAGATCTTGGTCCTGATATGGCATCTAATCTTGATTCTACAGGAACAGGGATTCTATATTTATCTGAAACCATATCGAAAATCATCTTCGAAAAACCGGACAAATTAAAAGAGAAAATTATTGCTTCTAAAATCTCAGGAAATAATAAAGGCTATAGCTATAACACTGCTTCATTGTCGACTTATGATTTTTACGACAATACGCTGGACTTTGATGTCAAGATGATCTCGCCTATTGCAGATAATGCCTTCAGCTATTACAAATACCAACTTGAAGGGAGTTTTTATGACGACAACAACCAACAGATTTATAAAATCAAAGTCATTCCTAAACGCGACAAAGAACCTGTTTTTGAAGGCTACCTTTATATTGTCGACGATAGTTTTGCTATTTATGCCATAGATCTGAACATAAAAGGATACCGAATGAAAAATGAATTTACTGAAGCAATGACTTTAAAACAAAGCTTTAGTTACAATTCGAAAAATAAAATCTGGACAAAAAATGCGCAAACCTTGGATTTCAATGCTGGTATATTTGGCGTTAAATTTTCCGGAAAATTCAATTATGTATATTCTAATTATGAGTTCCCTACTTCTTTTGAAAAGAAAACTTTCGGAAATGAAGTTGTGGCTTTTGAACTTAATGCAAATAAAAAAGATGATGCTTTCTGGAATCAAATCAGACCCATTCCGCTAACAATTGAAGAAAGTACCGATTATAACAAAAAAGACAGTTTGCAAACCATTAGAAAATCAAAAAAGTATACAGATTCGATTGATGCAAAAAACAACAAGTTTAAATTTACTGATATTTTAATGGGGTACGATTACAAAAATACTTTCAAAAAATATTCATTTGATTATAAAGGATTACTAAATATCACTTCACTAAGTTTTAATACCGTTCAGGGATTTAATCTGGATTCCGGTTTTTCTTTTAAAAAGTGGAATGAAGAACAGGGAAAAAGCACTTCGATAAGTACTACTTTTAACTACGGTTTTTCAGATGAGCGTTTTCGTGCTGTTGGAGAATTCAGTCATAAATTCAACAATATAAACTACGCCACTATTGGAGTTTCGGGAGGAATAAAAGTCGCGCAATTCAATAGTTTCGAACCAATCAGTAAGTTGATCAATTCTATAAGTTCTTTGTTTTTTAAGGACAATTATATGAAGTTGTACAATCTGGAATATGCTCAGGTCAACTATTCACAAAACATTCTGAACGGCGTAAATCTGGTGGGAAAAGTAGCATACGAACAGCGAAAACCGCTTTATAATACTACCGATTATTCTTTCTTTAAAAGAGATGATGTCTACTCCTCTAATAATCCTCTGGCACCAAATGATTTTACTACACCGGCTTTTGATACCCATCATTTGTTTAAAGCAGCAATAAGTACCCGAATCAACTTTGGGAATAAATACATTTCAAGACCTGACGGAAGATATAATATTAAAGATGAAAAGTATCCAACCGTATTTTTAGCGTTCGAAAAAGCATTTGCCGCAAGCGAGAAAAAATATGAATTTGAACGACTTGGAGCTTCTGTTCTTTACGATTTATCTTTAGGCAATAAAGGAACTTTAGGAATGAATTTAAGAGCCGGAAAATTCTTTAATGCAGAAAACATTTCATTTATCGATTACAGACATTTCAACGGAAACCAGACTCATATTGGCACAAGTGAGCGTTATCTAAACGTTTTCAACCTAATGCCGTATTACGCAAACAGTACGAATGATAGTTACTTTGAAATGCACTTAGAGCACAACGACACCGGATTTATCATGAATAAAATCCCCTTGCTGAATCTTTTAAAATCAACCATGAATCTTGGGTTTCATTCCTTGGCCATTCCGGACAGAAAGCCTTATACTGAATTTACCGTTGGTTTAGACAATCTGGGTTTTGGAAAATTCAAAATATTCAGATTAGATTATGTGCATTCGTATCAAGGCGGAATTCAGCAAAATGGTGTTGTGTTCGGATTGAAGATTTTGAATGTGTTAGATTAGATACAAAGCTTCAGAAGTACAAAGGAATATGCTTTGAGAAATTCTGGACTTTGCTCGAAATGACAAGCTATTATAAAAAAAAACGCTCACTCTATAAAGAATAAACGGATTTGTAATTTTATAATCAAAAAAAACTTAGAGACTTAGCATCTTAGAACCTCAGCCTCTTTCTCAGTGATAATCATCCGGCTCAATATGAATCAGAACATTCCCCAATTGAGGTATTTTTTCTTTTAAGGTATCCTGTAATTTGTGTGACAAATCATGCCCCTCTTTTACCGAAATTTTAGCCGACACAATCGCATGAAGATCGACATGATATTTCATTCCTGCTTTACGGATAAAACATTTTTCTGTTCCCAGAATCCCAACAACGGTTAACGATTTGATTCGGATTTCCTCGACTAAATCATCGTTGAGATTCTCGTCCATAATCTCGCCAAGCGCCGGTCTGAAAATTTTATAGCTGTTGTATAAGATAAAAAAAGCAGCAAAAAGTGCCGCCCAGTCATCTGCTGATTCATATCCTTTTCCCATAATTAACGCTATCGAAATCCCGACAAACGCCGCTACAGAAGTAATGGCATCACTGCGATGGTGCCAGGCATCAGCTGCTAATGAGGAACTATTGGTTTGTTTACTGCGTTTCATCACTAAACGAAACGAATATTCTTTCCATACAATAATAGCTCCCAATACATACAAAGTCCATGATTTTGGCAAATTATGCGGATTCTGAATATTAGCAATACTTTCGTATCCGATAATTGTAGCTGAAGTAATCAAAAAACCAACTACCAAAAAGGTAATTAGAGGCTCTGCACGACCATGACCGTAAGGATGATTTTCATCCGGCGGTTTGTTTGAATATTTGATTCCGAATAAAACCAAACAAGACGAAAATATATCTGTTGTTGATTCGATTGCATCTGCAATCAAGGCATAAGAATTGCCAAAAAAACCCGCCAGACCTTTTACAATGGCCAGGCAGGTGTTTCCAACTATACTAAAGATAGTAGCTTTTACAGCTTTTTGTTCATCTGTCATGTAGACTATTTTTTTTGCCACGAATTCACGAATTATACAAACCTGAAAATTTTAAAATTCAATTACACGAATTTTATTAAAAAAAGTAGTGCAATCAAATACAATCTTAATCTTCGTTTAATTCGAGAATTCGTGGCAAATATTTTTTTACGCTCTTACAATTTTTGCTCCAATTGCTCTTAAACGCTCATCGATACGTTCGTATCCACGATCGATTTGCTCAATATTCTGAATTGTACTTGTTCCTTTTGCTGATAACGCTGCAATTAATAATGAAATCCCAGCACGAATATCAGGAGAAGACATTGTTGTTGCTTTTAACTGAGACTCGAAATTATGTCCCATAACTACCGCCCTGTGCGGATCACATAACATAATTTTTGCTCCCATGTCTATTAATTTATCTACGAAGAACAAACGGCTTTCGAACATTTTCTGGTGAATCAAAACATCGCCTTTTGCCTGTGTTGCCACAACCAGAACAATACTCAATAAGTCAGGTGTAAATCCCGGCCATGGTGCATCTGCAATTGTTAGAATAGAACCGTCAATATCTGTTTTTACTTCGTACCCATTTTTGTGAGCAGGAATATAAATATCATCTCCGCGTTTTTCGATTGTGATACCTAATTTTCTAAAGGTATTTGGGATCAAACCTAAGTTTTCCCAGCTTACATCTTTAATTGTGATTTCGCTTTTTGTCATCGCTGCAAGACCAATCCATGAACCAATTTCGATCATGTCAGGCAAGATTCTGTGCTCACATCCGCCAAGGCTTTCAACACCTTCGATCGTCAATAAGTTCGATCCAACTCCGGTAATTTTAGCTCCCATAGAGTTCAGCATTTTACACAATTGCTGCAAGTAAGGCTCACAAGCTGCATTGTAAACTGTCGTTTTTCCTTTTGCCAAAACAGCAGCCATAACGATATTTGCTGTTCCGGTAACTGATGCTTCATCAAGCAGCATATCTGTTCCGGTAAGGCCTTCTTTTGGAGATTCTACTCCATAAAAATGATCTTCTCTATTGTATCTGAATTTTGCTCCAAGGTTAATAAAACCTTCAAAGTGTGTATCTAATCTGCGACGGCCAATTTTATCTCCTCCCGGTTTTGGAATATATCCTTTTCCGAAACGTGCCAATAGTGGTCCAACAATCATAATAGAACCACGTAACGCTCCGCCTTCTTTTTTGAAAGCTTCTGTTTCTAAATATCCAACATTTACCTCATCTGCCTGAAACGTAATCGAACCCGGCTCATTGCGTTGAATTTTTACTCCTAAATTACCCAACAATGTGATTAATTTATTGATGTCAATAATATCGGGAATATTATTAATCCTAACTTTATCACCCGTTAGAAGCACGGCACATAAAATTTGTAATGCCTCATTCTTTGCTCCTTGCGGAGTGATTTCTCCTTTTAAAGGAATTCCTCCCTCGATTTTAAAAATTCCCATAGATCTTTTTTAGGTTCTAAGGTTCTGAGATTCTGAGGTTCTAAGCTAAAATCTTAGCATCTTAGCTCCTTAGTATCTTAGCACCTTTTTTATTTCTGATTATTATTTTTTTGAAAAGGCTTTGGTTTTCCGCCTTTATTATTGTTTTTGTTACTTTGGATTTTAGGCGGTCCGGCTGGTGTAATTTTATTGGACATACGCTTATTGGTACGCAATAAATCTGTTGTATTCAAAAGCTCTTCTGTACTTTGCAACAAATTGATTTTACCTCCTGACAATTCAAATAAATGCTCAAAAATAACATCGTCTTTTACTGTGTCTTTATTCCAGCTTAGATATGATTTTTTCATGTGGTTGGCGATTACCAGAACCAATGCATTTTTCATTTCACCATCTTCCCATTTATTGGCAACATCAATCATATATTTGATATTGTTACCATAAAACCTGTATTTCGGAAAGTTCTGCGGATACTGTAAAACATCCGGTTTTAGCTGCAATACATCTCTCGACGGAATTGGATATGGCGATTCTACATTCAATTTAAAATCAGACATGATAAAAAGCTGATCCCATAATTTATGCTGAAAATCGGGTACATCACGCAAATGCGGATTCAGACTTCCCATCACCTGAATGATATATTTCGCCGCTTTGTTGCGGGTTTCATCATCTTCGATAATAGTAGCCTGATCGATCAGTTTTTGCAAATGACGACCATATTCCGGAATAAGTAAACGCTGTCTCTCAGAATTATATTCTAAATTGAAAACAACGTCATTCGCAACTTCTTTTTTATATTTTTCGACCATAACTTATAATGAAACTATACCTTCTATTGTAGAAACTTCAATGTATTTGCTAATCACGTGATCAGCGCTATTCATTGTAACATCTACAGAAACACTGGTAAATTTACCTGTTTTAGATTTTGTTGTTTTAATAACCGCGCCCATACCGTCAAAAGCTTTTTCAACTGTCTCAACATTATCGTTAACCGAAGGCATTATAAATTTATACAAATATTCTGCAGGCCAAGTATTTGAGTTATCTAATTCGACCTTTAATCTTTCGTAAAATTCGGCGGTGTTTTTTTCTTTATCGTTCTCCATTTGCACATTAAAATAGAAAGCAAATATACGTTTTTGATTTCAGATTTCAGATTTTAGGTTTTAGATTTTTTTTATTCTAAAACTTTGTTTTAAAGACGCAAAGTTACAGAGGTTCAAAGGTGCAAAGAAAAAAGCTATACAAGTTTATTTCTTTGTAAAATTTCCTCTTATATTTGAATAACATTGCCGAAAAATTTGCACGCAAAGACGCAAAGGCACAAAGTCAAAAAGCAGGAATAAAAAGACTTTGAGCGTTTGCGCGATTCAAAAAACACTTTATCATGAAAAAAATCATCTTTTTACTTTTTGCCATTCTCACTTTTCACAATACTCAGGCACAGGAAATCAAAACAATGACTTATTTTCAGAATGACACTCTCAAACTGGATCTGGATTTGTACCTGCCTCAGAAGAAAACCAACGAAAAAATCCCGTTAATCATTTTTGCTTTTGGCGGAGGATTTTCGGGCGGAGAACGCACAAGCGAGAAAGATTTTGGAATGTTTATGGCCAAAAATGGTTATGCGGTTGCTAGTATTTCATATTCTTTATATATGAAAGGAAAAGATTTTGGCTGTAAAGGAACTTTAACCGAAAAAATAAAAGCCATCCAGATTGGCGTAAGCGATATGTGGCAGGCGACTTCTTTTTTGATCGAAAATGCTAATAAATACAATCTCGACACCTCAAAAATATTCATTTCAGGAATTAGTGCCGGCGCCGAAATTGGTTTTCACGCTTCGTTTTGGGATTACAAACTCATGAATCTTTATAAAAACAATCTTCCTGAAAACTTTAAATACAAAGGTTTCATTGGAGGTTCCGGTGCCATTCAGGACATCAATTTGATCACGAAAGAAAAAGCAATTCCGATGTTACTGGCACACGGAAATAATGATGATACAGTTCCGTACGCGGCTGGCTCACACCGCTCCTGCCCAACAAATGCTTCAGGTTGGCTGATTCTTTTTGGTTCTTATGCTGTTTATAATCATATGCATAACTTACACAAAGACATTGAATTAATTACTTTTTGCGGCGGCGGACATGAATTTTCAGGTTATCTTTTTCATGATGGCAAACAATATGTACTGGATTTTGTGAATGATGTTTTGAAAGGAAAAAAGTTTGAATCGCATTTAATCATTCCTTCAGGAAAGAAAGGTCCGGGTTCTCGGAAATATTTGTTTTGTGAGTAATCAATCTTATTTTTATTTCCGGCAAGGTTTTGAAAACCTTGCATGTACTTACAACCAACTGCCCCGTATCATAATCTTACCGCATAAACTAAAGTCCAGCCCTACAATATCTACCGAGTCTACGACTCTTTTTGTTTGAGTTCCAGAGGAACGATTCATTTTTTAGGGCCGGACCTTAGTCCGGTTGCAATAATATAACCCCAAAGTTTTAGCTAAAAGCAACAACGATATTACCTAAAATTGCGAAATCATTCGCTCAAGGCAAAATAATCTTTTTAAATACAATAAGTTTAGGTAAATTTGCGCTTTATTTTAAGAAAGTGCAAAAACAAATCATAGTTCTCATTGGTGGCCCGGGAACGGGAAAATCTACTCTTATTAACGAATTGGTAGCTCGTGGCTACTGCTGTTATCCTGAAATCTCAAGACAAGTTACACTCGAAGCACAACAACGGGGAATCGACCAATTGTTTCTTGAGCAGCCTTTATTGTTTAGCGAAATGTTGCTGGAAGGACGCATTAAACAATTCAACGATGCTCTTGACGAACCTGATGATGTAGTTTTTATAGATCGCGGCATTCCTGATGTTGTGGCTTATATGGATTATATTGGCGATGATTATCCGGAGCATTTCACAAAGGCCTGCGAGGATTACAAATACACAAAAACTTTTATTTTACCACCCTGGGAAGAAATTTACGAGTGCGATACTGAGCGCTACGAAAATTTTGAACAGGCACTAACCATTCAGAAACACCTTGTTGAAACGTATAAAAAATATGGCTACGACTTAATTGAAGTACCAAAAGATACGGTTGACAACAGAATTCTTTATATCTTAGATAAAATTTAGGCAGGTGTTTAAAGTTGCAAAACTAGAAACTGATTTCTAAATTTTTTAACTTTAAAACACTACCAATGCCACAAGCGCAGGAAATTCTTTTAAAATACTGGAAACACGACAGTTTTAGACCGTTGCAAAAGGAGATTATTGACTCGGTTTTGGACGGTCAGGATACTTTTGCCCTGCTGCCAACGGGCGGTGGAAAATCGATTTGTTTTCAGGTTCCGGCAATGATGCAAAAAGGCATTTGCCTGGTGGTTTCGCCTTTAGTAGCCTTGATGAAAGACCAGGTTACCAATCTGCAAAAGCGGGACATTAAAGCAATTGCACTTACGGGTGGAATTCATACCGAAGAAATCATTGATCTTCTGGACAATTGCCAATACGGAAACTATAAGTTTTTATACCTTTCTCCGGAGCGCCTTCAATCTGACTGGATTTTAGAACGCATAAAAAATCTTCCCATCAATTTGATTGCTATCGATGAAGCTCATTGTGTTTCGCAATGGGGCCATGATTTTCGCCCGGCCTATCTGAAAATTTCAGAACTTAAAAAACATTTTCCCAAGATCCCTTTTTTGGCTTTGACCGCTACGGCAACCCCAAGAGTTATCGAAGACATAAAAACGGAATTAGGATTAAAAGATCCAATACTTTTTCAGCAATCTTTTGAAAGAAAAAATATTGCCTATATGGTCTTTGAAGTTGAAGACAAATTGTATCGCGTAGAACAAATCTTAAAGAAAAATCCGCAGCCTTCTATTATATATGTGCGAAACAGAAAATCATGCCTAAATATGTCGACGCAATTGCAATCACTAGGATTCAAAGCGACTTATTATCACGGTGGACTTTCATCAAAAGAAAAAGATAAAAACATGCAATTGTGGATGTCTGAACAAGTGCAGGTTATTGTAGCCACAAATGCATTTGGAATGGGAATTGACAAAGACAATGTAAAAACGGTTATTCATACTCAGCTTCCCGAGAATATCGAAAATTATTATCAGGAATCCGGAAGAGCGGGACGAAACGGAGAAAAAGCTTTTTCAGTAGTTTTAACCAACTCTTCAGACAGTAATCAAACGGACCAGCAATTTTTGAGTATCCTGCCGGACAAAAAATTCCTGAATGCAATGTATGTCAAACTTTGCAATTATTTTCAGATTGCTTATGGCGAAGGTTTAGACGAGTCATTTTCTTTTAAACTCAATCATTTTTGCCAGAAATATGACTTCCCTACTCTTAAAACATATAATGCTTTGCAGTTTTTGAATCAGCAGGGCATCATTACAATGTCTCAGGAATTTTCCGAAAAAATTACGATGCAGTTCTTGATCGAATCAAAAGAAGTGATTCGATACACAAGCCTGAATTCAAATGACGAAGAAATCATTCTGGCGATTCTAAGAACTTATCCCGGAATTTATGAAATGAAAACGCCATTTAATATTTCGCTCATTGCCAAAAAATCAAATCATACTGAAATGCAGGTTTCCGTAGTTTTAGAAAAACTAAGAGAGAAAGAAATTATCGATTATAAAGCAAAAAACAACGACGCTACTATATTATTTAATGAAGTACGCGAAGACAACCTGACTATAAACAGGGTTTCGAAATATCTCGAAAAACAAAATCAGCTTAAAAAAGACCAGCTTTTGTCTGTGCTTCATTATATAAAGGACAATAAAACCTGCAAAAACAGATTGATCCTGGATTATTTTGGAGAAGAAACCTATCAAAACTGCGGCGTATGCTCTTATTGCATTACCCAAAAAGGAAAAATCACTGAAGCCGATTCGGTTGCAGATAAAATTCTTCACTTATTAAAAACTGCTGCCTTAACTTCAAGAGAACTTGAAACTAAAATAAAACTAGACACTAATGATGTAATTTTGGCACTTCAGGAATTACTTGAAAACAATTACATCACTATTCAGCCTAATAATAAATACACTTTAAAATTATAATGGAAAAATTGAGAATCATATTCATGGGAACTCCGGAATTTGCCGTTGGCATTTTGGATACCATTATCAAAAACAATTACGATGTTGCTGGCGTTATAACTGCTGCAGACAAACCGGCAGGACGCGGACAAAAAATAAAATATTCAGCAGTAAAAGAATATGCCCTGGCAAACAACCTTACCTTATTACAACCCACAAATTTAAAAGACGAAAGTTTTCTTGCCGAATTAAAAGCCTTAAATGGCAATTTGCAAATTGTAGTTGCTTTTAGAATGTTGCCTAAAGTAGTTTGGGAAATGCCAAGCTTAGGCACTTTTAATCTTCATGCTTCTTTATTACCCAATTATCGTGGTGCGGCGCCTATTAACTGGGCTATTATTAATGGAGAAACTAAAACCGGTGTTACTACTTTCTTTATTGACGACAAAATAGACACGGGGGCAATGATTCTAAATTCGGAAATTGCTATCGAACCGGAAGAAAATGCGGGACAATTGCACGACCGATTGATGTTACTGGGAAGCGAAACGGTAATCGAAACTTTAAAGGTTATCGAAAGCGGAAATGTAACGACAACGATTCAGGAAGATGATACTGAAATTAAAACGGCCTACAAACTTAATAAGGAAAATTGTAAGATCGACTGGACCAAATCCGGAGATGAAATTAATAATTTAATTCGCGGTTTAAGCCCGTATCCGGCATCCTGGTGTTTCTTAAAAGACAAAACCGAAGAATTAAGCATCAAAATATACGAGGCAAAACTGGTTTCAGAAAGTCATTCTTATGAAGTTGGAACCTTGATTAGCAGTAAAAAAGAAATCAAAATTGCAGTCAAAGATGCCTTTATTCAGGTTTTAAGTTTGCAATTACCTGGAAAAAAGAGAATGCAAGTTTCCGAATTATTAAACGGAATAACTTTTTCTGATAGCGCAAAGGTCTATTAAGGTCAGTAAAACAGGGGTTTTTATCTGATTTTGAGCGGAAAACGACTTGCGTTATGAACAAAAAAAGCAAGTTATCAACAATTTTTGCTAAAATTAAAGAAAACACTTGCAAGGAACGGATTTCCTACTAAATTTGTGTATTAACAATTTTTTTTAACCAACAATTAATAACTAATTATTATGAACAAATCAGAATTAATCGATGCTATCGCTGCTGATGCAGGAATCACAAAAGCTGCGGCAAAATTAGCTTTAGAGTCATTTTTAGGAAACGTAGGGGCTACTTTGAAAAAAGGTGGAAGAGTTTCATTAGTAGGTTTTGGATCATGGTCTGTATCTGCTAGAGCTGCAAGAGACGGAAGAAACCCTCAAACAGGAAAAACTATTCAGATTGCTGCTAAAAATGTAGTAAAATTTAAAGCTGGAGCTGAATTAGAAGGTGCAGTGAACTAAGTAAGAAAGTTCCCTAAACTAATAATATAATCAAAACCCTCCCCATGGAGGGTTTTTTTATGCGGTTTAACGATTTTATTTGTGTTTTTAAAAATTTTATTATTAAATTTAATAAAAATTGTAACCGTATGATTTCAGAAAAATTAAAAAAAGGACACCTGCTTATTGCCGAGCCTTCTATAATTGGAGATTTATCTTTTAATAGATCGGTAATTTTACTAGCAGACCATAACAAAGAAGGATCGATAGGTTTTATCATTAATAAACCATTAAAATATACTATTAATGATTTAATTCCTGAGATCGATGCCACTTTCAAAATATATAATGGAGGCCCTGTTGAACAGGACAACCTTTATTTTATTCACAACATCCCTGAATTGATTCCAAATAGTGTTGAGATTTCGAATGGGATTTATTGGGGAGGTGATTTCGAATCGACCAAAGACTTAATAAATGACGGATCTATTGGCAAAAACAATATTCGTTTTTTCTTAGGGTATACTGGTTGGGACGAAAATCAGCTTGAGAATGAAATGCAGGGAAACTCGTGGATCATCACTGATAATAGCTATAAAAATAAAATTATCGGAAAGTCAACCACCCATTTTTGGAAGGAGCAGATTATCGAGCTCGGAGGAGATTATCTTATTTGGTCAAATGCACCTGAAAATCCATATCTGAATTAATTTTCAGAAATGGATTCATTTAGTTTCTGCACTAATAAATGAGCCAGATTACTTGTAAACTCCTTTTTTCGATACTTCGTTATCGGTTGTATCCCCGTGATTACATTTGTCAGAAATAATTCGTCAGCTTTTTGAAGATCAAATGGCGAAATTATTTCTTCAACTACTTCTATGCCTTCTACTTTTTTAGCCAAAGCCAATATTTGTTTACGCATAATTCCGTTCAGACATCCTTCAGAAATTGGTGGCGTGATCATTTTTTTTTCAACAACCATAAATAAATTACCCTGCAATGCCTCGACAACATTTTTAGTATCATTTACTAAAATACAATTGGCAAGACCATTTTCGTGTGCAAAAATACTTCCGGTAACATTTATCATTTTATTAGTCGTTTTAATCGACGATAACAATTGTTTGGTCACATAGAAGTCTTTATACAAATCGACTTCATATTCAGCAGTGTTTAAGCCATAAGAAACGGTCTCAAGAGCTGTTGCATGAATTAAAAACGAAACTTCATTGGTTTTTGGTAAATACAAACCTCCATCTTTTCTAAAAACAGTAATTCGGGCTCTTGCAGATGCCGAAATATTTTTTTGATTGACAAGACTTAAAACCTGTTCTTCAAAATATTCCATGGTGAAGTTCATCGGAATCTCCATTCGAACCACACGCATCGAAGCCATTAACCTAAAATAATGATCCTCAAGAAACAAGATTTTATTATTAACTATTTTTAGTGTTTCAAAAACTCCGTCTCCGTACAAAAAAGCACGATTTTGAGTTAATATATTGTCGTCTTGCGCTACTATGTTTCCGTTAAAATTGATCATAAAAAAACCCTGAATTTTGTTCAGGGCAAATATAATGCATAAAATAGAATTTTACTAAACAGATCCTATAAGATGTTTCAGATCTGAGATCTGATTCTCCCACAATTGTTTAGCTTCTCCTACTTCTTCTTTTTCAGCGAAATCAACTACCATTAACGACACATCTTTCGTCAGTTCATCGACTAAGATATGCAGTTCAAAAAAATATTCTGTATCCTTACTGCTTTCATCAACCCATTTGAATTTTACTTTCTCTCCGGTTTTTTTAGAAGCCAAACGTGCTTTTTCCTGGGAATCATTCCAGATAAAAGTGAAGAATTCGCCTCTTGAATTTACATTATCTGCAAACCATTCTGATAAACCTGACGGCGTTGATATATATTGATACAATAATTGCGGCGAAGAATTGATCGGAAACTCGATTTCGTAACGTATTTTTGGATCCATGTGCTACTTTTAATTTTTTGGAAATATAAGAATATATGTCCAAAAACAATGCATTTTTAAAAAATTTATTTTTTCTTCATTTTATTCTTGTAAGCTTTAATAATATTTCTATCTTTGCACCCGCAATGAGGAACACGGTTCACTTGCAATCTTGGCGAGGTAGCTCAGTTGGTTAGAGCGCAGGATTCATAACCCTGAGGTCACGGGTTCAACTCCCGTCCTCGCTACTTTAAACACAAGGACTTACGTTTTTTCGTAAGTCCTTTTTTATTAGAGTGACTTTTAAGAGTGACTTTTTATAGATTCAACCTATTCATTTTAGGATAACTTTCTTTTGAAAAGATATTATCAACTTAAACAAGTAGACTTTATTCCCTTTGCTTTTTATAGTAATTTAATCATATGCGCTGTTAGCAATTAAGATGTTGACAATTTTTTATCTGATAACATTATTTACTTTGTAATTTTGGATAAAACTATATTGAATGGACATTACTGATATTGTAGAGCAACTTACAGACACATCAACCTCACTTACCTCAATACTTTTAAAAGTAAAAGTGTTCGGTGTACGATTAAAAAACAAGATGTTAATCGACTGGGTAACTAAGGAAATTGAAGGATATAAATCGAACGATGTTCTACCTGAATACCGAATTTCTAAATGTAACATTTACGGCAATCTTACGAATGGAAGGTGGAAACTAACGAATTACCTCATTCCCACGGATGGACTTTTACCCGAAATTCGTGACGCTGTTGAAAAGTTTAAATTTTACCAAGGAGTTTCAGAGTTGGAACATTTACTATCTGATAAGTCAACAACCGTAGGAATAGCTATCCAGTCGGAAATTCTTTTCTATTTAACTCAAAATCTACAAATTCATCATGGTAATCCTTATGCAGAAATTTACTCTGCGACACGAAAAATAGGCACAGGAGCAATTGACCATGCGCTTTCTATGATAAGAAGCAATGCTTTAAATATCATGCTAGAGATAGAAAAAGAATTTGGATACAAAATAGACATGGCAAAATTAATGGCAAGAAACAACGAAGTAAACCAAACAATCTACAAAATCATGAACTATATCACTACAGATGGAAACGATAATACTATAAATACTGGTAACAACACTAATTTAATGGGAAATGGGAAATCGTAATTTCAACGTTGATATTCATGATGGTGACAAATTTATAAACGATTTAGTTACTAAAAATTTTACCACCATCGATGGTGAACATATTTGGGATTTAGGCTTTGATGCTTTACCTCATTGTACAGTTGTGTTACCAACGGATTATCCAAATTGCTGTGAATTCCATAAATCAATAAAAAAAAATGCTCTTGAAAACTTCAAGAAATTCCCTAATTGCTGTGCCTTTCATAAAAAAATCAGCAAGAAAGGTTGGTTCAAAAAAGAACTTTATAACCATGTCCCTGAAAAAATTATCACACAATGGATATATGTAGAATGCTTTCTAGACCAAAATATCGAGAAAGAAGATTGGCTTAGAGAGATTACCGACTATTTTGATTATATTTTTGACAGCTTTGGAACACCTACCTTTGGACTAAGTGACATTATCTCTCTTATGTTACATTACTTAAAAAATAATAGCTTTAAAGACTCTTTCCCTCTCTGGAAAAGAAAACTGCTAATTGAATTCATAAACGAAAGTTTTAAAGACGAAAAAAGCGCAGAAAAAAAAGCCAAAACAGATATTAATATCCTACACGGAACCTATCAAAAATGGGTTAAGGCTCTGCCGAGCGTAGTTAAAGAGAAAGAAAAATTAGAAAAAATATTTCCATTAGGCCTTTTGGTGCATTCTCCCCATTACAACAAATTTACTCAGCTTACAAAGTACAAAACCCGCACTAATGGAGAATTTGTCGAAATTTTAATAAACACAACAAAAACTTTTCTATCAAAAATTGATTCATCAAAAATAGTTGACACACAAAAACATCAACTTGAAATAATTAATGAAGCCCATAGAATAAAACAAGTTTCACTACTTGAAGCATATAGCAAAAAGGAAATGAAATACATTAAAATCCTCAATATTTGGCTAAAAAATGAGAAAGAATATTTTCAAGAATTAAATTCTGTCCTTAACCCAACCTCAACAGTCGTAAATAACATTTCAATAAAAACTGAAGGAAATGGCAATATTACTAATCTTGGCGATAATGCTACAATTCAGCCTCAAGCTAAACCATAGTATTGAAGAATACCTTGAGCAAGTACAGAACCAGCGGCTCCAACTCCAATCTCCCAAGCACCAGAAACAGCTTTACCAATCATCATTTGAATCCATGCTCCAACTTTTGGACCGAATTTTGTTAATGTTGTACCAGATGCTTCTTCATCAATTATCTCTGCCAAATGAGTTACATCTTCATCAGAAACCCCATTATCAGTAAGAAATTTTTTTAACTCTTCTTTATTACTTTTTGTGATAACTGCATTATTAATAACCGTTGAATTATCTCCAGTATTAACTGTATTCCCATCTCCTGTTGTTGTGATTCTAATCTTATTCATATAAAAGTTTATTGTTTGATTAACTGCTTTCTTATCTATTTCACGAGTTTCTAATTCTATATCGATATTGGGAAAATCTTCTTCTAGTTCTAACATAAGCTCTAACAATTTCGAACGAATATTTATCAATATTTCAGCCAACTCAAAAACTTGTACTTCTGTTCTTAATGAATGTACACCAAAATTTAACCCTCGCTGTTTAAGGTCATTCGATAATAGTTGACATAAATCAGCCCCATACAACTTATTTAAAGCTCCTTTCGGGTCATTCATAACAATCTCTTCCAAAGATTTAATGCTATTAGAAACGTCATAGGTCAAAAACATAGATTGAACAACTCTAGAAAAAGAAGCCAATGGTAATGATTGTTCATTAGTATATCGTCCATACTGCTTCAAAATCGCAAAATCATTACTTTTAGCCTTCCGATAAGAAGGAAGTTCAGATTCATTTTCATAACCTTTTATCTCTTGAACCACCCAACTATAAAGTCCTTCATTTCCAACACGCTTTGCAAATATTTGAGCCTTTAAAAATGGTTTCACCAAGGACTGGTCATCGTCGGATAATAGATTAATAATCTCGGAAATGTTTTGTGCTTTCATAAAAACAAATATAATGCAAAAGAAGCTAATATTTTATTGCCCTAGGACAACTAACCAAATACCCTTATTCTTAATGTGGCTTCTTCTAAAGCAGTTAAAACAGTACTATCAATGTAGTGGTCTTTTAAAACCTTTTCGCCACTATGAGACGTTAACAAACCTGTATTTTTACCTATTGCTCGATGCATCCAAGTTATGTAAGTCTTTCTTAAATTTTTTAAACTAACATTTTTTTCTACCCCTGATTCTTTCACATAATGAGAAAAAGACTTCGACAAAGCATCCATTATTGTTTTTGCTTTTACATTTCGTTCTGGAAATAAAATATAATCATCTGTATTTTTCTTTGTTTCATATCCCATCTCAAGCAACAACTCAAACAAATCATCATTGATTGGCATGTACTTATTATACTCTCCTGTTTTTCTTATCCTATTGACCTTCTTATTAGCAATTTTAAAAAATCTAACTCCTTCAATTGTAGCAAACATGTTACACCACCTCAACTCAACAACATCTTCTCTCCTCCCCCCCGTCAGCAAAAACAATTTAAAACCTTGAACTAAATAAGACTTATACATGTTTTTTCTTTCTCCTCTGCCTCCAAGAATTTGAAAGGGACTAACAACCCCAATTGAATCTATAATACCCTGAAACTCCTCCTTTGTCAAAGCTGTCACATCTTTCATCACCACAGATTTTGATTCATAAACAGCAAATTGATTCTTCATTACTATCTCTTCAACATCAATCAAAAAGGCAAAAAAAGCTTTTAAAGCACTCATACACTTATTAAATGATTTAGCTCCGTAGTGATTCTCAGCCCATAAATAAAATCTTGCAACATCGTTTTGATTTACCTCTATTATTCTTGTGTCCACTAAATTCCTCACCTCTTTTAAACTATCCAAAAAGAATTTACAATAGCGCATACACTCTTTTTGATATTCAGGAGAAACCCTTTTAATTTTATGAACGTATTTATGCTGTCCCGAAAGATAACGTTGATATTGAATTACTGCATCTAAAACCGAATAATCATTTCCTTCTTCTTTTACAATTATCTTTTCATAATTACTTGCCTTTATTTCGTTTTCAAAATCGATAGCTTCTTTAACCGCATCATTATATTTTTTAGAATTTAGAACCTTAGTTCGTTTTTTTCCCTCACCACCAATAACATGTATCTTGACCTTATACCTATGTATATCATAATGATTACAAGTGGGATTATCTCGTTTACATCTATGACAATAAACCTTTATCCCTTTATGAGGATTCTTAGGAAGTTTTAGTTTCATTTAGTATATTTTTTATAAAGTTCATTCTCGCTTTTATTATTCAATTTAACCTTAGTTGTTGGCTTGCTAATTATTTTACCTCCAAGGTCACGAACAACCATCTCACAAACAGCATTGTCTTTGCATATACTTTTATATAATTCAACCCAGTCATTTGGATACTGTTTCTTCAACTCTAAGACTCTCATTTTATCAATCTCACAATCCACATCCACTTCAAAAACAAATCGGAATTTGCCTGTTTTATGAATAGTAACACCTTTTGATATTAACCACTTTCTGATTGCATCATCATCTTTTAAATTAATTTTTTTCCCAACCTCAGCAATTGTTAAAGTCGGAAGGCACATAAGAAGCATAATTATCATAATTATTTAAAATTTAATTAATTTCTGTATTTTCACAATTATAGTGCAAATATAGCAAATTATTGTGTTGTAAAAAAGCTATTTACGCTTTTTTTATGAAAATACAACAATAAAAAAATATAAACAGCTAAAAACAAACAAGTTACAATAAACATTAAAATAAATATTCTGTATTTTCGTAAAAAAAGTGAAAATACATTAGGATATCTAAAATATTTAGCTATCTTTGCACCGTAATCATGAAAATACAGCAACTTATGAAAAATGATAAAGAATTAATTTGGTCAACAGAAAATCTTGTTTTGTTCGGAACCTGGTTAATAAACAAAGGAGATTATGGATACGGATTCCTGTGCATTCATGGCTCATGTCTAGGTCTCAAAATCGGAAGCTTACTAAAATTAAAATGGAATGACTTTATTAATTTTGAACTTTTTAATGATGGAAATATTGATTGTTGCTATAGTGAGTTAATTATAGAAGATTCTAAAAAAAACTCAAAGCAAATATTACGTTTAAGTTGGTTTACACGATACAGTACTGAAGATTTTTTCACAAACAATCACGAAAAATACAATTTAGAAACAGACTCACATATCTATATCAACACCAAAACCAAAAAAGCACTTTCGACAACCAGCTTAAATAGAGAATTAAATAAACTGTATAGCGAATTTGAAGAATATATTTTAAAGAATACACTTTTAAAACTCAAACTAAGACCATTAAAATCAAATACAATGGAAATTGCTTGGGCAAGAGATTTTGTGACAAAATACAACTGCACAAAAAAAGCCTTCATTACAGCATCTAAACACATGGGACATCGAACGGTAAATGATACAATTAATCTATTGGAAATAGAACCAAATGACGAAATAATAGTTAGTTATGATTTGTTCAACCCAAACCCAGAGTCTAAAATTGAGCAAGTACTTTCAAATAAAGAAAAATTAAAGAATTATTTACTTAATGAGCAAATAGTCTCTACAACATCTGAATACATAAAAAATTCATGATGGTAGAACTAATAGTTGGGATGATTCTTAGCTAGGTCAATCAATACCTTTATTATTTAAAAATGTATCCATAAAAATGGACAGGAAGAACACTGCCCTAACTCAAATATTAAAAAAAAAAAAAAAATCTCCCTCGTTGAAGTTTGTTCTTTGAAATACTGAAAATAAAAAATGAATGTAATTATTCTTTTTAATAATTGATTATCAGAAAACAAATAAAACTTTTCTGTTATTATATAATAATTGTAATAGTTCTTTTTCTTATTTCTATTCTTATTTAGCTTAATAATGATATAATAGAAAGAGCTTAATTCAGCATCCTCCTGCTTCTACATCAACATAATATGCTTATTCAGCAACGGGAGGGTGTTTAAAAAACAACGTACCCTATTGCAAAAACAGCACCAGCCTGCTGAAAAACAACAACAAATAAATAACTTAAAAAAAATAAAGATGAACCAAAATCAAGACCAAACATTTCTACAAGTAGATTATAATTTACTTGCAACAAAAAAACTAAATTCAACTCAAAAATTATTCGTATCCTACATAATTGGATGGCAGAGAACTGGTAAAATTTGTTTTGAAACCAATAGAACCTTAGCTACTAAATTTGGCAAAGAATATGGTGGTATAAGGTCAGTCTTATCATCTTTAAACAAATTTGACTTTTTCAAATCCGTAAGCAAAGATTACAATGAAAAAAGTAGAACTTCAGGACATGAAATCACTGTCAACATTGATAAACTTTATACCTTTTTAGCTCATGAAACATCGACTCAAGGCTTCGATTCAACTAAACGAGAAGTTAGTCAAACTATTCCATCAACGACTTATATTCAAAACGAGGATGCAAATGAAGAAGTTAGCAATTACAACGTAAAAACCAATACAAGTAAATCAAATGATTGTACACTAACTAAACATCAATTGGGTGACATAATTTCAGTTTATGATGTTTTAGGCCAATTAGGGTATGAAGAACCATATGATGTACTAGATTTTATTAGTAAAGCAAATTCCACTTCAATGGATTTTCAAAAATTCATCGCTATCACTAAAAGACTTCATAGCGAAAAAAAACAAAATGACTATAAGGGGATTATAATTACAGATGAAATTCTTGCAAAAATCAACAAAATGAGCCAAGTTTAAAAATTCCAATCAAAGGAGGGTGTCCCTGCTCCCGACAGAAAGCCATCCCCTCCTCTCATAATTTAAATATGTGTATGTTACCCGCCCATTAGATTTCCTTTTATAATGAGATGGCATATTGAGGCAATGAATATGCAAATTTTCTCGGAGGGACTTTTTAAGTTTATTTTTCGAAAAAATATTTTTCGTTTTTTTTTGAAAAAAAAGTCTCTTAATCGTTTAAATGTTCTTTTTGGTTCCTAAAGTGAAAAACATTATCCGTTATCTATTCATAAGACCAACTAGTCAAATCTAGCTTTCTATATTAAAAATCGACATTATCATTGATAGGTTAAAAACACTTTCACATATTTTTCTAAAAAAAATCAGGAACAGATATTTATAAGTAAAAGAAGCTATGAAAAAAAGAATCTTACTTAAACCATCACAGATGCGAATGTTAATAGATAGAATAGGAATACCTCCTTGTTGCAAATCATTATCAACGAAAGGAGCAACAATAAGTGTTATTTACAACGAAGAATAAAAATAAAAAAGCCACTAATTGTGGCTTTTACTTCACTGTACTTACTCAGGAAAATATCTAGAGTAGGTACTTGTATCTCCCGTACTGTTTTGCACCAATACCAACTCTGTGTCGTTAATGGATTTTATTGTATAAGAGATTGGAACATAAGGCAGGTATACTTTCTTTGTAATTGTTAATGTATTTTTGTCCATTTCCCATGTACCAGAACTAATAGACCCTAAGCCGTAGCGGCTATAAAATTTGAATACACCACCTGATAAAAAGTAATTGACTCCCAAATAATCTTTACTATCATAATTATCATCATTAGTCCTGCTTTTCAGCACCCATCCCCATGCCATTTCACCAGCTAATAATTTGGAATTATCTGGAGTTGTCGGATTGGTTGGATTGGTCGGTGTGTTGAAAGAATTATCTGGATTTGTATCTAAATCGGCAGAATCACTTGAACATCCAATAAATAGTGAAGCAGTAAGCAAAACCATTGATACTATAAGTAGATTTTTTTTCATAGAATTTGTTTAAAATTTAATATTAAGAGTTTAAAGTTGGTTTTATCAATACTTCTAACCTCCGTAAGAATGATTAGATTATTGGCATTTATCTATTTCTTTGTTAACGAAGTGAAATAATTCGTCAGCGTAACTGTCAGGTAAATCATTATCCTCAATGACATTTCGAACTAATTGCGGTACATACATATATCTGCTGTTATTTACACGACTTAGTTCTCTCTGTTGGTTTGTTTCGTTGTTAATAGTTTTTACGTAAGAATATCTTTCGCAATAGTCTTGGATGATTTCTGTCTGCGCCCATGTTTTTAGCTCCTCTAGACTCTTCGTTTTTGGATGCTCTTGCCTGTATTCATTTTCGATACGAAGACTGTACATGTAGCCTCCAAAGCAAAGAATTGCAAATACAAGAGCAGAACCCCTTACGATAAATTTTAATGGATTATTCATTTTTTGTGTTTTTGGTTGATTTAAAATGCAGGCAAATATATGAATAAATCTCTTTATATAGAGTATCCGTATAAAGAGTTACATAATTTAAAGACATTCTTTTGATTTGCTCTATAAAAAGAGAGAAAAAATGGCTTCAAAAAATAACGAAGAGATTACGAAAGAAACAAAAAATGAAGAAATAATCTACTTAAAAAAAGTAGGCGAAAGATTAAAGTATTTCAGAAAAAAAGCAGGTTACACTAACTCTGAGTACTTTGCATACGAAAACAATATAAGTAGACCTCAATATGGAAAGTATGAAGCTGGTGCAAATATTCAATTAAATACACTTATAAGAATTCTAAAGTTGATGAATGTTACACTAGAAGAATTCTTCACAGGTTTCAATGAACATTAAAACTGTAACTTTTTTACATTATACTCTAGTGGTCATACAATTTCAACTAAAACATGAACAGTTTTACTGACTTTAAAATGTATCAAAAATAACAACTCTAAAATTGATACAATAAAACAAAATTCATTATCTTTGTTTCAACAAAAGCAAAGAACATGAAAACTGCAAAATATATTAGAGTTAGTACAACAGAACAGAATATTGACAGACAATTAACATCTGACCATAAACAATATATTGATAAGTGTAGTGGTTCGATTCCCTTCAACGAACGTCCTAACGCAATCAAGTTATTAAATGATATATCCAATCAAAAAATTGATACGCTAGTAGTTCATTCAATCGACAGATTAGGAAGAAATGCATTTGACATTCAAACAACATTAAATACCTTAAGTAATCTTAACATTAATGTATATGTAGAGAACATTGGTTTATACTCAATGATTGACAACAAATCCAATCCTATCTTTAAAATGATAACTGATGTTTTAAGTAATGTGGCAGAAATGGAAAGAGTATCTTTACTAGAAAGACAAAAAGAAGGTATCTTAATTGCTAAAGCAAAAGGAACTTATAAAGGGAGACAATTAAACACTAGTGAAACACCTCAACAATTTTTATCAAAGTACAATCAATCTCATTTGGAATTAATAAAAGATAAAAATTATTCAATTAGAAAACTGGCATCGATTACGAATTTATCAAATAACACTATTCTCAAGATTAGAAAAATGTTATTGTAAATAAATTCAGCATTCAATATTGTAAGAAAAAATATTCTATATATTTGATTAAAACAAAATCATGAATAGAATTATACTTATTGGAAACGGATTTGATTTAGCTCATGGAATGAAAACAAGCTACAATGACTTCATCTCTTATTATTGGTTTAAAGTAATAGCAGATATCAAGTTAAATAAAGAGGAATCATTTGAAAATTCAGAAATTAAGTTAACTCGATTACCAAAACCTGTATATTTTTCTTCAATTGTTAAATTCGAGGAATTAAATACTACTTTAACCATACATGGAAGTGAACTAAAATTTAAAAATAAATTTCTAGAACACATCAACGATAAAAAACAAATTCAAAATTGGGTCGATATAGAAAATGAATATTATTTACTTTTAAAAGAATCATTTAAGGATGAAAAATGTACATATAAAATTTCTCAACTAAATTCGGATTTTACTGAGGTACAAAAATTATTAGAATCCTATTTAAAAGACGTTGAAAACCATTTTAACGAGAGCTTTGATAAAAGTGACATTGATAAAAATATAAAAAAATCTATTGCATATAAAATTTATTCTGATTTTAAATTACGAGATTTTACCGAAGCATCTATCAACAAGTTAGTTGAAATAGAATATCAAAAAATAAAAGATGACCTTAAAGGTATTAAAACTGGAAACATTCGTATCGAAGATTTAAGTGAAGAAAAGCAAGCTATAATTTCTCCTATAGGAAAAAATGACCCTTTAGAAAACATAAGAAAAAGACTACTTAACGATTCTATTACAGATTACATTAACCTACAACCAGACGAAATTTTATTCTTGAACTTCAATTACACTTTTACGGAAAGATTATATTATAGTATGAGTTGGTACGACCTTCCACGAAACGTAAATAAAAAACTAGAGAAAAGTACAATTCACATTCATGGAACTACAGATAGTAGAGATAATAATAATGTCATCTTCGGCTTTGGAGACGAAATAGACGAAGATTACAAATCAATTGAAAATCTAAATGACAATACTTATCTTGAAAATATCAAATCTATTAAATATTTGGAAACCGACAACTACAAAAAACTATTAGAGTTTTTAAACAGTGGCGATTACCAAATATTCATTTTTGGACATTCTTGCGGAAATTCAGACCGAACACTCTTAAGCACACTTTTTGAACATAAAAATTGTGTCTCTATAAAACCATTCTATTACAAAAGGGTAGATGATGATAATTATAGTGAAATTGTAAGAAACATAACAAGGAATTTTAGTAATAAAGCTGTTTTGAGAGACAAGGTCGTAAATAAAGAATACTGTGAACCTCTAACATAAAATTCTCTATTGATGATAACAAAAGGAACATGGTACATTTTAGGAAATGGTATCTATTTCGAAGAAAATGAAATAGAATTACTGCCATACCTAAAGATAAGAAAAATAAATAAATTATCTGTATTTGAATTGGCGGGATTAGGAGCAAAAGGTTTTAAACAATGGTCATTAGTTGAGCCTTTTTGTTATTTACAAAATACATTTGAAATCGTTAGTTCCGAAAATGAATCCACTTTTGGCTATGACATTTTAAACAGAGCTTGGCTAGTAAATACACTATTTGTCTTACGAAATAAAACGTCGATAAATTCAGTTGCATTGCTGAATCGCTCTTGGAACAATTTAAAAGACCCTGAAAATATCCAAGCAGGGCTTTGTGATTATCATGTCAATATGATTCAACTAAAAACTCTGCAAGAAATCAAAATTGAAAATACAGATATCGATTGGATTAAAAAGCATTTTGAAGTAGCAAATACTTTAGCTTATAAATATGAAAAATTCAGGTATTCTATAGAAGTAATAAATTCTTGGAGGTATTGTGTAGATATTAAAAGTGCTATTGCAATTATTTGGGCTGCAATTGAAAGCATAGTTGATGTTTCAACAGAAATTACTTATCGATTATCATTAAGTATATCATCCTTACTACGTGAAAGAGGTGAAGAAAGAGTACTAAAATTTAAAGAAATCAAAAGCCTATATGGCTTGCGTTCTAAAGTTGTTCATGGCTCTAATATTAAGGAAACTGAAACTGAAAAAGCATTAGTCGGCTCTTTTAGTTTACTTGCTGAATTAGTTATTTTCATGATTGAAAACAACAAAATGATTAATGATGAAGACTTTCAAACAGCTATTTTTAAATAGAATATTCATTGATATTAAGTGATGATTATTAATCACCAACATATCTATCAAAACTTATTAAAATGGAAATAAAAGATTACTTTATAATTATTTTGGGCGTATTAGGATGGATTTGGGCAATAACTCAATTCATTCTAAATAGAAAATATCAAAAATCTGACAAAGCTTTGGATAAAAGATTTGAAGTATATTCAAACTTTATGAATAAGGTCGACGAGATGAGTAAGTCAATGAGAAATGACCCAAAAATGACTTATGGCATTTCTTCTGAAATTATGACAGAAATACTAACAGGTGACGAAGAAAGGACAAATAGAGCATTAATAAAGTTCAATCAAGATTTGCTAGAATTCACAAAAAGCTCTCTTCAACCTATGATGATTATGAATCAGGAATTAAACAAATTGAGATTAGTCGCTAGTGAAAAATTATTGCCTAAAATTGATGAGTATAAAATTTTAGTAGATGATTTTACAGATGAATTTCAAACTGTTTTAAGTAAATTATCTTTATCTGATAGTATTGATTATACAGGCGAACAATTACAAAGTCTTAACCATGAAGAAAGAGGAAAAAAGATGGGTGACCTATGGAAAGTAATTGAAAAATTAATGAGAGACGAAATTGATTACTACAAAAAATAACACTCAAAAACACTAACATGAATAAGTAAAAGAATTTCTAATTTACCTTAGAAATAAAGAACATTTACATATATTTGCCATTCAAATTATAAATGTTCTAAGACAACACTGCTGGTAGCAAATTTCACCATTATTACAGGAATAAGGAGTGACGAAATGGAGTGACGAAAACAGCTGAAAACGTATCAAAACGGAATTAGGCTTTTTAAAAAGCCTACTACTAAACACGATACAAATAATTACCGTGTCTAATATTAGGATTCATAACCCTGAGGTCACGGGTTCAACTCCCGTCCTCGCTACATAAAAACAAAACCCTAATCATCAATTGATTAGGGTTTTTTTATTGTAGTTTTGTTTAAAGAAACTTCATAAAAACATCTAAAATATCTAAAAAAGAAGAAACAATGGATATAGTTAAATTTAAAATCACATCAAAAACGATAAAAGTAGAAGTACGCAATTCGAATAATTATGTTTTTAATTTTAATACTGCTTTAGAAATTGAAAAAGAAGACAGAGATGTTTTATTGAAACTTTACAATGCATTGGACATTCTTTTTAAGAAAGAAACTCCTAGTGAAGTAAAAAACTATATCTCACCCAACCAAACCAATATCCTTGATCAGATTTCTGCAGTTGATGGTATAGACGAAGAGAAATAGAATTTGGTATAGCTTTTATATTTCTAGTCAATAAATTATACGAAAAATTGTACTTTTGATCAAACATATAAAAAGCAGCTCTTTTTATCTCATAAAAAATAGTGTTTGATTTAAAACTAATACCATGACAAATCAATTCGAAGATATCATCAAGAAAGCCTATGCTGCGTTTAACGAAAGAAACATTGACAACGCCTTATCGACAATGCAAAATGATGTGCAATGGTCAAAAGCCTGGGAAGGCGGCTACATAAGCGGTCATGATGAAATCAAAGAATACTGGACAAGACAATGGACGGAAATCAACCCAAAAGTAGAACCTGTTGGTTTTGATGAAAGAGAAAACGGAAGCCTGGAAGTTAAGGTGCATCAAAATGTAAAAGATTTACAAGGCAGTTTAATCTTTGACGGACTGGTAAAGCATATTTATACTTTTCAGGACGGATTGATCAAAACTATGGACATTGAACCGGTAGAAAATAACTAATTTTGTATTCATCAGAAAAAACAAAATCATGTCAATAAAACAAGAATCCGAATTAATAGGAATGCAAAAGGCAAGTGAAGCTGTAGCTTTTACTTTGAAAGAAATGAGAAACTTTGCCAAAGCAGGAATGACAACAAAGGAACTAGACGATTATGGCGGAAAAATCCTGAACGATTTAGGCGCAAAATCGGCACCTTATTTAACGTATGGTTTTCCGGGATGGACTTGCATTAGTGTAAACAATGAATTTTGTCATGGTATTCCGTCAGATAAAAGAATTCTTAACGAAGGTGATTTAATCAACATTGATGTTTCGGCAGAACTTGACGGTTTTTGGTCAGATAATGGAGGTTCATTTGTAATTGGTGAAGATGTAAACGGACATCAAAAATTGGTTGATGCATCAAAAGATATTTTACAAAAAGCAATAGATAATATAAAAGGCGGAGTAAAGATTTCTGAAATAGGATATCTTATCGAAACTGAAGCTAAAAAAAGAGGCTACAAAGTAATCAAAAATCTGGGAGGACATGGTATTGGCAGAAGCCTGCACGAACAACCGGATGAATTATTAAATTATAAAAACCGATTTGATCAAAGACGTTTTAAAAAGGATTCGGTTGTAGCCATCGAAACTTTTATCTCAACCTCATCTTCTCTTGCCGTAGAACTTAATGACGGCTGGACAATGGTAGGTAATAAAGGCGGCCATATGGCCCAACACGAACATACGATTGTGGTTACGAACGGTAAACCAATTATTTTGACCGAAATGAACGGAATCTGGAACTAACAGATTTTAAAACGACATAAAAAAGCAAACCCTTAAATACTATTATTTAAGGGTTTTGTTGTTTTACTTGTCTACCGCTTTTTGCAATTGTGCAGGATATCGATCTCCTTGTATCGTGGTTTGAGCAAAAGCATCATCAATGTTTTTAATATCTTCGACAGATAATTTAATCGAAGCTCCACCAATATTTTCTGTTAATCGGTGTGATTTTGTTGTTCCCGGAATTGGTGCAATCCACGGTTTTTGCGCCAATAACCAACCTAATGCAATTTGCGCAGGAGTTGCTTGTTTTTGAGAAGCAATGGCAGATAGTAAATCAACTAATTTTTGATTGGCTTTTCTGTTTTCTTCACTAAAACGAGGTAAGTTATTCCTAAAATCGGTCGCTTCAAAACTGGTGCTTTCTGTAATTGCTCCGGTTAGAAATCCTCTTCCTAAAGGGCTAAAGGGTACAAAACCAATCCCTAATTCTTCGAGTGTTGGTAAAATTTCTAGTTCAGGTTCTCTCCACCAAATCGAATATTCACTTTGTAAAGCAGATACAGGCTGAACAGCATGCGCTTTTCGAATAGAGGACACACCCGCTTCAGACATTCCAAAGTATTTTACTTTTCCTTCTTGTATCAGATCTTTCACTGTTCCGGCAACATCTTCAATTGGTACATTTTGATCTACTCGGTGTTGATAAAACAAATCAATAACATCCGTTTTCATACGTCTTAAAGATTCTTCGGCCACAGCCCTGATATTTTCAGGTCGGCTATCTTGTCCGTTAAACGCCTGTCCGTCTTTAAAACCAAATTTAGTAGCGATAACCACTTCTTTTCTAAACGGGCTTAAAGCTTCTCCTACCAATTCTTCGTTGGCAATACCATACGCTTCGGCAGTATCAAAAAAGGTAATTCCCTGTTCGTAGGCTTCTCTAATTATTTTTATAGCATGCTGTTTCTCTATTTGGGCACCATAAGCAAAACTTAATCCCATACAACCCAATCCCAGTGCAGAAACTTCTAAACCCTGAGTTCCTAATATTCTCTTTTCCATAATTTTATTTTTAAAAATAGTGATCTGATGTGTTTAGTAACATTTTTAATACTACAAATTTCCTCCAATAATCTCAGTTGCCTATAATACATATTACTGCTATTATAACCATTTTTACTGATTTGCATAATCACGCTAAGTTATTAAAAATCTGAGTAGTATATTTGTGTATATAATTTCACAGACGCATCATGGATCCTATTATAAAACTCGAAAAAGTGACACAATACAATCAATTGAAAGATGTTGAAACCCAGCATCCTTTAATAAGTGTTTTTGATAATTCTAATAGTAAAGCACTGCCGAATCATACCCGAATACATTTTAATTTTTATGCTATATTTTTAAAAGCGGGAAATTGCGGTGAACTAAAATACGGGCGTAACAATTACGATTATGATGATGGTACAATGGTTTTTGTAGCACCGGGACAAGTACTCGAGGTTAATAATACAGATAATTATAAATCTACGGGCTTAACATTACTTTTTCATCCTGATTTGATAAGAGGGACTTCACTGGCAAAAAACATAAATCAATATTCTTTCTTCTCTTATGACTCGCATGAAGCGCTGCATTTATCTTTGAAAGAACAGCAGATTATAAAAGATTTATTCAGTAAATTACAATATGAATTAAGCCAGTCTATCGATAAACATAGCAAAAGCATCATCAGTAATAACATAGAGTTGTTGCTCAATTATTGTGTTCGCTTTTATGACAGACAATTTATCACGAGGGAAAATATCAATACTGATGTTTTATCGAAATTTGAAAATTTGCTAAACGAATATTTTTTATCTGAAATTGCAAAAGATTCGGGATTGCCTTCTGTTGGCTATTTTGCAGATCATCTGCATCTTTCTGCTAATTATTTTGGCGATTTAATTAAAAAAGAAACAGGCAAATCTGCACAGGAACACATTCAGTTAAAATTAATTACCTTAGCTAAAGAACGCATTTTTGACGCGGATAAATCTGTTAGTCAAATCGCATTTGAACTGGGTTTTAAATATCCACAGCATTTTAACCGAATGTTTAAAAAGAATACCGGATACACACCTATCGAATACCGAAATTTAAACTAAAAATCGACTAACCAGATTTTATAAACCAAAAGAATGCTTGATAACTTTCCTTTTTATTTAGGCCTTTTAATTGTTATTTTATTGCTGATTATGCTGGCCAATAAAATAAAAGTAGCCTATCCAATATTATTGGTATTGGCGGGATTGGCTATTAGTTTTATCCCAAAAGTTCCCTTAATACAAATCGAACCTGATCTTATCTTCTTTATCTTTCTGCCGCCATTATTGTATGAAGCGGCGTGGACAGTTTCCTGGAAAGAAATGTGGCGCTGGCGACGCATTATTACCAGTTTTGCCTTTGTCGTTGTTTTTGTCTCGGCTCTATCTGTAGCATTAGTTGCTAATTATATCATACCCGGATTTTCATTAGCATTGGGTTTTGTCTTGGGCGGAATTGTATCTCCTCCGGATGCAGTAAGTGCCGGTGCTATTTTGAAATTTGTAAAAGTACCCAAAACTATTTCATCGATTTTAGAGGGAGAAAGTTTACTCAATGATGCTTCTTCGTTGATTATTTTTAGGTTTGCGATGATTGCGGTAGCGACAGAGCAATTTATATTTTATAAAGCTGCAGTAAGTTTTAGCTGGATGATTATTGGCGGCGTTGGAATTGGTTTATTAATTGGATGGCTTTTTATGAAAGCGCATAAATATTTGCCTACGGATGCCAATGTAGATATTGTTTTGTCATTACTTACCCCGTATATTATTTATCTGGCTGCCGAAGAAGTTCATAGTTCCGGTGTATTGGCCGTGGTATGTGGCGGATTACTATTGTCTAATAACCGACACCGATTTTTGAGCAGCAGATCTCGTTTACAAGGTGTAAATGTTTGGCAAAGTCTTACTTTTATCCTCAATGGTTTTGTGTTTATGCTGATTGGCCTGGATCTTCCGCAAATTACAAACGGACTTAAAGTCGAGGCTGTTAGCATTTCGTCGGCAATTGGTTATGGCGTTCTGATAACATTTGTTTTAATTATCAGTAGGATCTTATCTTCTTACGGTGCTGTCCTTGTGACGCTTATTGCACGAAATTTTATTACTGTTGCCGATAGCAGGAATCCCGGCTACAAAACTCCGTTTATATTAGGATGGACGGGAATGAGAGGCGTAGTATCATTGGCCGCTGCCTTATCTATACCTGTTTATTTGGATAATGGAAACGGTTTTCCGCAGCGAAATCTTATTTTGTTTATCACCTTTATTGTTATTCTTTTAACGCTGGTCATTCAGGGACTTACATTACCTTATTTCATAAAAAAAATCAATCTTACAGATGTTTATGATCCTCTGCCAAAAGAAGAAGTTCATAATAACCTGCGTCACGAATTAGCCGAATTTGCTTTAGATTATCTTAAAACCAATTATAGCGATCAGATCGAAAATAATACTTCGCTACAACATCTTATTCACAAATGGGAACAATACAGTAATGGCATTGATGATGAAGCAATAGGCCAGGAACTTAAAGTAATTTATCTCGATTTATTAAATAAGCAAAGACAATGGCTGATCAGTAAAAACAAAGAAGATCAAACGCTGGATGAAACCATCATTAGACGCCAAATGCATTATTTAGATATTGAGGAGGAAAAATTGCGTTACCTTTAAAAGACATTTATTAAAGTGTTAACTACTAAACGCGACCCTTGATATCCGGAATTTTCTCCGTCAGGTTTTTCCAGTATCGTTTTGGCATATGCTGCAAATGAAGCTTTGTATTTTTTCTGGATTCAATATTGACACTCTTGAAATAATTGCGCCATAAATCCTGAAAAAGTTCTTCGCCCTCATCGCTTATTTCGGCTAAAAATTTAGAAGAATTAGTTTCAGTATTAAATTGTAATGCTACAGTCGAAACACTTTTAAGATCATAATAAATACCATATTTACGTTTGGCATCATAAATTAACCAGCGCTGATCAGCGTAACGGCTTTTAAAATGATTTTCTATAAGGGGCAAAACATTGCAATCCGGTTCGACGATTGCATAATACAATTGGTCTTTTGTTAATTGAAACCTGACGAATGCCTCCATTCGATGTGCTTCTTTTCCTGTTAGTCGAATGGCTTTTCGAAGTTCTAAAACATCATTATTGCCAAAATCATCCTCTACATTTACTGGACTTAACAATACATATTGTATATATCGAAACATGATTTCTTCGACCTTATTGGTTTCAGATAAAAAGGCATTATACAAACCCTGAAATCCATTTTTCGAAAGACGCTTTTGTAATCCGCTTAAAACGCGCTTTACTTTTACCTCATCGGTAATCACGATATGATTGGTTGAAAAAAGCAAATCGGCAGAAGCTTCGTTTTGGGCAAAAACAATATCCTTCAATTTATATTCATAAATTTCGAATACGGCCGTAACCCAACCTTCATAAGTTCCATCGTAAATTATCTGTGTCATTCTAATTTTATTCCGTAATTGTGATTACTTCGTCTATTCGTTTGCTCGATATTAAACACATAGAAACATAGATTTTATATATGAAGAAGGATACAAAAAAAGAAATATATTTCTTTCACATAGCTATATGCGTTCTAATCAAGTGAAACGCCTTTATTTAATAATCAAAGGCTATGTTTCTATGCATTAAAAATTACTCCCATTGCATTTAATTAACTAAAATAAAGCAAGTTGATTCGAAAAGTCATTCTTGTATTTACTTTTTTGTGTATCTAAAATATGATTCTTGATTTGAATAGAAGTTAAATCCTTTTGTAATTGAAATGGCGTTGCAAATGCCAGAAAATATTTGGCACGCGTGTAGGCTATTCCTAATTTTTGTAAATCCTGAGGAACCAGTTTTTTAAACTTTCTTGCAGCGACAATTTTTTTGGCACTCAAAAACCCGATACCCGGAATACGCTTAATGAGTTCAAGATCTGCCGTATTGACATCAACCGGAAACTGGTTCATATTGCGCAATGCCCATCCTAATTTGGGGTCGATATCAAGATCCAGATTAGGCTGATCGAAACCCACAATTTCATTTACATTAAATCCGTACAGCCGAATCAGCCAATCGGCCTGATACAAACGGTTTTCACGAATCATAGGAACCGGAGTTCCTATTGCAGGAAGCCTCGTGTCATAACTTATGGGAACATATCCCGAATAATAAACACGTCGCATGTTCATCTGATCATAAAAATAATTGGCCATTCCCAGAATTTCCATATCATTTTCCTGGGTTGCACCAATCACCATTTGCGTACTTTGCCCTGCCGGAGCAAAAATTGGCGCTTTGTAGTTGTGTTTTTTTTCTTCCTTATGACCAACGATTTCATTTTTCAGATATTCCATTGGTTTGATCACGTCGATATGATTTTTATCGGGCGCTAATAATTTCAGGCTTTTCTCTGTTGGCATTTCTACATTTACGCTCAAACGATCGGCGTACATTCCGGCTTGTTGCAGTAATTCATCGCTTGCTCCGGGAATGGCTTTAAGATGTATATAGCCATTAAAATTTTCTTCTAATCGTAATTTCTTGGCAATCCTCACCAAACGTTCCATCGTATAATCCGGATTATCAAAGATTCCGGAACTCAAAAATAAACCTTCGATATAATTTCTTCTGTAAAAACCAATCGTAAGATCGACCACTTCCTGCACGGTAAAAGCGGCACGTTTTACATCATTACTTTTTCGGCTTACGCAATACGCGCAGTCAAAAATGCAATGATTGGTGAGTAAAATTTTCAGCAACGAAACACAACGCCCATCTTCGGTATACGAATGGCAAATACCGTATCCTTTTGCATTTCCTAATCCGTTATCCTTATTTTTTCGATTACTTTGACTTGATGAACATGAAACATCATATTTCGCAGCATCAGCCAAAATCGACAACTTCTCCATCACTCTTTCAAGTACCATTTTGAGCCTTTTTTTGTGGTTAAAAAACTAAATTTGTTTCACCTCAAAACTACTCTTTTATGATGCAAAAAATCTGAAATTGGTTGTTCTAAATTGTATCAAAATTCAGCAATAGAACTACAACTATTTGATTATGTGACTATAATCCAATTTTCCCTTCAACCCAATAAGCCTGGGTATAGATTTTTTTATTGAGAACACCTTTTTCTTTTAAGACTTTTCTAAACGCCTGAATAGACTTTGCATTTCCCATTAAATAAAATTGTCCGTGTTGCCATAAATCCCAAATTTTAGCATCTAATTTATTCAGTGTTTCTATTGCAAATTCAGCTTTGTTGGCAGACTTTGGAACAATATCAACCGAAAAACCTAACTTATCAGCAACTTCCATATCATCAGGATCCAGTTCTAAAATACCGAGGTAATTATTTTCATTAGCATTTATTTCATCCTTAAAACTTTTAAAAACACTAATACAGGTTTCATCTCCATAAAAAAACTGGTATTTTTCTTCTTTTTTAAAAAACTCAAAACCTCGCGGCATTCCCACCGTTATTTGATCATCAGGCTTTAGGTTTTCGAAGAAATAACTTCCCGGACCATTTTTATGAATATGAAAAATAACTTCAAATGTTCCTTTTTCGCTATTCCATTTACTGGGTGTATAATTGCGGTAATTGGTATCATCAATCCTGATAATTATGGCCTGGCCAATTTTAAAATTGATGTGCGGAAAATGACCTTTGAACCTGATTCTCTTTATATTTTGGCTCAGCATTTTAGTATCGGTAACTTTTACTTTGCAAATTTTACTGCTAAAGGCAAGTTCCATAAAATCTCCAATAATTTTAGGCATCGAATTCATAATGATATGTTTTAATTTCAATGCAAAATTGAAACTAAAACCTAAAAAACAGATTGCAGAAGAAATAGGGATGATTGGACTATTCGCGGAATTTTAACCTAAAGACTAAAGGGGTTTCGCCGGTTATTTTCTTGAATAATCTCGAAAAATAAGTATGGTCTTCATAGCCTAGCATAAAAGCGATCTCTTTTACATCATATTCTGTATAATACAAAAATCGCTGTGCCTCTAAAATCATCGCATTTTGCAACCAATACGTAACGGATTTACCTGTCGAAGCATTAACACAATAATTTAAGTGTGAAGTAGTAATATTTAGCTTTTTAGCAAAAAAAGACGGGCTTTCTAAAAAGGTAGCATCAGAAATTAATTGTTTAAAATTAGAATAAATCAGCATCGATTGATTTTTAAGTTCTGATACCGAAGTATTGGAAGCTGAATAAATATTGACAAAACGGTAAACCAAAGCATTAAAAAGACCATTGACAATAGCGGTTTTATTCGAAATCGCTTTTTCGAAAGAACTATGTAATAGCATAACAGTTTGCAAAAGATCCTTCTTCTCGAGTTTATCAATTTTATTGAACTGATCTGTAATTTTCAGGTTCTCAAAAACAGCTGCACAATCATTCGGAATTAAAAATGGGGCGACACTAATATAGTATCCAGCTGCATCGGGTGAAACCATTTTTGGCGCATGAATCTGAAAAGGTTTAACTATTGCAATACTTAACGCACTTGCTTTTACCTCTATCATGTCACATTCCATGATCATTTTTCCTTTGGTCAATAGAAATAAAATATAAAAATCATCGCGATGCGTTCCTAATTTATTTATGGATTCTGAATCTACTCCCAATAAAGATAATTCGGCGATATAAATACCACCAACTGCTTCTGAACTCTGATTATAAACAGGAATTTTCAAATTGTACTTTTTGGAGTTATCAATAACACGTAAATTCTAAACGATAAGGTTTGTACAAACTTAGAAAATTAATCCTAAAATGATTATCTCTGTCAAGTAATCTATTTTTAAAAAGCAAAATCCCTTTAACCATCAACTGATTAAAGGGATTTTATCATTTTAAAAGAATAAACAAGCTTAGAAAGTCACAAATTTTACTCCCAGACTAAACCATCTTGAAGGAAGAGGCACTGCTCCTACTTCATAATAAGTCGTATTGAAAATGTTTTGCGCATCGACATAAACCGTTACTTTTTTGATTGCCTGACTTACTCTAAAATCATTTACCCAATATGACGGACCTGTAACTCTCTGACTAAAACGGGTAGCAAATAATGCCGTAAAATTTTTATGCTGAAAATCTATCGTATTGGTTATCTGGTGTTCTAATGACGAAACCAGATACTTAGAATAAACTACCGGAATAACATCCTGAAATTTGAAATCTAAATAAGAATATGCCAAATTGATATTTAATCTTGAATTTGCAGAAAAGTGCGTACTATAATTGGTGCGCAAATTAAAACCGTTTGTATTCAGATTGCCATAGTTGTTACTTTGATAAGGTTCAGTAGTAACATTTCTTGTCCAGTCTATAAAATTGTTGATTTTTCTATAGAAATAATTGGCATTAAAAGTAAACTCTCTTTTGATGTATTTGAATCCCACTTCGCTCTGAAAAGCATTTTCAGTTTCGAGATTAGGATTTCCGATATTTCCCGGACGCTGGTTCAGGTACAAATCTGTAAAAGAAGGAATACGCTGGCTGGTTCCAATATTTCCGATGATCTTAAAGGCATCTGTTATGGCATAACTCGCATCAAGCCCCGGATAAACCTGCCACTTATAATCTGAATTATAATTGACATAGGCTCCTAAATTTACATCAAGTTTCTCGATAAAAGTCGTTCGGTACTGTAGGTAAATTCCATAATTCTCTCGATTATGATCTCCAATATTAGATGAACTGATATCTTCACTTCTTGCTTCTGCACCAAATCCTAATTCGCCATTTTCCATCTTATACGATGAATTAACTTCTACAGCAAATGAATTGGTATAATGCTGGCTTCTTCCCGCGTTGAGGTTCGAAATTCCGTAGTAACGATAATCATCATAATTATATCGGTAACTCAATCTTGGCATTAACGTCCATTTTTCGGATAATAAATGTTTCGATTGTACAGATGCAAAAGTAGTCTGCACAACCTCACTTGAATTCTTATCGCCCGGTGCGGCATAAAATCCGTTAGCACCAAAACCGTTATTTATATAACCGAACGAGCTTAAAATCTCGTTTTTATCATTGAGCTGATAATTACCCTGATAGAATATTTTATTATTTTCGAAAGCGGTATTGTATCGGTATCCGTTGCTTTTGTCATGAGAAGCAAAAAGCGAATGCTGTTGTTTCTCTTTACTCAAAACTCCTCCCACCTGAATTCCGGTACCATAAAATGTATCTCCGGTATCCTGCGTATCTTTTTCAAAATTAGAACCTGCATAAGAATTCACAAGAAATCCTGACTTCGTTGGTTTTTTGGTAATAATATTGATCGCTCCCGTCAGACTGTTAATTCCGTAAGTAAGCGCTGCCGGACCACGAATAATTTCGATTCTCTCGATAACCTCAACCGGAATAGGCAGGTTCAGCATATTATGGGCCGTTTGGGAATCGATAATTTTTGTTCCGTTTAAAAGCACAACGGTTTGTTCGAAACTTCCGCCATCGACACTTACATCTGCCTGACTCCCAAAAGGACCTCTTTGCCTTAGATCAACGCCATTGGCATATTGCAGGATTTCCTGAACAGATCGTCCCGGAAGTTTTGCAATTGTTGCTTTATCAATTACATATACATTTCTGTTTTTCTTGGATATTGGCGTACTAAATCGGTTTTCATGAATGATTACTTCATCAATATTAATGGTATCTTTTTGCACCTGAGCCTGTAAACTAACACTAAATAAGGTCAGTGCAGCAAAATAAAGTTTTGTCATTTGTTTTAATTTTTTGCAAAAGTAGTATCTTGCCGTACTACTAATGTGTACCAGTTTTATAAAAATGGATAGTCCGGTTCAAATTCCTTTCAAAAGTTTCATTCAGCTTAAGCCTGAGGAAGCTACTGCTTTATACCTGCAAATTGTTTTTGAATTTATTAAAGCAATTCAGATTGGCTTACTTCCAGAGGGTACAAAACTTCCGGGAACCCGCATATTATGCAAATTATTAGCCGTAAACAGAAATACACTCATCAAAGCTTTTCAGGATCTTGAACTGCAAGGATGGATCGAAATCCTGCCCAATAAGGGAACTTTTATTCTATCTGAAAAACAACTGAAAAATAAAGCTGAATTTACTTCTATAGCAAGTCAAAATTCATCAAAAGCCATTATCGGTTTTACTTTTAAGCATTCTACCATTCTCGAAAACCCAAAAGAAACAAGTGATTTGCCTTATCAGTTCAATGATGGTTTACCGGATCTACGATTGGTTCAGACCGATGTTCTGGCACGACTTTATGTTTCTAAACTAAAAAGACAAAAGAGCACTAAAACATGGGAACAAATTCAGGCGGATTCTCATTTGAATTTTAAAACCCAGTTTTCTAATTTTTTAAACCTGACGCGCGGGATTCGCATTTCAATATCAAATTTACTTACGACGAGCAGTCATGAAATAAGCTTATATCTGGTAACAAAATTATTGATTTCACCAGGAGATAAAGTTGTCGTGGCTTCTCCGGGTTACTATATTTCGAACATGACATTGTCTGATAGCGGAGCTCAAATTATAACTATACCGGTTGACAAAGACGGCATCAATACGGAACATTTAAAACAAATTTGCGAAGAACATCAGATCCGGATCTTGTATTTGACATCCAATTATCATTACCCAACAACAACTTCACTCAGTGCAAAAAGACGAATGGAAGTTCTGGAACTGGCCAATCGCTACGGATTTGTGATTATAGAAGACGATTACGATTTTGATTTTCATTACGATAACAATCCCGTGTTGCCTCTTGCAGCCTTAGATTCAAACGAAAGAGTGGTTTACATCGGATCATTTGGGCGGTCATTACCGGCGGGTTTTGGTTATGGTTTTATTGCTGCTCCATCCGCCTTTATAAAAGAACTCGAAAAGCATCAGAATATTCTCGAACCGGGAATCGATGTCATCAAAGAACAAGTTCTGACTGAATGGATCCGGGAAGGTGAAGTACATCGTCTTTCGAAAAAAAACAAAAAAATATACAAAGAGCGCAGGGATTATTTTGTTTTATTACTGAAGGAAAAATTAAGAGGAAAAATTAAGTTTAAGGTGCCTCTTCGGGGTTTGGCTATTTGGGTAGAATGGCTGGATAATTTTAATTTGATAAAGCTTCAGAAACAATGTGCCTCAAATGGATTATTTTTACCGAAGACCATTTTATATCAAACCAGAGATCTTACCGCTACCCGATTAGGTTTTGGGCATTTAGATGAAACAGAAATGGAAAATGCAATCGAAATTTTACGTCAATCACTTGATGCTATTATAGCAATTCGTTGAATGCCATTTCTAAAAACAAAAAAACTTCAATAAAATAGTATATGGAAATAGAACAAATTCTTGATCAAATATACCTCTTGCCGGAAACTTCAAAACTGATACTTCAAAACTGTGTGACTGAAATAAATTATCCGAAAGGGCATATTTTATTAAAAGCGGATAAAATTGAAAGCAACATTTATTTTATTCGGAAAGGAATTGCGAGAGCTTATTCTAATCGGGATGACAATGAAGTTACTTTCTGGTTTGGCAAGGAAGGAGACACAGTTTTATCCATGAAAAGCTATGTTGCCCATCAGAAAGGATATGAAGATATTGAACTTCTGGAAGCCTGTGAATTGTATGAATTGAAATCTGAAAAGCTGCAAAAGCTATTTGAGGAAGATATCCATATTGCCAATTGGGGAAGAAAGTTTGCCGAAAAAGAGCTGGTAATAACAGAAGAACGGCTTATCTCCCGTCAGTTTCGTACTGCTACTGAACGCTATGCAGAACTCCTTAACGATTATCCTCATTTGATTCAGCGTGTTCAATTAGGGCATATTGCTTCGTATCTGGGTATTTCTCAAGTGAGTCTAAGCAGAATTCGCGCTGATATCAAATAATTTTCATTTTTTAACAAATGTAAAATTACTAACGAATTCCTTTTCTAACCTTTGTCAAAAAAAGATATGAACTGGATTATTTTGATTATCGCCGGCTTATTTGAAGTTGGCTTTACTTTGTGTTTGGGAAAAGCTAAAGAAGCAACCGGAAACGAAATGTATATGTGGTATACGGGTTTTCTTGTCTCTCTGGTTATTAGTATGGGACTTTTAATGAAAGCGACACAAACTTTACCTCTTGGAACTGCTTATGCCGTATGGACAGGTATTGGTGCTGTAGGAACTGTAATCATTGGAATTTTAATCTTTAAAGACCCAACGAATTTCTGGCGTCTGTTTTTTATTGCAACTCTTATTGGTTCTATTGTAGGTTTAAAAGCAGTATCTCACTAATAAAAAAAACTCTATCATTTTAAAGTAAAATAATGACGAAAAAGCGGATTAGCACTGACTAATTCGCTTTTTTTTATTTCCTTTTAATTAAAAATCAGGTATTTATACGCAATACCATCATTATTAAAAAAACGATTTTTGTTTTCAAAATGTGAAAAACCGTAAGTCAATCTCAATACACTCTTTTAAATTAGCAAGACATTTAATTCAAAATAATTCTTTAGACCTTTTAAACCTAAAAAGATAGATCATGAAAAATCTTTGGTGTTGGCGTTGTAAAATGGAAGTTCCTATGCTTGATGAAGAGGAATATAAAATAGCATCCAAATTATATCGCAATGGTTTTGAAACGGGAAAATGCAGCATGACAAGAAAGAAACGTTTCAAAGACTTACTTGATTATTACAAAGATTTAACAGGATTTGAAGAAACAAATCCTAATGCTATCATGCATCACAGAATTGAATTATACGGATCAGCATGCGAAAATTGTTCTAAACCTTACCGAACTCCCAAAGCTTCTTTTTGCGCCGCATGCGGAAATAAAAAAGATACCAGCCTGATTAACTATTCTGAAAGTTTAAAAAAAACAGCACCAAAATGGTGGCAAAAATTATTAGTTTTAAATAGAGCAGATTAAAAATTAATAACTTTATTTTTAAAGGTCACCACTAGCAACAACCTCTTTTTTTATACCACGAAGAAACAATCCCGCGTTAAATCAACACCAAATATAATTTCCTTACAGTTTTACTTGTGAAGACTCCTACTCCTTCCTATCAAAGATTGTGTTTATAGTAAAAGCAAATAGCTGATTATTTCTTCAATGTCAAAAATGCGTTAAAAAACTTTTCGGATAGCAGTTTTTCAACAATAAAAAATACTTTTGTAAGAAAGGAAAAATAAGGTTTTATCAGCAACCGGAAAACATAATGGTATGGATTACGAAAAATTCATCTTCTGCCTCGAAGGTGTTCCAGACGTAGACGATGACAGAGAAACTCTAGTAGTCAAAAACCTGGAAGAAATTGCTATTGATCAGGGTATTGCCAGTATTTATAAAACCTGCGATACGATTGAAGGCCTGGAAGAAAGCCTGAATGTGCTACTTTATGAAGATCATAATTTTAAAGATTATGAAATCATTTATCTGGTAATGCCGGGTGAAGCCAATACGATATGCCTTCATGATTATTACTATAGTTTAGAAGAAATAGCGGAACTTTTTGAAGGAAAAATGAAAGGAAAAATTATACATTTTGCAAATTTAAAAGTTCTGGACCTCAACAACGAAGAGGCGCAATATTTTCTGGATATCACTGGCGCGCGGGCGATCTCAGGTTATGGATCTACCTATAATAAAATTGCAAGCTGCAGCACTATAGATAAAGCTTTTTTTAGCCTGTATCAGGACAATGACGACATTACCGAAGTGGTCGAAGAATTGTACCAAAAACATTATGCTTTATGCAAATTACTCGATTTTAGATTGTATTATTAATACCATGAAAAGCAAGACAGTCGAAAAGGTAAAAACTTATGAAGCAAAAGGATTCCGGGAGAAATTTTTGGGCGAGGATAATCCTGTACATTTGCTTTTTAAATCCAATTCAGATCACTTTTTTTGTTTACAAATGGATGAAATAATGGGTTTACAATATCCCGTTCCTCCTTCTAAACACAGTTGCCATACTTTGCTTTTTATTACATCTGGCAGTCATACCATGAAAGTAGGATACCAGGAATATCAAACTGTTTCTAATGAAGTTATTGTGGTACCGGCGGGTCAGGTTTTTTCAATAAAAAACATTAATAACTCCCATACCGGTTATGTGTGCCAATTTCATCCTGATATTTTAATTGGAAAATATGCCAATCGTGAAATATTGAATGATTTTGATTTTTTAAAAATATCCGGAAATCCAAAAGTTAGTTTATCAGCCAATGATGCAGCATCCATTATCACGATTTTGAATCGGCTGCAAACAGAGTATTCAGAAACTGAAACCGCCAATCTCAATATTGTACAGGCGTATTTGATTGCCCTGTTTTATGAAATGAATAAAAATACGGTAAAAGCTGCTAAAAACCTCTCGGCAGCAGAAATTCTTACCAGTAAATTCAGAGAATTAATTCATCAGAATATCAAAACCTACCATCAGGTTAATTATTATGCCTCTTTACTCAATGTGACACCCAATCATTTAAACAAATCTGTTAAGGCTGTCACAAACAAAACTGCTGCTTCATGGATTGACGAAACCATTTTATTAGAGGCTAAATATTTACTCTTTCAAACGTCACTTTCTATAAGCGAAATTGCCATGCAGGTAGGACATGAGGATCATTCTTACTTTAGTCGTTTTTTCAAAAAAAATGAAGGCATGACCCCTATTCAATACCGAAAATTGATTGATAAGTCCTAATTATTGCTTGCAAAATCCTATCAACTCAAAAAGCATTTGTTGAAATTTGCCGTGTAAAAAATAGCAAATTATGATTTATGTTTTTAAAACTTCCGTTGATACAAAATCGAAATTAGAGTTCGCCAGTTCACTACTTGACGAATTGTTACCAAACGCTTTATGGAATTTTGATCTTGAAGATTGTGATAATATTTTAAGGATTGACTGCGACTCTGAAGTAAACGAAATGGTGTTAAAAAACGAAGTCTTCGATTGTGTCGAATTAGAATAAATTGCTCTTAAAAATCTTCTTTCAAACCTCAACTTATTAATATGGAAGCTGCACTGCACCAGAACAAAACTTTTGACACTATTGATTATTCTGATCAGAAGTTGTCTGACAACGAATTTATAAACTGCGAATTCATCAATTGTAATTTCTCTAAAAGTGATTTCAGTTATATCGATTTTTTAGACTGTACGTTCAAAAACTGCAATCTTTCGCTTTCTGTCTTAAAAGGTACAGGCCTAAAAAACATCAATTTTATGGGTTGTAAATTAATGGGACTTGATTTTAGTGCCAGTAACAGCTTCTTGTTTTCAATGAATTTTCAGGATTGCCTTCTGGATTACTCCACTTTTATTTATAAAAAACTGAAGAAAACCAACTTCATTGATTGCTCTCTTAAAGATGTCGATTTCTCGAATAGTGATTTGTCTTTGGCTGTTTTTAAAAACTGTGACCTTGCCAATGCTACTTTTCAGGATTGTATTTTGGAGAAAACAGATTTTCGTTCTTCCAGAAATTACACTTTTGATCCTTCAGAAAATAAAATTAAAGGAACAAAAGTTTCGCATGCGGCGCTTGCCGGTTTGCTGGAAAAATTTGATTTCAATATTGAATAAGAATTCTGCTAAAATGGCACACGGATTTTTACAGATCTAAACGGATTTCATTTTTGCTAAAACCTTTATCGAAGTTGTGAATAGTATTGATACTCAATAACAGCATTTAGTTGTATAAAAAAAGGGATACAGTTTTTTGAACTGCATCCCTTTTTAACTAACTCTATAAAAATTTCTTATTTAATCCAACGAGGATCTCCAATTGCATTATCTTTTAAATTTTGATTACCAATTGTAAAATCACCTGCTGCAGCATTTGTAAACTGTGGATTTACAGAAACTCCCGTAGCATCAACTTTATTTAAAGGAATCGTTGCGTCCATAAAACCTGGTGCATTGCTATAATAGGTCATACTAAATCCTGGTGCTGTCGTAGTCGCCTGATTGGTATAAATTGCAGTAGTCTCAGCAATCAAAGTATTGCTTACTGTTGAGGTATTAGCACTAAAACGAAGGTACAATATTCTTTTTGGTGCTGCTGTAGTAGACACTTTGTACAAAGTACATTTATCAATTAATACATTCGTATTTAAACCTGTACCAGAGAAACCACCGTTAGCTGGCAAAACAGCATCAACCCTAACAAAATCACGAGCTGTTGAACAGTTATTAAATGTGCTGTTTTTAAGAATGATTTCAGCAACATATGTATTTCTGAAATCAACAAAATCTGCACCTACATTTGTATTCACATTTGTAACAATACTATTGTCTACTACAAAAGATTTTACTTTTGTATTGCTTGCATTTGCAGAGATTAAAGCACGTGAATAATCATGAACTCTACAACCGCTTATCAAAATATCATTGTATATACTTGAAGCTCCGCTAACAGTCAGAAGTGATGCATTGGTAATTCCTGTACCATCTAAATCTAAATCTATCAAACTTACAGCAGAAGCCCCCGCAGCCGCAGTAAAAGTTACGTTTACTAATGGTCTGGCATATCTTTTAGCTCCTCTAATGGTAACTGGCTTGGTTAATACTATATCACCAACATAGGCTTTATAACTTCCAGGCATTAAGTATAGTTTTGCACCTGGCGCTGCCTGAGTTATGATTGCATTTAAATTATCTTCAGGATTAACTACGGTACCTGTACTTAGATCAACAGCAGAGGTAAATACTGCTGTCCCTCTTGTTTTAGTTCCATTCAATAAAGTAGCCGTATAAGCTGTATCACCCGTAAGTCCTGTTATAGTAGCAACTCCGGCAATTTTTTCCGCAGGAGTTATCGTGTGCGTAATATTTCCCGGAACTACAGTAATTTGAGTAACATTGCTCTCTGGAATCCATCTTAAAATAGCCACTTTTGAATCAATATCAGCATCCTGAATAGCATACATTATCTGTTCAGATGCAGTAGTAGCTGTGGTAACCGACCATTTAGAATCTGCAATACCAGCAGCACTTACAGCTTTTACTCTTATAGAATAAGTAGTTTCTCCTTCTAGCTGTACTGTTAATGGCAATTGAGATGCCGTAACTTGTAATGTTTTATAAATCACTTTAAAATCCGGATCATCTGCACTAAATTCTACTACATAATGATCTGCAGTTTCATCTTCTTTAAAAGTCCAATTTAATTCAACTGCAGTTTTGTTTCTAATGATGGCTTTAAAGCCAATTGGAGAAAATTCTCTTGTATTTCCTATATTGTCTAATAGCTCTTCGTTATAACTTTCGCAACCTGAAACTCCAATTGCAAGAAGTATTGTGGCTATTAATCCTATAAATATATATTTTGTTTTCATCATAATAACTTATAATTTATTATTAATTTTTAAAGATTTAATAACCAAAATCATTTTTTAATTGTCCATTACTTCCATCAATAAACACTTGCCATATTGGCCAGAATTGTCTGTTATCAGGGTTAACTCCCGGTTTATACAGCGATGCAATTTTAGCATCTGCTGTTGTACCTGTCCATGTCCAGGCAAGAGCAGTATAGGTTACTCCCGGATTTGTTGTTTCTCCTCTGTTTAATCCGTAGATATCAAGAGACACATTATCTGCTTTATATTTATAGTACAAAGTTGCTGGTACATCGGCATATTGACCTGAGCGAGTTGATAACTCTGTCATTTTTTGTTTTGCCTCATCTAATTTTGCTTTCAGCAAATTCCAACGAATTAAATTTTGCTTGCGCTCCATTTCTCCGGTAAACTCAAATTTATTCTCTTCAACAAGAGCATTAAACATTCTTTCTTTACTACCTAAATTGTTTACATAGTTCTCTACTTTTTCAGTCTGAGCTGCTACAGGAAATGATCTTCTTCTAATTTCTTTCAAATATGGCATTGCTGCTCCGGGTCCTTCTAATTCGTTTGCTGTTTCTGCGGCAATAAGAAGTACCTCAGCATAACGCATGTACATTTTATTAACTCCATCATCATTGTCGGAAGTAACTCTGCGTGTCATCCATTCATAACGGTATTTACCAAAGTACCAAGTATCTAAAGTCCCCAACTCTTGTTTAGCAATAGGAAATGGAGCTGCAGCTACAGCAGTACCCCATTTATAAGGTACGCACGTAACATCTCTACGTAAATCTGTTGGATCATAATCGTAAAAAACAAATGGTAATGGACCAGCTACACCACCACGATTGGCACCATTAGCCTGAAATTGATCACTAACAGAAGTATGCTTTACTGCAAAGGTAAATAACATACGCCCACGACCATCAGCAAAAGGAAGTTCCCAGAGAGATTCTCCTCCGGCAGTAGTATTTTCCTGATTGTATTTTCTCCATAGTCCCTCAAAAGTAGATTCTAAACGAGCAGAACCACTTTGAATTACTTCGCGAGATTCTTTTAATGCCAATGCATACATATTAGCTACCGAAAGTTCCGGATCATTACTTCTTCTTACTGCATCAGGATATTGTTGATAACCACTTGCAGCCAAGGCCAAACGTGCTCTAAATCCTTTTACAAAAGCCTTATTAATATGTTCTACGGTACTTGTAAAAGTAGTCTCGTTAGGCCATGCGACCAATGTTGCTGCTTCTCCTAAATCTGCAATTAATTGTTTGTAAAGAATATCCCTGCTTGATTTAGGCAAATATAAAGTAGCAGTAGTAATAGGTTCAAAACGAGCCGGAACATCTCCCCATGCCTTAATTAAATCAGCATAGTAAATAGCTCTTAGTGTCAAAGCTTCTCCTAATAGCTGTCCCATTTCTGTTCCCGGCAAAGGATTTCCATATTGACGTATACCCTTAATACAAACATTGGCACGCTCAATACCCGCAAACATCATTGCGTAAGCATTAGTGGTAGTATTCATCTCCGTATTCCCCGGCTTTGCATCATAAACACACAAATCTGCCTTATCTCCTGCTGTTTGAGAAGCATTATACCACTCTGTATCTGTATTTAAACCATAATAAGGTAAGAAACGTCCTCTGTAAGAGTTTGTCTCAGCAAACGGTACTTTAATTCCATCAACGGCCCCTTTTGCAAGTTCAGCTGCAGAGAAAATTACAGACGGATCTAATGTCGATGGAGCATCTGTATCTAAATAGTCGTCTTCAAATTGCTGGCAAGAACTGAATAAACTCGAAATTATCAATCCTGCTATTATTAATTTATGTTTCATTTTGTGATAATTTAAAATTAGAAATTAAGATTCATTCCAAAAACCATTTGTCTGCTTCTTGGATAAGGACTAGAATCAACCCCTGGTGTCAATGGATTTTTTCTTCTCGTTGAAACTTCCGGATCAGAACCCGAATAGTTAGTCCAAACAAAAACATTGCTTGCAGTCAGATAGAATCTCAATTTAGAAACTCCAAGTTTAGAGGTAAACATCTGAGGGGCTGTATACCCCAATGTTAAAGTATTCAATCTTAAAAACGATGCATCCTCAACTGCCCAATCAGTAAATATGGCGCTTCTCATATAAGGAGACCACATCGTCGTATTCGCGTTAAGAGCTGTTAATGCAACCGGATCTGTTACTAACTGACCTGAAACAGGATCAAGATTCGTCCATCTGTTTCCGTCAGCCATAGTAGAATTTAGATTTTTGTACTGCCCTGAAGCAGTAGCTGTCGAAAATTCAATTTTATCAGCATTATATATTTCATTACCAATACTCCAGTTAAAAGCTGCCATTAAATCAAATCCATATGCATTTCCGTTGATCACAAACCCACCTGAACTTTTAGGATTAACATTACCAATAACTGTTTTATCGTTTAGGTCAACTTTACCATCTCCATTCACATCTTTCAGCTTCATGTCACCAGGCTTAAGAGAACTTCCGTCTCCCACTAAAGTAGTAGCAGTAGGAATTACCCCGGTTTTTAAGACATACTTTCCTCCAACATAATCAAAGTCCGAAACTTCATATCTTCCGTCATTCTTATAACCATACATAGTCCCCAGAGAAGAACCAACCGCTATTAGATAATCATCTCCAATTTGTGAAGAAGCCCAACCTGTAGCCTGTCCAAAATTATTCATCACACCTAGTGAGTTAATTTTATTCTTGTTTATTCCCATATTGAATGAAAAGTTCAATCCGTATTTGGCTTTGTCAATAGCTACAACATTTATAGTAGCCTCGAAACCTGTATTTTGTGTTTCTCCCATGTTACGGTATTGAAAATCATATCCTGAACCCGCAACTGGAAAATTAATTAACAAATCACTGGTAATATTTTTATACACATCAAAATTACCACTTAAGCGATTTTTGAAAAATCCAAAATCCAAACCAACATTCTGAGTTACTGTTGTTTCCCATTTCAGATCCGGATTAGGCATTGTTTTTGAAGGTGCCCAAACACTGGTAACTCCATTGATCCAGGTTGTTGGTGTAGATTGAAAAATTTGAATTTGCTGTCCAACAGGTATATTATTATTTCCCGCCTCACCATAACTAGCTCTTACTTTAAGAAGATCTATCCAGCTTGCATCTTTCAGGAAACTCTCTTCAGAAATTTTCCAACCTGCTGCAAAAGCCGGGAAATATCCCCAACGATTGTCTTCTGAAAATTTACTTGAACCATCTGCACGAAATGTGGCTGAGAATATGTAACGATTTTTGTAGTCATAATTGGCACGTCCGAAAAATGATAATAATTTATCTTCAGGGCTGTAATAATTATCTACTGCTTGCGGAGTTCCTTGTGTTGTTAATGTTTTTGCCTGATTAAAATCAAAAAAGTTAGGATATCCGTGAATGGTATTAGTTAATGTATTTGAAGTATATGTAATACTTTCTTGTCCAAGAAGAACATTCAAATGATGGTTAGCACCCATTATTTTTTTGAAATCATAATTTAACGTGTTAGCATTTCTAAAACGTTTATCATTACCATTTGACATAATCATTGCCGGCTTACCCTGTAATGTACCAATTGGAGCATTTGCCACATAGTAAGTGCTACGTCCATAATAACGATAATCTAAAGTATTGAAATTATCAAGACCTAAATCTACTTTCAATTTTAAATTGTCTATAATCTCCCATCCAAAACTTCCTAACATATTAAAGTTCTTACGAAATTGCTGGCGATTATTATCAGAAATTGATCTCAAAGGATTTATCAATACGTCTGAGCCATCTCCGGAAACATCTTCAGAGGTCAAACCTGAGACTGGAATTGGTGCATAACCAACAATCGTACGCATACGTGAATCTGAAGAAGATTTTTCGTTTTGTTCATTTACACCTCCACCATCAATCTCAGTATCTGAATAACGCACTGTAAAACCAACATCAACCTTATCACTTATTTTACTATTTAAAGCCAGGGAAAGGTTATTTCTTTTATAGTTTGAACCTATCATAATGGCCTTTTCATCGTAATGAGCATAATTAAAATTATAATTAACCTTATTACTTCCTCCTCTAATTCCTAAATCACGGCTTTGCACCTCTCCTCTGCGTCCGAAAATCTGCTTTTGCCAATCATCACCCTTTAGACCTTTGTACATATCCTGATCCTGCCAATTTCCAAAATACTTCGTGTAAGAAGTTGGATCAGAAGCTACTTTTGTCCCTGTTTGTGACAGTAAAGCATATTCGTATTGCCACTTCGTATAATCATCCGGTGACAAAACATCAATTTGATTCGCCATGGTTTTCATACCATAGAACATGTTAAAACTTACTGCCATTTTACCATCTTTTCCACGTTTTGTTGTGATAAGAATTACCCCGTTTGCACCACGTGATCCGTATATTGCAGTTGAAGCAGCATCTTTTAAAACTGTCATTGAGTCAATATCAGATGAAGAAATATCATTCATACTGTTTACCGGAAATCCATCTACGATAATCAAAGGCGAAGCATCCTGAGTAAGAGAACCACCTCCACGAACTCTGATTTTTATATCTGCATCCGGTGACCCCTCTGATGAGCTTACCTGTACACCTGCAATACGACCTGTTAAGGCTTCAGCAACATTCGCTACCGGAACCTTTTTCAAATCATTACCCGAAATAGTCGATACAGCTCCTGTTAAGTCGCTTTTTTTCACTGTTCCGTATCCAACAACTACAACTTCATTTAGTGTATTTGAATCTTCAGATAAAACAACATCAACTTTAGTTTTTCCGTCAACGGCTATCTCTTTGGTTTTAAAACCTATAAAAGAGTAGGTCAATACCGCTTTTGAACTGCTAAGCTTTATTTTGTAATGCCCGTCAAAATCTGTCGAAGTTCCGTTTTTGGTTCCTTTTTCTAATATATTAACACCAGGTAAAGTCAGTCCCGCAGCGTCCTTAACAGTTCCCTCAAGTGTTACGCTCTGCGCACTCATTTGATGGCTCGTCAGTAAACACAATAAGAAAACAACTGCAAAGCAACCATTTGCTCCCTTGTTAAATAAATCTTTAAAATTCATGGTTAATTGTTTAAGTTATTAATTAGTTTTTAGTTTAAGTGGTTTTTTGTGATCATTTAAAGTTTACTCTTTCAACTTTTCTGTTACAGCTAAAAATTCATTTATCCAACAATGCTAAGGGATTATAGCTATTAAAGTCATTTTAATGAACTTATTTTTTGTCTTTTAAAAAAAGTTGTAATCGATTACACAAACATAAATATTTTTTTGACACAAAAAATCAAAACTCATAAAAATTTCCTAAAAAAAATAAAAAACCAAAAATAAAAGCACTTTTTTATACGACATGTGTAATTTAAGTTGCAAATAAATATTAAATATATTTTTAATATTTCTAAAATTGTTGCGATTTCCGAATAAAAACAATCGATTACACTAAAAGTAATTGCAATATTAGTAAGTGTATTTTTAACATTTAATAATAGGAAAATTTACAATAATCTTATTGCAAATTTTAATAATTTGGGAAATCACTGAACCTAAAGCGCACAATAAAACAATACTATTCCTACAAAATATTCTTTCATTGGTCTGTCTTTAAAACTTTATACTAAAAAAAGTTAGAACAGGGCATAAAAAAGCCCTTAAACAAAAATCGTTTAAGGGCTTTCTATTTTTTAAAGAAGTAGTTAGCGATTATGCACGCTGTAACTGTAAAGCACTTTTATGCTTTTGCATTAATACAAAAGTGATGATCATACCTAAAATAGCCATTGCAACCCCAATAAGGTTTGGTGAAGCATAACTATATCCTGCAGCCAGAGGCAATCCGCCTAAAAAGGCACCTAAAGCATTCCCAATATTAAAGCTTCCCTGCAATGCTGCCGAAGCAATCATTTCAGCATCTTTAGCAGTTCGAATCATCAACATCTGAATTGGTGCGATAACAGAGAAAGAAATAGCACCTGTCAGGAAGGTCAGAAATAACGAAACGTATTGATTAGATGAAAACAGATAAACCAAAATCAAATCTATCGACATCACAAATAATAAGGCCAGTACGGTAGGAGCCGGCGAATATTTATCTGCCAGTTTACCTCCTAAAAAGTTTCCAACTACCATTCCCAAACCGGCAAGAATCAATATATACGAAACATCTTCAGCAGAGAATTTTGAAACATTTATTAATAAAGGAGCTATATAACTGATCCAGGCAAATAAACCTCCAAATCCTATGGCGGTGATTCCGATGATTAACCAGGCCTCGGTTTTCTTAAAAAACTGCAATTGTGTTTTCATATTTACAGTCTCACCCTTATCAAGATTGGGCATCCATAAAGAAATAAACAAAAACGTAAGTAAACCAACTGCTCCTATTAATATAAAAGTATAACGCCATATAAAATGGTGTCCTATATAAGTACCTATTGGTACGCCTATTAAATTGGCTAGTGTTAAACCGGAAAACATAATCGCAATTGCCTGAGCTTCTTTTCCTTTATCAGCCAAACGACTGGCCACTACAGCGCCAACGCCAAAAAAAGCTCCGTGTGGTAATCCGGACAGAAATCTAGATGCGAATAAAAAATTATAAGTAGGGGCAATAATCGAAAGCGCATTAAAAACCGTTAACATCAAGGCTAATATCAAAAGCATTTTTTTAGGAGCAAAATTTCTCCCTAAGATCACTAATAAGGGAGCACCAATAACAACGCCCAGTGCATAGGCAGAGATTAAATATCCCGCAACGGGAATCGAAACTTTCATATCTGAGGCAATATCCGGTAACAAACCCATCATAACAAATTCGGTAATACCGATTGTTAAACCTCCTAATGAGAGTGCAATAAGACTTTTTTTCATTTGTTTTTACAAGAAAGGAATAGATTTTCTATGGTGCAAATTTAAGACGATTGTGCTTAAAATAAATTGTACATTTGCGACATAAACTTGTAAATTTAAGTTATGCCGAAATTAAATCAATTCAAAACTCTGGTCATTGATGAATTTGAAGATGAAAAATTTCACCTTCCGCCACACACGCATACCTATTATGAAATCATTTACATCAAAAAAGGCAGCGGAGTTCATCATCTGAACAACAACTTATTGCCCTACAAGTCAGGTGATCTTTTTGTGATTTCACCGGAAGACGAGCATTATTTTGATATTAAAAAATCAACCCGATTTTTCTATATTAAGTTTACTGACAATTATTTCAACTCGAAGCAAAACCTTACCTGCGATGAATTTTTAATTCACACTCCGGAGAGTTTCATGCGTGATAAAACACTCAAAGAAACAGTTTTAAAACTGGATGATCCCTGTAAGACAATATTAAAAAACACGATCGAAAACATTGCAGCTTATAATTGTAAAACAGATGTCTCGACCTCCCCTATTGTATTTTATCAGATTCTTTCGATTTTTGGATTAATTAAAGAAACCATGCGCGGTATGAATCTTGTCGTGAAAGGAAATTCTATCGATAATGAACAGATCACCTCTTATATCCATCAGAATATTTACCAGCCAAAACTGGTTCAGATAAAGGTGATCGCCAATCATTTTAATATTGCCGAAACGTATTTTAGCGCTTACTTCAAAAGGACTTTCACAATTAGTTACCGCGATTATATTCATAATTTGAGAACGACTTTGATTGAAAAAAGAATCCATAACAATCAGTTGCCAATTAAACAAATTGCGTATGAGTTTGGTTTTACAGACGAAAGTCACTTATCGAATTATTTTAAAAAGAGAAAAAACATGAAACCAACTGAGTTCAAAAAAACATAACATTCGAAATCTTAAATAAATAGCGGCTGTTAAAAAAAAACTTTAAATTTGTATTGTTAAATAGCTTTTTCATTGACTAAAAAAATCCACATATTATTTCTCTTTTTAACCCTTGGCTTCTTTATGATGTCAAATACGGGTTATGCATGTGGAAAAGTCAAAGAAAAAACTTCGTGTGAAAAGAAATCAATTTCAAAAAAGGATACTGCTGATTCTTGCCAAAAAGACTGTTGCAAAAAAAGTCACGACTCTAAGAAAGACCCGCACGGTTGCAACGGAAAATGTGATCATTCCGGCTGCACCACTTCTGGATTACAATATAGTCTAGTAACTCTAAATGAATTTGAATTCGATAATAATCTATTCAATTTCTCTTTTGAAAAAGCAACTCCTTATTATAAAAACCTTGCTATTTCGGATGGTTTTACTTCGATCTGGTTACCGCCAAAAATAAAATAATTCTGATTTCTGACAGCCATAATTGGGTTTTATCACAAAGGCAACAAGGCTCAAAGAAAAAAAACAAATTATATTCTAAAAACTTCAGGACTGTAATTTTACGGAGCTGTCTCCACAATAAAAACTTTAAATTAGAATTATTTAACTTAGAGAAAGATTTATAATCTCTATAACTATAAAAACACATACAATGAAAAAATCAATTTCAACGATAGCAGCAGCAATTACATTCGTATTTACTGCAAATTTTGCTCAGGCAAATACAATCAAAACAGAAACAACTATAATCGAGGTTGCGGATTCAAGTCAGCTCCAATCTGTTTATGATGCTTATTTTACCGTAAAAGATGCTTTGATTAAAAGTGATGCCAAGCTAACTTCGGCGAAAGCCACAGATTTACTGGCTGCCATTACGGCTATAAAAATGGATAAATTAAAAACTACTGAACACACTGCATGGATGAAAGTGGTAAAAAAACTAACCGCTGATGCTAAAAGTATTTCGAATACAACGGATCTTAAAAAGCAACGAGAGACTTTCAAATCCCTTTCAAAAAACACATACGACTTAATTAAGGTTTCTAAATCTGATGTGGCTGTTTACAAACAATATTGCCCAATGGCTGATGCAGACTGGTTAAGTAAAGAAAAAGCAGTTAAGAATCCGTATTATGGTTCTTCGATGCTGACTTGCGGAAACGTGGTAGAAACCATCAAATAAATATGACGCTCTACATCAAGAATATGGTGTGTGGTCGCTGTAAAATGGTTGTGAAGTCTGAGTTGGATAAACTCGGACTTCAGACTATCTCTGTAGAATTGGGAGAAATTGAACTTCAAGATGCTATTACAGACAATCAAAAAGAAGTTTTGCTTAAAAACTTACAAGATTTGGGTTTTGATTTTATTGATGATAAAAAGAGTAAAACCATTGAAAAAATAAAAAATCTGATTGTTGATCTGGTTCATCATAAAAACAACGAGCTTAAAATCAACTTGTCTGATTATTTAGTCAAAAACATCAATCAGGATTATAGTACACTTAGCAATCTTTTCTCGGAAATTGAAAATAATACGATCGAAAAGTATTTTATCAGTCAGAAAATTGAGAGAGTAAAAGAGCTTCTTAATTATAATGAACTTTCGTTAAGCGAAATTGCTGATATGCTAAACTACAGCAATGTAGCACACTTAAGTAATCAGTTCAAGAAAATCACAGGATTTACGCCTACTTACTTCAAGCAATTGAAAGATAAAAAACGTATTGAGATTGAGAATTTATAAATCAAATTTTTACTATAAAAAAACGTGCTAAAATTTAGCACGTTTTCTATTTATCTGAGTAATGTCCCATTGCCGAAATCACAACAACGGTTACAATTTCTTCTTTTACTCTATATAGCAATCTGTCTTTTTTATTTATACTACAAAAACACAAAAACCGTGCTGTTTTAGTACAACGTAATTCTTTAAGTAAAAATATCATTATTTTTGTATAACACTCAAATTCAATTACTTCTTTACTTTAAAAATTGAGAATTTATAAATCTTACAAATCATTCTCAAAATTATACAACCCGAAGTAATCGTTACTTCTCAACTTTGCATTGTAATACTTAAAAAACATAAACAATGACTCATCACTATATAATTTCAGGAATGTCTTGCGATGGCTGTCGTAAAAAAGTCGAAAAAACGTTGAATACGATAGAAGGAATTCAGGCCGAAGTAAAATTAGATCCTCCATTGGCAACGATTACCATGCTAAAACATGTTGCAACTGAAAAGCTTCAGGAAGTTTTATCTGCGGCCGGAAGCTATACTATTGAGATGACTTCATCTAAAAATGTTTCAAAAACTCCTGTTTCATCTTGTTGTTCAAGTCAAAAAAAGGAAAATCATGACCAACACAACAAAGCCCAGCCTGTAGCACATCAACAGAATACAAGCGGAATTTATTATTGTCCGATGCATTGCGAAGGCGACAAAACTTATAACAAACCAGGAGACTGTCCGGTTTGCGGAATGGATCTTGTGCCACAAGCCGCCATAAACAATACGCAATTTACCTGCCCGATGCATCCGGAAATTATTTCGGACGAGCCGGGCGACTGCCCCATTTGCGGCATGGATTTAGTGCCAATGCAGGCTTCTGAATCGGAAGAAAATAAAACCTACACTGATTTATTAAAGAAAATGAAGATTGCCGTATTATTTACGCTTCCGATCTTTATTATCTCGATGTCAGAAATGATTCCGAATAATCCTCTTTTTAAAATAATGTCTATTGAAAACTGGAATTGGGTTCAGTTCTTATTTTCGATTCCGGTACTTTTTTATGCCGGATGGATGTTTTTTGTCCGCGCCTGGAAATCGATTATTACCTTGAACTTAAACATGTTCACTTTAATTGGGATCGGAACAGGTGTTGCGTTTTTATTTAGTATTGCGGGAATGTTCTTTCCTGATCTTTTTCCGTCTGAATTCAAATCACATCACGGCACCATTCATCTTTATTTTGAAGCGGCAACGGTAATTATCACATTGGTTTTATTAGGCCAGTTATTAGAAGCCAAAGCACACGGACAAACGAATGGAGCCATAAAAGCATTATTAAAACTTGCTCCAACAGAAGCCACTTTGGTCGAAGACGGAACTGATAAGGTAATTTCGATTCATAACATAAAAAAAGGAGATTTGCTTCGTGTAAAACCCGGAGAAAAAATTCCGGTAGACGGAAAAATCACTACCGGAGAAAGCAATATCGACGAAGCCATGATTACCGGAGAACCTATTCCGGTTGATAAAAAAGCAGGCGATACTGTCATTGCGGGAACCATAAACGGAACAAAATCATTTGTAATGATTGCTGAAAAAGTGGGTTCAGAAACTTTGCTTTCACAAATTATACAGATGGTTAATGATGCAAGCCGTTCCAGGGCTCCAATTCAGAAATTAGCTGATCGTGTGGCAAAATATTTTGTTCCAACTGTCGTAATCATCTCTATTATCACCTTTATTGTCTGGGCAAAATTTGGTCCGGAACCGGCTTATATCTACGGATTAATAAATGCAATTGCCGTACTGATTATTGCTTGCCCTTGTGCTTTAGGATTAGCAACGCCAATGTCTGTAATGGTGGGTGTAGGTAAAGGAGCGCAAGCCGGAATCCTGATAAAAAATGCCGAAGCACTGGAAAACATTAGCAAAATAGATGTTTTGATTACGGATAAAACCGGAACGATTACGGAGGGAAAACCTTCTGTAGAAAAAATCTATGCCGATAATCAAAATGAAAATCTCTTACTGCAAAATATTGCTTCTCTCAACCAGCATAGCGAACATCCTTTGGCGCAAGCCGTTGTTAATTATGCTAAAGCTAAAAACCAGACCATACTTGATGTTCCGGACTTTGAAGCCGTTGCCGGAAAAGGAGTTACAGGAACGGTGAACAGCTCAAAAGTCGCTTTGGGAAATAAAAAACTAATGATTCAGGTTGGCGCTTCGATAGCTGAGGACATTGAAAACAAGATTATTGCAGAACAAAATCTGGGCAAAACCGTTTCTTATATCGCCATAGATAAAGTTGTTTTGGGTTATGTAACGATTACAGATGCCATCAAAGAAAACAGCGTAAAAGCCATCAAAGAATTAATCGAACAAGGTGTTGAAGTGATTATGATGACGGGCGATAATGGTAATACGGCCAAAGCTGTTGCAGATCATCTGCACTTAAGTTCTTTTAAAGCCGATTGTCTTCCCGAAGATAAACTAAAGGAAATTCAGCGTTTGCAAGCCGAAGGTAAAATCGTCGCGATGGCCGGTGACGGAATCAACGATGCGCCAGCTTTGGCGCAAGCCAATATAGGAATCGCAATGGGAACCGGAACGGATGTTGCCATAGAAAGTGCCAAAATAACACTTGTAAAAGGGGACTTAAACGGAATTGTAAAAGCTAAAAAACTAAGTTACAACGTAATGAAAAACATCAGACAAAATCTGTTTTTTGCCTTTATATACAACGTTTTGGGTGTACCCATTGCAGCTGGAATTTTATATCCTGTGTTCGGGATTTTGCTTTCGCCAATGTTAGCAGCGCTTGCCATGAGCCTTAGTTCTGTTTCAGTAATTGTAAATGCTTTGAGACTGCGAAGCTTAAACCTTTAATAAATCAATATGAAACGATATCCTATTCTTATTGTCTTTTTGATCGCCTTTACTGCAAAAGCTCAAAAAGTCGTTCGTTACGATTTACATGTTCGCGATACGATTGTCAATTTTTCAGGAAAAGAGAAACGCGCTCTTACGATTAACGGACAAATTCCCATGCCAACATTGACTTTTACCGAAGGCGATATTGCGGAGATTTACGTGCACAATGATTTAAAAAAAGAAGATACTGCGCTGCATTGGCACGGATTATTTTTACCAAATAAAGAAGACGGCGTTCCGTATTTGACTCAAATGCCCATAAAACCGGGAACAACGCACAAATATAGTTTTCCTATTATCCAGAACGGAACCTATTGGTACCACAGTCATTCCGGTTTGCAGGAACAAATTGGTTTGTATGGATTGTTTATTATCAACAAAAAGAAAGATGACCCGACTTTTAGAAAAGGAATTGATGATTTACCAACGGTTCCTGTCATTTTAAGCGAATGGACAGATCTAAAACCAGAGAACGTGCAACGAATGTTACATAACGCCAATGATTGGTTTGCAATAAAAAAAGGAACCACTCAAAGTTATGTTGAAGCTATTAAGCATGGTCAGTTTTCGACAAAAGTCACCAACGAATGGAAACGCATGAATGCCATGGATGTCAGTGATGTTTATTATGAAAAATTCCTGATTAACGGGAAAAATGACGAGCAGCTTTCACAATTTAAACCAGGCGATAAAGTCCGGTTGCGAATTGCAAACGGCGGTGCTTCGAGCTATTTCTGGCTAACGTATGGTGGCGGAAAAATAACCGTTGTGGCCAGCGACGGTAATGATGTTGAACCTATAGAAGTCGACAGATTAATTATTGCCGTTTCTGAAACGTATGATGTTGTAGTTACGATTCCTGAAGATAAAAAATCATTTGCTTTTCTGGCTACAGCCGAAGACCGAACCGGATCAGCATCTTTATTTTTAGGTGAAGGAACCAAACAACCCGTTTCACATCTTCCGAAATTAAAATATTTTGAAGGTATGAAAATGATGAATGATATGATGAAGATGAACGGCGAAATGAATGACATGGGAATGAAAATGTCTCTAAACAAAATGGACATGAATGCGGTAATGTATCCTGAAATTTCCGGAGAAGAAGAAGGTACAAAAACTGAAGATCATTCGATGCATAATATGGAAGGCATGAAAATGGACGATATGAAAATGTCGAACGATACTACAGAAGTTGCAGAAATCACAACGCTGAATTATGGAATGCTGAAATCACCAACCATAACAACGCTTCCAAAAGACGCTCCTGTAAAAGAATTACGTTTCGAATTATCAGGAAATATGAATCGTTATGTCTGGAGTCTGGACAACAAAGTAATTTCTGAAACCGATAAAATCTTAATCAAAAAAGGAGAAAACGTCAGGATTGTATTGTACAACGGATCGATGATGCGCCACCCAATGCATTTGCACGGACATGATTTCAGGATTTTGAACGAACATGGTGATTATTCTCCGCTAAAAAATGTCATTGATATTATGCCAATGGAAACTGATACGATCGAATTTCAGGCAAATGCAGATGGCGACTGGTTTTTTCACTGTCATATCTTGTATCACATGATGGCGGGAATGGGACGTATTTTTACTTATGAAAATTCGGCACCAAATCCGTTGATTCATGATCCTAAAATGGCGGACAAAATGCTAAAAATGGACGACCGTATGTTTCACTTTATGGCCGAAAATGATTTTGCCACAAACGGAAACGATGGTGAAGCAATGTTGGGTAACACGCGTTGGAGCATTGGAACCGAATGGAGATTGGGGTATAATGATAAACATGGTTATGAAACCGAAACCCATATTGGCCGCTATATTGGAAAAATGCAATGGTTCATGCCTTTCATAGGTTTCGACTGGCGTTACAGAAAAATGGGAATGGACGAGCAGGAACAAAATCTCTTTGGTCAAAAGAATACCAAAGACAATCGTTCGGTTTTTAGCGCCGGTATGGAATATACTTTGCCAATGCTTGTAAAAGCTCAGGTAGAAGTTTATACTGATGGTAATGTAAGAATACAATTTGAACGAAAAGACATTCCGCTTTCCAGACGTTTAAGAATGAATTTAATGTGGAATACTGATAAAGAATATATGGCCGGTTTAAAATATATCGTTGCCAGAAACTTTGGAATAACAACACATTATGACAGCGATATGGGAGTCGGATTTGGCGTCAATTTGAATTATTAAGATCTAACATTTGTCTTATTCTAATATAATTTTAATTTTAATAAGCTCATTTTAAGAATGGAACCTTTTATATTTGAAATTCATTATTAAAATTTAATAGTCTTCAATTCAAAATCATGAAAATAAAAAAATTTAAAAAGAATTTTAATGATTCGATTACAGATGAGCTAGTTCTTTTTCTAGAAATAAACGAAGAACTGGGATTCGAAAATTACTCTCAGGGTTTTGGTTTACTCAGAGATGACAAATCAGGAATAGCGACGTGGTCTGAAAATCCTGATTTTTTAGACAAGTTAATGCCTTTTGCACAGGCAAACTGTTCGGGATCAATGTATGCAATATGGAATAATGACGAAAATAAATCTCTAAACGAATTGCCAGTAGTCGTTTTTGGTGATGAAGGAGGTTATCATGTTACAGCAAAAAACATCTTCGAATTAATGCAGCTACTAACTTTTGATACTGAAATTACAGTTGATCATGAAGAAGTTTATTTTTATAAAGATGAAGATTACGAAGAAAGTGAAGGTCTGGCGGAATACAAATTATGGCTTAAAGAAACCTTTAATCTGAATACTGTAGATAATGCAGATGAAGCACATTCAATTTTAGAAAATGCACAAAAAATGTACAAAACTGATTTTGAAAAATGGGTTTCTCAATATTACTCAGAATAATAACTTTTACATTTTACAAAAAGATTATCAACATACGTCTTTTCAAAATGCACAAAGGCCGTTATATTAAAATCAAAAAAGAATAAGTACCTAACAATTAAATTATATAAAAAATGAAAAAAGTATTTGCCGTTTTAACCATCGCTTTATTTACAATTGGTGTACAAGCACAAGACACAAAACCAGCTCCTAAAAAGGAAAAAGAAAAGAAAGAATCCTGTTCTAAAAAATCAGGAGACAAAAAAGACAAAAAATGTTGCTCTAAAAAATAATGGCAACATGTGTTAAAAGTAAAATGCCTCAAATATTCGAGGCATTTTTTTTATGGCTATTTTTTTGCGACGAATTTCACGAATTGACACTAATTTTAAAGTTCAATTTAAAAAAATTAATTCGTGCTGATTCGTGAAATTCGCGGCAAAAGACTTTAAAACTATTTTAAACGAACACTCCATTCAAAATCCATTTCTGAAACCTGAACTCCTTCTTCATTTGTTCCGATAGATTTCATCCAGAAGGTTTGTCCCTCGCCTGTTTCTATTGTTCGTTTAATAGCGTCGGCAATTAAATGTCCGTCGTTGCAGACAAATGATATTCTTCCGGTAGCTTTTTTGGTAAAGTTTCCTTTGTTATTGGCAACCAGCATCGAGATTTTTTTTCCGCTTTGCTGAATTTGCGAAATCACCAAAGCTCCTGTCGTTAACTCTGCGGCCATTGCCTGAACGGCAAAATACATGGAGTTGAAAGGGTTTTGATTGATCCATCTGTGTTTGACACTTACCACGCATCTATCTTCGTCGATTGCCTTTACACGAACACCGCAAATATATGCTGATGGTAATTTGAATAATACAAATTTGTTGAGTTTAGAAACTGATATTGTCATGATATTTATTTTTTTATGTAAAAATACAAAAAAACTATGCACGCACAATATATTGCAATTACTTTCCTAAAACACCAATAAAATCAGTTATTCCGAATGGTTTTCAATACATTATAGCTGTTTTATAAATTTTAAATTTGTTAAAACTTTGTTAATTTTAGGTACTATGCAAAACAAGATACTGTCTTTTGACCATATATTTGCATAAGAAAATACTATATACTTTTAATCATGGAAACAACAACACCACTCATCATGGAAACAACATCAGAAAAGAACATTGCAACGTTCACGCATTTAAGCACTTTAAGCCAGTACATTATTCCGTTTGGAAATTATATTTTCCCAATTCTAATCTGGACGAGCTATAAAGACAAATCAGAATTTGTAAATTATAACGGAAAGCAGACTTTAAATTTTCAGTTAAGTCTTTTGCTTTATACTTTGATTCTGGCTTTAATTGCAATTCCAATTTTTATTGCTGTTTTTCTTCAAAATCTTCCAATAGAAGCTGTTTTTAACAACGAAGATTTCTTCATCAGAAATTTTGATTTTCAAGGAAACATTGCATTATTAAGTATTGGAGCAACAGCAGTTTTACTTTTTGGATTGTTAAAATTTGTTGAATTCTTTTTAGTCATTTATGCTTCAATAAAAACTTCAAACGGAGAATTATATAAATATCCGCTTACGATTCCTTTTATAAAGTAAGACTTCGAATCCGCTGAGCCTGACAATTGACTCGCTCAGTGTGACATAAAAAATTAAAAGTTATAGCCGAAACTTTGCAGGCAATCAACAAGAATCGTTTCGGAATCAATCATCAATCAAAATCATCAATCATCATCAATCAAAAAACGAATTGTTCAATCTAAAAAAAACAAAATGAAATTATGAACATTGAAAACACAAAAGCACAGATGCGCAAAGGTGTTCTTGAGTTTTGCATCTTATCAGTATTAAAAGAAAAAGACGCATACACATCAGAAATATTAGACACTTTAAAAAACGCAAAATTACTAGTTGTTGAGGGAACTGTTTACCCACTTCTAACCAGGCTGAAAAACGACGGTTTGCTTAATTATCGATGGGAAGAATCGACTTCAGGACCACCACGAAAATACTATGGATTAACCGAAATAGGACAAACATTTTTAAACGAACTTAGCGGTACCTGGACAGAATTGTCTGACGCCGTAAATCTAATCACCAATCAAAATCAATAAGTCATGAACAAAACAGTAAATATTAACTTAGGCGGTATGGTCTTTCACATTGATGAAGATGCATATTTAAAATTGACACGCTATTTTGACGCTATAAAACGATCTCTAAACAATTCTTCCGGTCAGGATGAAATCATTAAAGATATCGAAATGCGAGTTTCTGAATTATTAATTGAGAAACAAAAAAGCGACAAACATGTTGTTGGACTGAAAGATGTTGATGAAGTGATTACGGTAATGGGACAACCTGAAGATTATATCCTTGAAGACGAAGAAAGAACAAATCAGTCTTTTAATGACTACGGAACAAGAAAACATAAAAAATTATACCGCGACAAAGAAAAAGGTATGATTGGTGGTGTAGCAACCGGTTTGGGGCATTATTTTGGAATTGACGCTGTATGGATAAAAATCTTATTCTTAGTATTTGTTTTTGCAGGTTTTGGAACTGGAATTTTAGCTTATTTTGTTCTTTGGATTGTAACTCCGGAAGCGGTTACAACCTCAGAGAAACTTGAGATGACAGGAGAACCGGTTACAATTTCGAACATTGAAAAAAAGGTTCGTGAAGAAATTGAATCTTTGTCTGATAAATTCAAAAATGCAGATTATGATGCAATGGGAAACCAGGTAAAGTCGGGAGCTGAGAGAATAAGTAGTTCATTTGGAGACTTTATTATGACGGTTTTTAAAATCTTCGCTAAATTTTTAGGCGTAATCTTAATCATGTCAGGACTAAGTATTTTGATCATGTTACTGATTGGAGTTTTTACTTTAGGAACTAATATCTTTATTGATTTTCCGTGGCAAAACTTTGTTGAAGCAGGAAACTTTACTGATTATCCAATCTGGTCATTTGGTTTATTAATGTTCTTTGCCATTGGAATTCCGTTTTTCTTTTTGACACTTTTAGGTTTCAAATTGTTATCTCCAAACTTAAAATCAATTGGCAATATCACGAAATATACTTTGTTAGCCATTTGGATCATTGCAGTAGCTATTGCGATCAGTATTGGAATCAAACAAGCAACTGAAATTTCATACGATAATAAAACAGTAGAGAAAAAAATACTTAATATTACTCCAAAAGACACCTTGTTTGTGAAATTCAGATACAACGATTATTATGCAAAAGACCTGAATCACCACAGAGATTTTGAATTTGTACAGGATTCGGCCAACAATCAGTTAATCTATTCAAATGATGTTCGTTTACATGTTTTGCGTACTGATGAAGCGGCTCCTTATATTCAGATAGAAAAAACGGCAAGAGGAAATTCATTCATCTCAGCAAAACAAAGAGCAGAGAAGATCAATTACAAATTTCAGCTTAACGGAAATCATTTAGTTTTGGATAATTATTTCCTTACAGATGTAAAAAACAAATTCAGAGGCCAGGAAGTTGATGTGTATTTATACCTGCCGGAAGGTCAATTATTCAAACCAGATGCATCTGTACAGGATTATGACGACTCAGAAAATGATTTTTTCAACTTACACTTTAGCGGCAATTACAACTACAAAGTTGAAGGTTCAAAAATTAAATGCCTGAACTGCCCATCAGAAGAAAACGACGATAATGATCAAGACGAAGAAAATGTTATTGAAAATGACAGTATAAATGAAGTATCGGTTAAAATTAATGGAAAAGAAATTTTAAACGGAAAAAAAACCAACGGCAGATTAACCACTGACAAAAACGGAGTTATAATCAAAATTAACTAAGCCATGATAAAAATAATCATTCATATTACAAAATTCCTTATTGCAACTATTACAGCACTATTGTTTGCCTCATGTAACTTTAACGTGAATACAATTGAAGGAAGCGGAAATGTTACGACTGAAAAAAGAATCGTTAACGGAGATTTTACTAAAGTATCAGTAAGTAATGCGATCGATTTAGTCATTATACAATCTGATTCTACTGAAATTATCGTTGAAGCTGACGACAATATACAGAAAGAAATTATCACAACAGTAGAAAACGGAACACTGATCATAAAATCAAATCACAATTCGTTCAGGGTTACAAAGAAAAAAGTAACGGTAAAAATGCCAAAAATTGACAAGTTAGAAGCTTCAAGTGCTGCAACTGTATCAAATACAGGAATTCTTCAGGGTCAGGATATTGATTTAGAAACGTCAAGTGCTTCCTCAATGAATCTTAATGTAGAATATGACAATATTACCAGTCAATCCAGCAGCGGAAGCTCAATAAAACTAGAAGGAAAAGCTTTAAAAATCAGAACTTCAGCTTCAAGCGGATCTACTGTTCATGCCAAAAGCTTATTAGCGAATGATATTCAGGCAGATGTTTCAAGCGGTGCTAACATAAGCGTGCATCCAATAGTAAGTTTAAAAGCAGAGGCCAGCAGCGGAGGAAGTATTAATTATGACACTACGCCTAAAACAATCGAGAGAACTTCGAATTCAGGAGGAAGTATCAGCCAGGGATAAACGCTATTTATCTGTTAAATATAAAAAAATCATTCATCGAAAGTGGATGATTTTTTTATATTTGTGAAAATCAAATCTAGAATTAATGAAAAAAAATACAGCCTTACTCCTATTATTATTGGTTACGACGCTAACTTTTGCTCAAAGAAGAGAAAAAATAAAAGGATCTAAAATCGTAACTACGTCAATAAAAGAGGTAGGAGAATTTGATGGTATTGAAGCCGATGACAACTTAGAAATTTACCTGGAAAAAGGAGAAAAAAACGAAATTAAAATTGAAGCCGACGATAATTTACATGATATTATCGGAATGGATTTAAGAGAAAAAGTACTTCGTTTATATACTTCAAAAGAAAGTACCATTTACAAAAAACTGATCGTTCGCGTTACTTATACCAGCTCGCTAAAACAAGTAATTGCTAAAAACGATGCTGTAATTTATGCTATTCAGGAACTTCAGTTAGATGATATCACTTTTAATACTTTTGATTATTCAAAATTATTCCTGAATGTAAATTCAAAAAAATTCACATTGTTTGCTGATGACAAATCAAAAACTGAACTGAATTTGAAATCTGAAGATGCAACTATACAACTAAGCAAAACCTCGTCTATTAAAACATTGGTATCTGCCATAAAATTCAAATGTGATTTATACCAGAAAGCCGTTGCCAATATTGAAGGTATTGCCGAAAAAGCAACTATTCGTTTAGACAACAATTCAATCTTTACAGGAACAAAATTCACTTTGAAAGACGCTAACATTACTGCAGAGAATTACGCCATAGGAACTGTTCTTGCCGAAACTACAGTTTCGATTGCACTTGGCGACAAAGCAGAACTTTCTCTCTTAGGAAGTCCCGCCATTACTCTGACCCGTTTTTCTGAAGAAGCAAAATTATTGAAGAAGATAAAGTAAAAAAAAGTTTCAAGTTTCAGGTTATTGGAATTTGAATTTTACCACAAGATTCGCTAAGATTGAATTTCTTTGTCATCAAAAAATCTTGCAAAGACGCTAAGGCGCAAAGTTTATTATAAAAATAATGTCCCACTCTAAAAAAGAATGGGACATTTTTATTTTTGATCTAAAGTTTCCAGCACTAACTTGAAACCTGAAACTAAATTTACTCTTTAGATGCCAAATATCTTTCAGCATCTAATGCAGCCATACATCCTGTTCCGGCAGCAGTAATTGCCTGACGATATACATGATCTGCAGCATCTCCCGCTACGAATACACCGTCAACATTTGTTTTAGATGTTCCCGGTACATTTACGATATAACCGGTTTCATCAAGAGTGATGTAATCTTTAAAAATATCTGTATTTGGTTTGTGACCTATAGCTACGAAAAATCCGGTTGCCGGAATTTCAAGAACTTCACCAGTAGTTTTGTTCAAAGCTTTTATCGCGTGTACTACTTGCTCATCTCCTAATACTTCAACAGTATCGTGGTTCAGTAAAATTTCAATATTCTCTGTTTTACGAACGCGTTCTTCCATAATTTTAGAAGCTCTGAATTTTTCGCTTCTTACCAACATCGTTACTTTTTTACAAAGCTTAGATAAGTAATGTGCTTCTTCACAAGCAGAATCTCCTGCTCCAACAATTACAACTTCCTGATTACGATAGAAAAATCCGTCACAAACCGCACAAGCAGAAACTCCGCCGCCCATTTGTAAATAATGCTGTTCTGATGGTAATCCTAAATATTTAGCAGACGCACCTGTCGAAATAATAACAGTTTCGCAGTGTAATTCGATAGCATCGTTAATCCAAACTTTTTTAATATCTCCTGAAAAATCTACTTTAGTAGCCCATCCATCACGAATATCGGAACCAAAACGTTTTGCCTGCTCCTGCAATTGAATCATCATTTCTGGTCCTGTAACACCGTCAACATAACCCGGGAAATTCTCTACTTCATTTGTTGTAGTCAACTGACCACCAGGCTGCATTCCCTGATATAAAACTGGGTTCATATTTGCTCTGGCAGCATAAATAGCTGCAGTATATCCTGCTGGACCAGAACCTATAATTAGGCATTTAATTTTTTCGATTGTATCTGACATAATTATGATTGTATTAATAATTGATGGCACAAAAGTAAGTTTTTATTGTTGGAAAAAAGAAACCGGTTAATCAGTTTTTGCTATTCTGAAATAGAGGATAACGAATAAATGCAGAAATAAAACCCTCTTTTGTAAATTACAACACGTTTTTTTGTCTTTGTAGCAGAACCTAGAACCTTCCCGATTTCTAATCGTGACAGGATAGCCACAATTTTAAGTAGTACAACCTAAATAGCGGCAACACTTTCTCTGAGACTATATCGGATGAAGTGCAAAACTTGGGGATGAAATGTCAAAATAAAATAAGAACTTTGTAATCTAAGAATTTTATATGACCCCTATAGAACTATTGAAGTTTATGCTTCCTGATTTTTTAGTAGAACATTTTGAAGTAGTTTCATCAACTAATACCGA
>FQWG01000043.1 GCA_900129595.1 Flavobacterium frigidimaris | reverse complement strand
GGGCTCACCTCTTCCCATCCCGAACAGAGTAGTTAAGCCCGCCTGCGCAGATGGTACTGCAGTTATGTGGGAGAGTATGTCGTCGCCTTTCTTTTGAAAACCCTGTTTCTAACGAAACGGGGTTTTTTGTTTTAAAAATATTGGAGTAATGTGGGAGCCCCGATAGCTATCGGGGCCTGTCATCTTTCTTTTGAAAACCCTGTTTCTAACCAAACGGGGTTTTTTGTTTTACAAAATCCTGCAGTTATGTGGGAGCCCCGATAGCTATCGGGGGTCTGTCGCCTTTCTTTTGAAAACCCTGTTTCTAACCAAACAGGGTTTTTTGTTTTATAAAATACTGCAATTATGTGGGAGTCCCGATAGCTATCGGGGGTCTGTCGCCTTTCTTTTGAAAACCCTGTTTCTAACCAAACGGGATTTTTTGTTTTACAAAATCCTGCAGTTATGTGGGAGCCCCGATAGCTATCGGGGGTCTGTTGTCTTTCTTTTGAAAATCCTGTTTCTAACGAAACGGGGTTTTTTGTTTTGAAATTGGTTTGCGGTTTTATCTTTATTTAACCGCAAGGCACGCAAAGGAGTTTTGAATTGTTTGTGAATGCAAAGTTCGCAAAGACTAGCAGCCATCACACTTTGGAATTTATTATAAAAATTATATTTCTAATTGCCCGTAAACCGCGTTAGGGATGGCAGCGGTATCCTTTTGCGGAAAAATAAATTTCTGCGGAGTAAACCAAAACTGTTTCCGCAAAAGATTTAGCGGACAGCCCGGCCCGCAGGGAAACGCTCAAATTATATCTTTTGATGTGCGTATACAAGCTTTAATTGTTTCTAAAGGTATTTATTTTGTCTTTTAGCTTGTGCAATCAATTTTATGACTTCATTCTTGGTGTAAAAATGATAATGCCTTAAATCTTTTGTTTTGTAATTTTGTAATTGCATTTTTTACAGTGCATTTTATAAAATTCATTATCCAATTATAGTGGTAAATTTGTTTTAGCAATAGTTTAGATTATGACGGAATTATTAAATGTAATCAATAGCTTTCAGGTATTAGATTTAGAAACGGAGCAGCTGATCAGAAAATATTTTATTGAAGAAAGATTTAAGAAAAATGAAGTTATTATTCAGGAAGGTAAAATCTGTTCGAAGATTTATTTTATTAAATCGGGATTAGTTCGCAGGTTTTGCCTTGAGGATGGTGAAGAAGTCACAAAATGGATTTATACAGACAATCAGTTTGTGACTTCGTTAACCAGTTATTTTGAACAAAAAATATCTTTTGAAAACTTTCAGGCTTCGGAAGAAACGATAGTGTATTCGCTATCCTATCAGGATGAGTTAACTTTATTGGAATATCCTTTGTTTTCTAAGTTTCATATTAAATTGCTTAGACTTTATCTCTCTAGATTAAACGAGTTTCATCATTTCTACACTTCAATGAGTGCTCAGGAAAAGTATCTCTATCTATTGAATTCATTACCTCAAATTGTTTTAAAAGCAAAGCTGAAAGATGTTGCATCTCTGCTTGGTGTAAGTCCTGAAACTTTAAGCAGAATCAGAGCTCAGATTAATTGACTTTAGGTCAAGAAATAAAATTGAATTCTTGTCAATATTTGTATTCTATTTAAAATACAAGGAATTGAAAAATACTGTTATCGGGAAGAATGCGCTAATTGGAAAAAATGTACATATAGGAAACTTTGCAACTATTGAAAGTGATGTTATTGTTGGAGATAATACTTGTATAGGAAATAATGTAAATCTTTTAAAAGGCACTCGAATTGGAGAAAACTGTCAAATACATGCAGGCGCTATTCTTGGAGGAATCCCGCAAGATTTGAAATATAAAGATGAATATACTTTTTTGACAATTGGAAATGATACGATTATCAGAGAGTTTGTTACTATAAATAAAGGAACTGCATCGAAGAATAAAACTGTAATAGGCGATGGAAATTTAGTAATGGCCAATACTCATATTGGGCACGATTGTTTTATTGGTGATAATTGTATTATCGGCTTTAATGTTGGAATGGCTGGCGAGGTTGTCGTTGGTAATTTTGCAAATATCAGTGGCTTGACGGCCATTCATCAATTCTCGTTAATTGGCGAACATAGTATGGTTAGCGGAATGAGCCGCATTGTAAAGGATGTTCCTCCTTATGTTTTGGCATCGCGTGAACCTTTAAGTTATGTTGGATTGAATGCTGTTGGATTGAAGAGAAGTGGTTTTGAAGTTGATAAATTAAAGGAGCTAAAAGATATTTATCGGATTATTTTTCAGGAAAAAAGGAATACAAGTCTTGCTCTGGAATTGATAGAAAGCAATTTTGCACCAACTAGAGAACGCGATCTTATTATCGATTTTATCAAACGTTCAAAAAGAGGAATTATAAAAGGATATCTTGAGTAGAATGATTTTGTGAATCATAGTAAGTAGGTTGTTGTGATTTTTGATTCTGTAATTGTTCTTTTTGCCAAATGACAAAAAAATAAAAACAACTTTGACTAACTTGCAACTATGATAGAGTTTATAGAATACATATTGCAATTTGGAAGTTTAAATCAGCAGCAAATTGATTTAATTTCTAAAAAAGCAACTGAATTAGAACTTCGAAAAGACGAATATTTTTCAGAAGCAGGTAAAGTTGCACAGCAAGTTGGTTTTGTTTTGGATGGAATCATACGCGTTTGTTATTACAATAATAAAGGTGAAGAAATTACAAAATATTTTATTGACGAAAATAATCTGGTGGTAGATATAGAGAGTTTTGATAATGATATCTGCTCCAATGCTTATGTGCAGGCAATCACAGATTGTAGATTATTGGTTTTTTCGAAAAATGACTGGAGAGAACTGTTAGATACGATTGTGGGCTGGGATGCAATCGTGCATAAAATTATTTCGAAAGCATTGAGGCAAAAAGTAGAAAGAAGAAGTCCTTTGGTTTCTGAAGATGCGACCACGCGTTATTTAATGTTTCTGAAAATTTATCCCAATGTTATCAATCGGGTTCCCTTATCTTATGTTGCTTCCTATTTAGGTATTACACAATCCTCATTAAGCCGAATTAGAAAAAACATACGTTAAATCGCTTTTTGTCAAATGACAAATCATTTTATTTTTAAAGAAATGACCTTTGTTTAATAATTTTAAAATAAGAGAAATGAAGACAGTATTAATTACAGGGGCAAATAGAAGCATTGGTTTAGAGTTAGTAAAAGAGCTTTCAAAAAAAGGATTGTTTGTTTATTTAGGAACAAGAGATCTTGAAAAGGGAAAGGCAGTAGTAAATGAATTAAATCAAAACGGATTTGAAAATATTAAAGCCATTCAGATTGATGTTACAAATCCGGCTTCAATTTCAGAAGCAAAAAGTATTGTCGAAAGCGAACAGGGTAAACTCGATATACTGATTAATAATGCGGGAATTAGTGGTGAATTTCCCCAAAGTGCTTTAGATACATCAATTACAGCTATTCAAAATGTATTTGATACCAATTTCTTTGGTGTAATTAGCGTCACACAAGCGTTTTTAGAACTGCTTAAAAAATCGGAAAGCCCAAGAATTAGTAATATTACTTCAGGTCTTGGATCATTGACTTTGCATAGTGATCCGGATTGGAAGTACTATAATTTTAAATCAGCAAGTTACGGAACATCAAAGGCTGCTTTAAATGCTTATACAATTGTGTTGGCCTATGAATTGAAAGATCTGCCATTTAAAGTAAATGTAATCGATCCTGGTTATACAGCTACAGATTTTAACCATCATAGTGGTCCTGGATCAGTTGAGAGCGCTGCTAATTTTATTATTAAAAATACACTTACAGATGAAAATGCGCCTACAGGACAATTTTTTAGTAATGATATAGAAGATGAAACGGGAATAAGTCCTTGGTAAGATAACAAACAGGATTACATTAAAATTAAAACCTCCAAAATCAATGACTTTGGAGGTTTCTCGTTTTTATTTCTTTTTCCTTAATGAAATAATTGTTTGTAGAATGACGGAAGTCATCACGAAAAATAAGCCAAAATAAAATGAATTACTCATTTCTTTACCTTCATTAAAAAATACAAACGCTAAAATTATAGCATAAATAGGTTCTAAATTAAAAGTAAGATTGGTTGTAAACGCAGGTATTTTTTTTAGTGCTTCTGCAAATAAAACATACAAACCAACGGTACAAAATAATGATAACAAAATCAGATAAAAAAAGTCATTTCCACTTGGAATTAAACTTGTACAAGGAAAGAAAACCAGATATAAAGGCATCAAAACTCCCAGGGCAATTGTACCACCAATCATTTGATAATAGTTTATGATTTTACTATCGTAGGTTTTTACCAATCTTTCATTATAAATAGTATAAAGCGCGGCAAACGCTGATGAGAGGCAGCCCAGTAAAATTCCCGTATGATATGAACTATCAAAATGGAAAATTAAACTAATGCCAACCAAAGTTATAGCACTAAAAAAGAATTGGGAAAAAACAAGTTTGTTTTTATTGAGCAATGGCTCAAAAATGGCAGTAAAAAAGCTTGTTAAGCAATAACAAACTACACCAATTGAAATGTTAGAATACTTGATGCTAGCATAAAAAAAGACCCAATGAATGGTAATAAAAACACCAATTTTAGCAATATTCATTTTTTTCCGAATATTGATTTGAACCACTGTCTTGGTTATCTTAATAAGAAAAAATAAAATAATTGCAGAAAGGAAGGTTCTGTACCAAACCAAAAGTCCTTCGTTAAGAGAAATGAGTTTACCAAAAATACCGGTAAAGCCCGAAAGTAGTACAGCTAAGTGTAACTTTAGATAGGATTTTTTCATGAAAAGTGTCTGCTCGAAACCGAACAAGATTTAATTAATTACTAGTTAAATATGAAGTATGCAGAAACAGATGATGTAATATCAACGTGCAACTTCATCTCATTTTAGAAAGAAATTAAGCTCTTGGCGGAGGAAGACAACCTTTTCTATTCATTGTTTTTTGTTTTTTCAAATGTATGAAAATTATTTAAAACTTGATTTCTTATAGTGCTTTGAAATGTTGTTGTTTCTTGGGGGCAGTTTTGAACAATGCCAAATTTAGTTTTTCTAAGTGGTGTTTTTATTGTTCTTGTAGATTCGTTTTGTGGAAAATTTTGCATTTTAAGAGTTGATATAATCGTAACTGAATATAAATCTAAAGCAGAATGAATTCTGGTGAAATGTTTTTTATATTAGCTGATAAAATCCTGAGAATGCAATAATAAAACGATACGATTTTTATGGCAATTATCTTGGTCAGAAGGTTTGGGATAAAGAGATTTTTGAAGAAAATTGATTAAAGCTGGTGAAATATCAACGTTAAGTGAAGTCACAATATCATAAATGTAAAATCAATTTAAAAAAATGTTTAAAAATAATTGTGGAAATTCTTAATTAGAAAAAAGGTTAAATCTCTTTTTGCTTGAATTGAAAAATCAATCTATTGAATTCAAGTCTAATGAATTTGAATTTTACTGGGAGATTTGGGGAGTCTGGTGGATGTCTTGGTTTATAGAAGTCGATGGAAAATCATTGAACTTTATAGTAAATGATATTTCTAATAAAGACTTAGATGAATTAATAGAAAAGGGCTTTATAAAATTAGTTAAAGTATATTAAAAGGCTGAAATGAAAGATGAGTTTGATCGAAAAAGATACAGGATATTAGAAAATGACAACTAACAGTATGTTTGATATGAAATATTGATTTCTTCTTATTCAGATTATCTAATATTTTTGGTTAATCCCCAATTTTTGCGGGATGAAGTGCAAAACTTGGGGATGAAATGTCAAAATAAAATAAGAACTTTGTAATCTAAGAATTTTATATGACCCCTATAGAACTATTGAAGTT
>FQWG01000038.1 GCA_900129595.1 Flavobacterium frigidimaris | reverse complement strand
TGCAACAATACCCTTAATGCCGCTATGAACAATAAAACCAATACCGTGCGCATTCGTCATACCTCCAATGCCAAACAGCGTTTGGAACAGGCACACAAAGTAATGGGCATATCCGATACGCTTTCTGCGCAGATGGAATCCATTTTTAACCATTGGACAAAAATCCGAATCACGGACAATGAAGTAAAAAAACTGATACAGTCCGCCCTTGTTCCTAACAAGGAGGTGCTCAAAACCATACAAGATGGTAAGGAAGAGGATCTCTCCACTTGTTTTACCAATATGGTCGATAATGCTTTTGAATATGCCATGAGTAACCCCACACAATTGATGGACACCACCAAAGGAACTGTCTTTGGCGTATATAATGCAGTCACAGGCTATTTTCAGAATGTGAGAAATTACAAAGATGATGAAGCCAAATTAACTTCTCTTTTGATGGGTGGAACAGGACAGATTCGCACACAATCCGCTTTTAACCTTTGTCTGGATTTTGCCTCTAAAGGTTCCGATTCCTTGATTCTTAATTAGCTAATGGGGACAGGCAGTCCCTGCCTGTCCTTTTAAATCCTGAGAACATGATACAAATAGAAGATAAAAACGGAGAAAACGTTGAGGTTGCCAATTTAACCCAAGCCATTGAGCAGGCAGATTATTTCAGAAATTTTGCCCATGCGGACAAACTCTTTGAAAAGTTTGATAAAAAACGGCAAGCCTATTGGCAGGACATGTACGAAAAGTTAGTAGCGATTAGCAATTTACATGTAGAACAAAATAAAGAGTAAAGCAATGGAAACCAATTTTTTTAAATCAATTCTTGCCTTGCAGGTAGCAGGGAATTGGAAAATAAACATAGCCAGAGAAGAGGCAGACAAGCTCATTGTATCAGTATTGTTTTTTAACGATACCATTGGCGATGATGCCCGTAAAAAAGTACCGCCTATTCTGCTAAAAGGTACAGCAGAGGAACTCGACAATGGATTTTTTCAGGCAATCGCAGAGCCTGTGCAAGATACCGCACAGCTTTTTGCCAATATGGAGCAGTTCCTCAAAGAAAAGGAACAGGCAAAAGTGAGTTCGAAGATGGAAAAAGACAACATTCTCAAAAAAGATAAGGAAAAATCCGAATTGCAGAAACAGTACGAATCAGTCATGAAAAAAGCAGAGGAACTCGAAACGGCAGGTAAATTTAAAGAGGCATGGATGAAAGTCCCACAGGCTGACCTGTATCCTGAATACAAGGACATCATTCACGCCCGCAAAGCCGAACTCTCCGACAAGTTCCCCATAGACCTTTTCAATGACCCTAAAACCGAAGAGCCATGTTAACAGCTACCACCTTAGAGCGCATCTTTATCTTCAGGGATAAAGAGCAGGAGATTTGCCTTGCCGACCCATCGCCATCATTCAGTCCTGAAGCGGTACTGAACTTTTATGCGCAGACCTATCCGATTTTAACCACGGCAACCATAGAAGGACCAAGTATAAACAACGATGCGGTGCAGTATAAATTTATATCACAAATCGGCACAAAAGGATAAACTATGAAAACGAAAAGTAGGACAGGCAGTATCCAACTGCCTAAAAACAAAAAGCTATGCAGACTATACAGACAGCTAGGGGAATTCGCAGAAAACACAAACCGATTACCCGACTCGCAGGAAGTAAAAAAGAACCCCAACAGCTCAGCTCCGCTCGAACTCCTGCCGATGGTTTTCTAAGGTATTCCTTTTTACCATTGTTCGAAAAAGGCAAAAAGTTACCCGACCAATTGCAGGTAGAAAATGATTTTTTCAATTCGTTTGCTATCCTGACAAGGCTGTACGGTTTTGAAACAATAGATATAAACAAATCCTATCCGTATAATATCCTCTTGGTATACGCAGACATTCAGAAACAGCTTATTAAAGCGGGGCAGGATATTCAGCTCAAAATAATACAGGATGATGATGGCACGGTAAAATTAGCAACGAATCACATCTATAACACAAGTAATACTTTGTATTATATTCCTGTATTGCCGTTATTCCGATTGTTACAAAACAGGGAACAGAAACAAACCGCTGAAGTATTGCTCTCTGTTTTTGCTTATCTCTACCATATCGCAGGGATTCCGTATTACAGGGAAGACAGCAGTTATCTGTATTATCACTATGAATGTATGGAAGAATGGCTTTTAGAGGATTTACAGGATGAGGAGTCTGAATCGGGTAACAGCATGGTTTCAGAATTGAATAAGGCTGTTTATTATGGGGACATAGTGCTCCGTAAATTGTACAATCCCTATCATTTGAAAGCCTTTGAGAAACGTATAGGAAATTATAAACCAAGCAACTCTTTTGAAAAGGACTGCCTGAGTGTTGGCAGACAAACATTGGCATTACTTCGCGAATATCCGAGCGATACTATTTTCAGGAATACTTCCAATCGGGAATTTGACAGTGATGAAGGGATTGTAAGGGCAGAACAATACATCTCTTTCATAGCCGACAGTGATGGATTATTGTACGAGAATATCGCACGGGTTGTCAATGACGAATTTAATGAATACTCCGAAATGGAAGAACCGACAGTACTGCAAATCTATGATACCCAAAACGAACTGTCCAATACGGCACTTGATTTTGAGTACAGATTGTTTCCGCTCCTAAATGATTTATGCACCATCTTAAATAATATGCCATGAAAGATATAACGCAAAAATTCGGAACATTATACAATCCTGTAAAAGCCTTTGTCGTCTATCAGAAAAATTCCACTGAAAAATCCATTTATGTGGAAGCCTATGACATGGATAAAAACGGCTTTCCCATCAATGCCCATCCCTTAAGCCTTAAGGAAAGTACACAGCTTGCGGGTGCCTTGGACACTTCCGAAGAACTGACACGCAGATTCTTAAAACCATCGGGACTGCTTCCCAAAAATATACTGTATCTAAATCCGGAGCAGGGCGGTTATGCCGTTTGGTACACGCCTGCCCAAAAAGTCGATTTGTTTTTCGTGGAGGGCTTAGGCATTGCAAACGGTAAAGCCTTTGTACCGCCCTTATTATGGAAAGCTTCAAAAAACACTTTATGCATTTATGCAATGGACACTGATACACAAATAAACGAAAACACTGCTCTTTATCATGCCCCTTTTTTTAATTTGTATAAAGACGGTAAGGTCTGCCTCGGTACAGTATCAGTTAATATAAAGGCAGATTGTCTCTTGGAAGAATTTCTTTACTTATGGGAGCAGTATTTTTTTAACAGCTATTTCAGCCACCTGATTGGGGATACAAGTACCGTCAGGACTAATATAGTCCAATTATGGCAGAATCTTGTAAATTCAAAAAAACGTTTCCCTCTGAAATCCTTACTTAAAAATGGTTTAACAATTAAAAGTCTATTATCATGAACTCGCTCAAACCCATGCATTATACAGCCAATTACCTGATAAACCCAGCCAATCCAATAACGATAAACCTCATTGGCGCAGGAGGAACAGGAAGCAGGATGCTGACAGAACTCGCTAGAATGAACCACAGCCTTATCGCTTTGGGGCATGCAGGATTACACGTCAATTTATTTGATGATGATGTGGTAACCACAGCCAATCAGGGCAGACAGCTTTTTGCAGATGCTGAGGTAGGACTTGCCAAAGCCGTAGCCCTTATCAATCGTGCCAACCGTTTTTTTGGAACGAATTGGAAAGCTGTAACCGAGCAATTCTCAACCACTAACTTGAAATCCCTGCCCAATCGTGGCAGGGCAAATATTTATATCAGCTGTGTGGATACTGTATCTGCTCGTTTCAATATTGCAGATTACTTACAGCATGACGCCCAAAACCATGATTTTCAGCGCAGTATACCCTTGTATTGGTTAGATATTGGCAATGCCCAAAATACAGGGCAAGCGGTATTGTCCACTATTGGAGAAATCAACCAGCCGAATTCCAATTTGTACAGGACTGTTTCCAATCTTCCGATGGTTACAGACGAATTTAAGAAACTGCTCGAAGAGCAGACCGATAACAATGAGCCGAGCTGTTCCCTTGCCGAAAGCTTGGAAAAACAGGATTTGTTTATCAATAGCACGCTTGCCAACATGGGAGCATCGTTATTATGGAAATTATTTCGTGAGGGCATGACTGCCCAAAGGGGATTTTTTCTGAATCTTGGCACTTTAAGGTTAGAACCTGTAATGGTGGGCTGAAAAGCCCGCCGCCCCACAATTGGGCTTCCTTTGGTCGGCAATTGCGGGGCGCTTTAAAAACGGAACAACATCGTTAGCTACATTGCTCATTATGCAATCGCAATATAGCAGACGATGTTTGTGTATTTAGTATTTTTATTTTCAGACATCTATAATAATCCTTAAAGATGTCTACAGGCAATCCCAGCTTAAGCAATCTAATCCATCCATTAAAATATAAACAAAAGATCAAATGTTTTAAAAATTGCCACTTTGATTTTTATATCAGAACGTAGCACAGGAGTTTTTACAAAATTAGAAATCAGGGATTTATAAAAATTACGACAGTTGCCTTCTAATTTTAAGGCTGACAAAATTTTCAATTACCACTTTTTTAATGATTCAATTTTAGCCCTATAAATTTATATCATGGAAATACTCAAGAAAAAAGTAAGAAGTTGTTAGGAAAAATATCAATAAGCCTTTATTTCTATATTTTATTTTAAGTCCGGAATTTAATTAACTATATTGGAATCATGAAAAATTCTATTAAATTAATATAATACTAAATTATGTAATTTAAAATAAATTCGAAGAAAAACTAAATCTTTCTCCGATGTACGATAATTTGTTGCTTTTAAAAGACATTGTGGATAATACCCCCTTACCAATAGCTGTTTATACAGGTAATGAACTAAAAATAGAACTGGCCAATCCCGCTATGATACAAGCCTAGGGGAAAGGAGATCAGGTTATTGGAAAAACATACCTTGAAGTACTTCCTGAAATTAAAAACCAGCATTTTTTTGGACAGGCACTCAGTGTGCTTAAAACTGGAATAGCTTTTCATGCTATAGACAAAAAAGTGGATCTTGTAGTTGATGGTGTATTACAAACCTATTACTTTAACTACAGTTTTATCCCTCTTTTTAATAAAGATGCAAAATATACGGTGTGATGAATACAGGAGTGGATGTAACGGACCTGCACCTGGCAAAGCTGCAGACCCAAAGCGCAGAGGAAAGGCTCAGAATGGCCATTGACTCCTCAGGTATGGGGACCTATGAAATAGACCTTGCTACCAAAAAAATCAAAACTTCGGGAAATTTCAATACGATCTGGTCTATCGACGGGGAAATAGCCAACGAGCAGCTCATCGCAAAACTGCACCCCGAGGATCAGGCACTGCGCGAGAAAGCGCACCACCAGGCACAGAGAACAGGAAAAATGTGCTATGAGGCCCGCATCGTAAAAGAGGACCAGAGTATTAAATGGGTGAAGATCAATGGTAAAATCATCAAGGACGAGAATGAAACCCCTTCCACTATTATCGGCATTATCCAGGATATCCACGAGCAGAAAGAATTTGAAGAGGAATTAAAAAACAAGGTAGATCAAAGCACTCAGGAGCTCAGAAGATCCAATGATGATCTTTTGCATTTCGCTAATGTAGTGAGCCATGACCTGAGGGAACCTGTTCGTAAAATTAAATTTTTCAATACGCTGCTGCGAAATGAAAAGGTAATGGTTTTTAATGAGAATTCCAAAAAACACTTTGATAAAATTGATCAGTCCACCCAGAGAATGAACAACATCATAGAGGGAATACTGGCATACTCAACACTGGACAAAACCATGCAGCCTATTGAAAAAATTGATCTCAACGAAGTAATTGAAAACATAAAAACAGACCTGGAGCTGATCATAAAAGAAAAAGGCGCCATACTGATCACCAGTGTATTCCCGGAAATAGAAGGAGCACCAATACTGATCAGCCAGCTTTTCTACAACCTGATACAAAATGCGCTTAAATTCTCCAAAGCCGATGAGCCCCCAAGGGTTATTATCACCTGCTCAGAGGTAAATATTAACCGCAGAGCTACCCTAGAAATTACAATCAAGGATAACGGCATAGGGCTTGATGCGGCTTTTGCCGAGAAAATTTTTACTGCCTTTGAAAGACTGCACTCCAAAGACCAGTACGAAGGCAACGGGCTTGGTCTGGCACTCTGCAGAAAAATAGCCAAAAGACATGGCGGCAGCATTAGTGCCACAGGAGAAGAAAATAATGGAGCGGAATTTAAAGTTATCCTGCCCATGAGACAAACTGGCGATAGTATTTAATTTCTTAAATACATCTATAAAATTAAGCAGGAATTCCGATCATGAACTTTGGTATTCTGCCTTAAACAGATTTCCTTTTTTGATCTCTGCTGATCATATACTGGCTATCAAAAACATTTTGGCTACTAATCAAAATAACATTTCGAGCTTTTAAATTGTAGTTATAATTAATTTCCTAAGAACTCACTATCATTTAATGTTTTCATAAACACAATAAGATTATTTTTTTCTTCTTCGGTTAGTGGAATTCGTTTACTGTTATCTTTAAAAATCGGATCAAGGTTATCAGCGTCCAAAACACCATTATCAAAATAATCCAAAACAGATCTTAAATCAGCAAACTGTCCAAAACTCCCATATGGAGCCGTGTATGCTATATTTCTTAAAGTAGGAACGCGAAAACTCATAAAATCAGAAGAAATTCCGGTAACTCTACCGCGTCCTGCCTCATTGGTATTCGTGTTTAAAGGAAAACCGATATTTCTAAAGCTTTGATCGGTAAATAATTCCCCAGCGTGACAACTGGCGCATTTTTGCTGAAAGGTTTGATATCCCTGCAATTCGCCTGCTGTAAAAGAGGCTGTATTTTGTTTTACCTTATCGTATTTGCTGTTGGCAGAAATTAAAGTATACTCAAATTGCGCAATACTTTTATAGATTCTATCCGGTGTAATATTGGCATCTCCAAAGGCTTTTTGAAACAAATCTTTGTAAGGTACATCGTCTTTAATTTTACCAATCACTTCCAAAATAGAAGAATCCATTTCTTCATGGGTGATAATAGGAACCAGAGGCTGCGTTTCAAGCTGCAGTTTGCTTCCGTCCCAATTGTAAAATTTCAAAAAAGCCAGATTTTGAAGCGATGGTGTATTACGAAGTCCTACTCTGCCTTCAATACCGACAGCCTTCGGATTATGATCTGTAAAAGCATTTGCCTGGATATGACAAGTAGAACAGGAAATAGAATTATCTGCACTAAACCTTTTTTCCGAAAAAAGTTTTTCTCCCAATTCCACACCGTATTTAGTGGGCTTGTTTTGGCTAAAAAAAGCATTAAACTGAGGAAATCCCGATGGAATATTGAGCGAAATTTCGGGATTATCAATAGCAATCATATCAGAGTCATCATTGTTGCAGGATGCAAACAACATGGAAAGTAATAGGATACCGATTATTTTTTTCATTATAAATGAGTTTAAAAACAAAACCGCCTGACCTGTGAAATTCAGACGGTTCTGGAATATGAATTTAGTTTTCTACGCTTGTTACAGAAAACATTCCTGAGATATCACTTGATCCGTTTCCTGCTAAATTATCCACAAACTTTACCATTTGGGCAGCAGTATGAATATTTGGCGTTGCATTATCATTCATCCCTGTTCCGGTTGACAAAGTAATTGTATTTGCTTTTCCGCTCAATAATTTATCAAAATCAGCTTTAATTTTAATTTTCGGAGCTTTGCTGCCCACAACTGCATTTGTTGTCAGGTTTAAAGTTATGTCTCTGTAAGCATTCACACCCTGAGTGTAGTTTGGCGCAGTTCCTTCCACTGTACTTCCTGTATGAATTGACATTGCTTTATTATCAGCATCATAAAAACCTTCTACTTTTGTAAAACGGTAACCGCTTCCCCATTCCCACATCATTTCTGTATCGTTAGCTCCGGCCGCAGCATAGAAATTAGGAAACCTTACCTGATCTAAAGTATTTTGTTCTGGTTTAATACCCAAACCAAATTTAATCTGCTTGTAAGTGGCAGACGGCACATTGCTCAAAACATAACTCAATGTTGCCGTTTTTGCCTGATCGATTACTGTTGCTCCTTTATCCAGATCATTTACGTTGTACGGCACTTCATCTCCGTTATCTTTTACAAGACGAATATTGCTGATCACATATTTCAATTCTGAAAAATGATGCACCTGCCCTGTAGCTGATGTATTTACTGTAGCTGTTGCTGAAGCTGCATTGCCCAGAACAATAGTGTTATTCTTGAAGGTATTGTTGAATTCTAACGTTACATTGTTTGCTGCGGGATTATCGTCATCACTTGAACACGATACGAATGCCAATGAGGCAATGGATAATAAAAGGTATTTTTTTAAATTTTGCATTTCTTTTGATTTAATTTTTGTAATTCTACTTATTAGTTTATACAGGGTAACGATAACTCAAAATAGGTGGTGGTACAAAAATTTCCAAACAGGGTTCTACTTGCCCAAATTCCCTATAAAATAGTATTTTATTAGAATTTATGGCTTTTAAAACAAGAACTTTAAATTCAATATTCGAAATCAAAGTCATGTCTATTTTTTTGCCAATACTGGTCAGTTCCAAATCCGTGTTATCTGATTTTTCTAATTCTTTCTTTAAGTGGCATTTACCATGGCATTGCAGTTCCGGTCTGGTTTTGTTGACGCAAAACTCCTGTTCTATGTTTTTCTGATCTAGTTTAAAGTGTACAATAATGAGTGCCTGCTGGAAAGAAACCAGCAGAAACAGCATTGTCATTGTGATACTGAAAACTTTTTTCATTTTTATTAGAAATTGAATTTTAAAGAAGTGAAAATATTGCGCCCCATTCTTGGGATATTTCCCCAGTCTGCATAAGTGCTGTAATATTCATTTAATAAATTCTCGGCGCCAACCTGAAAAATAGTCCTAACTTTATTGATTTTAAAATTATAATCGGCTGAAATATTCCAGATTTTATAAGCCGATGTCAGGTCTTCCCCGTATTCGGGACTGTAATTAATCTGTTCAAAATCACCATTTACAGAAGTCTGGATGCCAAAATTTTTGTGTAAAAAATGAAGCGAAGTCTGATAACTAAGCGGACGTATAAAAGGAAGATTTCCTCCCTGATCATCCATTCCGCGGGCATAAGTCAATACGCCTTTCCAATGCAGATGCGGCAAAATATCATAACTTACATTCATAGACATATTCAAAAGCGTTGCATAATCTAATGACGTATAGCCTTTTACTCCAACTGATTGGTAATTCATCGGGCTTCCCATACTTAAAACCCTTCCTATGATATAATTCTCAATATAGAAGTAATTGATTTTAGCCTGAATGCTTAATTTTTCGTTTTTAAAGCCTGCACTGGCATTTCCTTCATAGGAAATCTCATTTTTCAAATCAGGATTTCCTATATAATCGTAACGGTCAAAACTATTGTAGATGTAATATCCATACCCTTCAGAAACAGAAGGGGCTCGGTGCCCGTAACCTGTCCCTATAGAAAAATTAAAATGATCAATATCCAGATTATAACCTGCATGCAGACTAGGCAGAAACCTTGTTTTTTCCTGCGGTGCTCCGGGATGAAAAATCCAGTTGAATTCTACATATTTGGAGTAATTATAATTAACTCCCAATGAACCGCCCAGATTTATCTGGCTTTTCTCTGAAATATCCCAGGAATTATTCATCGAAAGTCCCCCATAACGAGTCGTTACCCAAGGCCAGCTGTAGGCAAACATGGTTCTTTTACTTCTATCCTGCGGATACATTCTCATTTCGGCAATAGAGAGATTATCATAAGCATTGAGTTGTATTTCAGATGAATAACGGTTCTTTTTCAAGTTGGCTTTAGAAACCAGTCCATAAGTGGTGCTCCAGCCCGGCATGTCCATGTGAACCAGATTTTCAGGACGTGTAGTATCATCCATATAATGTTCAATGGCATTAAAATAAACTTTTGTATCGACCACTTTTACTACTCCTTCTTCAAATAACTGCTTATAAGAAGCAGATGTAATAAGTGCTCTTGAAAGCGATAAATCCATTGGCAGTGCCGGATAACCAACATCTTTTGCCATATCAAAAATTGCATCAACTCTTAGGGCTGATAAATCAGTTGTTTTATAGGCAAAACCCAATGAAGTGTTGAATTTTTTATATTGCGAATGTTTTACTTCCTCGTTGTTTCCATCATAATAATCGTCTGCTTTTCGGTATGAAATACTTCCTTCGGCTACAAATTTTTCAGCTGAATACGCCACATTTCCAAGATTGAAAAACTGTTTGTTATTAAACTCAAACCCACTTTGGTAGGCTCCGTTCCATTTTTTTTCCAGGCCAAACGGTGTACTTTTTCTTTTTAAATCAATACTTCCGGCAACAGTGGCGCCGTGAAGACTTCCTTCCTGCCCTGATTTTATATCAATAGTCGAAAGATTATTGCTCTCCACATAAGAGGTTACCGGGTCCATTTTATCGGTACAAGCCCCAAAAATGTGCATCCCGTCAATGGTCACGGTAGAACGTTCTGTACTCATATTATTTAGCAGCGGTTCCCATGCATAAGCGCCGCGTTTGATAAAGCTGATATTATCTGATGACGACAAAAATTCATCAACAGAAACTGCCATTTTCATTTCGGTTTCGATTTTCTTTTTGGCGGCATTTTTTACCTGCACTTCTTCTAAGTTTTTTATAGTGTCGTGATGTACATGTGTATTTTGGGCAGTTACAGACATTCCCAAAAAAAATAACATTTTTAAATATCTCATGCTCTTAGAATAATGTATCAATATAAAGTTCACTTTTCACTCCTTCAACTCCGGGTGTAAAATCTGTTGGAACAACGGTTCCTTTTATAATCAGCCCATTTTGATTCATCATAATTAAATTCAAGGTCCAGTTTCCTGTCATTGTATAATTGACCACTCCATGATACAAACCATCGTTTTGCTGTGTCAAATCCTGATTATTTGGCGAAGAATGATTTCCCATTGAAGGTTCCGGCATTCTTGGGTCTAATTTTAAAGTATAACCGCTCACCTCTGAATAAGAATATTGAGAAGGATCCGGAAAAGTTCCTGCAGGAGCAGTTGGTGTATTGTATTTGTAAATACCGGCAACTAACTTATTTTCTGAGACTGTCGGTTTTTGAGGCGAAACCAATGCAATAATATATTGCTGGTCATCCTTTCCGGTAAAGGCTGTCATATTGAGATTTTGGTTGCTTTGCTTTTCAACCGAAATATCTTTACTAATGTCATATTTCTGATTATCAGCAGTAAAACTCACATATAATTTCCAGGTGTTTGCGCTAGCGCTTTCACTTGTAAATACAACATACCCGGCGAAATATTTAGTAGCCGCATCATATTGAAGCGTGAAATCATGCGGACAAGATGTTTTACCTCCATCAGTGCTGCTCAGAATGGGCAAAAAAGTTACTTCAGAGGAACTTACATCCTGATTGGTCTGCGTATTTGTAATTTTTAAATGAAGTTCGTTGTACCCCTTAAAAAATGTTCCGTTTAAAGCTTCAATGCTTATTTTATAAGTACCGCTGGTAAACGAAACGGCTTCTTTAAACTCATAATATTCCGGGACTTCAGAGCCTGTTTCGGCCTCATAATCTGTTTTATCGATGGTGCAGGAAGTAATTACACAAAATAGTGCAATGACTAAAATTTTAAAAGATTTCATTGGTATGAGTGTTAAAAAAACTGTTTAAAATACAGCACAAAGCGATCAGATTTTGAAAATCAAAAACAAGCCAGAGTGCCATGAAATTGGAATAGATGTTTTTTTTAATTGAAATAATACAGTTCAGGTATATTTTCAAATACGGCAATACGATCAACAGTTTCCGGAGTAAAAAAAGAAAGGGCAAATAAAAAAATACATCACACTTTTTTGAATCATTGAATATTTACAATGACAGCAAATTTTTACAAATTAAAAACTGAAATATTGATCTATGCCAACCAGAGGGGAGGGTGAAAAGTAAGATTAGAAGCCCTGACAGGTTTCTTATCGGATAAAATAGAAGTATTTTCTTTTGGTTCAACAGCAGCAACAAGTGCAAAGCTGACTTCAGCAGTGCTTTGAACGTAAACAAGCTCTAATTTATCTTTTAGGCTGTCCTGCATTTTTCTTTCGTTATCAGAATATTTTTTGATGCTTTTTTGAAGTTCACATCGGCCATTACAGCTGTTAAATACTAATTTACGCTGCACACAAATGGTTTTAGAGATCTCTTTCTGATTGAGTTTGAATGAGCCATATACAAACAAGCTGCCAAATGATGGCGATAAAATTAAAATGGAAAGCACTATGATAATTACCCTTTTCAATTGCTTGTTTACTTATTTATTCGTGCAAAAATACGTCATTTTTACATTTATTTTAATAAAACGTTTTTTTTTTATTAAACAAAAATTCATTACATACCACAAATTTTGGTCTATACTTAGAATCCACTAATTGTAAGTGGAATGTAGTAATGAGCACTCATATTGTGTGTGCTGTTAGTGTACACGATACCAAAATAATACTCCCCATTTTCCCAGGTTTTCTCTCCTTGAATATTATTCGGAGTTGTGTTGTTGTCAATAGCTGCACCAATTATCATTTCTTTAGGACTATAGTTAGGAAGTCCCACATAATTTGTGAACGTTCCCACCTCGGCCATATTATCGTATTCTCGGAGGTCTGTGACAATAACTTTAGAAAAGTCTATGTCTTGTACTGATTCGGGTAAATGACCAGCACTCTTTTTCACAAGTATTGTGTACAGTATCCCTTTGTCCTTAACTTTACTGATATCCACAAAGGCTTTAAGTTTTTCATCTTTTTTAAATCCTTTATCATCCCCTAGTGGCACACAATATAAATTACAGCGAGCAGTCAGGAAAACACAGTTTTTTCAGTACGAAGCAAAAAGCATGGCACAATTTGGGGCAGATTATTACCGATTACCCAACAAGCGCCGAGGCAATTGCGCACGCAGGTTTGGATTATGAAGTAGAAAAACGTAAAATTTTCAC
>FQWG01000031.1 GCA_900129595.1 Flavobacterium frigidimaris | reverse complement strand
CTCTTCAATAAACGCTGATCTTTTATATCCCTTAATTGTCTTTCTCTCAAAATTTATTTTTTGCCAAATATAAATATTTGTGTCCAGACGGTAGGATAGCAGTGGAATCCTTAATAATGAAACTATTTCAGAAATATAGACCACAGTTATCATCTTACCTTTCTTGGCAACACTACCATAATATTTTTGACAATATTTCTTACTACAATGATTTTAAAGTAAAAAATGTCATAACTTTAAATCAGCATAAATCAAAAGATATGACAATAAAATTGACCGATCTAATTCTAAAAGCACTGGCTGAAAATTTTAACAGCAGTGTTTCACTTGAAGAATTAGCAGAAATTGCTGGACCGTATACCTTCCTTATTGATAAACTGGCAGATGAAAGACCAGATGAACAGGTCCTGCAGTCAATTATTTTAGAAAACTTGATACTGCTACATGATCAGGGTATGGTTCTATTAGATGAAATGACTGACCGGAGCACTATCACTCCAAAAGGTCTTAAAGCTGCGGCCTTAAAGGAATTGCAATAATGTGGCTGTAATTTCTTTTAACCAAAAAAGTAACGTTTTCCTAAATAGTACATGGCTTGAATACAAACTTTTTTACAAATAAGAATTCCCATTTCATCAGAAATTTCTAGAAGATTTTTTTAATATTCCGTGTCTGGAAGCTTTAGCCTTTGAAGGATATTTTTTATTGATAAATAACATCAAAAAATTTTCAGCAATAAAAAAAACATTCTATATTTGCACCCTTAATGAGAAAATGATTGCGTGTTACTGGAGGAATGGCAGAGCGGTCGAATGCGGCAGTCTTGAAAACTGTTGACTGTAACAGGTCCGGGGGTTCGAATCCCTCTTCCTCCGCCAGTATTTAAAACCCTTAACAATCGTTAAGGGTTTTCTTTTTTTTCTACAACTTATTAGCAATTACAAAAACAAAAAAATCCAAAGTAAATAGTTTATTTACTTTGGATTTTTAATTCACGACTATATCAAACCTCAACTATTTCCTACCATCCAAATCCGCTTCAAAAGGTGAAGCCGGCAAATCTTCTTTATTATACATATTTGCCTCTAAGGGATTATCGGCCCAGGCATATCGCACTTTTGACGGATTTATAATAGCATCACTCCAAACGATAACTTTATCTCTTTCGATTACAGCATTTGCCCAAACAAACTTTCCGTCATTGCCGGCAATGGCAAATCCTTTTAATATACCGTTCTCTTTAGCCATTAAACCTGATCCTGTGTCCGTAAAACTCAGGATTAGTTTATTTTCTTTTTGTCGCATTGCTTTAAAAACAGGCCCTGAAGCAATTAGATTCTTCTCGCGATACACCAGTTTTCTGGCTTGCAAAGAAAGTCTTTTACCAACATCATATTTATTTAACGGATGAATATCGTTCCATTCGCCCAAATCTATGATAACAGCCATTCCGGTGTTGGGAATTCTTAAAACATTAAGCTGTTGCTGCCTTAATTCAGCCCAATTGCTTTCGACGGGTTCCGATTTTGGTTCCATGAAATTTGTGAGCTGTACCAAAATAAAAGGTAATTTTGGTTGTTGCCATTGTGTTCTCCAATTCGCAATTAATGTTTCCATTAATGCAAAATATTCTGATGGCTTTTTGGTACTGGATTCTCCCTGATACCACAACACTCCTTTTATCGAATAGTTTTTTAAAGGTGCAATCATTGCATTATATAATCCGACTGGTTTCCATCTTACAAAAGTTGGTGACGGCAAGGGTAACATTTTAGCTCCTAATTGATACTTCCACAATCCTTTTAAATCGAGCGTATCATTTCCCAAAACCAATTCGTAGGGCTTATCCAAAACAAAGCCTCCTTTTCCTGAATTATTAATAACGCGAACGGAAATTTCATTTTTACCCTCTTTTAAAATACTTGCATCAAAGGAATAAATTCGGGGCGGATATTGATATGAGGTTGTCCCCACAAAATGATTGTTTACAAAAACCGAATCCGCATCAACAATTCTTCCTAAAATAAGTTTTGCCGTGTTTTCTTTTACTGTCGGAAGCATAAACTCTTTTCTGAACCAGACTACTCCGTTTATACTTCCAAGTTCATTATCTGCCCAATATCCGGGAACATTCATTGTTTTCCAATTGGTATCATCTAAGTCCGCATTCTTCCAATTGTTTTTTAATCCTTCATCTGTAGTATTGGCTAACTTATACCAGTCATTGCTTACTTTTCGATCATTCTCATCGATTTGTTTTTCGAGTGTTCCGTCTTTATACTTTGAAAATTCAGTATAATAGTCCGGAAATTTCTTTACGCTTTCTTCACTGATCCAGGATTCGGCTGGAGATCCTCCCAAAGCGGAATTTATTAACCCAATTGGAATTTTATATTTTTCATAGATTTCTAAGGCGAAAAAATATGCCACGCCTGAAAACTGCAAAACACTGATCGGATTTGCCTGGATCCATTCTCCTGATGTAAAATCTTCTTTTTCACTGGCAAAATAATATTGATCGGGAACCAGAAATTGTCTGATGTTTGCATTTTCGGATTTAGCGATCACATCTTTGTATTTATCCTTCAGGCGGTCCATCGGAAGTTCCATATTCGATTGCCCGGAACAAACCCAAACATCTCCGAAAAGAATATTTTTTAAGATAATTGTATTACTGGCTTTCAAGGTCATTTCGTACGGACCTCCTGCTTTTTGTGATGGAAGTTCGATTTGCCATTTTCCGTTTTCGGCGCTAATGGTTTTGTAGGTTTTGTGGTTAAAATCTAATTCTATTTTTTCTTTGGCAGAAGCCCAACCCCAGATTTTTACTTTGGTATCGCGCTGTAAAACCATTCCGTCGCTGATAAGTCTTGGTAATTTAATTTGTGCATTGAGAGCGAAACTCAAAAATATTGCAGCTAATAGTATTCTTTGTTTCATTTGATATTTTTTTTGCCCACTGATTAAAGGGATAAAACTGATTTACACGATTTTTTTTAATCTGCTTATGTGGGGCTTGATTTCCGCCACAAATTACACGAATTATACTAATCTATACTTTGTGTTGATTATTCAATTTTACGATTTTTTTAATTTGTCAAATTGAGATTAACATTTAAAAAATTAGTAAAATTACTTCGCCTATTCCCTTCGATTGGGTCTTGGCTGAAAAAAGTATCACTCATAAGTATATAATTTCAGTTTTTGAATTTCATAATCACCAACAGATATTCTGAGATGCCTTCCCTGATGGGTTTGGTCTCCGTTAAAATGTCGGATCGTACGCCAGAGTCCATTTTCAAATTTACCCTGATCTGTTTTTAAAATTCCGACATTCAAATTTGTATTTTTTAATGACTTAAATGTAACTACAATTCCGGATCCTGCAATATAAAACTCATCAGTTCCTGCCTGAATAATAATTGCACTTGACGTTGGCCAGATTTCTTCTTTGGCGCCATCTGACCAATTTAAGGTATAATCATGTTTAAAATTAAATTCGTAATTGCCTAACCTGACAATTTGTGATTGGTTTTCTTTGTCTAATAAAACGCCGTCAATTTTGCCTTGCCCTTTATTCGATTCGATAACGGGCGTTAATTGCCTGACCAAATCGTATATTTTCCCCAGCGGTTCTTTTTTTGCATCGGCTACAGATTCAATCGAAAAAGGCGAAAAACCAATCGCTTCATAATGTCCTATTGCATACAATCCTTTGAATGGTGCGCTGGCATCAAAACGGTGTTCGGGTATAAATAACGGATTTTCCTGACGGGTAAACAGATCATTCCAGTGTTTGAATGATGGATTGTAAAAATCGGGTGCCAGAAAATCTATCGAATTTCCGGCTGCTTTCCAGATATCCATTAAGTGTGGCAATGGTCCTGCACTTGGATAATCACCCGGTTTTTTCTCCGGTGCATTTAATGCTGCATTTACGAACAGTGGGATCGAATAACTTTCTTTTCCTGCTTTGGCTACTTTATTGGTGAATTCGGCAAAATACCAGGCCATAAAAATTTCATCCGTCTGCAATCCTTTTCCGAAAATTTGTTCCCAATTTCCGGATGTTTTAAAACCGTTTTTCTTCCATATTGCTGAAAATTCAGGAACTAGTTTTGTTTTATTTTTCTGCAGGTATTTTATTAATTCTTCCGGCACTTCTTTTTTAAAAGCTGCATTGGCCAACGGATGATAATCTCTGGCAGTTGGTAACATTCCTATTTCATTTTCGACCTGTATCATAATGACTGTTTGCTCTTTTTGATCGAAAGCCTTAATATGCGCCATCAGTTTCTGAAAAGCCTTTAGATCAGCCTGCAAATTGTTTTCGCTAAAAGGCGTTAAAATTTCATGGCTTTTGCCTTTGTCATCTTTAACTCTGGGATATTTTTTCTGATTCAGTTTTACCCATTCAGGGGCATGACTTGACATACTGTTTTTCCATGATCCAAACCATAAGAAAACCAATTTGAGATTTTCTTTTCTGGCCCTGAGAATCAAATCATCTACCAAAGAAAAATCAAACTTGTTTTCCTCCTTTTCTATTAATTCCCAATAAATTGGGGTTAAAACGGTATTCAGATTCATATCCGTTAATTTCGACCAAATGGGCTCCATACTTTCCATACTGGTCGCCGAAGAATTTCCTAATTCGCCGCCAAGAATAATAAAAGGATTTCCGTTGACGATCAATTGGGTCTTATTTCCTTTTTTTTGAAGAACAGGCATTTGATTCTGGGAAAAACCAATCTGCATGACCAGCAATAGCAATAAAATAAATCTGTTTTTTGAATCAGACATTTTAATTCGTTTCATATTAAAAAATCAATTGTTTTAAGCTTTAGCTAATTAGCAAAAGCTAAGAAAAGAAATAATCCATAGTACGAATCCTTTTGAGATTCCTACTACGGATTTATTTACTAAAAAATACTTTATGGTTTTACCAGTTCGCCTGAAAAGTCTTTGCTTACGTCTTTTCCGGCAAGACCATCGGCAGCGCCTTTGTAAGCATGTTTACGAACATAATTGGCGTCCCAAAGGTTTGGGGATTCATCAGGAAGCCAGAATTCATGTTCTTTTACACTATCCGAAACACCCCAGATAGTTATACCATATTGTTGTGGTACCGGAATGTGTTTTTTATACATATCGATTACAAACTGATACATTTCTGCCTGAGCTGCTTGTTGTGCTACAGTTGGCGCATTTGTTCCTAATCTTACATCTAACTCAGAGATTTTAATCAATTTTCCTGACGCAGCTAATTTTTGAAACATCTGAACAATTTTATCTTTGTCTGTTGTCAGGCCAATATGCATCTGAGTTCCGATTCCGTCTACTGTACCGCCCTGACTTTCGATATAAGTCACATAACTGATTAAGCCATCGCATTTGTCTAATCTTGATTCCAGATTATAATCATTTATAAATAGCTTGTCTGTTGTGTTTCCGTTTTGGCGGGCTAATTTAAATGCTGTTACTGCATAATCTTTCCCCAGATATTTTGCCCACGAAAAATAATCTGTCGCGGTGTCGCCTTCATTACCGGTTCTTAATGTTCCGTCTTCTTTCATTGGTTCATTGACCACATCCCATGCAAAAACGCTTGTTTTATAATGTGTCATCATTTTAGAAATCCAGTCTTTCATGGCATCTCCTATGATTTTTGTTTTTTCGGCATCGGTTTTCTCGATATTTATTGGCGCTGTTACGCCGCCGCCAGCAGTTTCTCCGGAAGTTACTACTACATTATCAATGTAATACGTTCCCGAGGCAGCTCCCAAATCAAAATTAAAACCTGTCTCTCCTCCTTTTCCGGTAATTTTCCATTCAATCAATTTCCATGTTGTCGAAGTTGCCTGATCGCCCTGATAATTGGCCAATGACTGTGGTGTAGTAGAACATCTTACAGAACCGGGCGCTTCAGAACGAATCATATATGAAATTGTATAACTTTTTCCTGCAACTAAAGCCGAACTGAAAAGCCCGTTAATTTGAGTTTTATATTGCTCTGTAGGTGTGCTGGTTGCATTTACTACTTTCATAGCACCACTTCCTTCGTATGAATTAGCAGCACTTGCAAGACTTAATGATCCTGCAGCTCCATTCTGCTGGCTCCATCCCGTAATCCCTGAATTAAAATTACCATTCGGAATTAAATTCACAATACCCGATACAGCATCAAGATCTACAACGGCGATTGTATTTACGTCTATTAAATAGGTAACATTTGGAAGATATCCTAAATCTAAATTATACTGAAAAGTTGTACTTCCTGCTTTAAAATCTCCCGGTGCCAGTTTAATTTTAACTTGCTGCCAGGCTGATGTTGTTGCAAAAGCTTCTGTAAGACTTCCTCCCGTATTATACCAATCTTTATAAGGGTATGGATTGGCTAAAGATGCATTGAAAGAAATACGTCCCTTACCGGTTACATCTGATTTGATATAAAAAGAAATTTCATAATTATGACCTGTTACAATTGGAATATTGGGAGAGGTTAACTGCAGATTGTAAGGTTGCGCTGAAGCTGCACCTGAAGCTAATTGAATTGCCTGCGAATTGCTTGCTAAACCGGAATTTGCAACAATGGATATTCCTTTTCCAGGGTTATTTCTTGCCCAATTGGTAAACGCACCACTTTTTAAGCCCGCTACATCAAGGATATTGGTTCCGCTGGAACCCGGAATTACAGTTGGGGCAATAAGTCCGTTTAAGTAACTTGCGTTTTGGTTGGAATGCCAGACTAAAGTATGTCCGAAAACTTTTAGTCCTGCTTTTTTTGTTTCTGCAATGAAGGCATCAATAGTCGCAAAATTTATTTCGCCTTTGGCATTTACCATGGCGCCGTGTTTCATGGCATATCCTGGTGTAACCTCATCAAAGTTTTCGTTTACAATTTTTCTGTACGCAGCATCGCTCATGTATAAATCAGCACCAATTCCGTTTCCTAAAACAAAATCAGTATAGGTTTTTAAAGGTTGATATCTGCTGATTTTTTCAACTAGTTCTAACGGAAGCTCCGCTCCTGTTACTGCACCATGATCCGGGTCTTTCCCCCAGTCCATTTTGTTGTCGTCGCACGATGCTAAAATCATTAAAGACGAAGCAATTATAGGAATTATATATTTATATTTCATTTTTAGTATTTTTTTAATTACACGATTTATCTCTTTTATTAATCTAGTAGTGCCACTTTATTAATTGAAATCATTATAAACCGGTGTATCCAGTGAAACAATTCTCCAGTTGTCTGTATATACTTTTACCGAAGTCGCTTTTGCAGGAAATTCTACTTCGCTTGCAGTTCCTAAAACATCTTTCATTTTTACATCAGAATTTTCAAAATAAATTCCAAAGTTCTGATAGGTTGCAGCTTCACGATAAGCCAAAACGGTTTCAAAAGTGAAAGCTTCTTTAGACCATGCATAAAATTTATTTAGCGGAATGGTAACGGTGGTCCAGCCTGTTGTTTGAAAAGCAACTGATTTTCCGTCTACTAACCACGGAATGTAGTTATAGACAGCACCTGCCCATTCGCCTCCGTTAAAATTATTGACCATACACATTTTTAAATATCCTGAATCTTTCCAGGCATCCGGAACATAGATCTCAAATTGCAGTGCCACTTTGTCAAGCGGTGTACTTGCCGGAATATAAGGTGTTAGTTGGGTTCTCCAGTTATCAGAGCCAGTTCCTGCTGTCCATACTTCGGATTGACGGGATTTTGTATCAAAAGCTGGCATACGGGCGGGATGATGCGGTACATATTTTCCCTGAGATGTATTTCCTGTTCCCAAAGAAGCTGATTCTATATCAGTTGGCAGAATCATAGTTGGTCTGTCCCAGGAACCTTGGCTTCCTTGTCCGTCGAAATTGATTAAAACACCTTTTTTGAAATTAAAATAAGCCGGAGAATAAGCGCCTCCGTTTGAGCTCTGAACAAATATTGAACCTCCGTTGTCTGATACTCCGTTAGGAACTGTAACGGTAAAAAACTCACCGTCAGGATCAGATGTAATTCCTGTTGTTACTTCAACATTTCCCGGAAAAATGACTTTATTGACTTCGGTTAAACCCGAACCTTCAACGGTAATAGTTTCACCAGGGTTAGGCATGGTATTCGAGATTCGGTCAATAACCGGTTTTGAGGAACGAATTTCAAATGAAAACGTCGTTTCATTACTATCATTCACAAATCGAATAGTATTTCTAACAGAAGGATCTGCTTCGATTGTAGGCGTATCCGCAGAAATATTGATCAGCATTGAATTATCGCTTACAAAAACAACATTAAAATAAGTGGAATATCCATTGATATACACCTTTTTTAGTCCTGTAAAACCGGAACCTTCAATACGGATGACTTGTCCTAATCTGGCAAAAGTAACTTCTCTATCAGGTACAGTCGAATTGATGTCTTCCAGAAATACTCTGCTAATCGTTATCGCTTTACCATTAGAATCATTATTATCACAAGCAGTAAACAGCATACTAAAAACCATCATTCCAAGAAATGCGATGGGCGCCCAATACTTTTTATTTAAAATATATTTCATATTAATCTTTCTTTAGATTTATTATTTTTCGTTCTACTAGAATAGGTCTTTTATTCTTTCTTCAGTAAACTGATATGGCACAGGGTTTTCTCTCAACAACGGATTTTGAACCAGTTCAGATTCCGGATAAGGCAGAACAAAAATGGTAGCATCAATTACACCTATAGCACGTGAACTACTACTTTTTGTAGCATCAACAGTAACTGCATTTGTGGCTGAATCATAAAGAATTGGCGTAATGGTTCCTCTGTTTTGACTTGTGACATAATTTACCACTTCTTGTTGTTTGTAATAGGATCTTCTTACCAGATCATACCAATACTGGCCTTCCATACACAGCTCTACTCTTCTTTCGTGAATAATATCAGCATAAGTCAGTGTTGCTTTAGGATCAAGACCTGCACGCACACGAAGTTTGTTTATTCCTGAAAGTGCAAGGGCATCAGCTGTTGAAGCATTATTACCTAAAGCGGCTTCGGCATAGTTTAAATATACTTCGCCTAAACGCAGCATATAGGTATTTAATGCGGAGTTCATACGGGTAATTTTAGCATTGTCTTTTGTTGATCCTACTACTCCTTTTTTTACAGTAAGGAAATCACTTGTGTGATCTACAGTATAACCTCCATTTGCTTTACCAATTTCAGCATAATGATCTTTATTTCCCATCCAGGTTGCTTTACGACGCGAATCTTTAGATTCATATTCCTGTAAAACATTGTATGAAGCTCTGGTCCAATATCCCCACGCAGCATCATCTCCGGTGATATCTGAGCTTAAGGCAAAATAAGCCTGTTGCGTATTGTTTACTCCAAAATCTCCGTTAGGAACCCATTGCAATGCAAACATTGATTCTGAGTTGTTGTTGTTTTCGATCATAAATAAATCAGCATAATTAGGCATCAAACTATAAGGGCCGGAATTGATTACTTTTTCTGCCGCTTTTTTGGCCAGGTCAAGATAGGCCTGATTTCTTGATCCGCTATTTGGGTTGTCACTGATTCCTGAATAGGATAAATAAACACGTGACAGCATCCCGAAAGCACTATATCTTGTCAGACGTCCTGACTGACCTGCCGTTTCCGGAAGATATTTTGCTGCAAACTCTAAATCGCGCATGGCAAATTCGTAAACATCTTTTAATGGATTTTTATTTACAATTGGATTTTTTACCAGTTCTCTTGGGTCTGTAGAAATAATTACGTCTCCCCATAATGAAGCCAGATACCAATATGCGGTTCCTCTCATAAAACGGGCTTCGGCTATGTATTTGTTTTTAATGTTGTCATTAACGCTGCTGCCTGTAATGCCAATTATAACATTATTGGATTGCTGTACCACATTATACAAAGATCCCCAGGCCGAAACTAGTGGTCCTGTTAATCCTGTTTCTGTTAAATCTGTAAACGGATAAACATAATCAGAAAAAGGGGCGTATAAGTTTGCCGCTCGTCCGTCGCCTAAACCATAATAGAATTTATCATTAAAATCAAACCACACTTTGTTGTACAACGGACCTGTGGCTGCCTGAAAATCAGATTCGGATTTATAGAAATTCTCTTTAGTAATTCGATCTTCGGGTTCAACATCTAAAAGATCACTACAACTAGTCCAAACAAGTGGCAATGCGATCAAAAGAATCTTGTAAATTATTTTTTTTGTTTTCATCGTTTGTAGTATTTTAGAAATTAACATTTAATCCAAGTGTGGTGATTATCGGCGACGGATAACGTCCGTTATCAATACCGGTCAAAAGAACATTTTGATTAATCGATCCTACTTCCGGATCGTATCCTTTGTACTTTGTAAATGTCAATACGTTTTGTGCGTTAGAATATACTTTGATATTAGAGATACCGTATTTAGAATATAATTTCTTTGGTAAATTATACCCTATCGAAATATTTTTTACTCTTAGATAGGAACCATCTTCTACAAATCGATTACTCAAACGATAATTAGAAGCCGATGATGCAGATGAAGCACCAATTCTTGGCATATAAGGATCTCCGCCCACAATTTGTACGTTGCGGTAATCGTTTGGTCCGTTTGGATCAATCAAATCCAGTTGTGCATATCCTAAAGCTGATTTTAATAAATTAGTATTTTCGCGTGGATTTTCTAACCAGCGTCTTTGATAATTTAAGACATCATTACCATAAGATCCTGTCAATAATATGTTCAGATCAAACCCAAGAAATGAGAATGTATTTCCGATACCAAAAGTAAAATCGGGTGCCGGATTCCCTATATATCCCGTATCTTTTTCATTAATAACACCATCTTTATTGACATCTTCAAACATATAATCTCCTATCCAGACTCCATTTTCACCAATCTGCATTCCTTCCGGCAAAGCAGTTGGTTTTACTACTCCATCTTTATCTTTATAATAAAAATCAGTAGCTTTCTCAAAACGTCCAATTACTTTATAACCGTAAAACTGACCTATAGGCTGTCCTACTGCGGTACGTGTTACTACGGTAACATCAGAACCTTGCTGTAATGTCATATTATAAACTCCTGATTCTGTATTCAATGCCAAAACTTTGCTTCTGTTCATAGAAAAAACGAAACTCGATTTCCAGCTAAAATCATTTCTTTGCATGTTTAGGGTATTTAAAGTAAATTCAAATCCCTTGTTTTCAAGAGCTCCAATATTGAATGTTGGAGGTGCTGTAGAACCTTGCCCTGTTGTTCCGGCATAGGCAGGAAGCGCTAAATCGAGTAACAATCCGTCTGTTTTTTTGTAATAAACGTCTGCAATAAGTTCGATTCTGTTATTAAAAAGCCCAAGATCTAAACCAATATTGCTCGATTTTGTTTTCTCCCATCCTAAATCAGGATTTGCCGTATTGGTTGCAATCTGACCACTTCCCCAATTGGTTGCAGAAGTACCATAAACAGAGGTATAAGCATAATTAGGAACACTTTGATTCCCCACAATACCCCAACCCAATCGCAGTTTCAGGTTATTGATCGTTTTATTTTCTTTTAAGAAATTTTCATTAGAAACTTTCCAGGCCAAAGCTGCTGACGGAAACCAATCCCAACGATTGTCTTTGGCAAACTGAGAAGAACCGTCTCTTCTGATGGTACCGGTTAGCAGATATTTATCATTAAAGGAATAAAATACTCTTCCAAAATAAGAACTAAGGGCTCTTGTCCAGCTTCCGTTTGAGTTTCTTGCGGTTGTAGGGTCTCCGGCATCTAAATCTGTTGCTCCGTTTGTAATGTATCCCGAACGATATCCGTACAGATTTTCCCAGCGCTGTTCCTGCATTTCCTGACCTAACATTACGTTTACGTTATGCACGCCAAAAGTTTTGTTGTAGGTTAAGAGATTATTCCAAATCCAGTTTTGACTAAGCGATTTTGTTCTTGTACCTTCTCTAACATCATTTACAAGTGCCCCAAAAGTATACGATGGATTAAAGGTATAATTATTACCAAAACCATAATCCAGAGAGTATTGCGATTTAAACTTTAAGCTTTTAGAGAAACCAATTTCAGCATATGTATTGGCTCTTATTCCGTAATTTTCGTTATGATTGTCTCTCATTAAAGCTAAACCTAACGGGTTATTCTGTACAAATTCTGTTGTGTCAGGTCCGTCGAATGTCCCGTCAGCATTACGCGCAGCAACATTTGGAGTTTGTTTAAGCGCAGTAAGGATCAGTGAACCGTCTGTAAATGTTGTGACTTGCTCTGTTTTGTTTAAAGCCATATTGACACCAAGTTTCAAAAAGCTTTTTACCTGTGAGTCTATCACACCTCGAAGATTGAAACGATTGAATGATGAACCAATGGCAATACCGTCCTGATCTAAATATCCAATTCCTAAAGCATAAGTTGTATTTTCAGATCCTCCTGAAGCAGATAAATTATAACTCTGCATCATAGCGGTGGTAAACAACTCGTTCTGCCAATCTGTACCATCTCCTAACAAATCCGGACGAATAAAATAATTGTCACGTTGAACAATTCCTAAATCGGCACGGGTATTTTTTAATGTTCCGTATTCTCTAAGATTAAGAACCTGTAATTGTTTTGGAATTTCCTGCCATCCTACATAACTGTCAAAGTTCAGGGTAAGTTCTCCTTTTTTTCCGGTTTTGGTTGTAATCATAATGACACCATTCGCTGCTCTTGATCCGTAGATTGCTGTGGCTGAAGCATCTTTTAGAACATCCATCGAAACAATGTCTGAAGGATTTATCCCCGCAAGCGGATTCGCATTCATAGAACCTGTAGCGCCATCGATAACCACACCGTCGATAACATAAATAGGCTCATTAGATCCTGTAATCGAGCTTATACCACGAATACGAACTGAAGAACTGGAACCTGGCGCACCATTATTTTGCTGAATGTTAACCCCGGCTGCACGTCCCTGTAAAACCTGATCAATAGTGGTCGCTACAGATTGTGCGACTGCTGCACTCGAAACAGACGAAACAGCACCGGTAAGATCACCTCTTTTCATGGTACCATATCCTACTACCACAACTTCTTTTAAATTGTTGAGGTCTTCTTCGAGCGTTACATCAATTTTAGTTTTATTGGCAACAGCAATTTCTTTTGCTTTGTATCCGATAAAACTATAGACTAAAATTCCTGTAGCAGGCGCTTTAATCGTATAAGTTCCGTCAAAATTTGAAATTGTATTGATATTACTTCCCTTTACAATAATATTTACTCCGGGTATTGGCCCGCCACTATCCGAAACTGTTCCTGATACTGTAGTTTGAGCATTTACCATAGCAGAGAATACTAACATCAGAATCAGGAAACCCAGATTTTTGAAGTATTTCGATTTGCTTTTAGTAATTAAAAAGTTAGTCATAAATAATTGGTTTAATAAGTTAATAGTATGGTTTAGTTAGTTTTTATTTATAGACTTATAAGTTGGATTTTTACGCTTGTAAAATAGCATCCTTTCTAAGCCATTATTGAAACAAATATATATAAAAAACAACAATACACAATCGGTTGCGTTAATTATTTTTTAGAATTATTAAAAAATATCGACTAAAAAAAACGCATTAGTTATAAATAATTATAAAATATTAAACATATATCAAAATAAGCATTCTGAGTTACGAAAACGTTAGAGATAATAAATCATTTCTTCTAAAATCTTAAAAAAAACATAAAAAGAAAAAAATGCCTGTTTTTTCAATTTCAACTCAATTTCAACTCAATTTAATCAAAATTGAATTACAAAAAATAGCACTAAAATAAAGTAAAAAAGTAAATAAAATGACGTTTAACCCGCTTTAGCCTCTTCAATAACAATATTTTAGCAATAAAGACGCTAACTATTTAAAAAAGAGCGAAAGAGACAATCGGTTGCTTGTAAAGCAAAAAAAATCCTCTCAAAACGAATTGAAAGGACTTTGTAATTTGTTACATAAAATGTAACTAAAATATCAATTTTATTTCACTGTAAAACACTTACAATTTCATCTTTTTTGCATCTTCTATAAATTGATTTAAACCAATATCTGTTAAAGGATGTTTTAGCAATCCTTTGATTGCAGAGAGTGGTCCCGTCATAACATCTGATCCCACTTTTGCACAATTGACAATATGCATGGTATGCCTGATTGAGGCCGAAAGGATTTGGGTCTGATAATCGTAATTGTCATAAATTTCCCTGATCTCCGCAATGAGATGCATTCCGTCTGTTGAGATATCATCCAGTCTTCCTAAAAAAGGAGAAACGTAAGTCGCACCTGCTTTTGCTGCCAACAAGGCCTGACCTGCCGAAAATACTAAGGTAACATTTGTTCTGATACCTTTAGACGAGAAATATTTACAGGCTTTTACACCGTCTGCGATCATCGGTAACTTTACCACAATCTGCGGATGCAAAGCGGCCAGTTCTTCGCCTTCTCTAATCATTCCTTCAAAATCGATAGAAATCACTTCTGCCGAAACATCGCCGTCTACAATATTGCAAATATCCAGGTAATGTTTCAAAATATTGTCTTTTCCTGTAATGCCTTCTTTGGCCATCAAAGACGGATTTGTTGTAACGCCATCCAGGACTCCCAAAGCCTGAGCTTCTTTGATGTCTTCTAAGTTAGCCGTATCTATAAAAAATTTCATAAGTTTTTTGGTTTAAGGTTATTGGTTAGTAGTAAAGTTTTAGTGAGTGAAAAATGTGCTTTGTAGATTTTAATAACTTGTGGAGAAAAACCGCAAGATTCGTTCACAAATGCAGTTTCAGCACAATCCTGTCACCGTAACGAAAGGACAATCACATTAGAAATTCCGCAACCAAAAGAGAAAATCTTTGTCGAGCTGCTTGTGTGATTTCTCCTCCGTCGAAACAACAAACTAGACTCATTTTTTTCATGAACTGACTTTCTTTTCATCCGAACTAAAAAATAGTAACTAAACCTTCAATCTATTTCCTAATACAAACGATAAAAAACTCGTCATAATCGTAATACAGCATTCCCGTAATTCATCTGAAAACGTTAAAAAAATAGTGATATAAGTATCAAATCGATTATTACTTTCTACGGCTATACTATTTTAATATTGCTATTCTTTTCGAATTTTCCCACTAATAAATTTTAATTAAAGACCTAACAGGATTTAATACCTGTTAGGTCTTCTTGTGCTAAATATATTGATTGATGATATTTTCGAACAATTCCTGTTTTCCGCTTTGAAGATTTAATTCTCCGTTATCATGTGCGATCGCGTACAAATCTTTCAGGTTTAATTTTCCGTCAGCGAAATCTTTTCCTTTTCCGGAATCAAATGAGCTGTATCTTTCTTTTCTCAGTTTTTCGTATGGTGAAGAAGTGATAATTTTGTCAGCTGTCAATAAAGCTCTTGCAAAAGTATCAGCACCACCAATGTGAGCGTGGAAAACATCCTCCAAATCTGTTGAATTTCTTCTGATTTTAGCATCGAAGTTTACTCCGCCACCTTGTAATCCGCCTGCTTTTAAGAATACCAACATTGCTTCTGTAGTTTCCTGAATGTTGTTCGGGAACTGGTCTGTATCCCAACCGTTTTGATAATCACCTCTGTTGGCATCGATACTTCCTAACATTCCGGCTTTCGCAGCTACTTCTAATTCATGCTGAAAAGTATGTTGTGCCAATGTTGCATGGTTTACTTCGATATTGATTTTGAAATCTTTATCTAAACCATACTCTTTTAAGAATCCAATTGCAGTTGCCGAGTCAAAATCATATTGGTGCTTCGATGGCTCCATTGGTTTTGGCTCAATAAAGAAAGTTCCTTTAAAACCTTGTGCTCTTGCGTAATCCCTTGACATTGTCAGGAATTGTGCCATGTGATCCAGTTCTCTGCCCATATCAGTATTCAACAACGACATATAACCTTCACGTCCGCCCCAGAAAACGTAGTTTTCACCATCTAAAGCAATCGTTGCATCTAAAGCCAGTTTTACCTGACCTCCGGCTCTTGCTACCACATTAAAATCCGGGTTGGTTGCTGCACCGTTCATAAATCTTGGATTCGAGAAACAGTTAGATGTTCCCCAAAGCAATTTAATTCCGGATTCTGCTTTTTTCTGTTTAAGGTATTCTGTAATTGCTGCCAGACGTTTTTCTGATTCAGCAAAAGTTGGTCCTTCAGCCACTAAATCATAATCGTGAAAACAGAAATAATCAAAGCCCATTTTACTGATAAACTCAAACGCTGCATCGGCTTTATCTTTCGCTGCCTGAATAGGATCTGAAGATTGGTCCCAGGCAAAAGTTTGTGTTCCCGGACCAAACGGATCACTTCCTTGTCCGCAGAAGGTATGCCAGTATGCAATGGCAAATCTAAAATGTTCGCGCATTGTTTTTCCTGCTACGATCTGATCCGGATTGTAGTATTTAAATGCTAATGGATTATCTGAATCTTTGCCTTCAAATTTAATTTGACCAATACCTTTGTAGTATTCTTTATTGCCTAAAACTATCATTTTTTTATTTTTTATGTGTTAATATAAATTCTAATTCTTGTTTCCATTTTTGATACGCGTTCTCGTAAGGTGCTGCATTTTTTAAGGGCAAAAAGGTCATAACATGATCATTGGTCGTAATGCTTGAACCAAATTTATTGTAATCACCATCTTTTAGACCTACTGCTCTTGCCGCGCCTACTGCTCCTGTTGTATTATAAATTTCGATCTCGTGTCCAATTAATGTTGCGACGGTATTCGAAAAAATCTCTGAACGAAATAAATTATCATTCCCCGCTCTAATCACATTTATGGTGGCATTGTCCTCTTTTAGACATTCCATTCCGTACACAAACGAAAAAGCAATTCCTTCCAGCGAAGCCCTGAACAAATGTGCACTGTTGTGAATATTTAAGTTGAGGTTTAAAAAGTGTGTTCCGATGTTTTTGTTGTTGAACATACGCTCGGCACCATTCCCAAACGGAATCACCACTACTCCTTCTGAACCAACTTCAATTTTAGATGCTTTTCGGTTCATCGATTCATAGGTTTCATCGCCCATATTATTTCGCAGCCAGCGGTACTGAATTCCGGCTCCGTTGATGTTTAATAATTTACCAATTCTTGGCGTTTCTAATTCGTAGTTTACATGTACAAAATTGTTGACTCTGGTGCTTTTTCCTGAAGTCATTTCGCCGACCGCATAAAAAACCCCTGAAGTCCCGCCTGTTGCCGCAACTTCACCCGGATTCAATACATTTAATGACAAGGCATTATTAGGCTGATCTCCCGCTCTGTACACAACCGGAATACCTATAGGAAGTCCTGATTCTTTAGCGCCTTTTTCGTTTAAAACGCCCTGATTCGTAAAATTCTCTACAATATCAGGTGTCAATGAGGGATCGATTCCGTAGTAATCGAGCAACCAATTGGCTACTTTATTTTCTTTATAATCCCAAAGCATTCCTTCAGACAAACCGTTTTTTGTAGTTGTAATGTCTCCCGTCAATTTGTAGGCGATATAATCTCCCGGCAACATGTATTTGTATACCTGTTTGTAAATTTCGGGTTCATTTTCCTTGACCCATTTTAGTTTCGAAGCGGTAAAATTTCCGGGAGAATTCAGCAAATGTTCCATACATTTTTCCTGTCCGATTTCAGAGAAAGCAGTATTCCCAATTTCAACCGCACGGCTGTCACACCAAATAATAGAATTTCGAAGCGCATTTCCGTCTTTATCCACAATAACCAATCCGTGCATTTGATAAGAGATCCCAATTCCCTGAATTTTAGACGCTTCTATATTGGCTTCCCGAATCGCTCTTTTGGTTGCCACACATATGTGCTGCCACCAAATTTCAGGATCCTGTTCTGCCCAATCCGGATGCAATGAGACAATTTCCATTTCGCTTTGCGGTTCATTCAAAACGATTATTTTTTTTCCTGTTGCAGCTTCTGTCAAGGCAACCTTAACTGAAGAACTTCCAATATCATATCCTATATAATACATAACTTATAATGATTCTCTTAAAATTAAATTCGTTGACACATAACACTGAACTACCTCATCGTTTGTGATAAATCCTGCCGCTTTTGTTCCTAATTCCTTGAAATCAGTCGAAATAACTGAAATCCCTTTGTATATAAATTTCTTCATAGGCGTTTCGTTGTACGATAAAAAGCCAACATCTGTTCCAGGCTCTAGCTCTCTCTCTTTGCATTGTTCTAAAAAGTGCCCTAAAATGCGATCACTCACACTGATATAAGCAATTCCTTTCTCGATACTGAACTTTTTTGGGTCTGTAATAACTTTATATTCAAAATTAAAATCACCACAAAACTTCTTAAAAAACTCCAATGTCTCTTTTGGATGATTCGTATAATTTGGATAAATAAATTGTATGTTTTTATACTTTCTAAACAAATCTACTGCCTCTTCCAGAGCGTTATAAAATGCTTTTCCAAAATCCTGAAAAACATAATTATTCTGCTTTTGTGTGTGAATGTTCCAATCAATCAGCAACAGCTTTTCATTTGCAATTACGTCTAACGTTGGCGATACTTCTTTATGGTCAAAATTCATCACTACATATTTATAATACTTCCCTACACTATTATTAATGATGGTTTTAAAAACATCAATATTATAATGATGAAACTGCACATCTGTAATCACATTATCGCCCAAATTGTTTACAAACGAATGGTATAAAACCTCTTTATAGGCTTTAAAAGTATCCAATACCAAAAGCACTTTTCTCGTTTCTCCCGACACATAATAACCCTTATTAGGCACCGAATCAATGCTGTTTTGATCTTTTAAAATAGAATAGGCCTTAAAAACCGTATCCCTTGACAACTGATTCGTCTTGCAAATCGCATTTACCGAAGGAAGTAAATCTCCTTTCTGCAAAATGTTTTCTGCAATCGCATTATTGATTCCGTTGACCAATTGCTGGTACTTCGGGATGTCACTATCGTGATTTATCGTAAAGACAAATTTGTCTATATTTTCACTAATCATACTGTTCTGTTCTGGTAGGCTAATATACGTAAACCTGTTTTATAAAAAAATGCTTTTTATAATAAAAATGTTAGCTTTTTTATATTTCTCATCTAATACTAATAACTTGGGCGTATTCATCGCGGCGAACCAGTATTTTCTCTACTATCTCTCAGCAACCGTTGTAAAACAACATCTTGTCATTGCGAGGAACCTTTCTGGTATGAGATTGATTCGTTCCTCGCAATGAACAGACTGAACAGAAAAAATATTTTCTAAAAATGATGACTCGATGTATACATCGCCAAATACGTACCTACAAATCCTCCGGCTTCTTTTGTACTTAATATAATCCCATCAATATCTTTTGCTAATAAAGACCACTCGCCTTTTTCTGCGGTTTTATAATAAAAATCATAATACCTTCCTTTGCCCTCTATTTTTACAAAAAGTGCTGTTGCATTTACTGCAAGTTCTTTTTTGGCTAGAATTTCAGATTCACTATCCTTAATTTTACTGGCCGTTCTCTCCAGGTAAACCTCTTGTTTTCCTTCTGTATTTAGACGTTTTCCGATCAGCAAATAATTCTTTTCATTTTGAAAAGCTACCAAACCGGCCGTTTCTAAAGCATCTTCTGGTGTAAACTCTAATTTTGTCGAGGCTTCAAATTTTAAATGCTGTTGTCTTCTCCCAATAAAAGAAAAATTGGTTTCAGTATGAATGGATTCCTTTCGGGGTTTTATCAGCAGTTTTCCATCTTTCAAATCGTACCATTTTTCAGAAGGTGTTCGAACAAAATTCCACTTTAGATCTAATTTATTATTTTCAAAATCATCGTGCGAAACAAAATTTCCATTTGTCGGCTCTGTCTTTTCTTTTGCAAGTGGCAAATTTGGGCGTTTGTTGATCATCGGGATTGCTTTGTTTCCGTCGACAATTGTTGGCCAGTCATTTTTCCATTCTACAGGCATCATAAAGGTTTCTCTTCCTGTATTGTACAAATCCATTCCGTACGGTCTGCAGCCTAAAAATACCGCCCACCAATCTCCGTTTGGCAGTTCTACAAAATCAGCATGCCCGGTTGTTGATACTTCATTTTTACGATTCGGGTCTAAATGCGTCTGTGTCATTATCGGGTTATTGCTGTAACTTTCATAAGGTCCGTAAATGTTTTTGCTTCTAAAAACTACCTCTGAATGATTATAACCGGTTCCACCCTGGGCGCAAATCATATAATAATATCCATTTTTCTTAATCACATGCGGACCTTCGATCCAGACTGGTTTTATAGCCATATCCGTTCCTCCGTTAATGACCAATTTTGGTTCACTGGTAATCTTTTGCTTTGCCAAATCATATTCAAACATATAAATCGCCCTGTGTCCGTCATGAACTGAAATATTATTTGGCGGTGGCCCATTATGCGTAATATACACCTTTCCGTCATCGTCAAAAAAGATATCCGGATCAATTCCGTCCACTCCCGGAATCACCATTGGGTTCGACCATGGTCCGGCAGGATTTTTTGCCGTAACGATAAAATTACCTACTCCGCTTACATTCGTACAGATCACATAAAAAGTTCCGTTATGATAGCGAAGCGTAGGCGCGTACATGCCGCCCGATAATCTCGAATTTCCAAAATTAGCCTGCTCCGGACGATCAATGATATTCCCTATTTGTTTCCAGCGAACCAAATCGGTACTTTCGAAAATAGGCAATCCCGGAAAATAGCAAAATGAAGAATTGACCAAATAAAATGTATCGCCAACTCTGCAAATCGTAGGATCAGGATAAAATCCAGCCAAAATTGGATTCAGATAGTCATTGTCAGATGGAGATATATTCGCATAAGCATCGTCTTTTCCTTTGTAATCGAACCAATCAAAAGCAGCATAGCCTGGATACACAATCGGTTGTGATTTCTGGGAAATTTTTTTACACGACGAAACAGCAATCATCAAAACAATTACACTTACTATTTTACAATTTCTATTTTTTATCTTAAACATATCTTTATCTGAATCCGTTTTTTAAAAATTAAAATTCAATTCTCTGTGCGCTAACATTTCGTGCTGCTTCAGATTGATGCTGTAAAATTTTGCAGCTCTGTGCGAAACGGCTTCTTCCTTTTCGTTAGCATCATGCACCAATCCCATTTGCAATATCTTTCTCCTGAAATTAGATTTATTGATTTCGATTCCCAGAATTTCCTCATAAAGATGCATCACTTGCAACAAGGTAAATTTCTCCGGTAGCAAAGTAAACCCAATCGCACTTTTGCAAATATTCCTGCGCAATTCTTTAAGACTATAATCCAGAATTACTTTGTGTTTATCGTTTAAACCTGAAATTTCGTTAATGCCAATCCATTCTACATCCGGATTAAAAATAGCTTTATCTAAATCATTATCTTTTTTTACCATCGCATAATATCCTATCGAAATCTCTTCCTGAGAGGATGATGGCGACGGATAACCAAATGCTTTCAATTGTTCAAGAAAGAAATTATCAAAGCCAATGTACTTTCGCAGAATGTTATGAGCTGTACCTGATATAGTTTCTCCTGCTTTGATCCGGTCATTCGCCAATCCCCAATTTCCTTGTTTGTCTTTTTGCTTTACCAATAAAACTTTGAGGATATCTCCCTGAAAATTAAAGATCACACAATCGATTTCTATTGCATTGGTACTATATTGAACGGCGGGATTTTCTTTTTCATCTTCTTTTTTCATAGAAAATAAAATTTGGACCTGTTACTATTATTTTCAATAAACAAAAATCTTAATCGGCTAATCTTCTGATACCATACGGATCTATGGTAACTATTGTACCATCTTCGAGATAATCGATTTTGGTTACTTTCATACTTCTTAAATGCGTAACTCCTTTTGATAAACTCGAATCGTGATAAAACAAATACCATTCATCTTCTACTTTACAAATCGAATGATGCGAAGTCCATCCTACCACAGGATTCAGGATTCGGCCCTGATACGTAAAAGGCCCGTACGGATTATCGCCTATCGCATAACAGATAAAATGGGTGTCTCCTGTAGAATATGAAAAGTAATATTTATCGTTGTATTTGTGTACCCAGGAAGCTTCAAAAAAACGACGGGCATTATCACCTGCTGACAAAATTTTTCCGTTTTCATCCAGAATTTTAATTTCTTTCGGGTCTTCGGCAAATTCTAACATATCGTCTCTCAGCATAGCAACGATAGGCCCTAAAGCCGGTTCTTCACCCGTAGGCTCTTCGTGATTTTTATTGTATTGATTGCTTCGGTATTTTTGAAGCTGTCCGCCCCAAATTCCGCCAAAATAAATATAATGTTTACCATCTTCGTCTTCAAAAACGGCAGGATCAATACTATAACTTCCTTTTATGGCATCTGGTTCGGGCAAAAAAGGCCCCACTGGAGAATCACTTACAGCAACTCCAATCTGAAAAATTCCGTTGGTACGTTTCGCAGGAAAATACAAATAATATTTTCCATTTTTGTGCGCGGCATCCGGTGCCCACATTTGTTTTTCGGCCCATGCTACATCACTTACATGCAGAGCAACACCATTATCTACTACTTCTGATTGAATGTTTTCCATCGAAAAAACATGATAATCTTCCATGCCAAAATGATCGCCGTTGTCATTAAACGGGATCCCGGCATCGATATCATGCGAAGGATAAATATAAATCTTACCGTTGAATACATGTGCCGATGGATCAGCCGTGTACATATGCGATACTAAAGGTTTCGAAATGGCTAATTTATTAATTTGCTCAAAATTAATTTGTTCAATACTATCTTCAGGCATAGTCGTTTTTAGGTTTTATTTTAAATAATTAAGTTCTTCTTTCTTTTAAATCGGCTTCTATTTGCACTTCCATTTTTTTATTGATTTTATAAAAAAACAATAAGGCGGCTCCCACTAAAAATGGCATCGCAGGAAAAATACTCACCAATAATTTTATTCCGTTTATTGCCGTATCTGTTTGTATCAGGGAGTTTGGCACATAATGAAAGTATCCTAAAAACAAAGTGGTCAGCGATCCGCCAATACTTAAACCTGCTTTTAAACCTACCATCATAGCCGAAAATATAATGGCGGTAGCACGACGATTGTTCAGCCATTCTGAATAATCTGCAACGTCTGCAATCATCGCCCAAAGAATCGGGATCGTGATTCCGTAAAAAAATCCATGAAAGATCTGGGAGAAAAATATTAAACCGATAGCAGTTGACGGAAAGAAATAAAACGCGATGATAAACAAAGTCGAAATGAATAAAAACAATCCAAAAATGTTTCGTTTTCCATATTTATCAGCGAGACCTTTTGACAAGGTAATTCCCACGATCATAAAGATGATTCCGCCCGCATTAAACAATCCAAATCCTGCTGAAACAGGATCATTCCCAAAATGGTTTAATCCAATATTTGATAATACATCCAGGATAGGCTGAATAAAAATTGCCAATTGTTCTTTGTTTACATAATTCTCAAAATAATACACATACGCACCACCTTTCATCGCCAGGGTTATAAAAACCAATGTTGTCAATGTCAGCATAATAATCCACGGTTTGTTTTTCATCAAATCGCTCAAATCTTCTCTGATACTTGACTTTTGCTCCGGTTTAGGAATAATGCGTTCTTTTGTTGTCAAAAATGTGATCAACAGCATGATGGTTCCAATAATAGCCAATGCCGTCATTACTTTTTCGATACCAATGGCTTTGTCTCCGTTTCCGGCACTTTTGATGATTCCGAGCATAAAAACCTGAACGAAGAATTGTGCAAACATTACTGCTACAAAACGATATGATGACAAACTGTTTCTTTCTCGCATATCGCCTGTAATTACACCGCTTAATGCCGAATAAGGCAAATTGTTGCTTGCGTAAAAAAGCAATAATAAAGTATAGGTTACAACGGCATAAATTACTTTTCCGTGATACGAAAAATCGGGTGTCGAGAAAGCCAATAAAGCAATCACGCCCAATGGTATTGCAGTAATGAGAATCCAGGGCCTGAACTTCCCCCATTTGGTACTTGTTCTATCTGCCAGAACACCAATAATCGGGTTAAAGATAAAAGCGGCAATAAGACCTACAACCAACATAATAATAGAAGAATCCGTAGGCGATAATCCGTAGATATCTGTATAAAAATAAGCCAGATAGGTCATCAAAGTCTGAAAAACTAAATTGGCTGCGAGGTCGCCTAAGCTGTATCCGATTTTTTCTTTAATGGATAATTTTTGGGAAATGTAATTCATTATTGGTTTGTGGTTATTTTGGTTAGTTTAAAATCAAACTTGATTTTTGTTTTATAATAATATGAATTTATTTTATCAATTTTCCGGTTCCTTTTATTTGTCTAATGCTTTAAAAACAAGTCTTTTTCATTTTAAACAATCGGTTGTGTAAAATTAGCTAAAAAAACATATTATGCAAATTTAGTTTACTTTATTTCAATATTAAAACTAAAAACAACCGATTGTAAAAAAGTTCTCAAAAAGAAGCTCTTTTTTATCCTGAAAATTATTTTTTTGCTTCTTTTAACTGCATAACACTGTTGTAGGCTTTTTTAGGCTGCAGTTCTTTATCAAACAATAATGGATAGTTGGTTCTTCCTTTTATTGGCCAGTCGTTCAGCCAGGATTGTCCGTCGTGAACGCCCCAAAAAGTGACCCTGCTGATTTTATCTTTGTGTTTTAGGAACAGTTTAAAAATATCCGCATATCGCTGCGCCAGTTTGGTCTGTACAGAATCCGGAAGTATTTCAGGATACGGATTCATTTTTGCGTTTCCTTCGAAATTCTGATTTACGTCTGCTCCTTTTAAATCCCATGGATTGGGCAAAACGGTAATATCTAATTCGGTAAAAGCGACTTTAACTCCCAAAGCTGAATACGCCAATATGCTTTTTTCGATTTCTTCGAGTGATGGACTATCTAATTGCCAATGTCCCTGGCTTCCTACTCCGTCGATTTTTCCTCCGGCAGCTTTGATCTTTTTCACCAATCGAATAACACCTTCTCTTTTTGCGGGATCTTCAAGATTATAATCGTTATAATACAAATCTACTTTTGGATCTGCTGCTGCTGCCAATTTAAAAGCATCCACCAGATAATCTTCTCCAAGTGTATTCAAAAACACTGATTTTCGTAAAGTTCCATCCTCGTTCAAAGCTTCATTAACAACATCCCAGGAATTGATTCTGCCTTTGTATTGAGATACGATCGTCGTGATATGATCTTTCATAAAAGCTTTCATTTCTGTACTGTCTTTGATTTTCTCCATCCAGGGCGCGAGCTGACTGTGCCAAATCAGGGTATGTCCGTGAATAAACATTTTGTTTTTTTCTCCAAACGCCACAAACTTGTCTGACAAAGTAAAATCGTATTTGTCTTTTTGTGGATGTACAAACATCGATTTCATAATATTTTCAGCTGTAATGGCATTGAATTCCCTGCATATCAATGAATCTTCCTTGGCGTTTTTTTCTTCAATTTGATCGGCACTTAAAGCTGTACCCATATAAAAATCGTCTTTGTAACTGTTTTTTAAAGAAGCTGATACTTCTGTTTTCTTTATATTACAACTGTTTAAAATCAGTATAGAAATCAGTGGCAAACAATGGTTAATTAGTTTCATATCTTTTGGTTATAGTTAATAGTTATTTTTTTTGAAAACTTTCCGGTGGTCCTAAATAAGTTTCTAATAATTGACCTGTTTCAGTTTCGATCACAATCTTCTGAAGCACCAAAGCAGGATCTGCTCCATAAATTTTCAATACATGGTTTCCTGTAGTCTCGATTTTATGCAAAGAGGTTATGATTTTAATATTATCAGCAACTGACTCATTCCACTTTTTCTCAGAATTATCAGCATTCAGGTTCATTATTTGAGGAATTTCAGCATCAAAAGAAACGCCATATTTTAATCCGTCACGAACTGTAAAATTAATTGTAGGCGAAAAATAAGCGTGTACTTTTATATTTCCTTGGCTAAAAAAATGAACATCATATTCTACTCTTGGCGATTGCTCAGAAATTGCAACTGGCAAGATATTCGAAGGTTTTAAAGTAATACCGGATCCTGTTTTCCCGATATTCGGAATCGTTGTCCAGTGCACATTATTTTCGTTTAGGGCTCTTGAATAATTTTGGGCATCTATCGCAATATGTCCGTTATTTTCGACAAAGCCCTGAACATCATTCAATTCAGCATTCGTAAAATTTACAGTAACCTCAAACTTTTGTTTGTTTGCTGTAATGACGAATTTACTTTTCAGATTTCCTTTCGGAGCTTTTTTCCAATCGATACTTATTACAATTCTTTCGTCTTCCGTAATCGTTCCGTTTGATTTCGAAAACGTAATCCAGTCGTTTTTAGCACTTATTTTAAAGTCGAAAGGTTTTGTTCCGCGATTAAATAAATCAATATAAGTCGTTTTATTCCTAAATGAATTCAAAGAAGCCAGCACTATTTCCTGTTTATTATTGATCCAATAATTTTCAGATCCTTCGATTGCAATTCCGGGTTCTGCTTTATTAGACAACGTTATAATCGTGGTTTCCGGAATTACATTCGTTTTAGGCTCTTGCCAGTTCGTGTACCCTATGTGTGTTTGCGCCATCATGTGATTCCACTTTCCTCCGGCTAATTTTGTGTGATAATAATTCGTCAATAAACTGTCTTTTTCAAAAAGTACTTTTACCTGTTTTGCATAATCATTGGCCGAGGCCCTCCCCTGATTCGCATACAATTGATTCTTTGCTGTTGCCACATACAATTCATTTATATTAGAACTTGCCAAAACAGGAAACAAAACCAATTGATAAAAAGCGTCTTTATAGGCTGGTTGCAATTGATTATTAATCTGACTGGCTTTCTCAGCCAATATTTTATAATCCACCAAAACATTTTCCGCTTCATTATCGTTCGTGATACTATACGTTTTAGCATTTAGTAATTCAGGTTTTCGGCGGGCATTGTATTTTGTATATAATTTTAAGATTTCAACGATATCATCAGTATTTTGATCTCCAAAATTTTCCTTTGCCCAATCTTTATAATATTGACCTAAATTACCTGCATTGAACTTTTCTGGATTCCATGCCATATCCAGAAAAAACTCAATCGGAAATTCCATAGGTTTGATATCGCCTACATTTACAATCCAGATTTTGTCAACTCCATATTGATATGCCAAATCCATTTGTTCCCACGTACGCTCAATCTGGTTGGTATTGATCCATTTGTAATTTCTTGGTCCCCCAACATAATCATAATGGTAATAAATACCGTAACCGCCTTTTCTTGGCTTTGCATCGGGTTCAGGCAATTTCCTGATATTTCCCCAATTGTCATCGCACAACAAAAGTGTTATATCATCCGGAACGCGCATTCCTTTGTCGTAATAATCCTGAACTTCTTTATAAAGCGCCCACATTTGCGGCGTTTCTTCGATAGGCTTTTGGGTTACTTCGGCAATAATATTTCGCTGTATTTTTACGATATTTTCTAATAAGTCGATTGCTGTTCCCTCTGTCATAGGTTCGTCGCCATCGCCACGCATCCCAACAGTTACAATACTTTCTTTAGTTCCCATTCTTTTCATTCCGTCTTTCCAGAACGAAATCAGATTTTCTGAATTGGTATTAAAATCCCATTTTCCTTTTCCTAAGTCAGACCATTCGGCGTGCGCTCTCGTTAGAGGTTCGTGGTGCGAAGTTCCCATCACAATTCCGTATTCATCGGCCAAAACCGCATTTTGAGCATCATCTACATAAAACATTCTTCCCCACATCGATGGCCATAAATAATTGCCTTTCATTCTCAGAATCAATTCAAAAACCGTATCATAGAATTTCGCATTAAATCCGCCATATTTTTCGAACGCCCAGCCTGATAATGCCGGAGCTTCGTCATTGATAAAAATGCCCCGGTATTTTACTTTTGGTTCGCCCTGAGAATGAACGCCTGGTAAAACATGTAATTCTGATTGTTTTTTAACGGGAACATCTGCCCAGAAATACCAGGGAGAAATGCCTATTTGACTCGATAAATCATAAATTCCGTAAATTGTGCCTCGCTTGTCTGAACCGGTAATGACCAGTGCTTTTTTAATTCCTTTTGCAGGATTATCTACAATCTGTGTGGTGAATTTTTCCCATTTCCCTTTCAATTGACCGGCATCAATTTTTCCTTCTTTCACTAATTGATCTATAATTGTACTTTTACCCAATGTTCCAATAATCACAACATAATCTGTTGCTTCTGAGATTTTACTGATTTGTTTTGGATGTAAATCTGAGACCTTGAAAAGATCATTTTCTAAATGTCCTGTAACACGTAAAACTCCCGGAAAATCATTTTCACTTACCAGAATAGAAGCCGTTTTTCCTTTTGAAACTAAAGGGAAATTTTCAGAAGAAGCTGTATTTACCACATATTTCTCTGGATTTACAGCATAAGATTTTGTGCCAAATCCCAGAAGGAAAAACATGAAAATAATTTGTAAAAATTGAGTTTTTAGATCGTTCATCGTTTTATTTTTTAAACACATGGAGACATAGCTTTTCTTTGTCTACAGAATCATTTCACTTGTTTAAATACACATAGCTAAATGTGAAAAAATCTTGATTATATAAAATTTCTGTTAAGCGTATTTTACTAATTTATGTGTCTATTTAAAAAATTACTGCTTCAGCTTATAAGCAATTCCCATTTCTAATCCTCTTAATTCAGCAAGACCTTTCAGTCTTCCCACAAGGGAATATCCGGGATACGTTTCTTTTGTTTCATCTACTGAATGCAAAAAACCATGATCGGGACGCATAGGCAAACTTACTTTTGTTTTGTTCATTAACAGAAGCAGTTGCTCCATAATCCTTTCCATCTTATTGTCTCCATTCAAATGTTCTGATTCTCTGAAAATATTTTCATCTTCGCGGATGACATTTCTTAAATGCAAAAAGTGAATTCGGTCTCCATAATCGTCTATAATTCTCTCGAGATTATTATCCGGATTTGCTCCTAAAGAACCTGTGCAATAGCACAAGCCGTTTAAATTGAATGGAACAGCTTCAAAAATAGCTTTAAGGTCGTCTTCAGTAGAAACGATTCTGGGTAAACCCAAAACCGAAAACGGCGGATCATCAGGATGAATCGCTAATTTCGCACCGTATTCTGACGCAACCGGAGCGATTTGTGTTAAAAAATAAATAAGATTTTCTCTTAGTTTTTCATTGTTGACAGCTGCATAATTATCTAATAATGAAAGAATCTGTTCTGCCGTAAAATTGATTTTACTTCCCGGCAATCCCAGCAATACATTTTTAAAAAGTAATTCCTTCTCTTCTTCAGAAAGCTGATTACCAAATTTCAGCGCATTTTCTTTTTCTGTTTCTGAATAATCTTTTTCAGCATTTGGTCTTTTTAAAAGATAAACATCAAAATAAGTAAACGCTTCCTGATTGTACAACAAAGCTTTGCTTCCGTCCGGATTACTGTAATTATGGTTTGTGCGAACCCAGTCTAAAATGGGCATAAAATTATAGGTAATGATGGTAATACCACAATCCGACAGATTTTTTATACTGGTTTTATAGTTTTCAATATATTGCAAATAGTTTCCGGTGGCTCTCTTAATTTCTTCATGAACAGGTAAACTTTCTACGACTATCCACTCCAATCCTGCTTCCTTTATTATTTGCTGTCTTTCCTGAATCGCAGAAACCTCCCAGATTTCCCCAACCGGAATTTGATGCAAAGCCGTTACAATTCCGGTTGCTCCGGCTTGTTTTATATCGATTAAAGTAACGCTGTCCTGAGGACCAAACCATCGCATTGTTTGCTGCATTTTTATCATGGTAACTGAAATTTAAGATTAGAACCCAATACTGTTTCCGCCGTCAACAGGCAAAACAGTTCCGGTGGTATATTTCGATTCGTTCAGCGCGAAGTAAAACACCGCATCTGCAATGTCTGATGGTTCTCCCAGAAATCCCATTGGCGTTCTCGAAAGCACTTTATTTTTTCTTTCAGGATCGTTATCAAGCGCTGTAGAAGACATTTTTGTTTTGATAAAACCGGGCGCAATACAATTTACCCGAATACCAAACGGAGCCAATTCTACTGCCATTGCTCGTGTCATTGATTCAATCGCGCCTTTACTTGCTGAATATGCAATGACTTTCGGGATGCCATATTGCGACGCCATCGAACTGATGTTGACAATACTGCCTCCTTTATTTTCTTTCATCGTTTTTACAACTTCTCTGCTCACGGCAAAAACACTCAGAAGATTGGTATGAATAACCGACAGAAAATCTTCGTCTGTAACCTCCAGAAACTCTTTCTTCAGATTGATTCCGGCATTGTTTACTAAGATGTCAATTGGATTATTTTTAGCTATTTTTTCGATCATCGCAGGAATTCCGGCAATATCATTCAGATCGTATAAAACCGGAATTGCATTTGCGCCAATTTCGGCACAAGCTTCTTCTGTCTTTTCTTTAGATCTTCCAATGATATACGTTATAATGCCGTTATCACATAATTTCTTGGCTGTTGCAAAACCTAAACCTGAATTTCCTCCGGTTACAATCGCTGTTTTTGTGCTCATTCTTTTTTATTTTATATAATTAGTTTCCCGGTGCAAATGGAAATTTTAATGATTTGAAATATTCTAATGTTTGTATTGGCGGCTCTACTCCTGCCGGTAATTCTTTGCCTGAATATTGCTGGAAATACAGCAGACAGGCATCGCGCCACCATTTTGCTTCTTTATACTGAATTTCCAGCAACATCTGAACTTCTTTAAAACGCTCTTTATCAACGTATTTCTCAGAATTATTCCATGTATTTTGCATTTCCAGAACCTGATTGACACCTTCCTGATATTTTAAAGCCAGACCATTCCATAGCGTTTGACCGTTCTTCAGTTTATAATCCCAGGACAAATGATGAAACCATAATAAATCTATTTCCGGACAAGTCTGGGCATTATCAAAGAGCTTTTCCAGTTCCTGCGCATATTGCGCGGTGGCATTTGTTCCTGTTTTTGATCTGTCGAAACCAATTCCGTTTTTATCCGCTTTATGATAGTATGTCGGATTCCATTCCGGTCTTGATAAATCAGAAACCCAGGGTCCCGGACCATAGTGATGTCCGGTATCCATGATATGATGCAAACCAAGCGGTGTCATATAATTTACAACTGCTTCTCTTGAAGTGATCATCATTGTTTTTATCGGTTTAATAAAATCTTCATCGTTCGAAAAAGTAGATCTCAACCATTCATCAGCAATCGTTTCTGAATCCAAATACGGGTCCCATGCCAATCTTCCGAAGCCGTACCAGTTTGCCTGTGCAAAAGGATGACCGGTCCAGTTGAGATCATTACCTATATTCGAAACTCCAGCAATTCCGGTAAGTTTTTGTGGACTTAAAGAACCATCGATTACTTTGGCAACCGTCGACCCTTTACCTTTCTGATAGGTGTCAGCTTCTAACACTTCCTGAAATAATTTTGGCAGATAAACCAAATGTGTGCTAAAACCCAAATATTCCTGAGTAATCTGAAATTCCATCATCAAAGGGGTTTTAGGCATCGCACCAAACAAAGGATGAAAAGGTTCTCTGGGCTGAAAATCTATCGCACCATTTTTTACCTGAACAATTACGTTGTCTTTAAATTTTCCATCATACGGCTGAAATTCGGCGTAAGCCTGTTTTGCCCGGTCATTGGCATCATGTTCAGAATATACAAATGCTCTCCACATAATTATGCCGCCAAAAGGAGCTACCGCATCGGCCAGCATATTGGCACCGTCGATATGATCCCTTCCGTAGTTCTGAGGTCCTGGCTGTCCTTCAGAATTGGCTTTCACCAAAAATCCTCCAAAATCAGGAATTCTGTTATAGATTTCTTTTGCTTTCTCTTTCCACCAATTCGCAACTGCAGTATCTTTTGGATCTGCTGTTTTTAAACCTCCAATTTCAATTGGCGCCGAAAAACGAGCCGTCAAATACACTTTGATTCCATAAGGCCGGAATACATTCGCCAGGGCTTTCACTTTCTCTAAATATTGCGGAGTCAGGATCAGGGCATTCGCATTTACATTCGTCAAAACTGTTCCGTTAATCCCGATTGAAGCATTCGCTCTGGCATAATCAATATAACGCTGATCGATAAAATCAGGTAATTTTTGCCAATTCCATAAAGAGAAACCAGCATAACCGCGCTCGACAGTCCGGTCTAAATTATCCCAATGGTTTAAGACCCGAAGGTTTATTTTAGGAGCATCAACAATATTTAAATTACTGATTGATTTATGGGTTTGTATCAATCTTAAAAAACGATAAACACCATATAAAACACCAACATCATTCTTTCCGGTAATGACAATTTGTTTTTTATTTTTTGATGAAATGGATTTAATAATAAAACCTTCGTTGTTTATTTTGTCGAAATCTGATGCCAATACTTTTTGCAAATCCGAATTTAAGGCAGGTTGAGAACCTACAATTACATTATTATCTCCTTTGATTGCTGATCGAGTTTCCGGTTTGCTTCCCAACATATCCAATATTCCCGTTTCTAATTCAGCTAAAGAAATTTTAGAAGTTTCAGAACTTCCCAATGCAACAATCCCACCAAGATTAGTTTTATACTCTGAAGCGACTACAGCGTTTTGTATCTTATTGTATTGAAGCCATAATTTATAATCCTTTTGAGCAGAAGCCGAAAAGGAAATTATAAGAAACCAGAAAACAAATCGTAATGAAGTCATTTACTTTAAATTTAATTCTTTAAAAACTCATTCGGAAGAATCAATGTTTTATATCTTAATAAAAATATTTGATAAAATTATAATCTAAAAAATACATTATTATAAATAAAACAACAATTGCAATCGGTTGCGTAAAAATATAGGATTGTTATTTAAGAAAAAAATTTTAGCTCTCTTATTTTCAATAAAAATATTTTTATAACAAATAAAAGCAGGATAATTTAAAAAACTATCCTGCTTTAGCATGGTGGAATTCCAGATTCAAAATCCTGAACTACGGCACTATCAATTTTATTCTTATCGTTTGTAATACGCCATAATACTGGCTTTTGCTAATGTCTGGTTCCAAAGGTTAAAACCTACAACGGCAGGATTTGTATTCTCATCTGTTCCTAGTTTATCTGTTTTAAGCGCATAAACTGTGATGATATACTGATGAAACCCGTGGCCTTTGGGCGGGCAAGGTCCTCCAAATCCTTTAATACCGTAATCTGTAACACTCTGAACAGCTCCTTTGGGAAGCAAATTACTCTTTGTTCCTGAGTTGGTAACCAGTTCATTAGTATTTGCAGGAATATCAAATACAACCCAATGCCAAAATCCGCTACCGGTTGGTGCATCAGGATCATACATGGTTACGGCAAAACTTTTTGTTCCTTCAGGAGCATTTTTCCATGACAATTGCGGCGACTGATTTTCTCCCGAACAGCCAAATCCATTGAATTCCTGAATTTTAGAAGCTTCGCCTCCCAAATCTTTACTGGTCAGCGTAAATGTTTTTTGACCAAAAATTGTGGTGGTAAAAATTAAGGCCAGTACTACAATTAAATTTACTTTTTTCATTTTACTTTGAATTAAAATTTTAAGCAAATTTAGATTCAGCAACGCAAAAGAAAATATAGAGAAAGGATCAAAAAGTAGGGCAGAAAGCTCAAATTTTTTGGTGGTGTTTTGGCGTTACGCCATATTTTGATTTATAAGCCTGTGTAAAGCTGGACAAATTTTCGTAACCTGCTTCAAAATAAACTTCTGATGGATTTTTTTGCTCCTTTTGCAGTAAATAATGTGCAAATTCAAGTCTTTTATTTTGAAACCACTTTATAGGCGACTCTGAGTAATGTTTTTCAAATTCTCTTTTAAATGTTGATACACTCATATTACATAAAAAAGCCAATTCCTTCAATGTCAATTTATTCAAGTGGCTATTTTCGATAACCTGAATAAACTTTTGTGTCGCATTGTCACTGTTTACCGCTAAAGAATAAAGAAATTCAGCGCTATACTTTTCTGTTAGATAGAACATTATCTCTTCACACTTGACTTCAAGCATTTTCTTCTGAATATCCTTTGAAAGTTGTGAGATATCTAACAAACTGTACACAAAACGCTTTATAAAATCATCATATTCGAAAGCATAAACTGATTTGCATTCGCCAGATTCAATTTTATTCCATTCAACTTTCCGAATAAATTTTGACAGCATTTCATTTGTAAAAAACAAAACTACGCTTCTGTAATTCGAACCATCAGAAAGCTTTTCGGTCATGAGACAATTTCCTGATTTCATCACAAGAAATCCGGAAGCATCTATTGATAACGCTGAATCGTCAAAGATGACTTCTTTAGCTCCTTCAATTAAAAAACTAAAGATATTTTGATTTAAAATAATTTGCTGTTTCGAAATTTCTTTCGAACTCTTATAATCAAAAACTTGAACAAGCTGAGAATTCTCTGCACTCAATTCGTCGGGAAGTATAATGGTATGCATACTATGATTTCGTTGCTGTCTCTAAAGATTTATTTTTATCCGAAGATTCACGAGCCAGCACTTCTGTATTTAAGAAAGTGATTTCTTTCGCATCATCACTTTTCTGGGATTTCAGGTTTTTGATGATGATTTCAGCCGCAGCTTTCCCCATTTTTTCGGCTGGGTGGGTAATAGTCGAAATATTTGGATCTATTATTTGAGAAATTGGATCGTTGTTAAAACCAATAATAGCTATTTCGTCCGGAACCTTGATACCTCTTTTTTTAGCTGTCTGAACCGCACTCACTGCAATAATATCTCCGGGCGCAAAAAGTCCATCCGGAATTGGATCTAAATCAAACAATTGATTACTGGCCCTTACTCCTTCTTCATAAGTAACCGATTTCAAATTAATAATTAATTCTTCATCTATTGGTAAATTATGATCTTTTAATGCTTCTATATAACCTCTTTTTCTTTCGTTGTAAAGATTTCCAAATTCTGATCCGGCTGTCAAATGCGCAATACGAATACAGCCTTGTTCGATAAGATGTTTGGTTGCCTTGTAGCCCGCAGAATAATTATCGATAACTACCCTGAAAGTATGGTAATCCTTAGGAACCCTGTCTACAAATACAAGCGGTATATTATTATTCGTGAACTGCTGAAAATGAGAAGTGTCTCTTGTTTCCATCGCTAACGAGCAGATAACACCACTCACTCTGTTACTATACAATGATTTAGCCATATTAACCTCTTCAAAATAGGAATCGTGCGATTGCATGATAATAACCGTATAATCCGATTTTTGGGCTGTAATTTCGATACCACTAATCAAAGAAGATAAAAACGGCTGGGTAACAGTTGGAATTAAAACCCCTATTGTTTTGGTTTTATTACCGCGCAAACCTGCCGCCAAAGTATTGGGGACAAAACCCATTTCTTCGGCTGTTTTTTTGACTTTCCTGATCGTTTTATCACTAATAGTGTGATGATCCTTCAAAGCCCTCGAAATAGTAGATGTAGCAAGATTTAATCGCTCTGCAATATCGTAAATCGTTACATGTTTATTTTCTTCCATGAAATCAATAATATGAGATGTAAATATAAACTATTTTCCCACAAGATAATCTCCCTAAAATTAACTATCCTTTTTTAACGATCTATATAATACTGAACGGCTTTCAGGAATATATTTTTATAAGAAATGCCATAATGCTTCTTGTGAATATGAAGAGCTTGTTTCTTATTTCCTTTTTATAATTTTCCCTTCTTTAGTAAATTCCAAATCAATGTTATTTGTTAAATCGACATCTAGATCTTTGTGTCCGTAATCTATATGAGTGATTTTTTCGTTGGGATAATTCTTCGCCACATACTCTTTTACCGGTTTTGGAATAAATGCAGTGGGAATCGGTTTTTTACCTCCGTCAACTTCTCTGTATGAACCATCTTTCCAAAATTCTACTTCGGTACCGTCTTTCAGTTTTACTTCATAACCTTTTTCACCATGTTCAGCATCTTTTTTAACGGTATCTACCGAAGTATAACTAAAATATTTTTTCAAAAATTCCTGTGCCGCTTCCGGCAATTCTGCAATTTCTATTCTTTTTTGAGCGTTAGCCGATACTACAAAACCCAGCAATACTGCGGCAAGTATAATTATCCTTTTCATGATTTAAAATTTAAATTAATACTATTGTTGTACTAATTTACAACAAGTAAAAACACATTCAAATCAATTTAATAAACCTTTATTATTTTAAAAGAGAGTTTTATTATCTTGTAACCTATTAAAAACAAAAAACTTATGCCAGAATCTATCATTATAAAAGTCGCAACACCAAATGATTTAAAAGGGATAATAAAATTGCAGGAAGCCAATCAAACTTCACAGGGCGGTACATTATCAGGAGGATTGACAGAGAATCAAATTCAGGAAATGATGACCGATATGCCTCAAATAATAGCCGTTATTGATAATGAAATTGTTGGATTTTTACTTACTACGTCTCAGGCAGTTAACAATAAACGTAAAGTTGCAATTGTTGATGCGATGTCAGGATCTTATTCCGGAACTGAAGACTCCTATATTTACGGTCCAATTTGTGTGAGCCAAAATCAGCGCGGAAAAGGCATAGCACAACTCTTGTTTAAAGAATTATTACGCCTGCAACCCAATCGCGAAGGGATTTTATTTATTAAAAACGACAACGAAGCTTCTCTAAAAGCTCATAAAAAAATGGGAATGCGCAAAGTAAGTTCTTTCCATTTTAACCGTGCTGATTTTGATGTGTTTGCCTATATTTTTCCTTAAATAAAAGAAAGACAATCCCAAATTAAGCCGATTTCCGAAGCCTTATAAACCATCAAAAAACACAATATGCGCTATTTTATCCTTCTTATTGTTACTTTTCTAACTGTTTCCTGTAAAAATGAAACCAAATCTTCAACACTTTCTGACTATTTTACCTATCAACAAAATAGTGAAGTAGAGTCAGCGGGAGTAAAAATGATTCCGATAAAAACACCTATTGGAGAATTTAAAGTCTGGACAAAACGTTTTGGTAACAATCCTAAAATAAAAATAGTACTGCTACACGGAGGCCCAGCAATGACGCATGAATATATGGAATGTTTTAAAACATTTTTTCAACGTGAAGGATTTGAATTTTACGAATACGATCAATTAGGATCTTATTATAGTGATCAGCCAAAAGACAGCAGTTTATGGACCACAGAACGTTTTGTCGAAGAAGTAGAACAGGTCCGTAAAGCGATTGGAGCAGATAAAAACAATTTTTATCTATTAGGAAATTCATGGGGAGGAATACTTGCTATGGAATACGCATTAAAATACCAAGAAAACATGAAAGGGCTATTGGTAGCAAACATGATGGCCAGTGCACCCGATTACGGGAAATATGCTGATGAAGTATTAGCGAAGCAAATGAAACCGGAAGTATTATCAGAAATCAGATCTCTAGAAGCTAAAAAGGATTTCAGTAATCCAAGATATATGGAATTGCTGATTCCAAATTATTACCAGCAACACCTTTGCCGATTAAAAGAATGGCCAGACGGATTAAATCGTGCAAGTAAACATATTAATAACGAGATCTATACCATAATGCAAGGGCCAAGCGAATTCGGAATTAGCGGCCGTTTAGCCAAATGGGATATTAAAAACCGCCTGCACGAAATTACAATTCCAACTCTAATGATTGGAGCCAAATATGACACAATGGATCCAAAAGCAATGGAAGAACAAAGTAAATTAGTACAAAAAGGACGTTACTTATATTGTCCAAACGGAAGTCATCTGGATGAAGTGCAAAACTTGGGGATGAAATGTCAAAATAAAATAAGAACTTTGTAATCTAAGAATTTTATATGACCCCTATAGAACTATTGAAGTT
>FQWG01000034.1 GCA_900129595.1 Flavobacterium frigidimaris | reverse complement strand
TTATATAATTAGGATAATTAATATATTAATCTTATCTTTACGTAAGTAAGATATGAGACACTAACCTAGTAATACAAAATGCTATGAATATTGATTTAAGAAACATTTCAGAAGAATTTGAAAAACAAGTAAACGAAATAAAAAAGAAATTTGATATTAATACCAATTCTAAAGCTGTTGAGTATTGTGTTGTCAACTATCTTATAAAATTAAAAGAGATCGAAAAGCTTAAACTTGAATTAAGTAATGAAAAAGAAAAACATTCTATTCTTAAAAATAAACTTCATCAATTGAAAGAATTTTTTGCATGGATAAATAACGTGTAAATGGCTTTCGGATCTTTTCTACAGCAGGTCAAAACAACGTTAAAACAAATGCCAAGGATTTACTCAAGAAAATAAAAATAACGTTAAATAAGCAACTGGTGTCGAATTGGCCAACTCAAAAAATACGGCAAAAATAAACTAATTATAAGAGCAGAAGAAAATGAGTTTTATTGACAAAGACAACGATAAATTTTTAAATACAGTAAGATATTTTAATGCTAAACATCCTGATGCAGTTATTGTTTTTAAAACTGGGGATGCAAAGGATATTGTTTATGAAGCATTTTTAAGAGATGCTGACTTTTTAGAAAAATATTTAGGATTACACCGTATTACTTCTCTAAATGATGTTAACTGGGTTGCTTTCCCCGAGGATTATTTAAATACACTTGTAAAAAAAATAACAAGATATTTTAAATTTATTATCATGGAAGAAGTTCAGGACACTGAGGGATTTCAATTAACAATTAATTTTATTTAAAACTAAACATCATGGGAAAAATTATAAGAACTTTCTTTTCAATACTTTGGTCACTTCCTAAGTATTCGTTTATATACATTATTTACTTGTTCTTTAAATGGTTCTATAATAATCTGCACTAAATAGCGATAATTAATTATATATTTGTAATAAAATAATATAATTTAATAGTCTTTATAAGTAATGATTTCAAGCCATTTAGGAAATAGATTTAAAGAGATAAGAATTTCTGTTTTTGAAGAATCACAGGAATATTTTTGTGAAAAAATAAATGAATATATCCTGATTCAATTTGGAAAAGAACAATATAAAAATTTATTTTTTTCGCAGCCACTACTTTCTTCTTTTGAAAAAGACAATAAAATATCTTTAAAAAAATATATTCTTTTATTGAATTATTTATACAAAAAAAAGAACATAAATCCGTCATGGTTGCTTTTAGAAAATAATAACAATCAACCTAAACTTCTTAAGCAGTTAGAAATTGACCAAACTGTAGTACAGATAGTTGATAATATTGAAGAAAAATATCAAGCCATGTCTAAAGATTTGAACGACTTAAGAATAATAATCGATAATTCTGTTTTTGGCTAATTATTTTATGTTTATTTTTTTTGGGCTATTGATGAAATAATGTGGTATCTCTAAAACTAAATTTCTTTCTCCTCCATTCTCATTTACCTCAAAAGTTAATTTTTTATTGTTGTCAATTGAAAATTGATCGAAAACAAAGACAAATCTTTTTTCAGAATTTCCTTTTATAGTTCGTGTTAGGTTGTATATTAAAATAGGATTTTTTTCTAAATATTGAGCAGAAGAAGCTTTGTTTTCATTTCCAGTTTCGACATACGATTTTATGTAATTTATGCTATAATCTAACGCACTTTCATTTTTAAAAGTTAAAACAAAATAAAGTTTATTTTTTAAATAGTAAACATTGTCGAATCGTATAGTAATATTATATAGCTTGTCAAAAACACGCTTAACACTATTATTGTTTTTTACTAAATTTTCACACTCATAACATTTTATTTTTGTATTCTCAGAATCATTAATTACGGTACTCCCTACAATATAATCATTCTCTCTTATATTTTTATTTACATCACCGTTTTTGCTTTTAAAAGACAAAGTATCATTTTCTTTTCCTTTAATATTTTTTGAACTGTAGTTTAATTTTACACCTAAACTATCAGGGATAATTAATATGTTTTTTTCGTTTGCTCCATACAAAAGATTTATGTTGAATACAGTACCGTTTTCAGTTTTTACTATTAAACTGGTATCCTCTGCCAATTTTGTTTTGGCTTTTAACAAAGCCATATTTTCAGGAGAGTCTTCGTTAAATTCAAAATCAAAATCACTATTTGAAACGATTCCTGAAATGATATTACTTTCAAAAATGAGCGTAGTATATTTTTTATCTCCTACTTTAATTTGAGCATTTATTAGAAATGGAAAAATTAAAAATAAAGTTATGTATATATTATTTTTCATCTGCTATTTTTATTATTACTTTGTAGTTGTTTAAAAGTTCAACTTTCTCTTCTTTTACCTTTTTTTCAAAAACGCTTAATATAGTTTTTGAAAAAGGAATAGAACCTAAATTACCTAAATCATCAGCTTGTACAATTCCTTCTTTTTTTAATTCTTTTTGTAAACTCGCATTAAGATTTGGTGTTAAGATATATAGACCTTTTCCTGAATCTTCTGAATCATAAACGTCTAATTTTATGTCAGTTTGATTGATTTTACTTATTTCAATTAATAATCGGTTAGGCTGAATTTTAGCAAACCCATATACTACCGTATTTGCTTCATATTTTTTGCCTTTATAATAAAATTCTTTTGTAGTAATTAATTTAACTCTTTCGTTGTTTCTAATTGTTTGATTTGTATGTACGCTGGCAAAAATACTTATTGCATTATCATTCTTTGTTTTTGTTCCGGTAGTTGATTTAGTAGTTTTTGATTTAAAAAAACCGCTTGTTTTTTCTACTGTACCTGTTTTTTCAATTGAAGAACTTTTCTCAGATGGTTTATCCCAGGAATCAAATACGGGTTCGCTATATGATTTTGAAGCTGTTGTATTAGCGAATTTGGTTTTTTTAGGCGCAGAACTATATTTTTTTTCGTTTATTGTGGTAGAACTTGTATATGATTCACGATTAGAGGTGGTTTCTTTAGGTTTTAAAGAGTTATAATTTTCATTTGAAGCTCCACTATTCTTTTTTACTTCATATTCTTGTAATCCTGTTGAATTAAGTTTTGCTCTGTTCAAGCTGTCCATTTTTATTTTTTCCAATTTTTCAAGCATCGATAAACTATCCTCTTTTTGATTGGAACTAGGAACAGATAAATTTAAATAGGAAGCCTCTCCACTTTCGTTTAGAACTACTTTATCTGTTGCGCTTTTGTTTTCTTCTAAAGGATTTGTAAAAACAAATACAAGAACCAATATAGCAGCTACAATAGCTACAGCAATTACGATTATATTTTTTTTATTTATATTTTTATTTACTTCCATTAGTTTTTTATTTTGGTGTGGCCGTGACTACAGAGTTATCTAAAATTGCAATATCATCGATTATTAAACCGTGTGGGTTTGTTTCTAAAACTCTACCCGAACTATTTTTAGAAATAGAACCTTTTAGATCTAAATTTCTAAGTTCTGTTATATCCCCTCTTATTACTTTTTGAAAACCTTTAGTTTGAAAATAATCTTTGCCATCTTGTTGGTAAAATTGAATTGTTTGTACATATGATTCAATCATTAAATCATTATTTATTATTTTATCGTACCAGCCTTTAGCTTTTAAGGTTTCATAAAGCGTAATAGCTGATTTACCTGATAAAGCCAAACCTAATTCAACTCTTTGTTTATAATTTGTTTTATCATAACTGAAAAATCTAGCATAAAAAAGCCTTATATGATTGTCAGCTTCAATTTTAAAAACTGCATCTTCAGATGATTTTGAAGCAGATAATATATCCCCTTGACCATCTACAACTAATAATTTATTATTTGATACTTGATAGATCATAAAGCATAAAAATAACACTAAAACCAGAGATGAAGTAACAACAATTAAAGCAAAGCTTCGATATCCATTTACTACTTTATTAATTGAATTGTAATTGTTCTTTATTTGTTCCATAATTTATTTATTTAGAAAAACCTTTACTTGCTCCGCTTGTTGCTGCACCTGTAGCTGCACTTGTAGCTGATTTGGCGACAGCTAAAGGTATAAAAGCAGAAGCAAAACCACTTCCAACAGAGTTTCCTCCACCTACCCAACCACTTACAATTGCAGGTACTTTTGCTAATATGATAATTTTAAAAGCAATAAATATAAGCGTTAAAGCAATGTATATTAAGAGAAAAGAAACTAAGTTTCCTAATATAGAAGATAAACCACCTACTAAATCTGCACCTGAAACACTTGTTCCTACAGGAAACTCGGGTAACATTTCATTTAAGATTTTAATTAGTATTGAATTAATTAAAGTCATGAGTAAAGCAGATAAAGGAATCCAAAGACTTATAGATAATACTGTTTTAGCCCAATTAATAAGAACAGTCCAGCCACCTGTTAATAATGACACAGTAAAAGCTATTCCCCCACCTAAAAGTGTTATTTTAAGCCATAATTTGCTAAAAAAATAAAACATAACATATAAAAAAGAATCAAATACTAAAGAGGTTTTATAAACAGATTGAAGTGCAGAAATCGTAATTTTATCATCCAAAATAGATATTTGAAAAGCCACATAGTCAATTGGTCCGATATTATCGGATGAACCCAATTGTTCAACTATAGCGGTTCTGTCTTCTATCTCTTTCAAAACATCATCGACTTTGGCGAAGTTTTTAGAGTTAACGTCATACGCTGTTTTTTGTTGCTCTACAACTGTTTGAGCGATTCCTTTTGAGGCATCTAATATGAAACTTTGTAATAATGGCCAGCCTGCAATCATTATAAGATAAAAAACGGGTTTTTTATAATTTTCAAAAGCAAAGCCTTCACCAGCTCGTAATAAATTTTGTATTGTTATTTGTGCAAATTGCCAAACAACAACAATAGCACATAAAGATTGTAAAATAATATTTAAAGTGTCTGTCAATTTGAAATTATCCAAAACAGAATCAACAGCAGACAATATATCAGAAAAATTAAATCCTGTTTCCATAATAATTATTTTGAACGGTTAATCACTTTTATTAATTGTTCTGATTTCTCTCGTAAATCTTTTGATTTTTGATATAAGCTTGTAATTGCACTCAATCGCTCAGCATCATTCATTGAAAGAACATTATCAGAAACGACAGTTGCAGACAATTCACTAAAAACATCTACATCTGCTGTCAAATCATCCGTAGCTCTTAATAAATTCTTTCTGATTGTAGAGTGTTCGATAGAATTTATTAATCTAGGAACTGATGAAATATTATTATAAGTACCCTCTAAGTTATCAAGAATTTGCCCACATACTTTAGCACTTTTAAAAGCATCATTTACTTTTTTGGCAGTAGTATATATCTCTTTTGCCATTTCATAACTTTCTTTTGCGGTTTTTAAAGTCTGTAAAGTATTAGACGCATTTTGTACTAATTGCGCATACCCTACTGGGTCACTAACTAACATTGCTCCTTGAGAGAAAGAAAGGCTTGAGGTTAATAAAATAATTAAAAATAAAGTTGTTTTAATCGTTTTCATAATTTCTTAGTTTAGGTATGTTTTTACGGTTTCTTCAATGTTGTTATTAGATTGATAATAAATATCATCAAACTTTTTAAGTCTTGATTTCTCTGAATCAAATATAACGGCAAATTCAGGTGATGTTTCAATATTTACTACTTTGGAAAATTCTGAGCCTAAAATCAAAAGTTTTTGAGAATATCTAATTTTGTCTCCTGCAAAATCTGATTTTTGTTTGTTTTTTATAGATAATAATTGAGCTACATCACTATCTTTTAAAGACAGTTTTTGTTTCAATCTTGGCACAGAGTCTAACACGTTTTTATGGTTGTATATGTGTTTTATGGCACAGTTCCCAAGAATAGCACTCTCTACAATTTCATCCCCTGCTAAGTCGGTTATTTGCTGAACAGCTATGCCTACTCCACCATCAAATTTCCTTATAGTTTTATAAAGATATTTTAAAAGTAACGCCATCCCAGAATCTTTTTTCTCTAATATTTTCCAAGCTTCATCTATAAAGAAATCTTTATATCCCTCTAATGACCACATCGTATTAAAAGTTATATCTGAAATAAGCATAGAAAAAATAGTGAATAAAAAAGGATGATCTTTGATGTTGTCAAGCTCAAATTCTACATATTTCTTTTTGTCAAATAAAGAGGGTTTACCTTTTGAAAATAATGTTGAATAATTGCCAACAGCAAATTTTTCAAGATTTATAATTAAAGAATCAACATCAAATAAATTAGTAGAATTATTGTAAAACTCTTTTATTTTTTCTTTATTTTCCACAACATATGAGAAAAAAGAGTTTAAAGAATAATCTTTATTTCCTTTAATAATAAAATGCCCTTTATCATTTTTGTTTTCTAAATCAACTTCGTAATAAAAATTAATAATTTTATTTAAGATTGAATGTTCTGTTCCGTTTGCATCTCTTTTCCCGTTCCATAGCAGCCAAACAAACGTTATTAAAAATTCAATTTTATCATTTGTTATTGATTCTTCAACATAAAAAGGATTAATTTGTAAGGTTTGCCCTTCTTCATATTTTATATAAACCGCATCATTATTTCCATTTCGGTTAATCAACCTAACCATCTTATCATCACCTCCAATATTGATAACAATTTGGTCAAAACCCATCATATATTGTTGGTAAATTTTTGATCTAGAATCAAAAGATTTTCCTCCTCCAGAGGGCGCAATTACAATATAATTTCTATTATCAATTATTTTTGTTTCATAAGGTTTAAAAAATGTATCTAATTTAAAGGGTATGTTATTATTTCGATTGGAATAAATAAAACCTTTTTCATTTTCAAAAGAAATTGAATTTCCATCAAAAAGAGTATAAATTAATCCTATTTCTGCGATAGTAAGAAAAGTATATTCCACAGGCATATAACCGCCACACCCGGGTGTATTAGAAATAAAGATATAAGGATAATCTAAATAATCATATTCTGTTGGAACAATTCCTAATCTACCAAAAGTACCTTGTAGAGTTTTTTCAGTTTCTTTCAAAAATTGTTCATTTTCATCAAATATGGTAATATTAAAGCAAGTTCTAACTATTTTTTTTCCCTCTTTTTCTACAGAATCTAAAAAATTTGCTAAACGATTGCTTGAAATTTCATTTGTTGATTTTAAACTGGCAATACCTTTAGCTTTTGCCCTATTGGCTTCTAATTCTTTTTTAAGAGCTTCTTGATTATCATAAAAAATGAAGCTGTTTAAAACGTGATCACAATCAAAATTGAAACCAAGTTTTGACATATAGCAGTTATACATTTTTGACATTTCCGAAGAATCCGCTTCATTAACTAATGCCAAATCTATTTCTCCATCACGTTGATTAATGTCTTCATCTAAAGCGTAGATTCTAAAATGCTTATTACCGATTGTCATTTTTGGTTTGAAATGAGGTGAAACCACCTTGTTAGTTTCATAACCATTAAAATGAGAATCAACAAGATTGATTAATTCTCTATCGCTAACTTTTTTAATTACAAAATCATCTGATATTGTTGCAATCGCTTTTTCTACAGAAGATTTATAAGAATCTATTTTATCTAAAAATACCTTTTTATCAGGTATTTTATTAAAATATTTTATTCCTGAAAGTTTTCTTTTAAATCCCAATGTATCTAAAAAAGTAACGTAGAGATAACTGCTTTGTTCACGATATTTTCTTTTATTAAAATGATTTGCAATTGAGTTATCGAAAAAATCATCATTAATATCAAATACTGTTGACGAATCAAAAGTTTTTGTTACGAAAACATCCTGACGATGAATTAAAACATTAGCAGGCAATACTAACATCATTTGGAGTAAAGCAGTATGTAAAGAATTATATTTATCAACGGAGACTGTATTTATTTCTGCTAAATTAAGTTTGTAACAAAAAGATACATCCCCTATTTCTGTCAAAATTGCATTATCTTCAAAACAATGAATCGGATTAATTTTATCAAAATTCATAACTAATACATTTTTTTAATTGATTTTTTCATTTTAATAAAATCAATAGGATTATAAAAATTATTTACAATTTTGGCGATTTTTTTTGGACCATATTTTGTTTGATAATAAAACAAAAAGAAATAAATAACAATAGAAAATATGCCACCGTAGAGTATTCCAAAAAGGGCGAATTTGGAAGAAAGCCCCATTATAATTATAGCTGAAACTAGAACAAAAACAAAAAAAGTATTATAATACAATCCAATTATTCTAGCTGGCTGATTTATTTTTTTATGGATAACATATCCCTTAGATTTTTCTTCCATATCCCTCCTTTTTTATTCTGCTAAGAAAAATTCAATAATACCTTGTAGCAATGCTGCAAAAACTAAAGCTAAAATAAAATTACCAATAGCCTTTTTTCCACTACCCCCATCATCAGCCTGAACTTTGAAGTAAGTATGTAATCCACCACCAATTGCAGCTAAACCAATTACAGCTCTAGACACTAGAAGAAGAGTAGCCTTCCAAGTATTTATTTTGCTAACTAAATCCCCACCTCCTTGCTGAGCGTATGTAATCATTGGCAAGAAAATCATGGCAATTGATAAATAATAAATAATGTTCTTTTTTTTCATAGTTTTAAAATATATAATTAATAATCGGTTTTATTAAGTTCATTATCCAAATCAGATATAGCTTGTCTTTCTGCTTCGTCAAATTCTGCGTTTAAATCTTCCATAAAAGACCCCTCTTCTACATTAATTGCATAATCATGTACACTATTAGCAATTTCATTTTGTATTTTTTCAGCTTCACTTTCTATAAATTGATTTGTTTCATTAGATAAATCAAAAGCAACAGGTTCATTTAAAATACTATTTTCATAGACTAAACTTATATTTGAATTATCAGGCACATAATTATCACTTTCAAAATTTAGCACAATATCTTTTTCATTAAGTATTGCTTTTTCAGCTTCTATAGAGCTTTGATCAGGAGTAAAAAAAGATTCTTCCATAATTAATATTTTATCGCCCAAATCAATAAACTGATAGGTTATATTATTTTCTTTGTGCGTGATAATATTTGATTTGTTTATAATTTGTGTGTGTTTTTTAAAAAAGTCTATATTACTAGGTACAGAAAATTCATTCTCCTTACTAGAAGATACCGTAGCTTCTTTTTTTTGGAGAGAATTTTCTGTAACAAAGATATGTTTTATTAAAATATAAACCAAAATCACAATACAAATTAGCAAACCAAAGACTAAAAGATAATTAAGATTAAATGCTACATTCATAATTAAAATATTTTAAGTTATAGTGTTTTGTTAAACTCAATAGAAGCAAGTTTATACTCTTCTTTTATTTCATCTGAGTTTCTATTAAAAAAATCGTTAATAATATAATTTATAATTTCGGTCTTATTACTGTCTTTGTTTAAAGATGCAAGTAAGTTTATTTTATTCATATTATATTCATAAAGTTGAGCCGTTGTTTTTAACTGCTTATATTCAGATAAAGAATTGTCAAATATTTTTTTATATTCAAATTCTTTTGTTTTAGACTTTTTTTTAATGCTTAAGTCGTTATTGACGGGGCTTAAAATATTTGAATTGCTAATTTCCTGTGGAGACGCATCACCTGTAATATCAAAACTTGTTTCCCCTCCTGTTAAGTCAGCAAAATTGATTTTTGGTTTACTCATTTTGATTAAGATTTAAAATATTATAAATTTCTTCAAGTAAATGATAGGGATTTTTTATCCCTGCTCCTACTTTTATCGGAACAATTGTACTATAACGTTCGATTTCTGGACTGCTATATATAGCATTTTTTAATAAAGGATATTTTTTTGATTCCATAAAATCTCTCATTACTTTAAAACTACTTCCGTTTTTACCAGTATAACCATTAAATTGATTAAAAAACAAATGGAAATCAGCCTTTAACATTCCTTTTCCTTTAAGTTCTTTTAAAGAGTGAGCAAATTTAAAAGTGGCACTTCTACTATTTTTATCAACATAAAAAGGTATAAATATATAATCAAGTTCCTTTAAAAGCAAGATAGTGTTAGAATGAATATTTAATGAGCCAGGGAAATCTAAAAAAACGAAATCATATTTGCCATTTAGTGAATCTAATTTTTGTTTGATAATAGCAAAATCATCGTATAAACTCATTTTAAAAAAATCAGGAAATGATTGATTTGTATTTTCTTTGTTTTTTAAAATTGTTTGATAGATTAACGAATTGCTTTTTGGCGGATTATTATCTATTTCCTTTAATTCTGCCTTTCTTGCATCAATCAAAGATTCTTGTGGGTCAATGTCAACAACTGCTATTCGTCGTTTTAAATGACTAAGTAAGCCAGTAGATAAAATCGAAGTTATTGTAGATTTTCCACTTCCTCCTTTTGATGAAGATACTGAAATATATTTTGTTACCATAATTATTTTTTTGTAAACATACTAATAAAAATAGTAATATACAAATATATTAATAGAAATATTTGTAAGTAGTATTATATACTTGTTTGTGTATTTGTTTTTTTACTAATTAGTAGTTTTGTCTATTTGTTTATTTGTAAAAAAGTAATACAGTAATATTATTTTTTTACAATACTACAATATTGTAATATGACATTACTATAATATTGTTATTCTACAAAGTAGTATTTTTATAATGTTGTAAAGATGTAATTCAACACTAATGTAACATTGTAAAACCGTTAAATTATTAATGATTTTTTAAATATTATTTTATAAGGTAAAGTTAAAAATAAATTGAGTAAATTTGTTTTCAAAGGAAAATAGCAAGGTATGTTTTTGTCCGACAAAAACCCTTGAAATTATCTTCGTAAACTCGATAATTTGGAAAAAATAAATCAATATATTTTATAATAATTCTTATGGCAAGACCTATAAAACCTGATAGCGAAAAGAGGACAAAAAAAATAACAATTCGATTTACTGAAACAGAATTTAAGTTTATAAATAAGTTTGGAAATAATTTATCAGATGTTATACGTGACGTTTTTATGCAAAAATTTAACGACAAAAAAATTATAATTAACACTGATAAAGACCCAAAGTATATTAACGAACTAAATAAAATAGGAGTGAATTTAAATCAAATATCAAAAAAATATAATTCTATGGGTGAATTATCATCCTTAGATATTGATAAATTGAATGCTGTTATTGACATTCTTAATGAAAAAATACAAACTATTTTAGAATAAAAATGTCTAATTTTAAAATCATTTCATTTGATAGCTAACATTACAAAAGGTAGTTTTTTGAAACCATTACTAGCATACAATGACAAAAAAGTAAGCAAGGGCGAAGCCGTTTTGTTATCTGTTGAAAACACTATTACTAATAGTAAAGGAGAAAATGGCTATAAAAATGCAGTAAATCGAATTCTAGAATTAAGTACTGCTTCTAAGAGAAAAGATAAATTTTTTCACGTTTCAATAAATTTTCCTGAACAAGATAAAGCGAAAATAGATAATCATTTATTGCAAAAAGTAGCAAATGATTATATGCAAAAATTAGGTTTTGATGATATGCCTTATTTGATTTATAAACACGATGATACGAATCATCCACATATTCATATAGTAGCTTGCAATATTAATGAAAAGAAAAAAGCAATTGTAAGTTCTAATGATAGAATTATAAGTCAAAAAGCAACCAGAGAATTAGAATTAAAATATGATTTAACAGTTATTTCTTCAAAAAAAGGCGAAAACATTAAACCTAATAAAGAAACGAGGGTTAATTTTAATTCTTTGAGAGAAGAACTCAATTATCACATAAAATATGCTTTGAATAATTATAAAGTTCAAAACATTGGGGATTTAGAAAAATATTTAAAAATAAATAATCTTGAATTGCAGGTATTAAATGGTAATAAAGTAATTAATGGTAAAGAAGTAAATTATCATGGAGTTGTATTTAATAGAATTGATGTAGACTTTAAACGAAGTCAAAAGGGTATAAAAGCTAGTTCTTTAAATTTGAAACCTACAGTTGAAAATTTAGAAAAGATATTTAAGAGAAATGAACCTTATCACAAATCTAAAAAAGCCAGTATTAAAAATCAACTTGACTATATTTTAAGTCCATATGATAAAATCACAATGGATCAACTTAAAAAAGTTCTGTTACTACGGGATATAAAATTAAATGATAGATACGATTCAAATAATAAATTAGTAGGTATTTCATTTGAAAACTTATCTACTGGATATAAATACACAGGAGAGCAAATTAGTAAAAAATATACAGCTAAAAATTTAGCTGATTTAATTGGAGAAAAAATACAGATTAAACCTGCTGTTATTACAGAAATGAATTATAAGAAAGTTCAAGATAATTTAGAAAACTTAAATATTAATCAAAAAATACAAACTTTAATTTATTCCGGATTTAAAGTTAATTATCAAAATAACCAATTAAGTATTTCTGATTATAAAAATAAAACAGGAGGCTATATTATAATTAATGATAATATCAATATTAATACTGGTACTATAGAGTTGTACAAACAATCTAAAAATATTGAATTTAATAATTTATCAAATGTAAATATTTTACAATTTGAACATAGCAGAGCCAAATTAGAAGGAGACACGGAAAAAGAAGAACGTGTTTTAAATATATTAGAGAAAATTCAAAATCCTAGAGAAACTGATAATACAAAAGAATTAAGACATATAAAAGAAAATTTAGACGATCAATTTCAAGATAATTATGTTTATCAAATTAATAATGACGATGATAGTAATAAGTTATCTGATATAGATAAAAATGCTAGAAAAAAGAGAAAACCGGGCAGCAGAAATTTATAAAGTATATATTTTGAATGCCTATATATAATATTCTTATATTTTATTTTTATATTTGTTACAGAAAAAACTTAAATAAGAAAAATATGGACGAGTTAGGAGAAGAAAAAAATACAGATAGGAATTTGAACTCTGATGAAAATTTACAAAATAATTTTATACCTAATCATCTAAACAACGATTTTGAATTTAATGTTTCAAAGCAAGAAAAAAATATAGATATAGAAGATATAGATGTAGATTTTGAAGATCAAACTTTAACCGATATCTATAATTCAAAAGAGTATAAAGATTTCGAATTAGAAGAAGAAAATCCATTATCTAAAAAATTCAATTTAACGGATGATGAACCAACTGTATTAACGGTTAATAATTCTGATGGTACAAAAAAAACGATTGTTTTAGGTTTTGAGGAAATTAAGCCGGAAAACAAAGAGGATATTATTAAAAGACAACTGACAGAACTTAAAGATTATATTAATTCCAATAAAGTAGATTCTGTAGAAGTTAAGAAAGGGGATAAGTACCATAAAAAAATTGATCTCAAAGATTTTATAGCTAAAGAGTTAGGAACAATAAATTATAATTCTAATCCTGAAAAACTGGGAGAAGATTTAATAATGAGTTTACTTAAGCCATTAGAGATTTATAATAAATATTTAAATCAATCTCAGCTGGAGAAAGATCAAACTTTAGAGAAACCAAAAGAAAAGGCTTTATATACTGTAAAAATAAACGATGAAGAATTTCAATTTAAAAAGTACTCAGAAGACTACACAAAATTAATTGTAGAAAATAAAGAGGGAAAATCTTTTGAAATTGAAAATAATAAAAATATAAACTTTGTTATTTCTCCTGAAAAACAATTTAACGGTATAGAGCTTAATCTTTTACAAAAAGGTAAAACTTTAATGGTTTCAGACAAAGATGGTCTTCCTTTTAAAGTAAGTAGTAATAAAGAAGAAAATGGTTTAATCATTTTTCAAACTGTAACAAATAAAGAGTACTTAGGTAATAATAAAATATTCAACCCCCAATCTAAAAAAGAAGATATTGAAATTTCCAAAAAGGAAAAAGAAGAAAAAGTAAATACATGGCTAAATCGATAATCATTTTAAAAATCAAATTATGAAAACACAAGACGAACAAAAAAAAGAGCTAGATAAAACAATTAAAGTAGATGATATTGTTTCTGTTCCTTTTGGAAATAAATTTTTAGTAGGAGTTGTAAAAGATGTAAATCCTGAAAAAATTCTCCTTAATAATTATGCTCAGAATAATATTGAAATTCCTAATAATGATAAAGTATATAAATTCTTTCCAGGACAGAAATTTGATTTCAGAGAATTTTACAAAGTAGATGCTAATACACCTGAAAATTTATCCGTTAGTGAGAGAATGAATAAATTTCTATCCAAAACTACTGTGGGCAGTTTTTCAGAATTTTGTAAAAAAAACAAGGCTGATTTAGTTCAATTATTAAAAGGAAATATGACTAATAGTGTTTTCAAAGGTAACTCAATTATTACCTCTGAAAAAGGAGAAAAAAAGCTTCAGAGCTGGGCGTGTAAATTTCAATTATATAGAGGAAAAGATGGAAATTTAAAAATGAATACTGCTTGGAAACAAGAAAAACTGCAAACTAAAGTTTACGGAGTTGAGTTAACACCGGAACAATTAAAAAACACAATGGAAAAAAATCAATCTATTGTGATTGATAGACAAAGTAAAGAAGAAATTCCATTTAAAGCTTTTTGTAAATATGATAAAGATTTGAATGCTTTTGTGACTTCTCAATATAGTGTAAGAGTTGAAGAATTAATGAAAAATTCTTATGCTAAAAAAGAAGGACAAGAACATACAAATTCAAAACCTATTAAGAATATTAAAGAGGAAGTAGAAATGAAAGAAATAAAAGAAGTTCCCAAAAAAGAAAAAAAAGGAAGAAGTATATAATTAAAAACTAACTAAAAAATAAAAATATGGCACTAGATATATTCAATTTAATTTCTACAGGAAATTTAACAGCTGATGCAGTAGGAACAAAATTTGTTGAAAAAAACACGGCTGTTATTAATTTTACACTAGCGGTAAATACAACTAAAAGCGAAGTTCTTTTTTTAGATTGTAATTATTGGATTAACTTAAATAATCAAACAGATAATCCCGAAACTAATCTTTTTCAAATGTGCTTAGATATGCTTAAAAAAGGAAAAAAAATTACAATTCAATCGAATTATGCAACATTAAAAAAGACTGAAAACGAGGAGAAAAATACTGTTTTTACAAATTTTAATATTACAGTAAATAAGTTTAGTCTGTAAATATTTTATTGTAATGATTATTAATTCAATTTAAAAGCGGTTAATTGTTTAATCGCTTTTTTTTAAAACAAATCTTAAAAATGGATCAAAATCGCTCAATTTATATAAGCCTTTTATTTGTTTTCTGTATAACATTTTTCTTTCTAGATCTTTATTATTTCAATTATTTCTTTTTTGAAAAAATAGACATGGGAAGCGATATGTTAAAAGCCAGGGCTTCTTATTTAGGTACAAAAATATTATTTAAAAATCCTGCTTATTTAAGAATATTTATTTTATTTTTAGTAAGCGCAGGAGTACTATTATCAAAGATAAAAGCAAAAGTAACGGAAAATCTAGAAGATAGAAATAAACTAATACCTCCAATTTTAGCAACAGGTATAGCTTATGTGTTTTTGTATAATATCTATTACCTAACAGGATTAAACAAAATCGGTTTTTTATCAGTACTTATTTTTAGTATTATTTTGTTCTTTTTATATATTAAATATTTAGTAGATTTTAAGAAGACGTTAATCAGTAATCTTTCTAAAGACAGATTTCAAAAAGAACAAAGAAAATTCGACCAATTTAAAGAACTTCTTCAAAATGATGATTCAGTTAATATTCAAACAGAAGACGGCTGGGTAAACGTTGTTAATCCATATAGAGCTTCTCAGGTATTAGGAACGCCCGGTTCTGGAAAATCATATTCTTTTCTTATTGAAGCATTAATTCAGCATATTAAAAAAGGATTTTGCATTTTATTGTATGATTACAAATATCCGAGTTTGGCAATAATAGCGTATAATGCTTTGAAAAAGCATTATTTAGCTTACAAAATTCCTCCTCAGTTTTGTATTATAAATTTTGATGATTTAACCCGTAGTAATCGTTGTAATCCAATACAACCTGATTTATTATTTGACAGTTCAGATGCAACAGCAGCATCACAAGCTTTGATGTATGGTTTATATCCAAAATGGGCACAGAAGCAAGGAGAATTTTTTACAGAATCTGCTATAAATTTTGCAGCTGCTTCTATTTGGACTTTGAAATTAATTGAAAACGGAAAGTACTGTACAGTTCCTCATTTAATTCAATTTATGAGCCTTGATTATGATAGTATTTTTAAGATAATGAAAGAACAAGACGATGAATATATTAACAATGTAGCTTCTCCTTTTATTTCCGCTTATGATAAAGGAGCTACAGATCAATTAGAAGGACAGATTGCTACAACAAAGATAGCTTTGTCAAGATTAACGTCTCCTAAAGTATATTGGGTTATGACCACTGATGATACTGAAAATACAATAAGTTTACAAATTAACGATCCCGAAAATCCTAAGATATTAGTATTATGTAATGACCCTGATAAAGCTTTAGTTTATTCACCAATACTTTCTTTGTATAATACACGTTTGATGCGTTTAATTAATAAACCAAAAATGCAAAAAACTGCTGTTATGTTTGATGAATTACCAACTTTATCTTTTGCGCCCGGAACTTTAGACAACTTAATAGCTACAGCTCGTTCTAATAAAATTGCGGTTTGGTTAGGTTTCCAAGATTTTGCCCAATTAACCCGAGATTTAGGAAAAGATATAGCAGAAGCAATCATAAACACAGTTGGTAATACTTTTAGTGGGATGGTAAATTTTGATACAGCTAAAAAGTTATCTGAAAAATTCGGAAAAATTAAAATTAAAAAAGAATCTCTTACCGTTAGCAATGAAAGTAATTCAATGAGTATTTCTACCCAAATGGAAGATATTGTACCGCCCAGCGAAATATCATCATTAGAACAAGGTGTATTTGTTGGACAAGTTGCAGATGATAGAGGCTATGAAATTAGCCAAAAAGTTTTTTATTCTAAAATTCTTATAGACCATAAAGAAAGAGCAGAATATGAAAAAGGAGAAATTCCTGCTTTTGTTCATTTTGATAAACCAATTGAACAAACAATTGATGAAAATTTTCAAAGAATTAAAAAAGAGATTAAGGATTTAGCCGAAGCTTATGCGAAAATAGGCGAGTAAAAACGAATTAATGCCGAATGATTATGCTTACAATAAAACAATTTTATATTACAGAAGATGTGCATTTTGAAATAATGACCAATTTAGATACTTATTATTTCCAGCTCGATAAATTTAAAAATCTAGAAGATAATAAATTATTGAAATGGGTTTATGAAGCTCTTAGGGAAAACAGCACACTATGGCTATACTTAACGATACAAGGAAAAAGAGAAGAATTTGCGCTCAATTCATATTATTATCTTTTACAGCTTGCCAAAGAAAACTCACAATGTCAACCGCATAGAATTTGGCGTATTTCTATGGATATTTCAAAAAGAAAAGTCAAAGGGCTTTTTGAAAATTATAATCTATATCAAATAACTATTTAAACTTTTGATTATGAATGATGCCTTAAATAATGTACTCAATATTAATTTATTAGAATATGCTTATCAAAGAGGATATACTAAATTATTAAGTGCTAAAGAATCTGCTACTTGGGTTTCTTTAAAGAATCCGAGTACTGGTGATCACATTAGAATAAAAACTAAGTCTAATCCGATGCTATATAATAATAATGATACTAATTTAAATCAAGACAGAGGAAATATAATCAATTTTGTTATAAATAGATTAGAAAGCAACATCACACAAAATCCACGACCCGACAAAGAACTTTTTAAAAGAGCCTTTACTCTTTTAAAATCTTATAACGGAGATATACAATTTGAATCTAGATTTGAATCTGTAAATCAAAAGATCAAAAATTTAGATATTGAAGAATTTGTTAAATTAAAATTAGCTAATTTAAGAGACTGTACTATTCAGAGCAAAGAATATCTGAAAAATATTAGAAAAATAAACCCTGAAATATTATCAAATCCGATTTTTTTAAATAAAATAAAAGAATCTCCAGTTTCTTCAACAGAGCCTAATTCATTAGCTAATATTTGTTTTGTTAAAACAGAATTAAACGGCACATTAACGGGTATTGTTACGCAATATCATAATTCGAAAGAAAAGACTAATGTAAAAAGAGTATATGAAGAAACAGATAATATTTGGATATCCAATAGAGTAGAGCAACCTAAAAATTTTATTTATGGTGAATCTGTTATAGACTGTCTATCTCATTATGAAATTTATAATGCAAAATCGTCATGTTATGCCTCATTTGAAGGACAAACGTCAGAAGAAAAATTAAATAAACTTTATCATGTATATCAAAGCTTGGGATTAAAAGCGACTATAACAAGTATAACTGATAATGATTATAACGGAAATAATTATGATATGGAGACCGCAGTTTATTTTTATAATAAAAATCATGCTGAAAATCCTATAAATAAAACCTTAGATAATGATTGTATAAAGTATACTATTCAGAACCACTTAAAGGGTATAAACATCGGGGAAATAGTAGAAAAAATGTCGTTAATATTAAAATTGGAAGCTCCCCATTATCATGATTATTTTAAAAATTGTTTAAAGCTAATTCAAACTGAAAAAGAGACTATTCTTTTTGTTCCCTATAAAAATAACGAACAAAAAGTGTCACACTTTTTAAAACCTTTAGTACAAGCTATCCATTTCGCAAATGATATAAAATTTTTCAATCATAAATCAAAAAATAAAGATTGGAATGAGGATTTGCAGCAAATAAAAAAAAACCAGCAACAAAGTAAAAGACATTCTTTATAATGAAAGTAAATATATTTTTAATTTTAAGTTTAGGTTTGTGTTGGCAAATTTGTCATTCACAGAAGACTTTTTTTCCTAAAAAAAAGACAGAGCCTGAAACTGAAGTTAAAAGTTCTTTTTTTAAAAAAGCTTCGGAAGAAACCGAAAAAACTAAAGAGGAATTAAAACCAATAAAAGATACCATTATTAGTTCTGCTTCGATTGTTGATAATAGTAAAGTTCTTTATTCTATAAAAAATGATTCTGTTTTTGATCTTAAAAATAAGGATATTAATTTTTTAACGTCTCCCTTAGAAAAAGGAAGAATAACATCTTCTTATTCAAAAAACAGATTTCATCCTGTTTTAAAAAAATGGTCAGCTCACAAAGGAACAGATTTTGCAGCTCCATATGGCACACCTATCGAAGCTACAGCAGGTGGAGTAATAGAAAAAACAGGATATACTAAAGCAAATGGAAATTTTGTAAAAATTAAGCATAATGATACTTATTCAACTCAATATTTACATATGTCTAAAATTTTAGTAAAACAAAATCAAATAATTAAAAAAGGGGAAAAAATTGGTCTTGTAGGCAGTACAGGTTACGCATCGGGTCCTCATGTTTGTTACAGGTTTTGGGTGAACGGTGTTCAGGTTGACCCTTTTTCTGTTAACATTGCAGCAATTAAGACGAAACATACTTTAGAAAAAACTTCATTAATAGAAGAAGAAAACGAAAAAGATTTTAAAACTTTTGTCAGCGGTTTTTTCAAAAAAATACCACAAGAAGACTAGTTTATTGTTAAAATGATTTCTTTTCTAGTCATTCATTTTTTATATATTTTTAAAGTAATATAGGCTTTATTATATAATATCTATATATTTGCTGAGTAATTTAATTTTTTTTAACACATAAAAACATATATTTTAATCTAAACACCTACATTAATATGAACAGAAAATTTTTAATGCTTTTATTTTTTTGCCTTTTGATACAAAAATCAAAAGCGCAATCTTATTCGGATGCCGTATCGTTTAATGCAGGAATTACCCAAAGCGGGTTTGGAGTAGCACTTTCGTATAATTATTTAGTAAATAGACATGATTTCATTGTCGGTGGGGTTTTCGGTTCTATGGCTAAAGAAAAATATATTGATACGATTGATATTCCTTACAATGATTTTACAGTTACTCTTGGTTATTCTAAGAATGTATTTTTTGACCGTTTGAACAATTTTAACGTAAATGTTTCAGCAGGTGGGGTTTTCGGTTATGAAGCCATAAACAACGGAGATAAAGAACTTAGTAACGGAGCAGTTATTCTAAGTGAATCAGGATTTATTTATGGAGGATTTATTGGAGTTGAGGGATTATATAATATTTCAGAAGACTATTCTATACTTCTTAATGCAACTGAATTTTATCATGCTAATTCTTCACTGGGTCAATTTATACCTTTTATAAGTGTTGGAATAAGATATTACACTAATTAAATATATTATTATATGAAAAAGTTTTACATTTTTTTTAAATACTGCTTCCTATTTATTTTAATTTTTTTGATGGGATGCACAAAAGACATTGATATCCAAGAGGTCTTTGATTTTGAATTAGATATTAGAGTTCCTCAAGAGGGTTTTGTTTTTGAAACTGCTCCTTTTGACGTTACAATAAAACCTCAAAAAATTGTAGATGGAACAACTTACAAAATGAGTTTTGTTCTTGAAACAGGAGAATCTTATTTAGAAACGGCTTCACCGACTATTGTTATAAAGGATGATGAAAAATACATTTTCCCATCAAGTTTAGAACAATCATTTAAATATATACCTAAAACTGTAGGAACAAATAAAATCATTGTAACAGTTGCGGATAATCACGGTGTAGTTAAAACTAAAACAATAACATTTCAAGCAAAACTAGCACCTTTTACATTTTTATTAACACCCAATCTTAGTTCATATACTATTAATGCAAAAGGAGCAATCACATCTACTCTAATACGTAAAGAAACGGATTCTTTTAAATTTTCTTATTTAGTTGAAAATGGTACAGGAACGTTTTTTGATGGAACAACAGAAATTCTTGTTGGAAAAGAACATGTATTAGAAAACGGGGTTAAAGAACTGCATTATATGCCTACAACGTTAGGAGTACATAAAATAACTGCTACAGCCACAGCATCAGACGGGGCAAAAATTACTAGACAGATAGAATTAGTTGTTGATAATGTGCCTTTTACATTAAGTGCAACAGCTGCAACGACTTCTGTTAATGTAAATCAAGATTTAGTAATTTCAATTGATTTATCTGAACTTACAAGGACTTCAAATGTTACCTATGAATTAGCTCATTCGTTTGACCCTAAAGGTATTTCAGGAACCATTTTAAACCCTGCTGGATTACCTGTACAAGCAGGAGTGTTTTCTCCAATTGTAAAAGGAACGTATCAATATAAATTTAGACCAACCGGGAAAGGAGTTTCAACAATAACTTTTAAAGTTAAAGATAGTAATGGTCAAACAAAAGAAGCTACAGTTGTTATAACAGTAGAAAATGTACCTTTCTCTTTTACTGCTACACCATCAGAGAAAGCAATCCGACTAAATGAAAAAACTATTTTGAATTTTAATTTAGTTCCAAATGCACAAAATAGCGATGGAGTTACTTATAAATTAGTTTATCAATCAGTAGAAGGGGATGGAACAATGACGGATTCTAACGGAACTACTATTAATGCAGGAACACCTGTTGTTGTTACAAAAGGAGCTTTTAGCTTTGGATATGTTCCTAAAACGTTAGGCAATCATAAGCTTAATTTTGTTGTAACAGATAATAAAGGAGAGGAAAGAACAGGAACGATTGAAATGGCTTCGGCTCATACCCCTGTAACTTTTAATGTTTCAAGTGTAACACAAACTTATGTAAATCAAGGTGTCCCTATTAATTTTGTGATAACGCCACAAAATGCAGCTGATTTAAATTATAAAATGAATTATTTTATAAGTGGAGGAGAGGGCAAATTACAAAATGGAACAACTACCGTTGAAGCTGGTCAATTTTTTGATGTTTCTAAAGGTGCTTTTCAATATAAATTTACACCTATTGTTGCAGGAAATTTTGTTTTAACATTTCAATTAAAAGATAGCAATGGACAAATTGTTTCTAAAGATGTTACAATTGTTGTACTTAATAATAAATTTAGTTTTACGCCAACTCCTAGTCAGAATGTTTTTGTAAATGAAAACAATGTGTTTTCTTATGCGCTAGTTCCAACCGGAGATTATGCAGGAACAACTTATAATGTGTCCTATTCAATAGAATCAGGCAAAACAGGTTCTTTCTTTCAGAACGATAAAGAGTTACAGCAAGGTATTCCAATTACAGTAGCCCCTACAGCTTTTAAATTAATTTACAAGCCCACAGCAGTAGGAATACATAAAATTCATTATATAGTTACTGACAGCAATGGATTAAAAGAAGAAATTATACAAGAAGTAAATGTAATTGCATCTGATTTTAAATTTAATATTCAACAAGCGAATACTAAAATTTATAAAAACAATTCTGATGCGTTAATTTTAAGTCTTTCACAGGAACAAATTAACCCACGTATAAAATATACACTTAAATATACTATTACAGGTATAGGGAAGATACTAGACAATGGTACTCCCTTAAAAAATGAAATTGAAATTAGTCCAGGGAATCACAATTATACTTTTATATCCGATCAAAGCGGAACAAGTAAAATTGAGTTTATAATGACTGATACCAACGGTATTACTCATTCTCAAACGATTAATTACACTGTTATAAATGCTGATTTTTCTTTATCCACTTCGGGGGATGGTACAATTAATTTAGGAAAATCAAAACCGATTAATTTCTATTTATCTCAGGTTGTTCCTGATGATACAGCAACTTATGAAGTGCGTTATCTAATTCAATCAGGAAGTACCGGAGCAGGAAAAATTTCGAAAGACGGTAACGAAATTCCTTTTGGAACTTTTCAAACCGCTACACTTGGAAGCACAGCTTTAACTTTTTTAGGAACACAAGTAGGAATTATTAATTTGAAAGTTGAAGTTAAAGACAGTAATGGTGTAATTCACTCTTCTATAATTGCATTTAATATAGCTGAAATAAGCTATACATTTACAGGAGGAGCCCAAAATAATTCTATCTTTTTAAACGGTTCTACGCCTTTAAATTTTGATATTACGGAATCTTCTATATCGGAAACGAACTATGAAATTAAATATTCTATTTCACAAGGAGAAGCTGAAATAAGAAATGGGGCTTCTGTTGAAAATGCTAATGTGTGGTATCCTGTAGCAGTTGGAGGTTTCAATAAAACTTTTATAGCTACAGCAGTAGGAGAAGTAAAAATATTATTCACGGTGCGTAATAAAACTACTCTTATAGAAAAAACACAAATAGTTTCGGTTAGCGTTAAAGCTTCTGAATTTACATTCACGGCCAACGCAACAAGTAATAACGAAATCACTAAAACACCTGTAAACGTTAATTTTAATATTGCACAGACAGGAGGAGGAGCAGACACTTATCAGATGATATTCAGTACTTCTAGTACAGGTACATTTACCTATAATGGTATTACTTATACGTCAGGACAAGTTATTCCTTTCAATATTGGCTCTTCAAACGGTAAATATACCGGAACTGTAGGAGGAGTCCACAATATAACTTTTAGTGTTTCAAATCAAAACAATCTTTCAAGAGTAGCTAATGTAAATCTGACATATAAAAATAACGACTTTACACTTGCCACATCGGGAGACGGTTCATTGAATGTAAATACAGAAAAAGGATTCAATATGTTCTTATCTCAAGAAACACCTGACAATGCAATTTCTTATCAAGTTAAATATTCTTTAGCTTCGGGAACAACAGGAAACGGAATTATAACAGATGGTACGAATCCGATTGCTTTTGGAGATTATCAAGATATTTCAAAAGGAACAACAGCAGCAGTTTTTAGAGGAACAGCTGAGGGCGTTGTAAATGTGTTAGTGACTGTAAAAGACAGTAACGGAATTACTCGTACATCGACATTAGTGTTTAATGTTAAAGGAGTTGATTATAGTTTCACAGGAGCATCACAAAACAATTCGATTTTCTTAAATGATGCTACTCCTCTTAATTTTGATATTACAGAAACTATTTCATCAGGAACTAACTATGAAATGAAATATGCTATTACAGAAGGAGCAGGACAAATTAAAAACGGTGCTACGGTTGAAAATGCAAACGTTTGGTCTTCTGTATCGGTAGGAAGTTTCAATAGAACATTTGCAAGTACTGCCATTGGTTCAGTAAAAGTATTATTTACAGTACGAAATAAAACTACTTTGGTTGAAAAATCATTAACTATTACACTTAATGTTAAAGCTTCTGAATTTACATTTACAGCCAACGCAACAAGTAATAATGAAATTACTAAAACACCTGTAAATGTTAACTTTAATGTTGCACAAACTGGAGGGGGAACAGATACTTATAAATTGATTTTTAGTACTTCAAGCACTGGAATTTTTACTTACAATGGCGTTGATTATACCGCAGGACAAGTTATTCCTTTTGTTGTTGGAGCATCAAACGGTAAATATACAGGTTCAGTAGGTGGGGTGCACAGTATTACTTTTTCAGCATCTAACCAAAATAATGTATCTAAAACAGCTAATGTAAGTTTGACTTATATTAATAATGATTTTTCACTAGCCACAACTGGAGACGGCACACTAAACGTAAGTGCTTCAAAATCATTTAATGTTTCGTTGTCTCAACAAACACCTGATCCTGCAATTACTTACCAAGTTAAATATTCTTTAGCTTCAGGTACAACAGGGAACGGAGTTATAAGTGATGGAACAACGGATATTCCTTTTGAACAATATATTACGATTTCTAAAGGTATTACGAGTCCTATTTTCAAATCAACAGCTTCTGGAATTGTAAATGTGTTAGTAACAGTAAAAGACAGCAACGGTATAATTCATACATCAACACTATCTTTTAATGTGAAACCGATTGATTATACATTTACTGGAACAGTTCAAAACAATTCTATTTACGTAAATGGTTCTACACCAATTAACTTTGAAATTACTGAAAACATTTCATCAGGAACAAATTATGAAATGAAGTTTACCATTACTAATGGAGATGGACAAGTTAAAAATGGTGCTACAATTGAAAATTCAAATGTATGGACACCTGTCACAGTAGGAAATTTTAATAAAACATTTGTTGGTACAACTTTGGGCTCAGTTAAAATATTGTTCACGGTACGTAATAAAACAACAATGGTTGAGAAAACTCAATTGATTGATGTAAATGTAAAAGCTTCTGAATTTTCATTCAATGCTAATGCAACAGCAAATAATCAAGTTACCGGAACTCCTGTAAATATTAATTTGAATTTAATTCAAACAGGAGGTTCAGGTGATGTATATAATTTACAGTTTTCAACATCAGGAACAGGAACTTTTACCTATAATGGAACAACTTATACCGCAGGACAGCTTATACCATTTTCAGCAGGAGCTTCAAGCGGTACATATACAGGAGCTACAGCAGGAACACACAATATAACATTTACTGTTACTAATCAGCTAAACGCCTCAAAAACAGCTAATGTAAGTTTAAAATTTATAAATAATGATTTTACATTGTCGACCACCGGCGATGGAACTGTATTTGTAAATCAACTCAAAGATATTAATGCAATTATCTCTCAATTAATACCTGACCCATCTATACAATATCAAGTTAAATTTTCTTTTGAATATGGTTCAGCTACAAATGGACAGGTGTTAAAGGGAGGTAACCCAGTTGCGTTAGGTTCTTATTCTCCAATTGCGTTAGGGAATAACCTATTTTCTTTTAAAGGTCTTGCAGCAGGAAGTGTAACTCTATTAATTGAAGTGCAAGACAGTAACGGAATTAGACATTCTTCATCTGTCGCTTTAGATATTAAAAACACAGAATTTAGTTTTACGGGGGGAGTTATTAATCCTAATGGTTTTGTAAATGAAGCTTCTTCTTTAAATTTTGAACTTACAGAAGCTTCATCATCAGGAACAGGTTATGAGTTATCTTATAACATCACAAACGGTAATGCAACAATTAAAGACGGAGGAACAACTTTAGTGCCATTTCAATGGAATGATGTATCAGTAGGCACTTTTACCAGGTCATTAATACCTTTAACTGGTGGGAATATTTCGGTGACTTTTACAGTTAGAAATAAAGTTACATTACAAACTAAAACAGTTAATATTAATGTTAACTCTTATAGAAAACCTACTCTTACCAATATCCGAACAGGAATGAGAACAGGAGGTTCTTATAATTGTGGAGGAGGAGCTTGTGACAGAGATTACGATTACTTATTGTCATTTACTCAACAAATAGACCCGACCGCTACATTAGCTCAGGTTAAATTAGAGGTTAAAGACAAAAATCACGGAAACGCATTAAGAACTTTTTTCCTTACTAATTTTGTTCATAATTTTGATGGTTACATTAATATGAAGCATCAAGGATGGGAGCTGTCAGAATATTGGGAGTTTAACGGACAATCTTATACGCTTACGGCAACCGATAGCAATGGTTATTCTATTGTATATACAGGAACATTTACAAATGTCGAATCAGATTTCCAATAAACATAATTAATACTAAAACGTTAGGTATTAAAAAAGGGCTGCTATTTTTAGCGGCCCTTTTTAGTTCTTAAAAAATTTAATTTATATTATTTAAATGGCTTCCATTCCGTAGGCAACATTTTGTTTTAAATTATCATCATAAACTTGATAATTATATGTTTTTAAACCATTAAAATTATAAAAATCAACTTTGGTTATTTCTCCTGCAAATACACCTTTATCATATAAAGTTATTGTTTTTTCATCTTTATTTAATTTATACGTAAAAACTAAGCTGGTTTCATCAGCAGAACAAGAAACACCTTTCATAATAAAGGAATAATTTGTTTCAGTAATTTCAAGATTATTGTCTAATGTACAGGTTCTATATCCCTCTTTTTTTAAATCATTGTTTTTTACTCCGTCTCCATTCAAATCAACAGCTTCTTGAACACTTACAGAAGTATATTTGTAAGTTCCTTTTAAATTTGATTCTGTTACTTCTGTAGTCGGATCATTATTTTCATCTTTAGAACATGATACTAAAACTAATACAGATAATGTAACTCCTAATACTCTTATAATCTTTTTCATATATTCTCTTTTTTATTTATTGGTTTATAATTTATTTCTAACTCTATATTTTCTTTTTCGCAATATTCATTTAATTTATCTATCGATATAGATGTGTTTCCTTTGCTATACCGTGCTACTGTACTTTGCGTAACATTCAAAATCTTTGCCAATTCATAATCTGTTTTAATTCCTAAAAATTCTTTTAGTTTTTGAATTGCTTGAATTGTGGCTTTTTTCATAAAATTAACATATCATATTTGTATAGTGCAAATATAGTATATATATTTGATAAAAAATAATTTACTATGAAAAAATCTTATGTTTTATGTTCCGTTTTGTTTTTTACTTGTCTAATTTCTTGTAAGAAAGAACTAACCCAACCCGAAGCCGTAAATAAAATTAATGTTATGGTTTCCTCAAAAGATATGACTAAAGCAACTTTTGAAAGAGAATTACTTCCTATCGTAAACGATCTTTACGAACAAGATAGTGTGAAGTATAGATTGATACATCATATTGCCTTAAAAGCACAGCAGGAAAGGAGTAGTGAAATTTTTAAGTTGCAAGTAAAAAGCCTTAAAGCTGAAATGAAGTTTGTTAATGTTAAATAATCGTTTATTAAAATTTAATACCCACACAATATGAAAAAAATTAAACTATTATCTATAAGCTTAATTATAATTTTATTTTCTTCCTGCAAGGAAAATTCTAAATCTTCTAATGATTCATCAAATATTTCTTCTAATATTAAAACAGGAGTTTCTATTACAAAAGATCCTCGTAAATCTGATGATGAACATTTTGGAAATATTTATGTGTATAAACTATCTTTTAGTCCGTCAATTGTTCCAACAAATACATCTGCAAAAATAAGTATAAGGGTATTTGATAATATTAAAAAAAAGAATAGAGATTTTACAATTAAAACAATACCTGAAAGAGACGGTTATTATAAATTTTATGTAGCTAGTGACCAAAATAAAGATGTTATGGATTTTGATAATCAGCCTTATACCCTTACAGTAAAAACAAGCGATGGAAAAAGCGTTTCTTATGACGACAAATTTACAAATGATTTAAACGATTCAAATTAACACGTATGATTACAGTTATAGCAGAAAAACCATCCGTTGCCAAAGACATAGCTGTCTTCTTAAAAGCGGATGCAAAGAAACCCGGTTATTATGAAGGAAATGGCTACTTTGTTACTTATGCTTTTGGCCATTTAGCACAAATTAAAGATTTTAAAGAATTGGGTTTTAGTGGTAAATGGGAACTTTCAGAAGTTCCTTTTTTCCCAACTTCGTTAGATTTAAAACTTAAAGATGATGCCGGAGTTCGTAAACAATTTAAAGTTATTTCTGATTTGTTTAAAAATTCTAAATCGATTATTTGTGCTACTGATGCAGGAAGAGAAGGAGAACTAATTTTTAGATATGTGTATGCGCTTACGAAATCTTCTGTTCCTTTTCAAAGATTGTGGATGACTTCACTTACTCATAAATCTATGGTGAAATGTTTTTCTGAATTAAAAAAAGGAAGTGATTATGATGATTTATTTTATTCTGCTAAGGCTCGTAATGAAGCCGATTATATTGTTGGTTTGAATGCTACCATTGCCTTAACAGCTAAAGTTGCAACGGGTGGATTACTCTCTTTAGGACGTGTACAAACACCTACATTAGCTCTTATTTGCTCACGTTTTATAGCTAATAGGGATTTTATCGCCAAACCTTATTTTACACCGCAATTGTTTCTTTCTCCTTTAAGTAATACTAATTTTAATTTTACTGCTTCTTTTGAAAAAAACTTTGATGTTAAAGAAGAAGCTCAATTGGTAATTAATACAGTACCTAATTCTTTAATTGTTACTGATTTGGTTACCAAAGATGTGAACGAAACACCTCCTTTACTTTTTAATTTAAGCTTATTGCAAAAATTAGCTAATAAAAAATTGGGTTTTACTGCGCAAGAAACGCTTGATATAGCGCAGCAGCTTTATGAAAAACATAAAATTATTTCATATCCTCGTACATCATCCAATTATCTTAGTGATGATTTTTATTCTGAAATTCCAGCGTTATTTTCTAATTTAATTTCTATAGATTTTAAAACAGATATTGTTTCTTCTTTGCTTAATTCACCATTATCTAAAAGACCTTTTGATAATGATAAGATTTCAGATCATCATGCAATTATTCCAACAGAAAATATTCCTGACGTTGAACAATTTTCTGTATCAGAAAAAGAATTATATTTTTTAATTCTTACTCGTTTTGTTGAAGCTTTTCTTCCTAATTGTATTAAAACAGCAACTAAAATTACTTTTCAATCTGAAAAAGGGTTATTTATTTCTACCGGTAAGGTTGTTAAAGAATTAGGCTGGCGAGTGGTAGGCTCTATCGATGCTTCTAATGAACAAAAAGAAGAAGAGGAACAAAAATTACCATTACTTGCGGTTGGTCAAAGTGTATCGGTTATTAAAAAAGAGATAATTTCAAAACTAACAAAGCCTTTGCCTGTTCACGATGATAGTTCTTTGCTTGAAGCAATGCTTAATGCTGGGAAATTAGTAGATGATAAAAACCTTTCTTCTGCAATGAAAGAAAACGGTTTAGGTACAGAAGCTACAAGAGCCTCTATTATCGAGGTTTTAATTGCACGTAAATATGTCGACAGGGATAAAAGAAAGTTAATTCCGAGCAAGCTCGGTTTAAGTGTTTATTCCCTTGTCAAAGATTTAGATATTGCCAAACCTGATTTAACGGGTACATGGGAGGAAAAATTGCTGCATATTGAAAATGGAAATTATCAAAGGACTGTTTTTAATAAGGAAATTCAAAATTACACGTCTAATGTAGTCGCTTCTATTAAAGAAATGAATGTTTCTGACGTTGCAGTTCAAATTAAAAAAAACAATGCTTCTGAGCCTGTTTGTAAATGCCCTAAGTGTAAATCAGGTGATGTTTTTAAAGGCTCTGTGTTTTTTAAATGCAAAAATGAAAATTGTGATTTTATTATTTTTACTAAAATTGCTTCTACGATAGTTTCTGATACCAATATTGTGAAGCTTTTAAAGACTAATAAATCGAATTTGATTAAGAATTTTGTTTCCTCTAAGACCAATAGACATTTTGAAGCTTTTCTGATTTTTGACGTAAATTTTAAAACTAAATTTGAATTTGCTAAAAAATAATATAAATCTGAAAATTATGAAAGAAATTGAATTACCAAAAAATTTAGGAATGAATGGTTTTAGTGACAAAAAAATAGTAGATAATGATTTAATAGACATTTCTTTGCTTACTGAGATTAAAGGTTATATTGTTGCAGAGCTTACTCCTCGTGCAACAATTAATTTAAGGCATTCTTCTTATGGACTTAAACATAAATGTGAAAATTATATAGGAAAGTATGTTTCTAACGGGCAATTTATTGCTTCAATGATATTAGTTGGGTATAAATATAAACAAGATGATATAAACGCTTATTTTAATATTAAATCAATTCGTAATTAAAACAATTTGCAAAGAAATTCGATAATTATGACGTTCCCTTTGGGTCGGGCTATCCGCACTCAATTTTTTTGAGGAAGAAAAAACCTCAAAAAAGATTTCAAACAATCGCTACTATCCCTAACGCTTAGCCGGACACGACAAAAAAAGACAGCTACAAATAGAAATG
>FQWG01000025.1 GCA_900129595.1 Flavobacterium frigidimaris | reverse complement strand
TATGCAGGAATTACGAATTACTAATGGAAAATTCTGAAAATATGGTAAAATTATCCGCCATAAAAAATTTATTGAATAAAATTTAAACAGGCTCTAAATATTTCTTTTAAAATTATATTTAAAAATAGTTATCATTTTGGTAACTATTTTTTTTTGCGCTTTATTTGTCATGATTAATTATTATGCCCACGGATTATGCGGATAAAACTGATTTACACAGATCTTTCTTTTAATTACACCTCCGAAAATCTGTATAACCCGTTACATCTGTACACCTTTTTTAACTTTAAAAGAATACTAAATATGAACAAGAAAAAATCAAAATATCTGTTTCCCATAATTACATTTTTACTGAGTTTTGGCTGTGCTTTGTTTGTTGCCATGAAGGTTTTTCCTAACAATCCTTTTTCGGGAGCAAAAGCAAAGACGGCAACTACTTTGACTGATAAAGTTCAGGATGGTGATCTTATTTTTCAAACTTCGGAATCAACTCAATGTGAAGCGGTTCGAATAGCGACAAATTCAAAGTTCTCACATTGTGGACTCATCTATAACATCAACGGAAACTGGTTTGTTTTTGAAGCTGTTCAGCCTGTAAAGCTTACCCGCCTTGAAGAATGGATCCAGCACGGAAAAGATCATAAATATGTTGTTAAGAGATTAAAAAATGCTGAGAAAGTACTGACTCCGGAAGTGCTTCAAAAAATGAAGGATTACAGCCAGCAATTTAACGGCAAAGAATATGATGCCTATTTTGATTGGTCTGATACAAGGATCTATTGTTCTGAACTGATCTGGAAAGTCTATAAAAATGGCGCTAATATCGAATTGTCTCCATTAAAACAATTGAAAGATTTTAATCTGACTGATGCACGGGTAAAAAAGGTATTAAAAGAAAGATATGGAAATGATATTCCGCTTGAAGAGAAAGTCGTTGCTCCGTCTGATTTAGTCGTTTCTGATTTACTGAAAACAGTAATCGATACATATTAGAATTGTCCGCTGATTTAACGGATCTGGCAGATTAAAGCTGAAATTGCAATACAAAAAAAGCGATGAGAATAAACTCATCGCTTTTTTATTTTACTTTTTATTTAAATTATTTTATGTCAAAATTTTCATATATGTATTGAAAAACTGGCATATATGACAGATATTCTTCGGGTTTGCAACAAAATGTCAGAAGAAATAAATCAGCACCTTTTACAAAATAATATTGAAGAATAGTGGCAAATCTTCCATCATCTAACATTGTCTTATAAACAATTTCCTGACCTGTTAAATTATTTTTTACAACTTTTCTATTCGAAATAATTTCATTAGTAACTCCGATTCTTCTGTCAATTATCTTTTTGAGCATTTTAGGTTTAATGTTAGAATAACCCAGGTCATTAATCCTTAAACCAATATTTTCAATAAAATTATCATTCGGACCACTTTTTTCACTCAATAACACAAATGATTTTTGAAGTGAATCTGTTTTTTTAAGATACCAATTGGAAGGAAACAATAGAGAATATTTTTTTTCACTAATGTATAACTTGTCATAAGCATTTTCAGCATTTTGCTGACTGTAACAAAATGTTACAAAAAACAAAAAACCAAGTTCAAAAAACCACTTCATAAACACCTTAGTTTGCTGTTGGCAAAACAATTCCGTTTTGGTCCATCAAATATAGTAATGATGTCATTGTTGCAGCACCAAGTTCTAGTTCTCTTTTGTTGATGGCGTCAAATTTGTCATTCGCTGCATGGTGATAATCGAAGTAACGTTGTGAGTCGGGTTTTAAACCTGCTTTAACGATTGCCTTAGACGTTAAATGACCAATATCTGAACCTGCGTGACCAATTGTAAAACTATGCACTAAATAAGGCTCAAAAAGAGGCGCGTATTCTTTTATTTTTTTATAATTGGTATCATCGGCTTCTATAGAAAATCCTCTTGGGCTAAATCCTCCTGAATCGCTTTCTAATGCAAAAATGTGATTTTCCTTATTTTGTTTCGAAACTTCTTCATATTTTGCTCCGCCTTTTCCTCCGTTTTCTTCATTCATAAACAAAACGACACGAATCGTATTTTTAGGTTTGTAGTTTAAGTTTTTAAGAATACGAATCACCTCCATACTTTGCACTACTCCTGCTCCATCGTCATGAGAACCATCGGCCAAATCCCAGGAATCTAAGTGTCCGCCAACCACCATAATGTTTGATGGATTAACGCTTCCTGTTAATTCTCCAATTACGTTATAAGACAATACATCCGGTAAAGTCTCGCAGGATTGTTTAAAATAAAATTTTAAAGCTGGATTCGCTTTTAAAGATTTACTTAGCAATTCGGCTCCATTTGTACTAATAGCAGCCGTTGGAATATATTCTTCTTTTGGTAGATCGCCATAACTTTGGGCTCCTGCATGAGGAAAATCGTCTAAACGTAAATTCATCGAACGCACAATTGATCCTACAGCGCCAAGTTTAGCCGCTTCTTTTGCTCCTGCAAATCTTTGATCTACACAGGCTCCGTAAGAAACAAAAGTTTCGATATTTTCAGGATTCATCGGTCTGTTAAAAAACACAATTTTGCCTTTTACTTTAGCTCCCAAAGCTTTTAATTCCTCGATGCCCTGAACTTCTACAATTTCTGCAGTAAGCCCGGTTTTTGGTGTAGCAACTGATCCGCCTAAGGCACAAATTGGTACATTCGTTTTTAGTTTTCCGTCCAGGATAAAGGCGGTTTCTTTTTCGCCACGAACCCAATGCGGCACCATAACTTCCTGCAAATATACTTTATCAAGTCCTAATGTCTCGAGTTGTCTTTTTGTATATTCTACTGCCTTTTCGGCTCCCTTAGAACCTGACAAACGACTTCCGATATCATTAGACAAATATTCTAACCAGGTATAACATTTTGCCTCGGTCAGCGCTTTTTTATAAAATAATTTAATATTTTTTTCCTCATTTGACTGCGCAAAAGAGGTGAATCCGTTTAAAACTAAAACAGCTAAAAGAATCGTTTTTTTCATAGGTTGTATGGCGTTTTTTGGGTTGTTTCACAAAGGAACAAAATTCTTTAGAACTGCCGGAGTTTCTCCTCAACTATTCACATAAAAAAACTCTAATTACAAACCTGTTCGTTTATAATTAGAGTTTTTATGATTTTAATAAAATAAAACTATTTTACTTCAATACTCTTATTTTTTGTTCCAATTCCATTCTCATTAAAAGCTTCGATAGTAAAATAATATTTTGTTCCTTTATCTAAACCTCTGAAATCATACGAGTTTTCATCATAGACCATTATGGTATTGTATAATTTATCAGGTGTGATTCCGTAATAAATATTGTATCCAATTGCATCGGCTTGTTTTTTCCACGAAATCATAGCGTTTCTGGAATCTTTTTTATTTCTATCTACTTTAAACGAGTTTACAGGTTTTGGTTTTTCTGATAATCCATTTCCAAATACTCTGAAATCTGAAATGGCAAACAATCCTGATGCATTGTGAATGTTTTCCATTTTTATGTAACGTGCTTTAATTGCTTTCGTTAATTCTACATAATCATGGGGAACATCTTTGTCATTCCTGGATTTATCTACTACTAAAGTCCAGTTTTGTGCATCATCTGACATGTAGATTTTATATTGATAATAAATATCCATTGCTTTATTAAACTGCGTTGCTTTATGATCTGCATAATTAATCTGCAGCGCCTTAATTTCCATTGGTCGGCCTAAATCCATTTGAAGCCATTCTCCCGGATCAGCTGTTTTAGCAGACCAATATGTCTGAATATTTTCATCGGTCAGATTTTCGGCACCGTAGCAAAATTTCTCGTATACTTTTTTACCGCCATTATCCATTCTGTGTGTTTCTACTTCCATACATTCTTCCGAAGAGGAAACGGTTACCGGTTTTTTATACGAAAGCAACATCCAGCCTGATGAAGCGCCTTTTGTCTGATCGCGCTGCTCTGTTGGCAATACAATTGGAAAATCCCCGTAAGAAGTGATCGAATACATGACGTCATCTTTGTCAAATCCGGCAGGGAACATATCGATACGACGCTCAAAACGATCTTTTATAGAGATCTTACAAGTTCCGGTATTCCAGTAATTGCCATAATTATCTGCAAAAGTATTTCCGTGTCCGGCTCCTATTACAAAACCTCCGGGTTTATACGACATTGGATTGTGTTTTTGATACACAAAAGGCCCAAGCGGATTATCTCCAACGTGAACTCCGTTTGCATACCCTTTAAATTCAGTAGCCGGAGCACCATATTGCATGTAATATTTTCCGTTGTGTTTCGTCATCCACGCTCCTTCTATAAAATCACCCCAAGGTGCCGGTTCCATATCATTATTAGGTCCAAAACGTTCCCAGCCGTGGTTTTTGGGATCAAGTCCCACTACTTCTTTAATTTGTCCGTACGGACGCTGAATGTCTTCTACTTCTGTAGCAGCATATAATTTTGCATAATCAGCCTGATTTCCTACCGGCAGCCAGGTTTTATAATCTACTTCGGTACCAACAAGAGGTAGTTTTCCGCTTGAACCGTAGTACATGTATACTTTTTTATCATCATCCTGAAAGATAGCAGGATCCCAGGTTGGCAACATCGCTTTGTCTACATGTCGCAGCCATCTTCCTGATTTTGGATCGGCTGTTTTCCAGATCGGATGATCTTTTTTCCAGGTTGAACCTACATAAAATAAGGTATCATTTACCACCCACGCAGCAGGCGCACATTGATCGTCATCGCCCGGCTGTCTCTGAAAACTTCCGTAAACGAAATTCCAGTCAGACATGTCCTTGCTCCAAAAGAAACCAGCCTGATTGGTAGCAAATAAATAGTACTCGCCTTTGTAAGTAATAATGACCGGATCTGCACTTGAACGACGGGATTCAGGGATTCCGTTATGATTATGCGTTGTATAATTGTACCCAATATTAATTGGATTACAGTAGGTTGATGCCGGTTTATTAGGATCAAACCATTCTGTTTTTCCAGGGATACTGGATTTTTGTGCCGAGACTGTGTTGTTACATACCAACAAAAACATCAAAAGCGGTATTGAAAGTAGTTTATACATTTTTTCTATTTTTTATTTTATTTATTGTTTCGAACAAAAACATCCTTAACGAAGGTTTACTTTTTAATTTTAAGTCTTTCGTTTAGTAATTCAGGCTCATTGGTGGTGATATAATCAAATTTGTTTTCGATAATCCAATCCATATCAGCAGCTTCATTAACGGTCCAGGCATTCAGAATAATATTATTCTCTTTTGCTTCTTTGATCCATTCCGGATGTTTTTTAAAGAATGAATAATGATAATCGACGCCATCAATATGGTCTGCTTTTACTTCTTTTGGAGATTTATTTCCTTCTAAATATTGCAAAACTGTTTTTTGATCCATCTTTCTGATTTCTTTCAACATTTCGTAATCAAAACTAATGTAGCAGGTATTTTTATCTGCTTTTAATTTTTTGATCGTTTCAACCGTCATTAACGCTGTCTTTTTGCCTCTCTCTTTACTGATTTCCGAAGGTTTAATTTCGCATACCAAAAGTGTGTGTTTATTGTTTTTTTTACCTTCAACAATATACTCATGCAGCGTTGGAAGCTTTTCTCCGTTAGAAAGTTTAAACTTGATCAGGTCGGCATAATTTGTTTCTTCGATAAGTAATTTGTTATAATGCGCATCATGATTGATTATAAGCGAATCATCAGCGGTGCGCCAAACATCAAATTCTGAACCTGCAAGTTTCAGATCAATAGCATGTCTAAGGGCTGCTATCGAGTTTTCAGGTAAGTTATTTTTTTTCCATGCTCCGCGATGTGCCACAACAACATCTTTTTTTGCACTACAAGAAGAAAAAGCTATTGTCAGCATCAAAAAAAAGGTACCGGATATTTTAATTGTATTCATTTTATAAAATTTAAGTTTTATGATTCAAAGGATAATATTTATAGATTTTACTTACAAATAATAGACTGAAAAGCTAAAAAAAAGCCCTCCGAACTAACTACGGAGGGCCAATCAATAATAAATAAACCAACTATTTAGTTAACTCAAAACTAACTTTCTTATCGGCATTTGAATTTCCTCCAACGAAAACATCAAACTGTCCAGGTTCTACTACGAATTGTAAATCAGAATTATAAAATTTTAAATCTTCAACTGTGATATCAAAAGTCACGGTTTGTTTTTCACCTTTTTTAAGTGTTATTTTTTGGAAATTTTTAAGTTCTCTAACAGGTCTTGTTACTGAACCCACTAAATCTCTGATGTATAACTGAACAACTTCTTTTCCGTCATAGTTTCCTGTATTGGCAACATCTACAGTTACTTTTAATTTTCCTGCAGCGTTCATTTTATCAGATGAAATTTTCAGGTTTGAATAGTCAAAAGAAGTATAACTTAAACCGAAACCAAATGGAAATAATGGTTCGTTTCTCTCATCGATATAGTTAGATCTGAATTTTTCGAATTTACCTTCTGTGTTAGAAAGTGGTCTTCCTGTATTTTTGTGTGCATAGTAAATTGGCAATTGACCAACGCTTCTTGGGAAAGTTGAAGTTAATTTTCCAGAAGGATTTACATCTCCAAATAAAACATCAGCAATGGCATAACCTGCTTCGCTACCTGCGAACCAAACATTCAAAATTGCAGGAACAGTTTCGTTTTCTTCTTTGATTACTAATGGGCGACCATCGAATAAGACTAGAACAACTGGTTTTCCTGTTTTTAATAATGCATTTAATAAATCTTTTTGTGCTTGTGGAATTTCTAAATTCGTACGGCTGCTTGATTCTCCGCTCAATTCAGCAGATTCTCCAAGTGCAGCAACAATTACATCTGATTGATTGGCTACTTTTAAAGCTTCTGCTAATAATTCTTCTTTTGAACGGGCATCACGGTGTAATGTTTTTCCAAACATTGTTGCGTTTGTTTCAAAAGTTTCATCATAATCTAAGTTGCTTCCTTTTGCGTATAATACTTTCGTAGATTTTCCTGCTACTTCTTTGATTCCTGCTAAAAGTGAAATGGCATTTTCCATTTTTGTAGCCACACTCCATGTTCCGGGCATATTTTCTTTAGCATCAGCCAATGGTCCGATCAAAGCAATTGTTCCTGATTTTTTAAGTGGTAAAACCTGCCCTTGATTTTTTAATAAAACCAATGATTGAGCTGAAATAGATCTTGCTTCTTTTCTGCTGCTTGCAGTAAAGATTTCCGTTTTTGCTCTGTTAGCATCGCAATATTTATATGGATCCTGGAACAATCCAAGGTCATATTTAGCTTCTAAAATAAGTTTAACGGCATTATCGATAGTTTCGATTGTTACTTTTTTCTCGTCTAAGGATTTTTTCAAAGTAGTTAAGAAACCTTCTCCAACCATATCCATTTCTACACCTGCATTTAGAGACATAGCAGAAACAGCTTGTAAATCTCCCATACCGTGTTCGATCATTTCAGGAATTCCTGTAAAATCTGTAACTACAAAACCTTTAAACCCCCATTGTTTTCTTAAAATATCGGTCATTAACCATCTGCTTCCTGTGGCAGGAATTCCGTCAACTTCGTTAAAAGAAGCCATCACAGATCCTACTCCTGCATCTACAGCTGCTTTGTAAGGAGGGAAATAATCGTTGAACATTCTGATATGACTCATATCAACTGTATTGTAATCACGACCACCTTCTGGAGCACCGTATAAAGCGAAGTGTTTTACACACGCCATAATCGAATTATTCTTTGAAAGATCGTGTTGTTGGTATCCGTTTACCATGGCAGTTGCAATGCGGCTTCCTAAATACGGATCTTCTCCCGAACCTTCAGAAACTCTTCCCCAACGAGGATCACGGGAAACATCAACCATTGGAGAGAATGTCCAGTTGATACCGTCAGCACTTGCTTCCTGAGCTGCAATTTGAGCACTTCTTTCGATTAAGCCCATATCCCAGGTACAAGATAATCCTAACGGAATTGGGAATGTTGTTTCGTAACCGTGAATAACATCCATTCCGAAAATCAATGGAATTTTTAAACGGCTTTTTTCAACAGCAATTTTTTGTACTTCTCTAATTTTTTGAACAGATTTTATATTGAATAAACCTCCTACTCTACCTTCAGCAATTTTTGTAGCCACGTCAGAACTGTTTGCTTGTCCTGTAGTAATATCTCCAGAAGTTGGTAAATTAAGCTGACCTAATTTTTCATCTAATGTCATTTTCGACAATAACTCAGCTACAAACTCTGACCTTGGTTTAATTTTTACGGCACTTTTAGTATTCTTTTTCTGGGCGTAACCCAAAACAGCACATCCTAAAAATAGTAAGACTAATTTGTTTTTCATGTGTATTTAATATTTGTTTTTTAATGGAATATGGAATCACTTTTCTTCGTTCTGTTTGGAATTTGGAATCAAACCGATTTCATTCTATTATATTTATTTGTTTGTATTCTTTTTTATCTGTTTAAACATCCAGTCATAAATCTCGGGATTGTCATAAACTCTCGTCCAGCTATCGTGACCCGCATCATCAAAAATGGTCAGTTGAACATCTTTGGCATTACACTTTTTCAGCTCTTTGTAAATGGTGACCGCATAATCTACCTTTACTACATCATCCAGTAATCCGTGAAAAATTCTGGTTGGAATGTTAGCTATTTTGCAAGCACTTTCTAATTCAATCAAATCAACAAAACCTGAAATTGGTACTATGGCAGCAAACTTATCGGGATACGAAAGCGCTAAATTCCATGCTGCCCAGCCTCCTGAACTTAAACCTGTAACATATATTCGATCAGGATCTATTTTGTTTTCTTTTTGGATCTTTAAAATCAATTCATTAATAGAGGCAATATCCCATTTTTCATCTTCCTTGCACTGCGGGGCCAGAACATAAGCATCTAACTGATGCGTTTTAAGATATTTTAAGGGGCCATTGATCTTTACTTTTTCAATGTCTGTACCTTTTTCTCCATCACCTGAAATAAACACGATTAATGGCTTTTTATCTTTTGTATTGGCAGGTTTGTGCAATGCATAACCTAATTCATGTTTCAAGACTATAACCGTATTTATTTTTCCGGTAGTTTCCGTCTGTGCAAAACCCAATGCCGAAAAAAGAAATATCAATAACGCTAAGCTGTTTTTCATTTTGAACGTTATTAAAAACCGTATTTTCCAGATTTAAATCCAAGTTTTACTAAACCTTGTTTTACTTCCGGAGCATTCATGAATAATTTCCATAATAAACCTGTTCGGTAATTTTCGATCATTACGACTTCAGGTCCCTGATCGATTGCCAAATAACGTTTTGCTACCCAATTATTTCCTAAACTAAGCGCATCATAGAAACCGGCATCTCCCCAGGTCTGGTCTTTATGATTTTCATAAAGATTGCGTATCACAGCCATGGATTCTTTTGGCGTATATACAATTGAACTTATTGCTCCTGTTGGTGATATAACGCCTACATCATTTGTTGGAAAATGTGCATTATACCCGATTGATCCGTCAGGATTTCTGGAATAAGATGCTGTTAATCCCCAATAATCAGCGCCATAACCTTCAAATTTCTTTGGGTTTTCAACACAATATTCATAATCTATTTTAACCTGATTTACATTCAGGTCCCAATAGTTGGCATATTTATCTGTTAACTGATTTGGATCAAGTCCTACATAAGAATAATGTGCCCAAAACAATGGTCCGCCAAATTCCTCTGCTCCATTATGTTTTAAAATCAACGGAATATTATACTTTGTTTTAGAAGTAACGATTCCGCCACTTCTCGCCCATCCTTCATGGTATGCTTTTGCATCTATTGAATGTGTTGGCGAAGATGCTCCCAGAACATAAGTAATCAGACATTCATTATATCCCTCAAGCGGAAAATTCATTTGCCAGTCGTAGTTTGGCGACCAGTGCCAGTACAATACATTTTTGTTGTTTGTGTACCATTGCCAGTCAACGCCTTTCCAAAGTGCATCATATTTTTGAGCTACAGCTTTGTCTTTTTCAGAACCGTCTTTTAGATATTCGCGAACAGTAATCATCCCTGCAACCAAAAATGATGTTTCGACTAAGTCTCCACCATTATCCTTGGTTCCAAAAGGTTTTACTTTTCCGGTATTTCCGTCTATCCAGTGTGACCATGCTCCGTGAAAACGATCTGCTTTGCCTAAAAAGTCAGCAATTTTGTTCAGTCTCTCAACTCCTTCTTTTTTGGTAATATATCCTTGAGATATTCCGGAAACAATAGCCATAAGTCCGAAACCTGAACCTCCGGTTGTTACGATATTAGCATCATTTTCAGGATAAACTCCATCCGGATGATAACGTTCTCTTGCTAAACCAGAATTTGGCTCTGCATAATCCCAGAAATATTTGAAGGTTTGTTTTTGAACGGTAGCTAAAAGTTCATCATCTGTTAATTTAACTGCAGCAGTTTTTTCAGCAACTTTCTCTTTCGATTTTTCACCAATTGACCCACAACCTAAAAAACTAAATGCTAATAATAAAACTGAAATTCTAACCATTATAAAAAAATTTGAAATTGTAATAAATAATCACTTCCTCCTAAAAACTAGAAGGAAGTGATAAATAAGAATATTAATTATAACCTGGATTTTGAGAAGACATTCCTTCAGCTATTAAAAGGAATGATGATGGAATTGGGAACAATTCATTTTTACCTACTGTAAATACTCTTCCATTAGGAAAATCTGCGCTCTTATCAGCTGCAAAAGCATCTTTGGCTTGACCAGTTCTAACTAAATCAAAGAATCTGTCAAATTCGAATGCCAACTCAACTCTTCTTTCTTTCCAGATTGCAGTTCTAACTGCTGCTTGGGAAGTTGCCGGAGTATCTCCTAAACCAGCTCTGTGTCTGATTATGTTTAACAATGGAATTGCATCTGAAGTCTGACCTAATTCATTTAACGCCTCAGCTTTCATTAATAATACTTCAGCGTATCTTAAATATTTGATATTAGCATCTGTCTCCCATGCACTTGTATAGGCAGAAGAATAAGCTTTTAAGTTATATCTTGGATTAGGATCGTCTGCACTTATCACAGGAATCACTCTTCCGTCATATAAAGTTGTACCTCTAAAAATAATAGTCGCATTTTTTCTAACATCGTTAGTTTCATAAGCATTTACTAAACTTTGAGAAGGTTGATTGAATCCCCATCCCCATGCATCACGAACACCCTGAACGTTAGAATATCCTTGAATTCCACGAGCAGGTACAGAACCTACACCATTAATTTCAAAAATAGATTCCCCATCATTTTCTCCTTCAAGTCTAAACATTTTAGCATAATCCGGAGAAATAACATAACCGGTAACTAAATTGGCGTTATCAACTACTTTTTGCCAATTTTTTTGATATAGATTTACTTTTGCTAATAAAGCATAAGCCGCACCTTTTGAAGCTCTTGCTTTTTCATCTGACGCATATTGTGATTTATTAGGCAACACTGATGCAGCCTCTGTTAAATCTTTTTCGATAAAAGCATAAACTTCAGCTGCAGTTTTACGAGTTAACTGCATTGTTTTGTCTTCTGCTGATAATGGAATTTTTGATATGTGATCAACAATTGGCACTCCACCATAACATTTCACCAATGTAAAGTACATGAAAGCTCTTAAAAATTTTGCTTCGCCCATTAACCTTTCTCTTAATGCAGGATCAGCTTTATCTAATTTAGGTAGAATAGCTAATGCTTGATTACATCTGTTAATTCCATCATAATTTGCATTGAATGTACTTTCTGCAGATGGATTTGATGCGTTGTAAGTTAAAGCATCCAAAACATCTTTATCAGTACCTGTATCACTTGGAGTCGAACCTTTGTCTGCATCATCAGATGTAATGCTGGCTAATCCAACCCATCCGAATGAACTCATATCCCAGTCTAAAAATTTACTGTAGATTGAGGTTACAAATGTTTTTGCCCCGTTGTCATTGTTAAACAATTCGATATCATCTGTAGAAATAGTCTCAGTTTGTTTAACATCTAAGTAATCATCAGCGCATCCTGTAAAAGTAAATGCTGATAACACAAAGATTGATATATATATCTTTTTCATAATATTAAAATTTTAAATTAGCACCAATTACAAATGATCTTAATGTTGGGTAAGCATCCAATTCAACACCTTGTGTTCCGTAAGGATTACCATCTCCATTTAACTCAGGAGAGAAACCAGAATATTTCTGTGTAATAAACGGGTTAATAGCATTAAGATAAATTCTGCAAGAACTAATAAATTGATCTTCTTTAAGAGGAAGTTTGTATCCAATTGTGATGTTGTTGATTCTAAAGAAATCTGCAGATTCCATATAATAAGTTGAAGCAACAGGAACAGTATTAAATGGTCTTGGATTTGGTGATGTTGTATTTGTTGGTGTCCAATAATTATTTGTCATAGAAGCTTCAATATTTTCACCTCCAAAACGCTGTGCTTTTTTACCATTATATACTTTAGCTCCACCAGTACCATATCCGTCAACTGAGAAATCAATATTTTTGTAAACTAATCCTAGAGAAATTCCGTAGTTAGCTTTTGGTAAAATTGAACCTACATATTTTCTGTCAGCTGTTGCAGATAGAGCATCCTGAGTTACCTTAGCACCCGCAGCATTATAATAAAGCATGTTTCCGTTTGCCGGATCAACACCTGCATACTCATAAAGATAAAAACTACCTAATGGCTGGCCAATTGAGTTATTGTATAACAATTTAGTATCTTGGCCATTTCCTAAATTACCTCCAATTACCTGAGATAACGAAACATCTTTTAAGCTTGTAAGCTCATTTTTGTTATGAGAGAAGTTTCCTCCAACCCAGTAGCTTAAATTGTCAGTGATTTTATCATCCCAACGTAAAGAAATTTCATAACCTTTATTTGAAACTTCACCAACATGAGAAGGAGATGCAGTTGTAATTCCAGAAGTTGGATAAGGTTTTACATATAAAATTACGTTATCTGTATTTTTATTATAAACATCAAATGATCCTTTTAATCTGCTTCCTAAGAATTCGAAATCTACACCCGCAGAAGACTCTTCAGTAATTTCCCATGATAAAGCAGGGTCAATTTGAGAAGTTATACTTGTTCCTTCATTTAAGATTGAACCTCCTAAATAACTATTTAATCCTGAATTATAGCTCTGGCTGTTTAATGGTACATTTTGGTTACCCAATTTACCCCAACTTCCTCTAAATTTGATTAAATCAACTCCTTTAATATCTGACAAGAAACTTTCTTTAGTCATGATCCATCCAAGACCTACAGATGGGAAAGTTCCCCAACGATAATCTTTTGCGAAATTTGAAGATCCGTCACGTCTAATAGTTCCAGTTACTAAGTATCTGTCCATTAATTTGTACTGAAAACGTCCAAAATAAGAAGCTAATTTACTTTCGTTGAATACAATATCTTGTAAATTTGTAATTGTACCTGAGTAATCTACACCTTTTGCATCTTTTGCATTATATAAAGACCAATAGTTAGAATCTGGGCTTACATTTTTTCTAGTGATTACTAATTTTTCTCTTGGACCTTTTACAGAAGTTTCAATACCGGCTGTTAATTCTACGTCATGAATCTTAGCAAATACTTTATTGTAAGTTAAATAATTAGATAAGTTCCAGTTAAAATACTGCTCTCTGCCTCTAGTCAATAAATTGATAGGATCAGTACTTGAATAATCTGCATCTTTACGAGTTGGATTAGCTGCTAACCAACTATTTTTAGAATCCTCGAAATTATAATTTTTCCAAGTATAGTATTCACCATTAAATTGTGAAGTAAACTTTAAACCTGTTACAATTTCATAATCTAATTTCAAACCACCCTGAAGTGTAATACTTCTTTGTTGTTCGTTATAAAAATCTAATTGTGCTACAGGATTACCAACATTGTTAAATGAAGTACCAGTTGGGCTTGCTACTCCGTTTGTATCTGCAAAAGGTGCACCATATTGGCCATTCGCAAAACGAACCGGAACAATTGGTGACTGCTTGTATGCATTTGTAAATGCCCCTAATGGTTTTGGTGTAGAATTAGCCGATGTAAAGCTGAAGTTCTGATTTAAAGTAACTTTTTTAGAAAGTTTAAATTCATTATTATTTCTAAAACTTGTACGGCTATAATCTAATCCGTTAAGAACTGCTTTTTCCTCATAGTTACCCGCACTAAAAAAATATTTAACATTTTCTGACGCGCCAGAAATAGAGATATTGTTTTGAGTGTAAGTACCAGTTCTTGTAATTTCATCAAACCAATTTGTATTAATAGGCTGGTTTGTTGAAAATTTGTTTGTTCCTAAAGAAGCATTAGTATAGCTTGCATATTGATTAGCATCAGCCATTTTTACTTTCTTAAGCGGTGTTCTAATACCTCCAAAACTTTCTACTTCTACAGAAATCTTGTCTCCTTTACCTTTTTTAGTAGTAATAATGATAACTCCATTTGCAGCTCTGGTACCGTAAATAGCAAGAGATGAAGCATCTTTAAGAATTTCATACGATGTAATATCGTTTGTATTGATATTATTGATGTTTTCTGTTGGCATTCCATCAACAATATACAAAGGATTTCTTCCTCCCAATGCCGTACCTAAACCTCTAATAACTACTGAAGGTGTACTTCCTGGAACATCTGAAGAAGTTACCTGAACTCCCGCAGCTTTACCCTGAATAGCCTGAGAAGCATTTAGTACCTTTGTTCTTGTAACATCTTCTGCCTTTAATGAAGTAATAGCCGAAGTATTGTCAATTTTTTTTCTGGTACCGTACCCAATAACGACAACTTCTTTTAAAGCTGTGTCTTGAGCATCTTTTAATGTGATTGTCATTGGGGCTGTTGTAGCTGCAATAGAAACAGCTTCAAAACCCAACATTGAGATTTTAAGAATCTCACCCTCTTTGGCGTTTATTGTAAAATTTCCGTCGAAATCAGCATCAGCAGAGACTCTGGAAGTAGGAGCAGAAATAATTGCTCCAGGAATTCCCATTCCGCTACTGTCTACTACTTTTCCTTTAATTGCTTGTCCAGACATATATGCCGGCAATAGCAAGAGTGCTAAAAAGCTAAAAATAAAATTTTTCATACAGTTCGTAATCGTTTAAGTTAGTAGAGCCAAATTAAACAATTACAACGTTGTAGTACATCAAACAGCACTACAACATAGCTACATCATTATGTTAAAATATCAACATATACTAATGATAATCAACATTATAAATGTTAAAATATTTTTATTAACATAACGTTATGATGTAGTAATGATGTATTGTAATTATATAAAAAAAGATACTTAAAAATATAATATCCTTAAAAAACAAATACAAATCTTACACACTTAATAAAAATTTTGAGAGATTATCTTCCTGAGAGAGGTTAAGTTTCTTTCTTAAGCGATATCGGTGTAGTTCTACGCCTCTAAATGAGATATTCATCATAGGTGCAATTTCCTTTGAAGAAAGATTCATTTTAAGATAAACACACAGCTTGATATCCTTTGGAGTAAGGTTTGGATACTTCTTGGAAAGGTTAATAATAAATTCGTTGTGAATTTGATTTAGATTAGTTTCAAAAATTTCCCACTCGTGTTTATTTACTTCATTTATCTTAATTGCTTTTTTGATTTCGCTTTTCAGCTTATTAAAATCTTTCTCTGAATCTAAAATGCTCTGGATATTTTCGATCATTTCGCTTTGCTTTGCAATAGACAAAGATTTCCCCGCAACTTCTGACGATTTTGTTTGCAATTCGAGTTCCAGAATGTGTTTTTCATACTCCTGAACATTCAATTCGTTTTCAGCCTTTAGTTCCATTTCAAGAATTTCACGCTGATGCTTTAATTCTTCTGCCTGCAATTTTAACTTTTGCATATAACGAAGCTTATTCCATTTGTAATAGAAAAACAGGACTGCTCCCACTATTAACAAATAAAGTAAAATCATCCAAATAGAAAAATACCAGGGTTCAGCTACTTTAAAATCAAAAGCAGACACTTTCTCATAACTCGCGCCATCATGTTTATACACCACTACAGAATGATAGCCGCTACTTAGATTATTTAATTCAATCAATCCATTAGAAATCTGTATGAATTCTTTGCCTTTATTGATCTTATAAAATAAATTAGGTTTACTTGCGCCATAAATCCCCGAGATCACGTTTATTTTTAGCTCGGTATTGTATTTTATCTTGGTGTCATTAGTAATTAAGTTTTCTTCGTTAAAAGCTTCAATTTTTACATTTGACCCCTGTTTGTTCACATATTTTAATTGAAGAGAAATAAATCCGTCATCAAGATTGAGCAAGTAATGATTCTGAGTCTTAAAAATTCTTAGATTATCATTGATTAAAGTTCCTTTATAATACTTCTCCTGAATGATATTCCATATAAATTTATTCCCATTTGCATAAATATGATATAAAATCCCATTCTGAAGTACCACAAAATGATCTTCGTCTATAGCTACAACATCTGTTATATTCTTGAAGTTAGAATTGAACAATTCGTTCTCCTCAAGAGTATTCGAAATAGAATTATAGGTATACCACAGATTATTGATCAGAAAAAGGATCTCTTTTCTAAATTCAAAAATCTTAACTCCAAAATCATTTTTTATTTTACTTTGCTGCGTAATGTTCTCGACCTTTTTTGTTTTATAATTATCATCGTAGACCACGCGATACAATCCGCGATAATTATCAGCAGCCCAAATCTCATTCTTTTTGTTCTGGGCAACATATTTTATGGGTTTCGAAAGATCATTTATGATTTTGTACTGCGACAGGTCCGAAGGATTATCATACACCAGAACTCCGCTGTAAGTAGATTGAAAATACGTATTATTGATACTGCTTTTAGACAAGTTCCAACCGCCGTTTATAGTATTGATTTTAACTAGAGAGCCGTTTTCATAACAAAAGTTTCCGTCATTATGTCCAATAATATACTTATTGTTAATTTTAGTAATATTCCATGCCTGACCCTGGGTATTGGGCATCATTTTAAACTTACCTGAAACAAACTCAAAAATACCGTGATTTGATGCAATTAAATATCCTTTATCAATTGCTGCCACAGAATAAACAGAACCTAAAATTCCTGAATTATCATAAAAAAATGATATTGGAGAATTTATTTCTACATGCGTAATACCATTGTCCAGACCAAGCCACAGATCATTTTCGTTATCAAAACCAATGCTCAAAACCGAATTGTTCTTTAAGACATTGTTGCGATCGATATTCTTATAAGTATCTGTATTGAAATCATAAATAAAAAGACCTCTGTTACCGGTTCCTATAACCAGTTTATTATTTTTAATAAATTTGGCTACATTGATTGTCGCTGCTTTTAAGGTTTCGTTTAAAGGGTTATTCCAGGGCACCAAACCATTTTTTTCGACTATAAAAATCCCTTTTTTCTGAGTAAAAATGTAATTCTTGTTCTGGTACTTTTCAATAGCATGAACTACAGTCTTTTTTAATACATTCCACCCTTTTGGATTTGCTATCCTTGCCCCGTTCATTTTAAAGAGACCTTTTTCTACTGAGGCCACATAAACATCATTGTCAACTACGAAACAATAGGATATTAAAAACGGAAATCTGATTTTTTGAATGTGCTTTCCATTATAAATAAAAACATCATTAAAAGATTGAAAATAAATAGATCCGTTGAATTTAAAAATTTTCCAGATTTCTTCATTGTCTTTTTCATCAAATAAGCGAAGATTTTTGGTAATCGACACATAATGCATTTTTCCGTCTTTTCTATACCAATAACCAAACTCTTTGTAGGACCCGGAATAGATTTTATCGCCTTCGACCATAATCGAGCGGATAATCGTTTTATTAGGCAGTGTATATTTTTCCCAAATCACGCCATCATATCGCAATAAATAATGGTTATTGGCAAAATACATGGCATTATCTTTTCCCTGAACGACATTCCAAATTTGATTGTCGCCCTGATAATCTGATTTATTATAGTTTTCTACGAAAGGAAGTAGTTCTTGTGCTTGTATTTGTGAAACAATGAAAAACAAGAAAAACAGTTTTAGAAGTATCGATTTCAAAATGTTCGGATTTATATTCAAAGATACTGACAAATATTTAAAAACATAAAAAAGCTCCTCGATTGAGGAGCTTTTTTTATAGCTGTAATTAACTAAACAGCTAATTACAAAATACCAATATTAATGTTAATACTCCGATCAGCAAACACAGAGGAGCATAATACTTTGTATCTTTTATCGCAAATTCAGAACTTTTGTGTTTTTTGAAGAACCCAACGTAATTGAAATCTCCAATAGCCCTTAAAATAAATATTGAAATTATGATCCAGAATCCCGATTTATTTAGCCATTCCGGCAGACTAACAGCTATTAATCCATATTTTATCAAATAAAAAATACCAAAACCCAGCAAACCAATGGCCACTATAAAGGTTGAAATTGTTCTGGGCACAAAAAGCGGCATTCCGTCATCTTTAGTTGGCACAACAGCCTGACTTCCCCATTTGCCTCCAAAACCCCAATAAAAATGAAGCGCTGAAATCGTGGCAAAAATTAAAAACAATACTAATGTTATAATAATCATCTGAAGTAATTTAAGATCGTAGCATCAATTAATTCTGTAGCAATTGGTACACCTGATTTGCAATTTCATATTCTTCATCTGTAGGTATCACCAGCACTTTAGTTTTTGAATTTGCTTTATTAATTTCCCTGATTTCCTTAGAACGAATTTGATTTTTTTCATCGTCTATTTCAATTCCAAAATAATCCAGATCTGTACAAACCAATTTGCGCATATACGATGAATTTTCACCAATTCCTGCTGTAAAAATAATAGCATCCAGACCGTTTAAAGCAGCTGTGTAAGAACCAATATATTTTCTAATGCGATAAGCATTCATCAGTAAAGCCAGTTCACACTCTTTATTTCCTTTTGCAGCTTCTGACTCGATGTCACGTAAATCGCTGTATCCGGTAAGTCCGAGCATTCCGCTTTGTTTCAGTAAAATTGAATTTACCTCATCTGCAGAATACCCCAGGTTCTTAACCATATAAAAAATAACCGACTGATCAATATCTCCTGCGCGAGTCCCCATTATTAAGCCGTTTGCAGGCGAAAACCCCATCGTGTGATCAATGCTTTTCCCGTCTTTAATTGCGGTCATACTACAACCGTTTCCTAAGTGAATGGTAATTATTTTGGTGCTCTTTTCTAAATGCTCAATTGCTTTTTCTGAAACATATTTATGGCTTGTTCCGTGAAAACCGTAAACCCTTACTTTATTCTCTGTTAAAAGATAATTTGGAATTGCATACTTATGTGCTTCAACAGGAATTGTCTGATGAAAGGCAGTATCAAAAACGGCTACTTGTTTTGCGGTCGAAAAAATTTCTTCGGCAACATTTATTCCCACTAAATGCGCCGGGTTATGTAGCGGTGCCAGTTCTGAAAGCTCTTTTATTTTTTCTTTGACTTCTTCAGTAATAATAGTGGTATCTGAGAAATAACTTCCTCCGTGCACAACACGATGCCCCACTGCACCAATCTCGGAAGTCGATTTTATAACTCCTTTTTCAGGATGCAGAAGCATATCTGCCACTTTTTGCAAACCTACTTTATGATTCGGAATTGGAAGCAATTCTTCTATCGAATCAGAAGAAGTTTTAAATGTTACGTTAGAAGTTTCTAAACCAATTCTGTCAATCATACCGGAACAAATTACTTCGTTTGTTGGCATGACCATTAATTGGTATTTTATTGATGAACTTCCTGAGTTTATTATTAGTATTTTCATTTTTTTATGTTTTTGCCACAAAGGCACTAAGTCACTAAGTTTTATTTTTTACTAAAAGCCTCAAAGCTTTTTAAATTTATTTAGATAGAACAGAATTTGAACGTGGATGACACAAATTGCTAAAGCAAAACGCGGATAAAAACGGATTTATTATTTTTTTGAACTCATGACCTATAACTCATAACTCAAAATTCAAAATTACAAACCCTGCGCCTGAATCGCTGTAATGACTACTGTATTAATGATATCATCTACTGTACATCCTCGGCTCAAATCGTTTACAGGCTTGTTTAAACCCTGCAACATTGGCCCAATGGCTAATGCTCCCGTTTCTCTCTGTACGGCTTTATAAGTGTTATTTCCGGTATTTAAATCAGGAAAAATAAGCACACTCGCCTGCCCTGCCACTTCAGAATCCGGCATTTTACTTTTTCCTACTGCACGATCGACTGCCGCATCATACTGAATTGGACCTTCAATTTTCAGGTCCGGTCGTTTTTGTTTTACAATTTCGGTTGCGGTTCTCACTTTATCAACTTCATCCCCTTTTCCTGATGATCCTGATGAATAAGAAAGCATGGCAATTTTGGGTTCTATTCCGAAAGCCAAACTTGACTCCGCTGATGAAATAGCAATTTCTGCCAATTGTTCTGCCGTTGGATTTGGATTAATCGCACAATCACCAAATACCGAAACACGATCTTCTAAACACATAAAAAACACGGATGAAACTACTGATGAGTTTGGTTTCGTTTTAATAAATTGCAGTGCCGGCAAAATGGTATGCTGTGTCGTGTGCGCTGCTCCGGAAACCATTCCGTCAGCATGACCTTTGTAGACCATCATAGTACCAAAATACGAGACATCTTCCATTAAATCCCTTGCCATGGTAATGCTTACATTTTTAGCTTTTCTAAGCTCATAATAGGTATTGGCATAATCCTCATAAAGCTCAGATTCTTTTGGATTGATAATATTCACTTTCGAAAAATCAAAAGTAAGTCCTAATTCAGCAACTTTATTTTCGATATGTTTTCTTTCTCCAATTATAGAAATATCCACTACATCCATGTCCAGCAATCTTGAAGCAGCCATGATAATTCTGTCATCAGTTCCTTCCGGCAAAACAATGTGTTTACGATGCTGTTTGGCTCTTTTTACCATATTGTACTGGAACATTTTTGGTGTCATTCCTTCCGGTACAAAAGTGATTAACCTTTCAGACAGCGTATCTACTGCTACATATTTTTCGAAAGTACTGATCGATGTTTCAATTTTATGGGTATTATTCGCGTAAATTTCTGATTTGATTGAACCAATTTTATTCGTGATACTGTATGTCCCACCGTCAACAGCAATAATAGGAACAATAGCAGAAAGTCCTTCTATTAGTTTTAAGATACTTTCTTCCGGAACTATATTTCCGGTTAGGATAATTCCCGAAATAGTGGGATAATTAGCTGATTCATTAGCTTGCAGCGCACCTAAAATAATATCTGAACGATCTCCCGGTGTAATTACCAGGGCATTGTCATGCAAATGAACCAAGTAATTATGCAGTTGCATTGCACCAACGCTAAAATGACCAATTTCATTATTTAAATACGCACTTCCAAACAATACTTTTGCATCCAGCTGATTGACAATTTCCTGCATGGTTGGATTGTTTAAACTGGAAATCAACGGAATTGTGTTGATAAGCACATTTGAAGGCAAACTTTTCTGCAATCCTTGTGTTACCAGTTCGATGTTTTCAAACTGTACTTTATTAGCGATAACCGATAAAACCTCAACATCTTTTATTTTGAAAGAATCGTAAATTAAATAAAGGCTGTCTACCAATTCCTCTAATGTTTTTCCAACTCCTGAACCTATAATGATAGTTGGAATCCCAAGGTTTTTTGCAATTAGAACATTCAAATCCAGTTCTATCGAAGTTCCTTCGCCCGTAAAACTTGTTCCTTCTACCAGAACAAAATCAAAACGTTCTTCGAGCTTTTTATACTTTTCGATAATTAAGTCTAAAACCTCTCCTATTTTGCCTTTATTTTTCTTTTTGATCAGTTTGCTTTTGGTGATGGCATATGCATCCTCAAATTTGATATCCAGGTTAAAATACGACAAAACTGTTTCTATATGATTATCCGGTTCTCCGTCGACAAAATCCTCTACAATGGGCCTGAAATAACCCACTTTAGCCGTTTTTCCAATCAAAATACTCATCAAACCGAGTGTAATAATCGATTTTCCGCTATTATGATCACTTGTAGCTATATATATTGCTTTACTCATAATTTATATATTGAAACTTAATAATTTTATAATTGTGTATAAACGCTAAAACCAGCGTCTTTTTTTGAAATAAATAATCAGGGCGATAACCAGTAAGAACATGCCGCCCATGACAATAAAATAGCCATTTCTTGCACGCAGTTCCGGCATGTATTCAAAGTTCATTCCGTATACTCCAACAATAAAGGTTAGCGGAATAAAAATGGCCGAAATGATCGTAAGGGTTTTCATGATCTCATTCATTTTTCGGCTCTGCTCCGAGAAATAAAAATTAGAAGCACTTTCTAATGAACTCATATCAGACTCAATTTGTTCTAAAAGCTCCAGGCTTTTTTGATGTAATCGGATGAAAAAACTAAAGGTTTCTTTCTCTATTCCGTTATACGTATCATCGTCTTTTATTGTTTTCAAATAATACAAAGAATCCCTGAGCGGGATAATAGAACGTTTTAAAAAATTAAAATTATCACGATGATTTTCGATCTTTTCCAGAATAACAGGGTCAGCGCCTTTTTTAGTCAAATTGATTAATTCTTCAATCTTATCTTCCTCATCTTCAATTGTAATATAAAAATTTTCCATTACAGCATCTAACAATAAATAGAGCAGATAATCTACTTTTTTAGTTCTCACAATTCCAGCATGAGTGCGAAGGCGTTCTCGTATATGGGTAAAAAAATCACTTCGTTTTTCCTGAAACGAAATCAAAATTCCATCTTTCAAAATAAAACTAATCTGTTCAACGCTGATATTATCCGAATACTCAGAAGGCAAAAGTGATTTTATATTAAAAAATAAAATGTCTTTTTGTTCTTCTAATTTGGTTCTTTTTGAAGTATTTAAAATATCTGCTAATAAAAAATCATCTAGTTTAAAATGTGCACCAACTGTTTTAAGTAAATTGATATCATTTAACCCGTGAATATTCAGCCAGTTATTTTTAGTATAATCAATACAGGTATTTAAGGCTAAAACGGTAAACTTTTCATATTCAATTACATCTGCATCATCGTACACAAAAAGCTGCATCTCTGTTTCGTGTTCCTTTTGTGTTCCTGTATACTCTAAAGTGATATGCTGAAGCTTACGCCCTTTCTTGTATTTAATCTTTCTCATGCAAAAATATTTACATAGTAATATTACGAAAAAGAATCTGAATGGGAAATGACAATTATCATTTTGATGGGAAATACGTAAAACCAAGACATAAAAAAAACCGAGTCATTTCTGACCCGGTTTTTCATTATCATTAAAGAAGAATTATTTTACATTGCATTTAAAAGACCTACGATGCAGTGTTACACTACAGGGTCAAAACCTTCTGACCTTCACTTCATATGATGACGGCGACCCTGAATTTAAGAGCAGTGGTTATCTGCCTCCATTGAAAATTATAAATGCCGGAATACAATTAATTTTTTAATCCAACAGTTATGAAAACAAGATATATAATAAGTAAAACAAAATTAAAGATATTTTCTATACTACTATTTCTAATGATCTCCATATTGATGATTTCCTGTGATTCTTTTGTAGAGGTTGATCTCCCGGAATCACAGCTGACCAAAACTGCAGTATTTAAGGATTACACTACTGCAGATGCCGCTATGGCGGATGTATATGCTAAGATTCGCGACAAAGGAATTCTTACCGGAATACAATTTGGTATTTCAAACTATTTAGGTAATTATACTGATGAATTGACTTTTTATGGTCCCCCTAGCAATTCGACAACAGAATTTTATACCAATACTATTTTACCTTCCAATAGTACAGTGGCACTTTACTGGAACAATTCATACAATCAGATTTATGCTGTCAACGCCATACTGGAGGGAGTTCATACATCATCCTTTAGCATCAAAGAAAAAGCACAATTGGAAGGTGAAGCTCTCTTTGTTCGGGGACTAATTCATTTTTACTTGCTGCAACTTTTTGGAGACATTCCCTATATAAAAACCACTGATTATAAAACCAATAGCACTGTTGCCAGAATGCCCGCTCTTTTGGTTTATGATAATGTTATAGAAGATTTGAAAACTTCAGCCGGTTTATTGCTGCCCACATATTCCAATTCAGAAAGGGTGCGCCCTAACGCTTTGGCAGCGAAAGCGCTTTTAGCAAGGATTTATTTGTACAAGGGGGATTGGGAAAACGCTTTAAAAATGGCAACAGAATTAGTACAAAACAATTCTTTATATCTCTTTGAAAACAATCCCGATAAGGTCTTTTTAAAAAACAGTTCAGAAACCATATGGCAATTTATGCCAATCGTGGCAGGTAAAAATACAGACGAAGGAGCAATGTTCTTTTTTGCATCCGGACCTCCACAAGTAGTAGCACTAAACCAATCGCTTATAAATTCCTTTGCTATGAATGACCTTCGAAAAACGCACTGGACCACTACCGTTAGCAATGCAACAGGCACATGGTATTATGCCTCTAAATATAAGGAATCTAAAGTTACAGCAGCATCTAAGGAGTATTCCATAATCCTTAGATTGTCCGAACAATATCTTATTCGTGCAGAAGCAAGAGCTGAACAGAAAAATTTTGATGGCGCAAAGGAAGATTTGAATAAAATCCGAAATCGTGCTGGTCTTTCGGACGTTACTGCTAATACTAAAGATGAATTACTTGAGATCATAATCGACGAAAGAAGAAAAGAACTTTTTACGGAGTACGGACATCGATTTTTTGATCTCAAAAGGACTGGAAAGTTAGATGCCGTCTTATCTGCAAAACCGGGATGGAATTCCACTGACCGTCTCTTGCCTATTCCCGAAAGTGAGTTCATTGTCAATCCTAATTTAGGATCTCAAAATCCGGGTTATTAGATTTTAATGCACTTAGAAAAAACAATGCTAAAAATGAAAATACAGTGCCATACAAACAATAGATTACCTACTACCCCCAGTACGGCATTATTATCGGTGCGGATCGTTGCAAAGCTGTCAGGTACTGAAAGTTCTGTACTGCCCATTTCAATACCCTGAGTATTTTCGATAATGCCCGACGCCTTGGTGTAAAGCGGGCTTTTAGCCACCTCGTAATCAAGTCCTGCGTGTTTTATGGCTTCTACGCTTGTCGGGTACTGCTCCACAATCTGCCCGAGCCCGTGCCATGCTTTTTCCTTTACGCTGAAAAAAGAATAATTTCCTGTTGTACTGTTGTAATTAATATTATGTGTCATGATATTTGATTTTAAAAAGTTTGGAATTAAAATTGTTTAGACCCCTTTACTGCCTGCTCAAAACGGGATGTCGTCCTCAGGCTCTTTTAAGGTGGATTTTTTGTTTTCTCCCTGCTCTGCAGTCTGTCCAGTTTTCAATGCCTGCGCGCCTTCGGACTTCTTCCCGCCTCCGTGCAGTTTGATATTCGAGGTATTGAAATTCAGCCCCGCGCGCGGTTCCCCGTCATTACCTGTCCACGCCCTTGCGCTTACCATGCCTGTGAGCTCCACCACCGTGCCTTTGGTCAGCCACTCGGCAACCCTTGGGCTTATCCAGTAGGCGCACTCGAAAAAGGTGGTCTGCTCTACCCTGTCGCCTTTTCTGTTTTTGTAGCTCTCGTTGATGGCTACCGAAAAATTTACTACCTGTCTGCTGTCTGACAATGTGCTTACTTTCGCATCTTTTGTCAATCTTCCTGTAATGTTCATGATTTCTGATTTTTAAATGTTTACTATTACTTAATTACTATAGTTCTTTCTGCCTTGTATGTTTTTACACTCCTGCCATACCGCAACATACACACCGTCTTTCTCCCTTACCCGCCCCGCATTTTTACTTTTTTTTTACTTTTCTTTTTTTTTTAATTTATTCGGCAATGAGAGCAGGCGCTGTTTTGTTTCATCACTCTGTTTTTCAATATTTCAATTCTCATTTCTGACATTTTTTTTTATTCGTCTAAAGAGCCGCAGTATGCTATGTTTTGTTTCATGAGCATAAAAAGGTGAGTGTCCCCCAAAAGCAAGGCTCTGGCAAAAAATACAACCCGGATGGGTGGAGATTTTTTGGCAAGACCTGAAAGGCCCGGCCTTGCTTTGGCTTATGGACACGGACTACCTTTGCTCCTGAAATAAGACAAAAGCATACTGTGTCTTTGATAAAAAGTAAAAGGGAAGCAATTGGGATACTATGGACTAACAGCTGTGAGGAAGAAAAGCAGTCAGCTCCATAATGAATTCCAAAGATGGACCCACAAGTTTCAAGGCCCCAGGCACTCTAAATCTGCAGATAAAAAACTTAAAATTACACACATTGGCTGATTTTCAGCGATCGTAAAATAGTAACGGGACAAGTAAATAACAGATGTACAACTACTTCTGCAAAACTGAAAGATTAGTATTTATTGTTATATTCGCTTAAAAAAGCTTACTAATTGCACATAGGCAACTAAAAAAGGCCTTATTGGTGCTATTTTATGGCTGGTATAATTTAGTTGTGTGTCATTGCGAAAAGCGCTGAATGGAAAAGTAATTATTTAGAGTTTGGAGAAGAAATCAGGACGAAAATTTTAACTGTGCATAACAGCTACAACATAAATATAAAATCCAATAATGAAACAACTTTTAGTAATTTTAATATTAACGGCTTCTATTAATAGTTTATCAGCACAAACTGAAAAAATTATTGATAAAAAAAGCGGGAATATCTATTACGGACATTTTTCAAAAAAAATTAATTCAGAAAAAGATTTGCCGAAAAATGTACAATCAAATTTGAAAGGCTATTTGAATAAAATTTTACCTTCAATGATTGACAGCATAAAATTTTCCCATGGTCAAATTATTGATCTGGAAAAAATGTTTAAAGAAGAACCTGTAACCTTCAATAAGATGAGAATAGTACCAAAATATGAATTGACTTTTTACTTAAAAAATAAATCTATTGGTATTAAAAATTATAATTTAGAAATTGGCCTTGATGAATATGGTCAAATATTAGAAACAAATTGGCCTAAAGAAACTCTCCTATTAAATAATTTTAAAAGTCTAACTGAAATTGAAACTATTGCTTTAAACCACGCTAAAAATAAAAAAATTGATTATAAGTCATATGATGTAAATTTAGTTTATGAGAAAGATATAGATAAACTATTTTGGATTATCAATTTACATGTGAAAGCAGAAGAAAGTACGACAGAATTTTACAGAATAGAAATTCCATGGAATTCATTAAAAATATCAAATAAAAGTACAGCTTATCAAAATACAATGTATTGAGCCCAAGCTTTTACGTCGCACAACAACTATAATCCATTTAGCCAATTGTGGTAATTGGACGTTTGTTTTGTATTGAATGATTTACTTAGTCTATTGTTAGGATAGTGTGCTTTGCCAGTCCGCTATAGGATGGTGTGGCAAATCCAAAGAATGGGCTTAATTAATACCAAGCCAGTAGTACAAGAATATTAGCAACCATCATAAAAAGAGCATTATAATGAAAAGACAGCTATTAAATACTATATTTTTAATTACGGTATTACTCTCAAACTTATTAAATGAGTCCTGTAAGAATGTTGAAGAACAAAAAAAACCAGAAAAATCAACTAATCAGGTTATCTCCCCAAAAGAACACGCTTGTATTAATGCTAAAGAAGAACAGCTTCCACCACCAGATCAAAATACGATTCTCTCATCTGCAAAACTCGAAATAAACGAGGAAAATAGAAAATATTTTGTTACGATAAATTTAATTGCTGATAAGTTGGTTGATTTTAATGGAAAAGACCAACAGCTTTATAAAATTGAAACAACAAACAAAAACAGGACAAGAAGTCTTTATTTTGCTCTTCCAATAGCTTATAACAAATATTGGAATGAATTAAAAATATTCCCTGATAAAGAAAATAAAATTTTAGAAATCGGTTTTAAAGAAAAGGGAAACTCAAAAACATTCTATAAAATTTACGGATATAAATATGAAAACGAAGATTTCGGAGATGGTCATATTGAGATAAAATCAAATTTTGAAAAGGATCGATATAGAATAATCGACTAGATAAATTAACTACAGCTAACAGAAACTACAAAGGATTTGGACAATAGTATTAATGGAAAACTGGTTTTGACATTGGGAAGTTTTGACAATCAGAATAAGGTGCTTAATTTACTCACAGCCCGCGGTAGTACCAGAACATTAGTGACAATCAACTTAAAAAACAGAACATGAATTACATAATAATTAAGCAGATAAAATCAATTACAGTAATTGCTATTCTAATATTTCCCTTGGTTTGTTTTTCACAAAAAGACACAAGTAAAACCGTGATTAATGGTTTTTCGAAAGAAAGGAAAGACATTCCTGCAAAAATAGTTTCGAACAAAACAATTGGAATAGTAGATACAATTCCAGCTTTAATAAAGTTTAAATTTATAGATGATAAAAACAGAGAAATTGAATTAACAAGGATGACTATTGCAAATTTAGAATTGCGTGAAACTTTTAAATTTGAACCCGATTTGCTGAAAACGGATGATTTTGGTTATTATAGTATTTATTTAAAACCTGCTAACTATTCTCTTTTATTTCATGATAACACATATGGCGAGTTAAAAATTGATTCGTTAAAATTAACCTCAGGACAAATACAAGAAATTATTGTTAATCTTGGCTCAAGAATTACAATTGAAGAATACAAAACAATTCAAGGAGAAACATTGCATTTACAATCTGAAAAAAGTAATTAAAGTGGAAAATGAAGCCAGTCACTAGCAGCTACAACGGATTTGGGCAATTGGCTTAATGGAAAGTTGGTTTTGTATTTGGGATGGTTTACTTCGTCTGTTCGCTTCGCTCGGGTGGCAAATCCGAACAATGGGCTTAATTTAGTCTCAAACCTGCTATAGTACAAGAACCTTGGCAGTAATTTATTCAAAAACCTAGATAAAATAATGAAAATAGGCATATGCAAACTTTGTAAAATAAACCCAGCAAGTTCCATTGCTTCTCATATCTTTTCCCATTTTTTTATAAAGTCTATGTTAAATCCCCTCGATGAAAACAAAAGGGGATATGGTTCAAGCTATAACATATCAAGCAATAAGTTTTTAGATGTTTTTTTTGAAAGAAAATTAGACTCTCAAAAAATAAATGAGGTGCTTGGCAGAGAAATAACTGATGAGGAAATTGAAAATCTCGTTGACCACTATGCAGTAAAATATATTCTCTGTAAAAATTGTGAAGACAAATTTGAAAGAATAGAAAATTATTTCAATATAACAGTATTCAAAGAAGTTTTTAACAATAAGCACAAGCAAGTAATAATTAACAATAATCAGATAATTCATTTATTAGAGAATGCAAATAATAATATTGTCAGACTTTTTATTCTATCGTTAATTTGGAGAGCATCAATCGTTAAATTTGATAATTTCATATTAAATCATCGTGATCAAGAACAGATAAGAAAATTATTAAATGAGTGTCTTGATTTAGATATAAATGAGTTAGAAAAAAAGACAATATATCACCAGAAAAAAATTAGATCATATCCTCTAATGCTCTTTTCTACACGTTTTTTTTCAGATACGACAAGTAATTTAGTGCATATTGACAAATCTACCTCTCCATACTTTTTTAAAATTAATGAGTATATAATTTTATTGGGGACTAAACAAAATCAGATAAGATTTAATACAAATGCTTTTTATGGATTATCAAAATATATTAACTATAATGAATCCATTAATATCAATGAAGAAACTATCAAAATAACTGAAATTTCCGGATCAGATTTTCATTCAATTAAAGATGAAATTTTCACCAAAATTGGAGACGAATTTATAATTCAATTAGTCACAATTTTCACCAGCCTTTATCACTCATTTTACGGAAATTTAGCACCCAAAGAAATAGTACAAAACTTCCTAGATGACTTTATAGATGAAGATATTACAATTGCTGAAAAGTATTCACCTGGAAACATTAAAAAGAAAATATCCGAATATCTAGTTTAAACTACTGCATCTTGTTATATATCAAGGATAAAATCCATTAATTCTAGAATTCTTTTGACAAACAAAGACCTTCTCAGCATATTTTTTACTGTGTAAGTTTTGCTGAAAAATTATAAAATAAGGATATCAGGTGCAGAATAGCCCAAAGAATCTGCACCCGGCTGATATTGAAAAAATGAAATTTGATCCTTTATCACCAAGAAATCAAATCAATATTTCTAAAGTAAATAGGACCTACTCTCACGTAAAAAATAGAATAATTGCATGAAATGGCTATACTGTAATTGAAGTAATAGCTTGACAAGTCATTTTTTCAATACTTACATTTACTTTCTTTTTCATGAACCATAAAAAATAAAGTCCTTTCAGACTGCCCCCAATCTGAAAAGTGTAATTCCAGCAAATCCATACCTGCTCTCCTTTTTTGTAACATAGTATATGATAACTCACTATTGGACAAATCCAGCCAAAAAAGGAAGTAATATTTCTAATTTCTCCCTTATGGGTTGTATCGGGAGCCATTTTTTTAAGTGACTCCAAAGTATTCTTCTCTTTTTTTTCAACCACGGAATGTAAACTCAACTGGTTTGTTTTTGGAAACCAGAACTCGTCCAAAAATGCCGGGTTTCCTACTATACGGTTAATAACACTGCATTGCTTGAAACTTTTTAATTTTGTATCCAAATCTTTTGGAGCTTCCAGTGAGACTGTGGTCAACGTAATTTTTTGTGTGTGGTATTGAAGTCGTTTAAACATTATTTATAATTATTAGGCTTTACACCCCCTTACGAAAGCTTGAAAAAATATTATACTAAGGAGGTAGTAAAATCATAAAACTATAATACTAAATCTACTTATAATGAAGGTTTTGAAATCCCGATCAAAAGTGTTTTTTTGAAGTATTAAAATAAAGTATCGATCGTCCCTTTTCTTGAGTAATAAGCTAAAAATGAGTAATGCTACTGTACACGACTCTTCTTATTTACTTTTTCCCTCATGATACGCCACACTGCAGCATCCTTTTTAAATTACCAAATCCTACATTAATATAAGCCATTAATGGCTCCTTGAGTAAAAATTTAAAAACCAACGCCCGAAGTCCCTTAGCAGTTACAAAAGTAAAATCAACGGTGACTTGAGTTGCATCAACATACAACTGTCTAACCTGGACATAACACATCACTTCTTTTAAAAAAAAGCCTCCCCGTCCCGTTATATTGAAAAACCGTAAAACAAAAGAGATATTTGGAATATAATAAAGCATTTCCTGCTCCATTAAGGAATAATCATCAAAATACAGGACCCTGCTAGCTGCCCCTTGGGTGCTTCGGGTATTTTTCATATCTATATAAATTCCCGGAAATAATCCATGACCTTTAACTACATACGCAAGATTAACTGAAACCAAATGCTCAAAAATAGAATCACAATTTCCCTTTATAATATCAACTATAGTATAATTTATTTCTTTTAATCTTAAAATCATCGGTTACATCAATACATTATTACGGAATGATTTGGCAGTAGATTCCTCAACTGTATCATTACTATTGTGATTTGTATAAGCAAAGACCTACTTTCCATCAAATATAATATGACTTTAATCTACATATCGATAAACCATATCCCGGGGTCGGTCAATAAGTAATATGAAAGTCCTATTTTGAGCTATATAATTAGTAAATATGCCCCTAATTTTGAATTGAGAAGCCATTTGTACTATGCTTACACAAATAATTTATTTTAAAATTCCTAGGTTTAGACTAAAACAATCGAAGTCCCAAACCTGCCTGAATCTGCTGGCTGTTGGCCTTGTCTCCAAAATTACTCACGTCGGAAAATCCCCAGACATATCTCGCATAAAGCGTCAATGGTCTGATATTGACCTCCGCTCCTGCAACAAATGAAAAATCAGTATTCTTAAATAGTTTCTTTCCATTCTGCGAAACGCTGTGATCAGTATTAGCAAGGAAACTAAACTGCGGGCCTGTCACTATAGTAATTAAACCTTCACTATTCAAACGCAATAAAACCGGTACACTGACATAATTAAGGGTTTTATCTTTTTTGAACACATTATCAAAAACATCTCGGTAATCGTTACTTAGTTTAGTATTGGTCTGATTGAATAAAACCTCTCCCTGAAGACCTATAAAGTCTGTTAGATTGAAATAGACAAAACCGCCAAGCTGGTACCCGAATTCAAAACCATCATCAAAGGCCTGACCGTCTAATTTATTCATATTAGCACCTGCTTTAGCTCCAATATGAAACTGGCTGTATCCAGCAAAAGAAAAAAACATTGCTGTAAGTAAAAAAAACTTTTTCATTTTATTTATATTTTTATTTCCCGTAAAAGTACCTGATAATAAAAATACTGATGTCTTTTTTACACCAACGACATGTTTTTTACACCAGTGACAGCCAAAGCAAATTACTTAAGAATAAATGCTAGTCAAGCTCTTCTTATCATTGGTCCCACCCTATTTTAAAGCACAGTAATACACTTCAAGATCTGATATATCCCTTCCTGAATAGTTGTGTTGTAATATATTTTGTTTTTTAAGGCAAAGGGAGCTAGTTGCTCCCCATGAGTAGAATCTTATATTTTCTCCCTACAGGTACCTCTTTGTCGTTGAGCAGGAACAGTACATTTTGTTTTTGGCATCTGATTTTCTTGGTGTTTACGATATAAGAACGGTGAACCCTTATAAAATCAGCATCATCTAACTCACTCAGTACGTTTTGTAGCGTTCCGTAGATCACTACTGGGATTTTGTTATCCTCAAGGTATAGTTTTAGATAGTGACCAATGCTTTCTATACAAATTACCTTATCAAGGGAAACCTCTTTCAATTCTCCGTTAAATTTAAATGTTAGCCTTTTACTTTTTGACTTTTTTTTCCTCACCAGCTCATATCCTGTATAATACGCTTTTAATTTTTCGATAGCTTTTGTAAAATCTTCCAGCGAAATAGGCTTCAGTAAATAATCAATAGCTTGCTGCTTATAGGCCGTAAGTGCATAATCCGAATAGGCTGTTGTGACAATAGTAAGTGGCCTGTTGGGTTGTAATTCCATAATGTCAATACCCGATATTACAGGCATATTGATATCCAAAAAAATAACATCATACTGAAATTCATTTAGCATCTGTAGCGCCTGCTTACCACTAAAAGCACTAGCGGTATGTTCCAAAAAGTCAAATTTAGAAATATGAGATGCCAAAGCCCTGTGGGCAGGTGACTCATCATCTATTATTAGGCAACGGTAGATAAACCCCATATATTTAGTTTTGCAATGAATAGCTCATCTTCTTTAGAACATGTAAATTCATGTCTGTAACCATAAACCTCAAGGCGCCTTTGCAGGTTGGAAAGCCCTATGCCTGTACCTTTACTTTGCATTCCCTGGTCAAGAAAATTATTCTGCATGATAAAAGACAAACTGTTCGATTCAACATTGATCTCAAAGACGATATAGGGATTGTCAGTTTCTGATGAAAATTTTACTGCGTTTTCCACCAAGGACATCAACAAAAGTGGAGGTATATAAACATCATCCATATTACCTGTGGAACTCTGCATAACAATGAGTCTTTCATTTCGAAATTTATAGTACTCAACATACTGCTTTAAGAAGTTAAATTCCTCTGATAAAACAATCAGGTCTTTTTTTGAGGTTTCTACCTGATACCTAAGAAGTTTTGAAAGGTTCAATATTCTTTCGGCCACGTTCTCAGGAACAGACAAGGCCTCACCATAAAGATTATTCATGGCATTGAGCAAAAAATGAGGATTCAACTGTTCTTTGAGCAGCGATAATTCCAGCTGTGTATTGAAAAGTTCCTTTCTCCCTTTCCTTATGTTGAGCAAGATCCACAAGTGCAGAAAATATATCCCTGAACCATTAAGTATGGTTCCCACTGTTGATATCAATGAAAACTTCCCAATCTCATTTATTCTAAAATACCATCCCAAAAAAAAATGCGCTAAAAACCAATACAAAATAAAACTCACAACAAAAGTCTTATACTTTTTTTTAATAAAAAGCTCTTTGATTAAACCAACATTACTGATGATCTGTAGCACATACATAGGAATAATAGCTATAATAATTTTCTTGACAACCAATGAATATCCAACCTTTTTAAAATTTATCTGGTCGTTGTAGTCCGTATAAACGCAAAAGAAAATCAGCATCATAAAAAATGTCAGTACAATTAGATTTCTGAGCCAAAAATTCTGATAAATATTCATCAATTTCATAAATGCAAAATTAACCTAATAATTTCATTAGTAGTCTATCAATCAGTCTTAAATTACTCAAACGGCGTTCACGTAATACTTGTGGCGTTCGTGTAAAATATCCAACTCCAGAATCACCTAGGCTGTACATTTGCAATAATATTGGCAAAGCAAAACCCTAAAATTTAACTGATTACAATATTTTTAAATGAGAATACAAAAGATTTATTATTTCCTGCTTTTTTCAGGCTTAACAGCAGCTGCGCAAGATAATGGTGCCAGAAGAGCTGGTAGAGCCATAACAGACAAATTTCCCCTAACACGAACCTTTGATGTGCAGTACGAGAGCATGGGTACCTCCGATTATGATACAAAAGTAATGGGTGAGGATTTTGAAAAAGCCACTGTAAAGAGCCATTCTCGTTTAAAAATCGCAACCAATATTCCTTTATACAAATCAGAATCGCAGCGTTTTTTCCTTACTAATACCCTGCGCTACAAATATGAGAATTATCATTTTGGAGAAGTCTACAATTATCTTTCCAGCGCCAGCACAACCAGGGCGGACCAAAATTATCATTATCTTGCCGAGTCGGTTAGTGCCACCTATTTTTTTTCTCTTTTCAGAAAACCTATTATCTACAATGCATCCATAACTGTTGATGGTAATGATAAGAATATTCAACGTGTCAAAGGACTAATAACTGCTACAATGGTGCTTAAGAAAACAGAAAACACGACTATGACTATAGGTGGTGTCGCTATGCTGGATCCCTCTTCCATTATTCCTTTTACCCCAATCTTTACCTACGAACATAAGTTTGAACGATCGCCGTGGAAAATTGACATTATACTGCCCCAGCGTATAAAAATGCAACGCCAGCTGTTTGAAAACGGACGTTTATCATTTGGAACTGAACTTAACAGCGAAAATTTTTACATCACTTTTGATAATCAAAAACTTAACGGTGTTTATGAACTCAATCAACTCGAGTTAAAAACTGGAATAATGTACGAATACAACTTTGCCAAAAACTTTGTTGCTACGCTAAAAGGAGGACTCAACAATATCATAACTTCCCGAATAACCCAAAAGGGTGAAAAAACAAATAATTATATCATTGAGAATAAACAGGATGCACAACTTTATTTTAATGCTGGACTTTCTTACAACCTTTTCTAAACAACCACCTGCGCGATTACATTTTAGAGATCCTTTACACGTGAGAAACACGCAAAAATGGCAAATTCTTATCTCTAATTTTCATTGTTCAACCTTAAGCAAGATCAAATACAGACCCAAAATATGAACAAACACATAATAGCAGCGATAACATTTCTGGTTTCTGCACATCTTACAGCACAGGAGTCATGGCCCCTTAAGCGATGTATTGAATATGGTTTTAAAAATAATAGAAATAATACCATTTATGCCAACGATAAACTTGCCGCTGATGCCAAGGCTAAGGAAGCGCTATCAGCTTACCTGCCCAAGATCAGTCTTACTTCAACATTAGACAATAACCTTAAACTACAGGAAAGTGTTATTCCTGCCGGAGTTTTTGGTGAGAAACCGATGAGGATAGCATTTTCACAAAAATTCAATGCCAATGCAACTGCCCAACTCGACCAGACCCTTTACGATCAGGCACTGATAACAGGACTTAAAGCAAATAAGTACAGCAAGCAAAAGGCAGATCTAAACACTCAGCAAAATCAGGAAGCCCTGATATACAATGTTACAACTGCATATTTCGAGATTTCGGTCTACCGACAGCAGCTTGATTTCCTGCAAAGCAATATGGAAACCTACAGCAGACAAATTCAGATATTCGAGCTTCAGGTCAGCAAAGGCATTACACTTCAAAAAGACCTTGATAAGGTAAGAGTAGATTTCAATAATACGAGATCTCAAATCCGTGTTGCACAAAGTAACCTACAGCTGGCAGAAAATGAACTTAAATTTGAAATGGGGTATCCTATTGAACAAGTTCTTGTTGTTAACTCGATAACACGGCAAGCTGCACCTTCCGCGTTACTTGCCGATCAAAGCGCAAATTTTGAAGTAGCTTCCAGGACTGATTACAAAATCTCTGAAGTAAATATAAAAATGCTGGAGATAGAGCAAAACCGCATTCAGGCTGAAGGGCTGCCCAAACTGACTGCATATGCACGATACGGGGCTGTGGGATTTGGTGATAATCTCACCAATGCCTACAGTGAAGTGTCAGACTTTGCTGCTATCGGACTTAAGTTGAACATTCCAATATTAGACTTCTACAAACGTAATGCACAGTATACACAGGCAAAAATAGAACATATCAATGCTGAAGAGCAGCTAAAAATAGATGAAAGCCGTTATAAGGTGGATCATCAAAATGCATTAACTAAGGTAATGCAGGAACAGGCAAATGTTGACAATAACCAGAGAAATGTGGCTCTTGCAGAATCAGTACTTAAAACCACAAACCTGCAATTGCAGAAAGGCGTTACTGATCTGACCGACTGGCTCAATACGCAAAACTCATTAAAGGAAGCTCAAAACAGCTATCTGAAATCCCTATACTCCTTTTTCCTTGCAAAGATTGATCTTGAAAAGGCATCAGGAACTTTACAATTTTTTTATAACTCACTTTAAAGACGATGAAAAAGAAATATATAATAATCCTTAGTGGTATTGTGCTGGCTGGGCTCATTACTTTTAAGCTGGGCTACAACAAAAGCAAAATCAACAAAAGCAACACTGTTACCCTGGCTCAGGAGATCAAAATACCGGTCACCGTAAGCACAGTTAAAAAACAATTGCAGCAAATTAATATGATAAAAACGGGCGTACTGGCTCCCTTTAAAGAGGCTAAGCTAATTTCAGTAAGCAGTGGCAATGTTCAAAAACTGCTCATCAAGCTTGGAGACAGGGTAAATCAGGGGCAGGTACTTGCTATAATCGATACACGTCTCTTGCAATTGGATCTTCAAAAATCCGAAACCAAAGTATCCAAACTGCGCAGTGACTTAAAAACCTATACCGAATTACTGCAGGGCAATGCCGCTACACAGGAAAAGGTTAACGAAATCCGTCAAAATTATCAGGATGCAGTCAATGCTTCTGATCAGATCAAAAGACAGTTAAATGATGCCAGAATCAAAGCGCCAACAAGCGGTATCATTGGTTCAAAAACCATTGAAGAAGGTGTATTTGTCTCAGGGGGCTCCGAAATTGCAACCATCGTAAACTTATCACAGCTTAAGGTACAAGTAAATCTTACTGAGACTGAAGTCTACAAGGTAAAAGAGGGGCAAAAAGTAAAACTCACTACCGATATTTATCCGGGAAAAGTTTTCGAAGGAGTAATCTCTTATATCAGTCCTCAGGCCGACCAAACCCACAGCTACGCCACAGAAATAAGAGCATCTAACGATAAAGACGCACCCTTGCGTTCAGGAACTTTTGTTTACACTGATTTTTCAAGAAAAACAAACCAGTCGATCATACTAATACCTCGCGAGGCTCTGACGCAAAGTACAAAAAATGCAACGGTATACGTTGTTAAAAATGGCAGGGTGAGATTGCGCAAAATAAAAACAGGCAGCGATTATAATAATGCTATACAGGTTCTAAGCGGGCTTACCCCTGGAGAACAAGTAGTAACATCAGGACAGATCAATCTGAAAGATGACGCATTAATAAGCATTTCAAAACAATAATACATTATGTCTATAACCGAAATTTCCATAAAAAGGCCACTGTTGCTGATTGTTATTTTTACCGTACTTATACTATTTGGTGTGGTATCCTATAGCAATCTAAATTACAACCTACTGCCGAGAATAGAAGTACCTACCGTATCGGTCACTACCACATATCCAGGTGCCGGCGCAGCAGAGATACAGACTTCTGTGACCAAAAAACTTGAAGATGCTTTTGCATCCATCGAAGGGCTTGATCAAATTACTTCAACTTCACAGGAAGGAGTTTCACAAATAGCCATTCAGTTCAAAAGCGGTACAAACATTGACAAAGCTGAACAGGACGTGCAACGCAAGGCTGATCAAGCCATAAATGATCTGCCCGATGATGCCGAGCGCCCTCTGGTAAACAAAGTAAACCTTGAAGAAGCCCCAGTAATTAAAGCTGGAATTACTGCTGGAATACCTCCTGGCGAACTTTATGAACTTGTGGACAAACAGCTCCGGCCTATATTACAAAATGTAAGCGGGGTGGGCCAGGTGAACATCATTGGAGGAGACCAACGTGAAATACAAATCAATATTGATCAGGATAAAATGCGTGGCTATGGGCTTTCAATAGCAGCTGTTACCAACGCCGTCAACAATGCCAATCTTTCCTTTCCCGCCGGAAGTATTGAAACTTCAAGCCAGCAGCTTTCTATACGATATGATGCCAATATTGCTTCTCTAGCACAGCTGCGTGAACTCATTATAAGCCAGCCTGCTGGCAAAGGCAGCATTTATCTAAGTGATATTGCTGAAGTAGTCGATGCTACGGCAAAGACAACTGCAATTAACCATATTAACGGCCTGCCTTCCATAGGTGTGCAGATTATCAAGCAGTCCGATGCCAATGCAGTGCATGTAAGTGAGCAGGTCAAAAAAGCCTTTGCCGAGATTCAGGCACAGTATACTTCCCAGAAACTTGAATTCAATATATCCTCCGACCAGAGTATATACACCCTTAAATCAGCAGATGCCGTGATGGAGGATCTTGTCCTTGCAATACTTATTGTGGGAATTGTTATGTTGGCATTCCTGCACAGTTTTAGAAGCTCAATGTTTGTACTTTTAGCTCTGCCCTCTTCTATCATACCCACTTTTATTGCGATGTATTTTTTTGGGTTTTCACTAAACCTGATGACTTTGATGGCCATGTCACTAGTGGTAGGCATTTTGGTGGATGACTCTATTGTGGTTCTTGAAAACATTTACAGGCATCTTGAAATGGGTTCTGACAAACGAACCGCAGCACTTGAAGGACGTAATGAAATAGGATTTACTGCCGTAGCTATTACCCTAGTTGATGTAGTTGTATTCCTGCCATTAGCCTTCTCAGGTGGGATAATTGGTTCATTGCTGCGTGAATTCTCACTCGTTGTGGTATTTTCAACATTGATGAGCCTATTTGTATCCTTTACCATTACACCGCTTCTTGCCAGCAGGTTCGGAAAAATAGAAAAATTAAATAAGGATACACTCTGGGGAAGAATTAATCTTGGTTTTGAACATTTTATTGATTCCCTTAAAATGGAATATGGAAAACTCCTTACCAAGGCATTAAACAGGAAAAGATATGTGCTCACGGGCGTAATATTACTTATCATTGGTGCAATTATACTTATACCTGCAGGCTTTATAGGTGCTGCCTTTATTCCAAAAGGTGATCAGGGTGAATTAGCTATCAACTTGGAACTCGACCCATCAGCCACTATATACAAGACCAATCTGCTGACACAGCAGGCGGAGAAAATTATCATGGCTGAGCCTATGGTAGTAAATGTATTTTCCAGTATTGGTTTTATTAGCGGCAGTGTATCGGGAAGCTCCAGTAATGCAAATCTTTCTGAGATCACCATTACTTTGGCCGATAAAAAAAATAGAAATATATCAGCAGAAGATTTTGGAATCATTCTACAGGAAAAACTAAGTAAAGCCATTCCTGGCGCAAAAATTACTGCATCTCCAACCTCGATAACCGGAGGAGCGAATGTCAGTCCGATTCAAATTGCCATTAAAGGTGTGGATCTTATAAAAGTGCGCAAAGTAGCTGAAGAATATCGTAAAATAGTGGCAACGGTGGCCGGAACACAATTTGTCAAATTATCAGTTAAGGATCCAAAGCCGGAGGTTGAAGTTAAACTCAACAGGGAAAAAATGACCCTGATGGGACTCAATGCCAGCCAGGTAGGTATGGCACTTCAAAATTCTTTTACGGGAAACAAAAAAAGCCAGTTTAAAAACGCCGGTAACGAATATGATATCCTCATTAGACTTGACGAGTTTAACCGTAACAATATCAATAGTGTAAGAAACCTCCCTTTTGTCAACAATGATGGAGAGGCTTTTGTGTTGAGCCAGTTTGCAGATATTACTGAATCAACCGGTGAGAGTACACTCCAGAGGAGTGACCGTCTGGGTACCATTAGTGTTCAGTCCAATGCGGCGGGAAGACCAACAGGAACCATAATTTCAGATATTAAAGAGAAAACTGACTCTATAAAACTGCCTGAAGGTATCACCATTGAATACCTTGGAGATGCCAAAAATCAAGGAGATGCTTTTGGAAGTCTTGGATTGGCTCTTTTAATTGCTATATTATTGGTGTACCTCATTATGGTGGCACTCTATGAAAATGCAGTATATCCTTTTGTTGTCCTTTTCTCAATACCCGTTGCGCTAATTGGAGCCCTTCTTGCCCTGGCACTTTCTATGGAGACCTTGAATATTTTTTCCATCATCGGTATTATTATGCTTTTGGGCCTTGTTTCAAAAAATGCGATCCTGATTGTCGATTTTACCAACCAGTTAAAAAACCAGGGAAAAGAAGTAAAAGAAGCGCTCGTGGAAGCAGGTGAAGAAAGGCTTCGTCCTATTCTTATGACCACACTTGCAATGATACTGGGCATGCTACCGATTGCTCTGGCTAGCGGTTCGGGAGCAGAGATAAAAAACGGAATGGCTTGGGTAATCATCGGAGGGCTTACCAGTTCTATGATCCTTACTCTTTTTGTTGTGCCGTCGATGTATCTAATTATTGACAGATTACAGGTACAATTCACCAAAAAGAAAACTTCGAATCCGCAAGAATATGGAACTACTAATAAAAACAAGCCTACGGAATAATTGGTTATATAAAAATAAAAAGCTTAAAGCACTTTACAATCTAATGACAGATTTGAAATGTGTTCCAATTCCTTTCTCTGCTTGATTGACAAACTTACTGAAACAATAAATAGAAATACGCCAACATATAATTATATTAAAAAAGAGAACTAAATTATTACAGTCATGAATAAATGTATAAAAAAAAATACCATATTTAGGATATAGGCTTCTGTCGCATCTGTCAGAATCAAATATAAGATTTTAAGTAATTTTAAAGTTAGCCCGCCAATTTACAGAATGATTTAAATATAGTTATCCCTGGTCTAACCATCTGATTCTTCCTCAGAATATGCACAACTTCAATTCCGCTCAATGTTGGTCTGGCCGATTAAAAACTTTTAAAACCTAATCCGTTTTGTATGCGCCATTTTATAAATCGATGATCTTGTGCATAGCCGATTTCACAAACACTCAAATTGGTATGGAGTAAGAGCGCTTTGGCTTCTGTTATAATCCGCTCTGTAATATGAGTTGTTGTCGATTTTCCGGTTACTTCTTTTATGGCTCGATTCAGGTAATTGACATGCACATTCAGATGTTGGCATAATGTTGGTCTGTTCTTAATTGAAGTGGATCTGAAGTCGTCAATGCGAAATTGTCTTTCGAGTAATTCCAAAAATACAGATGACAATGGAAAATGCATTCTTATTCTGTTCAAAATTTTCAGAAGGTTCCATCTTTAAAGATTCGTGTATAATGAGACTGATGTAATTGCGAATCAGCTTTTCTTTGATTTTGCAAATTTAAGAAAATCAAATATAATAAGAGCATTAAAGCAAAAAGGGATTTCTACGAATAGAAGTCCCTTTACTATATGCTGGCTAATCTGTAAGTTTTTAACTACGGAACAAGAATTATTTTTCCCACTGTATTTTTGGTCTGGATAATCTCGTGCGCTTTGGCCATATCTGCCAAAGGAAACAAATGTGAAATGTGGGTCTTGATTTTACCATCAGATAGAAGCTGGGCAATAGCTTCAATGTCTTTTAGATAACTATCATTAGGTGTTACATTTACTCGCTGAACTGTTACGTTCTTATCTGCTTTTGCCTTATCTGTAAATAGCTGGTCAGGATAAACGACAATACTTGACAGAATTCCTCCTTCTTTTAGTGTTTTGAGTGAACGCTGCAAATGCGTATCTTCTGTACTGTTCACTTCTGCCTCTACCCAGACAGCATCGTGAACGATATCGGCATCATTGATAAAATCTTCTACCGCCTGTATTTTATAATCAAAGAATTCGTCAGCACCAAGACCCAAAACAAAGTCTTTATTTTCACCAGAAGCTACACCGATCACATACGCTCCGAAATACTTAGCAATCTGCACAGCATAATGGCCCACGCCTCCCGAAGCACCGTATATAATGATCTTGTCGCCTTTTTTTACTTTGGCAAATTTCACCAAAGATGCCCAGGCTGTCAAGGCGGCCATTGTTGCCCCTGCCGCTTGTTCAAAACTTACATTGGCCGGTTTTATGGTCAACTCGTCCTGTGGAGCAGCTACAAATTCAGCATAAGCATTGGCCTGACCGATGAAGTTGAAATTCCCAAAGACTTCATCGCCGGCTTTGAATCTTCTCACGGCGCTGCCTGCCTCAATTACAATACCTGCTACATCCCAGCCAAGAATGATATTTTCTTCATCGCCTTTCATTGCATATATCATCTCCAAAGCTGGTTGGTTTCTTCTCACAAATGCATCTACAGGATTAATTGCTACTGCTTTAACTCGAACCAATACTTCGTTGTCTTTGATTTTTGGAACAGGAACTTCAGTTAAAATAAGGTTTCGAGGTTCACCTACTTCTTTTAAAACTATTGCTTTCATTATTTTCTTTATTTAGAATGACTTGTCAAAGGTAGATTAGGTTCTAATTTATCGTTTTGTTCAAATTGTCAAATTTGCTTTGCTGAAATTGTCAAAACTGCGAAGAAAATTTATTGCAATGCCATTTTAAACAATGTTTTTTTGACATTTTAAACAAAACATCTATAGTGTTTCTATGGTAAATTTGTACATCGATTTTTAATTAAAAACATTTAAAATGTCAGAACAATCAATTTTGCGACTTATGATGTCTGCAACAGTAAATCCCAATGAGTGGGAGAAATTAGAAGAATTTATGGCAGCAGCAAAAATAGCAGTGCAAAAAGAAGGAGATGGTGTTTTAATACACGAATGCCATTACAATCCGCAGACCCTTGAAATTATTTTCCTGGAATCTTATGCTGACCAAAATGAATTAATGAAACATGCACAGTCATTTGCTACTGTAATGAATGAGCACAAAGTGGAGTGGAAAATAAACAGGATAGACCTGCTGGGTAACTATTCGGAAGAGCTTTTTGCAATGATGAAGGGACTATCAGATGGCGCTCAGGTAAACCTTTACAAGAAAATATTTAAGAACAAATAATAATCCGTAATGGATTATTCTTTGTTTAGAATTACCCTAAATCTATTGTAGATCAGAGGGCGAATAGCCAAACTGTTTTTTAAAGGCAAATGAAAAATGGGAGAGATTTTCAAAACCGATTTCCAGATAAATGTCTCCCGCTTTTTTGTCTTTTTTGGAAAGTTGAAAATGCGCCAACTCTAGGCGTTTTCTTGTAAGCCAGCGTTGTGGTGTGATTTTAAACGCTTTCTTAAAATCTCTTATAAATGTTGAAAGACTGCGCCCTGTGAGGTAGGCAAATTTTTCGAGAGGCATATTGAATTTGTAATGCTGCTCCATAAAATCAACGAGGTTTATTTTCCCCGGTTCTGAGAAATCCGCCAAAATGCCATCTATATGTGGGTCAATGTAACGAAGTATGGAAATTGCCTCTTCAAATTTAAGCTTTGCAATATTTTCAGGAAGTTTCTGCTCCAGTTCAAAATAAGGAATGATGGAGGAAAAAAAACTTTTCAATAGTGGCTGTTCACTTAAAATCTGAACTGACAACTCTGGTGACACCCTCAATATTGGTTTTTCTTTTGCATAAAATTCCTTCAGTCTTTCTACCGTCAACCCGAATACTACAGCTTTATAAGGTCTCTCGTCTTTGGGCTGCTTTATTACTGCGGAGATTTGATTTCTGGGAAAAAGCAGCATACTGCCTGCACCAAATACATATGATCTGTTTGCCTGAATAATTTTCATTTCTCCCGAAATGATCAGTACAAAAGAGTGAAAATCAAGACTAAGGTCGTCTTTGTAAATTCCTTCTTCTGTAACGTTCCATACAAGGTCTGTAAACTGGTTAAAATTTTGTTTTGCCATTGATCTTGATTTATTTTTAGCTTTTATAACAGCTGGATCGAAATATCAAAAATACAAATATTAAGATAAAATTAGTTTGTTCATATTGTCAGATTTAGTTTGTTTAAAATGTCAAATCTAAATTTCCTTAATTATTTAAATCGCAAAATTTGTTCTGTCGCATGTGTCAAAATCAAATGTAAGAATGGAGTTGCCTCCAATTTTGCCTCAAAAAGCTAAGGCAGTTTTAATAAAAAGAGAATAATGATTTGTTTTTTACGCTACATTTTCACTAAAACCCCAGCAGGACATCCAAACCAAATTCTTTAAGCAAATGAAAGTCAGGCACTACCAATAGTAAGCCAATTTCTTCAAATCCTCAATAAAATTTATAGAAATTTGTCCTGTTCCTGTCACAAACAAGCCAAATAGCTCCAATTGAAGACAATTGGAGCCATTTTTTTATAATCTCACTTATTTTTATTAGTCTAAAGAGCCAGGCTCCTCAGCAGCCCTAGCCCCGATTGCTTCGCCAGTTCGCTTCGCTCGTGTGCAGTGGAAATCCTTTTGTGCCGGTGTTCGGCACAAAAGATTGAAGCGTACAGCGGGAAAAAGCTCCTAAAAAATAATATCAAACCCAAAAAGATACAACCAAAAATTACGACAAGGACCACTGTAATTCCCAAAACCCGATCAAAGACCCAAAAACCGCAGCCAAAAACACCCAGCCCCTATGACCCGCAGAACCCTTATAAGGAACCCCAAAGCGGCCCCAAAGACATAACCTGCAAGGACATAGAAAAGTACCTTACAGATAATGACCCACCGGAGGGGTCTCAAACTGATTCTAAAAAGTAAAAATAAATTCGGCATAGTAATTTGATGACTGCCAGGATAGTTGGAACAAAAGCAGAGAAGACAACTTAAATTTTAAGCCAACAAAACCCCTCATCCCTTGACAGGCCTCAACTTTTTACCTATTTTTGCCCCATGACCCCAGAAGAAATAAAACGCTATTTTCAAGCCACTCCCCCGCCTGAGGAAGTGGAATTAAAGCCATGGGCGAGAATCACAGATTCCCAGCTTTTCCTTAAAAGCTGTTTTCTAACTATATACCATTACAAAGGAGACCTTGAGATGTGCCCTGCCTGGTGGCATTTAAAAGAGTTTTATACACTTGTAAGACGAGGTTCAAAGGAAACTAAAAGCGAGAATCAAACGGAGTAAACCCGAAATTTTCAACCCTGTTTTAAGCGCATCTTTCCCAGCTTGCCCCCACTCTGCCCTTTCTCTTCTTCATCTCTGACTCAACCAAAGGTGTAAACTTATAAACCCAGCGCTGAATAGTAGCATGATCAAGAGAAACTCCTCGCATTTTCATGATCTCTTGAGCATCCCGATAGGGTAATGTAAACCTAAGCTTAAGATATATGGCCTGCAGTAAAATAGACTTCGGATAGCAATGACCTTTAGTATTCATGAGTTTAAGAATTAAAAAGGCAAAGATAAAACTTAGCTTTAGATGCGACAGATCCCTTATTAGTACACCAAAAAATTTTAGTCTTTTTTACTAAAAACAGGTGGTCAACATCACTTAGTTTTACAATTTGTAATTTGAAGCATTACTCCTGACCATTATCTGGCTTCTTTTGTCCAGATCTTTACCTTGATTTTAATGTACTTCATTAGCACTCCTATTTTTTTTGTACTTTTGTTTTAGCTTAAATCCCGAAGCAAACTGATGTCTTATGGCACTGCTTGTTATTGAATTTGTTATTTATATTTTCGCAAGAGGCAATGGTTTTAGGTAGGCTGTTAGAAAAATAGAAAACATTTTATGGAGGAAAAACTAAGAGAACATATAGAAAAAGTAGTACCACTCAGTGATGAGGAATTTACCTTTGTATTGACTCATTTTATGGTCAAGAAGTTTAAGAAACACCAGTTTATTATCCAGAAGGGCGATCAGGTGAAATATTCTTACTTTGTAGTATCGGGGCTTTTAAAATTGGTTCATACAGATGATTCGGTAAAAGAACATATCATTTCCTTTGCGATGGAAGATTGGTGGGAAAGTGATTATTATGCCTTTTACACGCAGACTGAAGCAACTCTATCGTTGGAATGTTTGGAAGACACTGAAGTGCTCGCACTTTCCTTCGAAAATTATCGAAAGCTATGTGATGGCCTCCAAAAGATGGAACGTTTCTTCCTCGAGAAATCGAGTTTTGGTTTTATTGGAGCGCAGCGACGCATATTGTCGCTGATTAGCTCTAATGCAAAAGAACGCTATGAGCAATTGCTTAAACGATATCCTTCTTTATTTCATCGAGTCCCAAAATCACTGATTGCTGCCTATCTGGGCGTGTCCAGAGAAACCCTGAGCAGATTTTCCCGTTAACCGAACAAAGGGCCTGGTGTGACAAACCTCACACCATAATCGTGAGTAATGTCATCTTCAAAATCCCTGCATTCCATCTAACTTTGGATTATTAATTAAATACAACCATGGACTATCCATGGCAACAGAAAATCCCAAAAAAGAATGGAAAAGAAAATCACTAATCCCTGGAAATGGCAAGATCAACTCAGTTTTGTACAAGCTGTAGAAGTAATACAAACACAAGGTACACTCTACGTTTCAGGGCAAACAGCCATCAGCGCTGATGGACAATCGAGTACTGGCGACATGAAAACACAATTGACTGGAGCCATACAAAATCTGGAACAAGTAATCCGCGAAGCTGGTTACGACTGCAAAAATATTGTGCACTTAAAGATCTACACCATCTCAACTGCAGATCTTTGGCCCCAGTTTCCTATCCTTCAGGAATGGATCGCCAAAAATGACATCAAACTGACGATGACTTTGTTAGAGGTAAAAGGTCTTTTTGAAACACTGACAGTGGAGCTGGAAGCTATAGCAGTAAGATAACCCTTCATCAATTGCAGTGAATGGGTTAAGGATCAATAGGCTCCTAAAGACCACAAAAAAGAAGAGGCTGTCCGAAAAGTAATTTCGGACAGTTTTTTTTTGTTTTTCATATTGGTTTTACTAAATTTAGGTACTAAAATCAATGATTATGCGGCTAAAACAGTATCATAAGGAAAAAATAAACGGATGATACCGGAAAATCAAACAGCGGTATTAAATTCTGTAAATACTTTTTTATAATTACTCCATACTGGATTTATAGTATTATATCCCCATTGCAATTACACAATCAATTATAGCTATTGCAAGGATAAAGTCCGAATTAAAATATGCAGGGAGAAAAGCGGATTATTTAATCCTTGTGAGATATATTCTTTTCCGAAACAAAAAATAAACTTATAACCGGTCTTAGTAAAGCTTTGGCCCAGTGCAGAAGAAATACTTTTTTGAGCACCAGCACAAAACCATTAAAAGAACTGGGCTTCTGGACATAGAGGTCCGCTCCCTTATCAAAGGTATCTTCAATATCCGAAGCATGGTCCCAGGTGGAGAGCATAACGGTGGGAATATCACGAAGGTCTTTATCGTTCTTTATTTCTTCCAGCGCCTTTTTGCCTCCTTTAACGGGCATATTGATATCGATAAAAATAATATCGGGATCTCTCTGGGACTGATCCCTGAGGTTATCGAGGAGCTCCTGCCCGTTCTCTACGGTAGTTACCTCAGAGGCAATCTCTGCTTCATCCAGGGCATCGATGAATAATTCCTGGTCGTCTTTATCATCTTCGGCCAATATAATCTTTACCGGCTCCTTTTCTTCTGAGTCATTAGTGGTTAGGGCTGGATTTTCAGAACTTATCATCTTAAAGGGGGTTTAGAATTGTCAAAAATACTATATATTATATAATAAAATTTGCTGCAAATCAATAATCTTAAAATCAGTAACAAATTTAGATATAAGGCGCAGTGGCAAATAATAAATGGGCGGCAATTTTGCCAACAAACAAAAGGACTGGGGATTTTTTTTTATTTCTGTGGGAAAGATCATTGACTCTACAACAGATACCACAACGGCTGGGAATAGTAATGACAGCCTTGTGATAATGACAAGCCCTTTATTGGGGTTCCATAAGAGCCTTGGCACATTAATAGTTACCTATTGCCTTGAGTGATGGTGGTCTGGACCAGGTATTCAAGCGCCTGCTCGCTACTGGATTCCAAATTAAAAAAAAAGAAAAAACATTTTTGAAAAATAGTTCTGTTTAATAAATTCGCAGACTAAATTTTGGAAATATGAATATGAGAATTATAGGTTCTGGCAGTTGTATTCCCGAAATCAGAGTCTCTAATAAATACTTTGAGAACCACCATTTTTTAGATGAAAATGGCAGGTCATTGAATTCTTCCAGAGAACGCATTATCGAGAAATTTACTGCCATTACAGGAATTGAGGAGCGCCGTTATGCTCCCGGGCATTATGCTGCATCTGACCTGGCTTTTATAGCCGCCCAAAAGGCTATTGATACCGCCGGAATTGATCCCGAGAGTATCAACTACATTATAGTGGCACATAATTTTGGTGATGTGCGTTATAATACCATACAGTCCGATATGCTGCCCAGCCTGGCCTCCCGGGTCAAAAATAAGTTAAAGATTAAAAATCCCGCCTGTATTGCTCTGGATATCATTTTTGGATGCCCGGGCTGGATTCAGGGCATGATTCATGCCAACGCCTATATGCAGGCAGGGATAGCCAGTCGCTGTTTGGTAATCGGCGCCGAATGCCTTTCGCGTGTTGTAGACCAGCATGACAGGGATTCCATGATCTATGCAGATGGCGCTGGGGCGGCAATTGTTGAATTATCAGACACCCATAAAGGTTTGCTGTCTCACAGCAGTGCGAGTTTTACCTTTGAGCAGGCAGACTATCTCTACTTTGGCAGCTCCTTTGATCCCGCCCAAAATCAGGATGTAAGGTATATCAAGATGCATGGAAGAAAAATATATGAATTTGCATTAAACCAAGTGCCCCAGGCAATGAAAAGCTGCATGGAAAAAGCAGGAATTGAGATCGATCAGATCAAAAAGATATTAATACATCAGGCCAATGAAAAGATGGATGAGGCCATCGTTAACAGATTTTATAAGCTCTATGGAAAAACACCTCCGAAAGATGTTATGCCCATGATTATTAAATTTCTGGGAAACAGCAGCGTGGCAACAATCCCTACGCTGTATGATTTAATTTCAAAAGGGAAACTGCCCGGACATGAAATAAAAACTGGAGATATCATTTTATTTGCGTCTGTTGGTGCAGGGATGAATATTAATGCCTTTGTTTACAAAGTTTAAGCAGTTTTATAGCGGGAAACTGATCCCTGGTACAAACAAAAAAGGCACCTCGTTAGAGGTGCCTTTAAAAGCTCACTGTGATAGTATGGTTATGCTACAACTACGTTTACTGCGTTTGGACCTTTACGGCCTTCTTCTACGTCATATCGTACTGCATCGTCTTGAGCGATGTTTTCTGATAGACCTGAAGCATGAACAAAAACTTCGGCCCCTCCGTTATTTGGAGTTATAAATCCGAACCCTTTTTCTTCATTGAAAAATTTTACTGTACCTTCTTGCATTTTAATGTATTTAATTGCTCAAAGGTAGCTTTATTAAATGAGAACTCATTGAAATTGAGTTTTTTATTTTATTTTTATAATTAATACCCCTCTAGGCTGGGGTTTATTTCGATAATTTCTACTGCTCATTACTATGGTTCAACAATGAGCTTGTTTCAAATCGAGTCATTATTATTAAAATAAATCTCGCCCATTAAATCGCAAGCAATAAAAATTCTATGGTAGAATAATGAAAGATTCTACTGAAATCGTGTAACTGAAAAAGAGAAAATCCACAATATATTCGTTGCAATAAAAACCACCACTGATGTATGATAACCTATTGCTTTTGAAGGACATTGTGGATAATACCCCTTTGCCTCTCGCTGTTTACACAGGAGAAGAATTAAAAATAGAATTAGCCAACCCTGCTATGATACAGACCTGGGGAAAAGGAGATCAGGTAATTGGAAAAAACTATCTGGATGTGCTCCCTGAAATTCAAAACCAGCCGTTTTTTCAGCAGGCTTCAGGCGTACTTAAATCAGGAATTGCCTTCCATGCAAAAGACAAACAGGTCGATTTATTGATTGATGGTGCATTACAAACCTATTATTTTAACTACAGCTTTATCCCTCTTTTTGATCAGCAGGGAAAAATCTATGCGGTCATGAATACAGGATCGGACGTCACTGACCTGCATCTGGCAAAACAACAGACCCAAAATGCTGAGGAAAGGCTAAGGATGGCTATTGACTCCTCAGGGATGGGTACCTATGAAATAGATCTTGCCACAAAACAAATTAAAACTTCGGGAAATTTCAACACCATCTGGTCCATCGACAGGGAAATTGCCAATGAAGAGCTTATAGCCAAACTGCATCCCGAGGATCAGGCCCTGCGCGAGAAAGTACACCAGGAATCACTCATTACAGGAAAGATGTCGTATCAGGCCCGAATTATAAATGATGACGGATCAGTCAAATGGGTCAAGATCAACGGGAAGATCATCAAGGATGAAAAAGGAACTCCAATGACTATTATTGGAATCATACAGGATATTCATGAGCAGAAACAATTTGAAGAGGAGCTAAAAAAACAGGTCGCTGAAAGCACACAGGAGCTCAGAAGATCCAATGATGATCTTTTGCATTTTGCCAATGTGGTGAGCCATGACCTTAAAGAACCTATTAGAAAAATTAAAACTTTCAACAGTATTTTAAAAGACCAATACAAAGCTGATTTTAACGAAAACTCTAAAAAATTCCTGCAAAAGGTAGATCAGTCCGCGCAAAGGATGCAGAACATCATAGAAGGAATTCTGGCCTACTCCACCCTGGATAAAAAAACACAGCCCATTGAAAAGATAAACCTCAATGAGGTGGTGGAAAGTATCAAAACAGATCTCGAACTCATCATAAAGGAAAAAGAGGCTATACTGATCACAAGTGAGCTTCCTGATATACAAGGGGCCACTATTCTGATTCAGCAGCTTTTCTATAACCTGATCCATAATGCTTTAAAATTCTCAAAAGCAGATGAGCCGCCGAGGGTTATCATATCATTTATGATGGTAAATAATGAAAGTATCGAACAGGTACAAATAACCATTAAAGACAATGGTATTGGACTTGATATAATTCATGCCGAAAGAATCTTTAATGCCTTTGAAAGACTCCATTCCAAAGACCAGTATGAAGGCAACGGGCTTGGTCTGGCGCTTTGCAGAAAAATAGCCAAAAGACATGGCGGGAGCATTACTGCCATGGGAGAAAAAGATAATGGCGCAGAATTCATTGTCACTTTACCATTAAGACAAATCGCAGAAGCGCTTTAGGTGGTTAAAATCGAAAGACTCGTGTGCAGATAACATGTGATTTTATTTAAAATCACATGTTTCTTAGTTAGTCCCCGAACACTGCGATCAAGAAATTACGAAATATTTGATGAATCTACTAATTTGTTATCATTACTGGAAAATCAGTTCAATTGACCATTATCTGTCAAAATAAAATGACCATCTTAATTCAGTTTCAATTTATTGTGTATTTAATAGAACTTCATAATATGACAAATAAAAGATTAGATACTCACTAACAACAATTTAAACTAGAATTAATCCCAAATAGTCATGATCAATTTAAATTAAATATTGTTGGTCGACACATTGCGAAACTACTGATCAAATTATACAGAAAGTATATGGTCTGTCTGACCAATTTTTCCACGCTAGCGCTCGGGTGGAACGCATAGCGGGAATATCTCCTAAAAAAAAGCATTAAGGAAGTAAAGCAACCCGCATCTGCATGAATTCTCAAAGGGCGCCGCAGGTCCAGACCAGCCCAAATGGAAACCTGAAAAAATAAAAACAGAATCTGAAGGGATAATTTAATGAGCCTCAGTACAGTTGGAACAAATGCAGGTAAAACACATAAAAACACTGACCCAGAAATTGACCCTAAGCCCTTGCCCTCTCTGCACTTTTTACCTAATTTTGCCCCATGACCCCAGAAGAAATAAAACGCTATTTTCAAGCCACTCCCCCGCCTGAGGAAGTGGAATTAAAGCCATGGGCGAGAATCACAGATTCCCAGCTTTTCCTTAAAAGCTGTTTTCTCACTATATACCATTATAAAGGAGACCTTGATATGTGCCCTGCCTGGTGGCATTTAAAAGAGTTTTACGTCATAGTAAGACGCATGGCGCAGGAAGCCAAAAGTGAAAAGCCAGCGGAAGAGTCTTGAGATAAAGCACGTTTAGAGGCCTCTTTCATTGTTCTGTAATTTCCCAAATCATGCCGCCTTTTTTACCTTTTCACCTGTTCCAACAAAAAGGATTTTTACTTCCTTTTTCTCAACTTCCTTCATAAGTAGATGTAGGGTCAAAAGTTGCAACCTAATATTCGTAAGTGGCTTTATCCTTTAAGCCCAGCATCGTTTCACATACTTTTTGAGCTGAAGCTGATACATTTATTTCTTTTTTAAATCGTAATTTTTGCATGGCTTTCCTATTTTTATAAGCCTAGAGTTACGTATTAAATGATCAAAAATACCAAAAGGCTCTGCTATGGATTTCTTTATACAAATATTCTTCGTCAAAAGATTCAATGAAATAGTCAGCCGTTTGAGGGGCAAATCCTGGAATATTTTCTACTAAAAAATCTTTAGAGCTTGCGATGTATTCTTTTGTTTGTTGATGTCCCAAAGGATAAAAAATCATTTCACCATCAAATCCGCACCAAGTGTCAAAATCTACTAATTTAGCTTCCAAAATCAAGTGAAGATCAATTATATTCTTATTCTTACTGGCAAAGTAACTAAGCATCAGAAGGTCTTCGCACATACAGTCAAACGCACCCAATTCCTCATCTCTTCTGTAAAGAATAGCAGCTTTCAAAAGATACCTTGATAATTCTGCATTAATGTAATTTTTTACATAACCAACAAATTCAGCTCTTTCTGGTTGATCGTTATCAACTAGCAACTTTTCAAAATTTGTTTGACTGATTTCTTTTGTATTCTCAAATTCTAAAATTAGTTCTTCAACAAATGATGTTCGAAATACTTCAGGCATAGAAAATTTCTTTTTTAAATCACTGTTGACTTCAATTATAGATTCGTTAATCACATAATACCAACCTTTTCCGCTGTCAATTTTTTCTTTTTGTTCTTTTACAAAAGCAGTAATGTCTTGAATTGATTTTATAAATTTGCTATTAAACTTTCTTAAAGCTTCATTTTTAATTCCTATTTGAATAGCCCTGCGTTTTAACTTGTCTCCTTTACTATTATGGTCAGGATCCCACTGAATTCTTACGTTGCTAGTATTTAGTTTTTCTTTCCATGCAGATTCATCGCCATAGGCTTCATTATAGCTTGTTAAAATGCCTTCGGCAAGAAGCTCTTGAAAACCTTCAAAAGTCATTTCAATAGCTAAAATTCGACTTTGGTTGCTGTCTTTGTTCGCCCAATCACTCCTGTACATCATCCACAAAAAGTTTGGTTTTATCCAAGTCATTCTGTCAAAGCTGTACTCTTGTCCTCCAAATTTTTGATTTTCTATCGCATAGTCCGCAATTTTATCATTGAATGCCTGATATACAAATATATTGTCTCCGTGTTTTTGTCCAAGTATAAAATTTCCTTCTTGAGGAAGTCCTTTTTCATAGCTGTGATGTTGGATTGTATTTATGTTCATTTTTATTTATAGGGTCTATTTTTATACTTAAAGCCTCAGACTTTTATCCAAATATAGATTAAAACATTGAACATTTTAAATGCGTTAAGTATTGATCAAAAAAAAAGCTGTCAAATTTTTGACAGCTTTTTCTATTTATTTTAAACAATAAAGAGAAGTAAATAATTCAAACACAAAACTATTTTTCCCTAATTCTATTTCTCAAATCTATTGTAGATGTTACAAGGTCTTTTTTTGGTTCTGTCGCATCTGAGAGAATCAAATGCAAGTTTTTAAGTAATTTAAAAGTTATGCTACCAATTTACAGAATGATTTAAACATAGTTATCCCGGGTTTAACTATCTGATTCTTTCTCAGCATATGTACAACTTCAATTCCGCTCAACGTTCGTCTAGCCGATTCATAACTTTTAAAGCCTAATCCATTTTGAATACGTCATTTGATAAAACGATGATCCAGCTCTATAATATTATTGAGATATTTACACTGGCGAATTTTGGAGTGGATACCTTTTTTGCCACAAAAAGTTAAGGAGGTTTTCTAAAAATATTTTATCAGTTGAAGTTTCGTGGCAGAATCGTGGCGCACCAGTATTTTAGAAATAGAAAACGAGTTATGATAGCCGATCCAACTGTTAGGTTCGAAACTATTACAGTCCAGCAATTCTGTCGAGAGGGTCGGCAGAATTTATTTTCCATATTCAAATGTTTTCAAAATTAAATTATATTCATTAAATTAGCAGTATGGATAAAGAAGCAGAATCAGGACTCGATTTTATAATTGACAAATTAACAAACTCAATAGAAAACGTGATTACTGGAGATAGTTTTCAGACTGAAATTTCTATTGTCCAAAATTCTGATTTAAAGTCTTTAACAAAGAAAAATGGCTGGCTTTTTAATTGGAATGAAGAATTTAAAAATCCAATTAGAGATGTTTATAAACTTACAATTTTTGGAAATTCAAAAATAATTCAAGGTCTTATAAGCTTAGAAGTTAAGTCAGATCATGTCTATATGCATCTTGTTGAAAGTGCTCCATTCAATAAAGGACAAACGAAGGTTTATGCTGGTGTAGCTGGTAATCTAGTTGCTTATGCATGTAAATTATCTTTTCAGCGCGGTCACGATGGAAATGTTTCTTTTCTTTCAAAATCGCAATTAGTTGATCATTATGAAAAAACACTTGGAGCATTCCATTTCGGTGGTAGAATTATGATAATTGAAACAAAATCAGCTTTGAAATTAATCAATAAATATTTTCAAAATAAATAATTATGAAAACTAAAAAATTAGATTTAGATATAGACAGTATTGGTGGACTAAGTTCTCTAACATTAGCTGAAGAAAAAGCTTTAAGCGATTTTTTTCAAAAGAAAAAACTAACAAAACAGAAAACTGAGAAAAAGAAATTAATACTTAAAAATTAGAACACACCATATCAGAGACATTTGACGTAGTTGATACTTTTTGCGGTTTTGTCGCATCTGTCAGAATCAAATATAAGAATTTAAGTAATTTAAAAGTTAGCCTGCCAATTTACAGAATGATTTAAACATAGTTTTCCCTGGTTCAATCATCTGATTCTTTCCCAACATATGCACAACTTCAATTCCGCTCAATGTTAGTCTGGCCGATTCAAAACTTTTAAAACCTAATCCATTTTTTATGCGCCACTTGATAAAACGATGATCCTGTTCTACAATATTGTTGAGATATTTACACTGCCGAATTTTAATCTTTGAGAACGAACGCTTATTATATACTTTGATAGCTGCAGTATTAGAACCACTTTTATCAATGTTTATTACTCGTGGCTTGCAATTATTACTAATTGCTTTAATTAAAAAAGACTGAGCGCTCATTCTCTGTCTTTTCCTGGTCAAAAGAAAGTCAACCGTATTGCCTAATTTATCCACTGCCCTATATAAATAACACCAAATAGCTTTTACTTTTATATAAGTTTCATCCAATCTCCAGCTCGCCCCCACTCTGACCTTTCTCTGGCTTTATCTTTGATGCAATCAAAGGTGTAAACTTATAATCCCGACGCTGAATAGTACCATGATCAACAGAAACTACTCGCATTTTCATGATCTCTTGAGCATCCCGATAGCTTAATGTAAACCTAAGCTTAAAATATACGGCCTGCAGAACAATAGACTTTGGATAACAATGACCTTTGGTATTCATTTTTCGATACTTTTAAAATTCTAAAGATAAAAGTTATTCCAGATGCGACAGAACCGCTTAATACTATAGAATAAAATAGCACATTTAATTTTGAAAAATATAAAAAATTGTAATTTTACATTATCATTTAGCTTATAGATAAGTTTAATAATCTAATCATTAAAATGAATTTAGAATTTTACAGACCAAAAAATACGCTGCTGCAAAAGTATATCGAAGGATTTTATTTTATTGTAGAAGATTCAAAATCTGAACCTTTAATTTACCGTACATTTCCTAATAATTATGTCATTGTTGCTATTTCGCAAAATGTTTCATTGCAACAGAGAGACGGGATGATCATAATTGCTCCTTCAAATGAAGATAATATTTTTTCTCATATAGTCTACCGTTATAATACTCCAATCGAAGTATCGTATGTGAAACTGATCAATGAGATTACCCTATATTTTAAGCCGCTGGGGTTGAACTTTTTTATCGATAATGTGGATATTTTTTATTCCAAAGATCATACTAGGAAAATTGAATTCGATCCATATACTGATTTTAAAGCAGAAATGGAGAAGATTTTTAATATCAAAGACAGGCAAAAACAGATTGAAACACTTGAGCTTTACTGGTTATCCAAGTTCAGAGAAAAAGATGTTTCACAGGTTCAGGAATTGATCAAGGATATAGAAGCTGATGCCAAAATAACTGAAATGGCAAAGAAGTATAAAATTTCAAGGCAGTATCTCAGTAAAATATTTCAAAAAAATGTCGGGAAACCTCCCTCTGAATATCGAAAAATACATCGATTCAGAAGATCAATTATTGAACAAAACAAAGCAAAAAACTTAACCGAATTATCGTTCGATAACTTATTCTATGATCAATCGCATTTTATTAAAGATTTTCAGGACCTGACCCATAACAACCCGAAATTTTTCTTCAAAAATGTAGATACACAAAAAGAAAATGTGTGGCTTTTTATTTAATGCTGTTTCCATTTTTACAATTTCAAAAGCAAACCATTTACTTTCTTTGCCAGTGAAATATTTGAGATGTTTATAAACCAATTCTGAATTGAATGAAATTATAATGCAATCAAATAAGTGGAATCTTAATTTAAAAAAAAGAAATGCGCAAAAAAGCTTTAATAGTATTTGTGGGAATGCTGGTAGTTCATACTTATGGACAAAATATCAACAAAAACAAACTCGAAACACTTTTAACAAAGGCTGATAAGACAAATTCAGAAGCTGTTATCATCTATAAAGACAATGAATTGGTTGCTGAAAAATATTTCGGTATTGGACAGCCAGATACGAAAATTGAAGGCATGTCCTGCACCAAAAGTATAGTCGGGCTGGCAGTGGCGTGTATGCTTACCGATCAATTGATTGAAACCCTCGATACTCCAATAGCTAAATATTACCCTGAATGGATGCAAGGTCAAAAACAGTTTGTTACCATACGGCATTTGGTTAATATGACCTCAGGTATGCAAAATAATCCCAATGCATCGGTAGAAATTTATCCCAGTACAGATTTTGTACAATTGGCCCTTGCCGCCGAACTTTCAAAAAAACCGGGAGAAGTCTGGGAATACAATAATAAATCTTTAAATCTTATGGCCGGTGTAATCCAAAAAATAACTGGTAAACGTATGGATGAATATATTGGGGAGAGACTTTTTAAAAAGCTGGAGATTACAGATTATAGCTGGACTCTGGACCAGAAAGGAAATCCTCACGTTATGTCCGGATGCCAAATTAAGCCGAAGGATATGATTAAACTGGGGCTCTTATTGGCAAACAAAGGAAAATACAATAACAATGTGATTATTTCTGAGGAGCATATCAATGAAGTTGTAAAACCATCTGCTCAGTATCAAGGCTACGGAATGTTATGGTGGCTGGATTATGAAAACACAATCTCAATTGTTGATGAGCAAATTATCACCGAATTAAAGAAAAATAACGTACCAAAGGAGTTCATCAAAAAAGCTATTAAAATGAAAGGCGTTTACAACTCTAATGAGGAGTATTTGACAAAACTGCGATCGGTTTTTGGCGAGAATCCTTATCAGGATATTGCTAAGAATCTAACATCGGGGTTACGTCTTCGAAAAAGAGAATTTAGCGGCAAGGTAACCTATCGTGCCGACGGATATTTGGGAAATTTCATCATTGTTGATCCAATAAATAATATTGTTGCCCTTAGGATGATAAGTCATCAAAGTCATAAGGAAGAAAAAGATAACTTTTCAGATTTTGGTAAACAGGTAATCGATTTAATCCAATAGACATCAGTAATAATAAAAAAGTATTTCTAATTGCGTCTGAAGTGCACCATATACCATTATAAAGGAGACCTTGATATGTGCCGCCTGGTGGCATTTAAAAGAGGTTTATACACTTGTAAGACGAGCTTCAAAAGAAACTAAAACCGAGAATCAAACGGAGTAAACCCGAAATTTTCAGCCCTGCTTTAAGCGCATCTTTCCCAGCTTGCCCCCACTTTGACCTTTCTCTTCTTGATCTCTGATTCACGCAAAGGTGTAAACTTACACTCCCGGCGCTGAATAGTAGCATGATCCAGAGAAACTCCCCGCATCTTCATGATCTCTTGAGCATCCCGATAGGGTAATGTAAATCTAAGCTTAAAATATACGGCCTGCAGTAAAATAGACTTCGGATAGCAATGACCTTTCGTATTGATGAGTTGAAGAATTTAAAAAAGGTAAAGATAAAACTTAGCTTTAGATGCGACAGAACCACTAATACGCTCAGAGTCTTTTTATATTAATAAAAATGAGAATTAGGCTGTCCAAAAAGTATTTTTCAGACAGCCTCTTATTTAAATCCAAGGAGTTTGCCAAATCAGCACTTTACTTATTTGTAAAATGGGTGCAACATTGGTGTATTGCAATGCGTCTTTAAAAAGGATTTCCTTATTAGGAAGAAACCTTTCATAGAAATCCTCAACATTTTCAAAGAAAAGATGCCCAATTATTTGATATGAAAGAACCTCCTTGTTTACTCCTAAATCAGCTGTATCTTCTTCTATGGCAATGCCTTTTAGTACATCTCCAAAAATAGATTTAGACAAAGGCATATGTTTTTCCAAATAATAAGATACATCAAACCAATCGCCCGATTTAACGGGATAAAAAATAGTAATTTTTATCATGCTCTCTGGTTCTGATCTTATTTAAGATAATTTTTCACATTCAATAATACTAGAAACCTCAGTATTGGTAGCAATAAGACTTTTGAATAACAAACCAGATTCTTTTAACAGGGTTTTAAACTCCTTTAAGGTTCTCTCTTTTCCGGTAGTCATTGCCATAATATTTAAATCGAGCAGTTTTCCCGCATGTGGTTCGTTTAATTCATCTGAAATAACCGAATCTATAATTAATAATTTCCCGCCAACAGGCATTGCTTTGTGACAAACTTTAAGTAAAGCAATAGCCTGGGCATCACTCCAGTCATGAATAACCCATTTAGTCATATACAAGTCTGCATTGGCAGGTATTTCTTCAAAAAAACTTCCTCCATAAACGGTGCATCGATCTTTTAACTCGTCCGGAATTTGCGTGGCTGTCTTCTCTACCACATAAGGCTCATCAAAAACAATCCCTTTACTTGATGGTGATGCATAAAGTACGGCAAACAACATTGCTCCGTTCCCTCCCCCAATATCTACAAGGGTTTTATAAGGCGAAAAGTCATAAATATCTAGGATGCCTTTTAATACAGCACCTGATACTCCTGCCATAGCATTCATCAGGTTGACACCTGCCTCTGGATTGTCTTTATAATAATCCCATACTGATTTTCCATGAGCATCATCAAAAGGCACTTTTCCGGTTTTTATACCATAAGTCAAATTGCCAAAAGCAGGAAAATGTTCTCCTAAATTAGCCAATGCCCAAGGCTTAATAGAACCTGGGACATCTGATAATAAAGTTTTTCCTAAATCATTGATACGAAATTTGCCGTCGGGTAATTCCTCAAAGATACCAACACTTGCTGTAGCACGTAAAAGACGATACAATGATATTTCATGAGATTGAGATTCTTTTGCCAGTTCTGCTAAAGTTTTTGGACCATTGGCGAGCAAATCTGCAATATCGAGTTTTGCAACAGAATAAATGGCGCATGCAATCCAGTATCCACTGATCAATTCATACATTTTAAACGTAAGTTCTGGATTATTAGGAAGGTTTTTCATATTAAATAATTATATTTAATTGATTAACAATAGTTTAAAATTAAATAAATCTTTTTAAATTGCAATCAATTTCCTATATTTTTTTTCTGTTAACAAATTTAAACTACAGTATTTTATGAACAAGCCCCAACATTTACCTAGTACTATTCTTGTTTTACTAAATAAGATATGTAATCAAAAACCTCAAAAAAAATCACTTGTATTCAACAATGAAAGTTTGAGTTATCAAGAATTAGATTTTAAATCTAATCAACTCGCCAATGATTTAAAAACAAAAGGTAACTTTCTGGATGTGCCAATTTGTTTTTCATTAGAACAATCCTTAGATAAAGTTATTGTTATGTTGGCTATTTGGAAAGCATCTGGTGCCTATGTTTCTCTTGACCCTTTATATCCTGAATTAAGGCTTAGGCACATGCTCGAAGATACCAAAAGCCCAATTCTAATTACCACAAAAGCATTAAGTGAAAAATTTGCTTTTTTTGACAAAGAAATTATTTTCATTGATGCTCCCAAAGAAGTAGACAACATCAAGAATTCATCTGGTGAAAGATTACCTGAAAATTCAATTAACGATGGATTGGCTTATTTAGCCTATACCTCAGGAAGTACAGGATTACCAAAGGCAGTTATGGCTGAACATAAAGGATTGGTGAATTTTATAAAATACTTTGGTGAGTTTTTAAACGGAAAACCAGATGATATTGCTTTAAACATATCATCTTCAAATTTTGATGGCATCGTTCTGGATCTTTGGGTTCCTTTATCTCTGGGAATGACGGTCTATTTGTATCCTGACAATAGGATTGTAGGTGATGCATTGCTGGATTTTATTCGCGAAAACAAAATTACGATTTTACCGTATCTCCCTGTTTCGATATTGGCAACACTTCCTAACGATCAGAATATTGGTCAGTTGCGAAAAATTTTTACCGGCGGCGAGGCACCTTCTTCTCATGTGATTCAGCCCTGGCGAAAATTGCTTAGCCTTATTAATATGTACGGACCTACTGAAACTACAGTAGTTGTGTGCGGATTTGAATTCTCTGATGATTATCCTTTAACAACAATTGGAAAACCATTAACTAATGTAGATTTTTATGTACTCAATGACCAACTTAAACCTCTTGCGAAGGGAGAAGTTGGCCAATTGTATATTGGAGGGATTCAGGTTTCGAGAGGATATTTAAATCAGCCCGAACTTACAGCTGAACGATTTGTTTATTACAAAAATGTATCAGGCGAAACAAAAAGGGTTTACAAAACCGGAGATCTTGTCAGGATGCTAACTGATGAAAATATTGAATTCGTAGGCAGAGCGGATCAACAGGTTAAAATTCGGGGCTTCAGAGTCGAACCATCAGAGATTGAAAGTACCATTAGAGAATCCGGATTAGTTGAGAATTCTTGTGTTATTGTAAAAGGTGATAGTCCCGAAAATAAGTATCTTTTATGTTATTATAAAAAGAATTCTCAAACAGATACTTTTCCGGAACACATTCGCGCTTATTTATATGAATATTTACCTAGTTACATGATCCCATCGCGATTTCTTGTGGTAGAAAATTTTCCTCTTACTTCAAATGGAAAAATCGACAGAACCGCTTTAAGTAATTATGATACTGACCAGCAAGAACTAAGACAATGTTTCATACCTCCCACAACCGAGTTGCAAAGGCAACTGGCTGAAATTTGGCAATCTTTCCTCGGGATAAAAACAATGGGAATTAATGATAATTTTTTTCATTTTGGCGGCAACTCTATTTTAGCCTATAAATTAGTTTCATCTATCCGCCAGGAACTTCATCTGGCACTTCAGATTGCGGACTTGTTTTTGTATCCCAGTATTGAAGAACTGGAAAACTATATTATTAACAAAGGCCCAGATCTACAAACAGAAGAAGCTATTACTATCAATAATCTTAATATACCAGTAAAATTGTCATTCCAGCAACAAGCCCTTTGGTTTCTGGATAAACTCCATGGAAGTTTGCCCTATCATATAGGGGTATTATATCCAGTAAGTACGAACATTTCTGTAACAGCACTCGAGAAAGCATTCCGTTTATTGATCCAAAAACACAGCATATTAAGGACAGTTATTTATCAAGATGATAATAGTACATATCAATCCTTACTTAGTGCTGAGAACTGGACCTTACAGCCATTCCATAATCTGAAATCTTTACAAAAACTAATGGAAAGCCCTTTTAACCTTGAAAGGGATTTTATGGTGCGAGCCTGTCTTATTGGTGAAGCTGAAAAAGTTACCTCCTTGTTTATTGTCATTCATCATATTGCCACGGACGGTTGGTCGATGTCTTTGTTAATTAAAGATCTAAACGAATTGTACGATCGTATTGTGAACAAAAAAGAGACTCCAATAAACGATAATCTTGTACAATATAGAGATTATGCACATTGGCAACTTAGTGAGAAACATGCAGATAAAATAAACTCCTATATTCCTTTTTGGAAAAACTATCTGCAAGATGTTCCTGTACTACAAGTAGCGTATGATTTCCCAAAACAACATTTTCATAGTACTACCGCAGGGCAATATTATTTTAAGATCGATCCTGAATTAACTTCCCAAATACGAGAATTATCCAGAGAACAAAATGCTACATTGTACATGACATTACTATCGGCTTTTGGGTTATTGATGCAGCATTATAGTGGCCAGCACGATATTTGTATTGGTAGTCCGGCAGCCAACAGAATACCTTCAATGGTGGATCAAACCATTGGATATTTTGTAAACATGCTTCCTATTCGAATCCAAATCAATGGAAACCCTGTTTATACAGCATATCTGAAAGAACTAAAAACAATGCTCCTACTTGTACTTCGTCATCAGGAAGTTCCTTTAGAAACTATTATAAACAACACAATCAAAGATCGTTTTGCCGGTTATAATCCTCTGTTTCAAACGGTTTTTGTTCTACAGGATACAATAGACCAAAATATTCATACGGCACCTATTGATGGAAATCATTCGAAATGGGTTTATAATAGAAAATCAAAATTTGATCTGCAATTTGAAGTAACACCAGCAAGTGACGAGCTGGAAATAGTAATAGAATATGCTGATGTTTTATTCAAAGAAAGTACAATTGTAAAAATGGCAGAAGATTTCACCACTATATTAAAATCTATTCTAGTGAACCCTCAAAAAAGAATTGGAGATTTTGAAATCTTACTCGACAAGCATGATAAAGAAGAACTATCAGATGCTCTTGAACCTAAGGAAAATCCCTTTAAAAAAACACTTGTAGGAATGTTCGAAGATCAGGTAAAGCAAAACCCGGAAAAAACTGCCCTTACTTTAAATGGAGTACACCTGTCTTATCAGGAACTTCATTTACAATCAAATAAAGTGGCCCATCAGCTTATTGCGATGGGGGTCAAAAACAACGAATTTGTTGCCTGTTATCTCGGTCAGTCTACCGAGCGAATTATCGTTTTATTAGGAATTATAAAAGCCGGAGCGGCCTACGTGCCTTTAGATATTAATTACCCAGTCGAAAGGGTTAATGTAATACTAAAAGATAGTGATCCTGCATTATTAATTACAGATATAAACCTTATAGATATCAGCCAAAAAGTACATGTTCCGGTATTGGATATTGAACATATGCTCTCTTATGTGCCTGCTGTAGAAATCCATAAAAACAGTTACACTGATACACATTCCTCATCAGATTTAATTTATGTAATTCATACCTCAGGAACTACAGGAATACCCAAAGGGGTATTAATAGAACATAAGGCAATAAGCAATTTTATTATCGAATACGGCCAAATATTAGAGATAGGTCCAGATGATCGCACTTTACAATTCTCACCCTATAACTTCGATGGTTCGATTATGGATATATGGATACCACTCGCCAAAGGTGCTACTGTATATCTGTATCCTAATAATAAGCTCTTGGGAAACTCTTTGTCGGATTTTATTGCTGCACATCATCTTACCGTTGTGCCTTATATATCTCCCTCGGTGCTTTCAACTATTTCACTTGCTGTAGAATTCCCTCAATTACGTGTTATCGGAACAGGTGGAGAAACTTGTCCGGTTGCCATCAGCAAACACTGGACAGGTCGGCTTAAACTTGTCAATGGATACGGTCCTACAGAGACCACAGTTGCTGTAAATCATTATGTTTATGACAATGTACATCCCGCAAATACCTTAGGGTATCCCATCAATAACATCAAACTTTATGTCCTGGACAGTTACATGCGCAAGGTGCCTGCTGGTGTTATAGGGGAACTCTATATCTCTGGCATACAATTATCAAGAGGATATCTTAACCAACCAGAGCTCACCACCGAGCGATTTATAACGAATCCTTTTATAAAAGATAGTGAAAATTCGATCTATAATCGAATGTATAAAACTGGAGATCAGGTAAGAATATTGCCTGATGGTATGCTGGAATATATTGGAAGAATTGATCATCAGGTTAAAATAAGAGGGTATCGCATTGAGGTTGCAGAAATAGAAACTGCCTTACAGCAAGTAGAAGGTATAAAAAATGTAGCGGTTCAGGTTCATAAAGCTTCTGAAAATTTATTATCCCTCAGGGCATTTATTACAGGAGGTATCAATATTTCTACAATCAAAAACGAGCTGAGTAAAAAGCTTCCCTCGTATATGATACCTAACCAAATTATATCAATAGATACAATTCCGGTTACTGAAAATGGAAAGCTTGACATGACAGCGCTTTCATTGTTGGCAGAAAAGGCTTTTGACCAGAAGGAGGAAGAATTACCTCTTAATTTATACGAAGAAAAAATTAGGGATATCTGGAGTGAGGTTTTAGAGCGCAAGATTACCTCCATGCAAGATGATTTTTTTCATCTGGGCGGACATTCGTTATTGTTGACTAAGCTTTATAACAAAATGTCTAATCACTATCCGGGCAGCATCTCTTTGAGTGAATTATATATTAACAATACCATTAGAAAACTGGCTTTATTAATCCAGGAAAGAGAATCTATCCCTACCACAGATCAATATGGTTTCGGAACCGATCTTTTAAGTGAAGAAATTAAAAACGATGCTTATATAAGTCCATCTGAATTTAATACCAATCTTAAAAACAAGGGGGATTTTGAAAGTCCTAAATTTTCTTTACTAACAGGTGTTACAGGCTTTGTCGGGGTAAATATGTTAGCGAAACTTCTAGAGTCCACATCTGCAGTTATTTATTTACTCATTCGCGCCGATAATGAAAAGCATGCTGAGGAACGTTTGCTTAAAACGATAAAAGAACAGTTACTTCCTACTGATTTATACAACAAAGACCGCATAAGATTACTTCCCGGAGATCTCTCCAAACCGCTTCTCGGGTTATCAAAAAATGTTTATAATACCCTTACACAAACCATAGATGTAATCTATCACGCAGGAAGCGCTGTTAATTTTATTCAGCCCTATTCCTACATGAAGGCGGCCAATATTGGTGCTTTGCACACCATAATCAAATTTGCTACAACAATCAAACTTAAACAAATTTCTCTGTTATCAACCGTTGGAGTTTTTAGTTGGGAACATTATTTTACCAAACCTGCTCTGATTATGGAAAATGATTCTACACAAACGGCATTCAAATACCTTAGTCGCGACATGGGCTACATACAAAGCAAATGGGTAATGGAACAAATTGCCAATCAAGCTATAAAGCAAGGTGTCCCAATTATAATTTTCAGATTAGGATATACTTTTTGCCATAGTAGAACTGGCGCGACAGCCAAATACCAATGGTGGAGTTTGCTGATAAAGGCATGCATTGAATTAAAACATTATCCCATACTTCTGGATCAAAAAGAAGAATTGGTCTGTGTTGATTTTATCAGCGAATCTATTGCACATATCTCTAAGAATCCAAAAGCTATTGGAGAAATATTTCATTTAAGTCCTGCTCCAAAAGACAACATGACCGTTATGGGATTTTTTGAAGCTCTTCAAAATGAATCCAATTTAGAATTAACTCCTTTACCCTATCAGCAGTGGATGAAATTATGGGAGAATGATGAAAAAAGTCCTTTGTATCCACTCTTGAGTTTATTCAAATTCAAGGTTTATGACAATAAATCAATCATCGAAATCCATCAAAATACTCCTGATTTTGATATTTCTAATACCATGAAATTTTTAGAAGGGACGAATATTGAAAGTACAGTTATTAGCCGAAGTATACTGGAAGCTTACTGTAAATATTTGGGGCTTCTCCAATAAAACTTCTAAATACAGCTTAATAAATGGAAATAGTGCTTGTCTATACCAAATTTAATGATCAAAATAAGGCAGCTATTTATGATAAATGGCTGTCTATTTTACCGCCAGAATTAAGATATAAAAATTTAAGATATTATAATTTAAATGATCGGGTTCGAAATGTACTGGGAAAACTTTTACTTATGAAAGCACTGGAAATTTTTAATAATACAGTCATTCCTTTGAATAATTTATACTACAATGAATTTGGAAGACCTTATCTCTCAACTGATTTTGATTTTAATATAACCCACTCAGGTTCTTATGTGTTTTGTGCAATTGGTTCTAAAGAATTAGGAATTGATATTGAGGAAATAGTTCCTATTAATTTTAATTCCGTAAAAGAAACAATGACACAAATCCAGTGGGATATAATTAATAAGGCTCATTCTCCCTTACAGGAATATTATAAATATTGGACGATAAAAGAGGCTGTTATAAAGGCCGATGGCCGGGGGTTCTTTGCTTCTTTAGAAAAAATAAGTATTTAAAAAAAAACAGTGCAAAGTCAAGGAAAGATATGGCACATTCAGGAATTATTATTTGACAAAGATTATTGCGGATGTATCGCATCATTAGAATTACAAAATATAGTCAAAATGATTTATATTAATTTTGATTAAAAGTCAAAGAAGTCATCTAATTTTACAAACGGTTAGATTAATATTTGATTTTGAAATACTAATTGTTTTCAATTTAAAAAAATCAGTGTTCTTTTTTAATTTATAGCTTCATTATCATTTCTTGCTTTAAGTTTTAGAGTGTTATTTTTTTAATCCAGCTACTGACTAAAGCTTACTAAATATAATAAGGCATAACTAAAATAAATAATAAGGACTTTTTGAATTAATTTCTTCAAAAAAGTTTGAAATTAGAATTCATATTTTTATTCCTGTTTTCTGTAATTCATCATTATCTGTACTTTGATAGTTTTTTTTACCTTTGATCATTTACTGCATTTTTTAAATTTTACATATACCTCCATCCTTACATGTCTCGAGTAAAAAATAAATTCCAATCATCCGGAACAATAACACATTAAAAAATTCATTATTCTACTATTATCATAAAAGAGGAAGTCTCAAAACTAAAACAAGTCCTTGAGAATTGAATATTTGAGACATGCGCTCCGACAGGAGTCCGAATAAAAAACAGAAAAAGAGGCTATTTCACGAGTTGTGGGACAGCCTCTTTTCACTTTAATTATAATAAGCAAAAATCTTCGATTAAGTTTTTTTTATAAAATATATTACTCCATTGAAACTATAATAAATTCACTTCTTCTATTTAGCTGATGTTCAGCTTCTGTACAAGTTACTCTATCGGAACAGTTATTTACCAGCTGACTCTCTCCATATCCTCTACCGGTCAATCTATTCGGTGTTACACCGTTTTTAACTAACCACTCTATGGTTGATTTAGCTCTTCTATTAGATAAAGCAATGTTATATGCAGCTGTTTGTCGGCTGTCAGTATGCGAACGAACATCTATTTTCATCTTTGGATATTGTTTCATCACCGCTAAGATTTTCTCCAGTTCAAAAGCGGCATCTTTACGAATGAAAGATTTATCTAAATCAAAATAGATAATGGGAATATTAAGTGTTTTAGCCAAATCAGTTCCTATACCTACTGACTTGATTCTTTTTTCTAATGGTATTGTTAGGCTCGTTTCACCTGTTTGACCTTTAATGGTTACTGGAATCTCCTTGGTTTCATAATCTTGTTTCGCACCTCTTACATGGTAGATTGTGTTGCACTTAACTTTAAATGTATAACTTCCGTCTCTTCCCGTTACAACTTCATCTATTGTTTTAAACTGTTCATCCAACAGGATTACTTTGGCATTATCAAGTATTGTGTTAGTTTCCTGATCAACAACTATTCCCTTCAACTTCTGATCACATAGCAGTTTTCTTGTTTCTATGAACTCGTAAATATCATCGTTTCCGTTTCCACCTTCCCTATTAGAGGAGAAAAATCCTCTTCTGTTTTCACAATTGATGATAAATGCAAAATCATCTTGTTTGCCATTAATTGGGGCTCCAACATTTTCGACTTCTGTAAAGTTACCGTCACTATTGATTCTGGAAACATAAACATCAAGTCCTCCCAAGCCTGGGCGTCCATCACTGGCAAAATAGATTTCATTGTCTGCAGATATAAACGGGAAGGTTTCTCGTCCTTCCGTATTGATCGATGAACCTAAGTTTTCCGGTTTTCCAAAAGTTCCATCATTATTAATGGTCACACTAAACAAATCTGACTGGCCTAAAGTACCTGGCATATCTGATGCAAAATATAGTTTCTTACCATCTATACTTAATGCCGGATGTGCTGTGCTATATTGGTTGCTGTTAAATGGTAATTCAGTTACATTGGCCCATTTTCCATTAACGAATTCTGCTTTATATAGTTTTAAGAGGGTGCCTTTCTGGTCATCTCTCCCTCTTTTTCCATCCAAAAAGTTATTTCTGGTAAAGTACATTGTTTTTCCATCTTTTGCAAAAACGGGTGTCGATTCATTGAATTTTGAATTGATTTTCTTTTCAAATCGCTTTGGTTTTCCTAAGGTTCCATCCTCTTTTAATTCTGCCGAATATAAATTGGTAAAAGATTTATTGGTCCATTTAAATGTTTTTTTAGCCACACCTCCAGTATCTCTCGCTGATGCAAATACTAATTTTTGGTCATAATAAGCACTTCCATAATCCGATTGTGTAGAGTTAATGCTGATATTGACTATTTCAAATCGCCCTGAATTCGCTTTTATTTGCTCTAGGTAGTTTTTATTGTTTTCAAATAATATCGCTCTTTTATCTGTTGCGATTTTTTTATTAAACACTTCAAGGGTTTTATCCGCTTTCGCATAATCTCCTGTAGCTTTTAGAGTTTGCGCATACCGATAATAATATTCAGGTTCTTGCTCTTTATTGATTTCAAAAAGGACATCATACCATTTTACGGCTTTGGTAAGTTCACCGTTAAAATAATAAGCATTACCTAATCGTTGAAATAGTTTCTCGTCCTTATACCCTTTTTCAGCTACTTTTTCGTAGATTGAAATGGCGTCAATATAGGCATATTGGTCATAGTCCTTGTCTGCCTTCTTCTGGCTTGCTGTTTGTGCACTTGACTTTAGTGAAATCAACACTAAAAAAATGGTGGATGCTATATATTTAATTTTCATCTTGTGAGGATTTAAAAGAATCTTGGTGAGGTTATTCGACTATAATTATTTAAAAATTCAAATCGCAAGAATATCTCATGAGATCCTGAATTATAATTATTCAATCTTGTAGTTTCGCGGTCGTATGCGTATCCTATAAACAAACCGTCAGATACCTGAAATCCAGCCATAGCACTCAATGCCGCGCTCCATCTATAAGCTACTCCTACTGAAAATTTTTCATTAAACAGAAAGTTTGCTGAAAGATCAACCTGCAATGGTGCTCCTTCGACCATTTTAGTAAGTACTGCCGGTTTAAATTTGATATACGCATCTAAATCAAATACATAACCAGCTATAAGATAATAATTGATCCTATCCTTAAAAATAGCATAATCATTATCGCTGTACCTATTGGTTTCGATGAAATTAGGAACTGATAAACCAATATAAGCTTTATCAGAATGCCAATAAACTCCTGCCCCTATATTTGGAGAGAATTTATTATTCAAATCTTGAAACTGAGGATCACCTTGGTATTCGGGATTTAATTTATTAATATCAAGATTAAATAAATTCGCTGTTCCCTTAATTCCAAAAGATAATTTGAAAGTCTCAGATGTAGGAATGGTATAAGATAAATCAGCAGAGAAGGTATTTTCATTGGTAGGCCCTATCTTATCGTTTACAAGCGAAACTCCGAGTCCCAGATTACTATTATTTATTGGTGTATTTAACGAGAAACTACTCGTCTCCGGTGCTCCATCAAGTCCAACCCACTGCGTACGATATAACCCAAAAATACTCATTGCTCCTCTTGAGCCCGCATATGCAGGGTTTATATTAATAGTGTTATACATGTATTGTGTATACTGTGCATCTTGTTGTGCAAATCCCAAAGCGGAAAATAACACAAAAACTAAAACTATTTTTCTCATGTATTTTACTTTTATAATGGATTAGTTTTTTTATGACTAAGCCATTTGTTTAATTATTACTTAGTAAGGTATAAATATCCCGCTTGCTGATGTACGTTGGATTCTCTGTCTTTGTATTTAAGAATATAATAATACGTACCATCTGGTAATCCGTCCGATTGCTTCACTGTTGTTCGACCTTCAGATAGCCCTCTAAAAGCGCGCTCTTCATTGTTATAATTCTCACGTTGGAATACCAAAACTCCCCAACGATTGTAAATCTCAACACTATTCTCTGGATAACATTCTATACCCTGAATATAAAATCTTTCATTCTTATCATCACCATTTGCAGATATTGCATTGAAGACTTTTATTACGCAACCTTCGATCGATAAAACTGTTGGATTATCTCCTAGATTGTCAGTATCATCAGAAGTATCAGTTACAATAATTCCTGAAGGATTCTCTCCTGTTACAAAAGCCTGATTAGAAACTTTCCCAGCATTGATATCACTTTGTTTTATCGCGTAAACGCCTTTAAAAGTTGTACTATCACTTTCTCCCGGAGCCAGAGATATTAAACCTCCGGTTATAACAATTCCAGGAAGCGGATCTTTAATCGAAATATTTGTCAGCCTAACATTTCCTGTATTGGTAACAACAAAACTATAAGTAATGGTTTCTCCAGCATCTGCATTGCCATTCATGTTTTCATCATTAAATACCGCTGACTTAATCAAGGCAATTGATGGAACTTCAACGAAGACAAAAACCTTAGCTATGCTACAATTATTTGAATTTAATTTATCACAAATTTGATACATTAACAGATAGTTTCCTCCTATAGTGTTTGGAGCTATTGTTATTGTTCCGTTTGGATTTAAGCTAAAACCTTTCGGAACAACACCAATAAACTGTAAATCAACACCTAAAGCATTTAAAGATTTTCCATTATACAAATCATTCCCAAATACTGTTTGTGTAGTACCTCCATTGGTACCATTGATTGGATAAGTTGTAAAATCATCTTCAATTGCGTCGAGAGAAGATTGTCCGACAATAATAATTGATTTGACTGTACTGCAGTTAGAGGTATTGGTTACTTCGCATATCGTGTAGGTAACCGTATAATTTCCTGCTGGCGTATTGGCCGCAACTGCAACTGTTCCGTCTGCGTTTAAAGTCAAGCCTGACGGTACACTAACTGCTGTTAAAGTTACATCCCCTGCACCGGTGCCAATCACAACTGGATTGCCATTCAAGGTATCATTGGCTGTCAAGGCTGGCGTGGTGCCGCCCGTATTACCATTAATTGCCCCAGTAGTTTCTGTGATAGCTGCAATACTAGCTGCTGTCACTGTAACGATACTTGATACCGTACTGCAGTTAGACGTATTGGTTACTTCGCATATCGTGTAGGTAACCGTATAATTTCCTGCTGGCGTATTGGCCGCAACTGCAACTGTTCCGTCTGCGTTTAAAGTCAAGCCTGACGGTACACTAACTGCTGTTAAAATTACATCCCCTGCACTGGTGCCAATCACAACTGGATTGCCATTCAAGGTATCATTGGCTGTCAAGGCTGGCGTGGTGCCGCCCGTATTACCATTAATTGCCCCAGTAGTTTCTGTGATAGCTGCAATACTAGCTGCTGTCACTGTAACGATACTTGATACCGTACTGCAGTTAGACGTATTGGTTACTTCGCATATCGTGTAGGTAACCGTATAATTTCCTGCTGGCGTATTGGCCGCAACTGTAACTGTTCCGTCTGCATTTAAAGTCAAGCCTGGCGGTACGTTCACTCCTGTTAAAGTTACTTCTCCTGCACCGGTACCAATCACAACTGGATTGCCATTCAAGGTATCATTGGCCGTCAAGGCTGGCGTAGTACCGCCCGAATTACCATTGATTGCAGCAGTAGTTTCTGTGATAGCTGAAATTACGTTTATTGGTGTTGGGGTAACACTAGAGGTATTATTTCCAGGTGTAGGATCTGCTTCATTGGCAGTTATACTAGCACTGTTGGTATAGGTTCCAGAGGCATTGACCGTGGCAATGATAGATAAGGTAGCATTCGCTCCATTGGCTAAAGTACCAATCGCCCAGATTCCAGTTCCACTGGTATAGGTTCCGCTAGCTGTGCTGGCACTTACAAAAGTATAGCCAGAAGGTAAAATATCCGTTACACTTACTCCTGTTGCAGCACTTGGACCTGCATTAGTTGCTGTTAAGGTAAAAGTAA
>FQWG01000045.1 GCA_900129595.1 Flavobacterium frigidimaris | reverse complement strand
ACTTACGGGTTTCCAGTTCCTTAATTGGATGTTTTGAAAGTGTTGCTTCCAAATCATAGCCATAATTTTGATGGTACTGATTTATCTTAAAATTTCCAGACGTATCAGTTTGTTTAAAATCGATTTGAAGCCTGCCTATTTAAATAACGTAATGGATCAGTTGGAGGGTCAAATTGCTTCTGCAAAAATTGCCATGGCACGGCTTTCCTCTCCACAATTGTATTATGTTTTATCGGGCAGCGATTTCACATTGGATATCAATAATCCGGACGAACCGAAAATCGTTTGTATGGGTAATAATCCGCAAAAAATCCAAATATATGGAGCAGTGTTGTCACTTTATGTAAACCGATTGGTAAAACAAGTGAACCAAAAAAGCAAACAGAAAAGCAGCCTGATATTCGATGAATTTCCAACAATTTACCTCAACAATATGGACAGTTTGATTGCTACTGCCAGAAGCAATAAAGTAGCAACTTTTTTGGGTATTCAGGATTTTAGCCAATTGCGTAAAGACTATGGACGGGAACAGGCGGATGTTATTATGAATATTGTTGGGAACTTAGTCAGCGGACAGGTTACAGGTGATACTGCCAAACAATTATCAGAGCGTTTTGGGAAAATTATGCAGGACAGGGAAAGCCTTTCCATCAATAGCGGAGATACTTCAATCAGTCGGTCCAAACAATTAGAATCTGCTGTACCACCGTCCAAAATTTCCGGACTTAGTTCCGGTGAATTCGTGGGTATGGTAGCCGATGACCCTGATTGTAAAATAGAACTTAAAACTTTTCATTCTGAAATAGTAAATGACCATGAAGCATTGAAAAAAGAACAAGATAATTATGTCGACATTCCAGTTATCCGTAAAGTAGACAATTCAATGGTGCAGCGCAATTATCTGCAGATAAAAAAGGATATCAAGGATATTATTTATGCTGAAAAGGAAAGATTGTTAAATAATCCTGAATTGAAGCATTTAATCATTAACAAATAATTCTAATGCTATAAAAGATCTTACAACTCACTATTTTTAAAAAATATATGGGCTTGGACTTATTGCTATAAACTCGATAAAAGTAAAAGAAATGAAGCAGGTTAGAAATTCAAACGAAAATATATTTGCTTGCCATGCATGAAGCAGTGATAGGCATCAAAATAAATTACTGTATATAAAAGAATATTCCCAAACGCTCTTAAAGCAGAAAATTTATCTTTAAGGGAGATGCCATCAGCAAACAAAAATTGCAACATTACAGGAATCACAGACTAAAACCTAATATCAAGATTAAATACAAAATCCTTTTTTTTGAGCCGGATATTTATCCAGATTTTGGAAGATAAATAGCATCATTAGCCACGTCAATTTTTATAAAAAAACAAAAAACACTTCATTGTTTTTAACGCAATGAAGTGTTCTTCAATTTTATTTTAATCTACAGTAAAATTAGTTTGGACCTTTAACTCAACACCAATTTTATCTTTTAAAATCTTCTTTTGTATCATTTCTGATTGATGTGTACGAAAGAATGACTTATTTGAAACAATTGGCTCAATAATTATATGAGAAAGATTTGGATGATGCTCTTTAAAACTTAAGATAGTTTCTTCAAATTTTCTTCTTGCGTCAATCAGCCAGTCACCTTTTGGACGATTTTTAATTTCAAAAAACAATATCCATTCATCATCTTTATATAAAAAACCTTCACACCTTTTTATTATCCCTCTGTCAATTGTATTTACGTTATCGGAAGAAAATTCATTAATACTGCTATTGTCATCGCTAACATCATATGTTCCAGTCCTGAATATATCCAGACAGTAGTCAATTGCTTTATATTTTATTTCTATATTTTTTGGATTTTCAATCGTAAAATCCCATTGATTTTCATTGTCTAATAAAACAATTGCAGGTATGCGTGTATTTGCATTTGCATCACTTATCCCAAAGCGATCATTGGAAAAAGGAAAATGACATTGAATAGATTTGGTTTGACAATTACCAACTTGATTATTACAAGGCACTGAAAAAAAGTTTATTTGCATAATTCGTCTTCGATATCTAATAAGTTAGAAAAAAGTTCATTTGATTCTGCAAGAACATCGTTCAGATAGTTTTTGTCTGAAGGAAGACCTTTGTAAGTTTCCAGTTTTGTAATGATACCATTTGTTTCTTCCAATTGATATACAACTAAATTATTTCCATTAATTGTAGAATTTAATGGGACGATTTCATTTAATCTATTTTTTAATTCAGCAGATGATTTTTTAGCTTTATCTTTTAATTTATCTGCTTCAACAGCCAATGTTAGATAATTTATTAAATACGGACTATGTGTTGTCATTATCAACATATTACTTCCGTTATTATACGCTAATAAACTATTCAATAACAATCTTTGTGAACTTGGAAATAAATTCTGTTCGGGTTCTTCAACAATATTGACAAAGTACCTACTGACATATTTTTCATTTATTCTTTTTTCTTTTGTTCGTATTGTTTTTTCATCAAGCCCTAACTTATTCAACTCTTTTAATTCATTATTTCTGCGAATAGTTTGATCTGTGCTTAATAATTCCAATAATTTCTTTTCTCCCTGCTTTACAAATTCAATTAAATATTTTGTTACCCAGTATAATGGTACTATTGAGTGAAAGCCGCTTGACGCATCAGAAAGTTTTAATCGTTTACCCCCATCAAATTCGAGATAGTTTTCATCTTCTTTTGGGTCATAAACAACTTTGGTATCGTTTATAGGCAGTTCAATTGGTTTTCCTTTGTGAGAAAGTTGAGCGTTACGAAATTCAACAGAATAATTTTTTAAGCTTCCAACAATAAGGTCAGAAACCTTGTTGATATTAGTAATTGAACTTAAAAAATTCCGCTCTGCAGGAACATACATAATTTTAGGCTGCTTGACCGATTTATTATTTAGTTTTATTGCAGTAACAGAGTTTTCAGCAAAAACAATATGGTAAGAAACTCCTTTATATTCAATCTTTGTATCAGCAAATAAATAATTTTCTATTCTATGAAATTCAATAAGTTCAATAAAATAGTCAAAAGAAATATTACTAGCCTTTACATCTCCTCTTACCAATGCTTTCTCTAACCATATAAATGAAGAAATTAACTTTGCTAGTGTACTTTTTCCTGAGCCCTGATTCCCAATAAATACGGTGACTTTGTTTACCTCAAACCAGCCATCATTATCTTGATAGCCATCTTTAATCGGTCCAAAACTCTTAATTTTTAATTTAATCATTTTTCAAAAGGTAAGTTAAGCAAATTTACATAATTTATAAATGAAAAACTAAGAACAATCATCAATGTTATTTACAAAGAACTCTTTGGTTACTTAAATTTTTACGAAATATTATTTACTTAAACTCCATTTCTTTAGTATAAAATAATCTTTTTCTAAATGTCCAAAATTGGTAAGTGACCAACAGCTACTTATTCTAAACAAATAAAAAAATATTAAAAATCAAGCATTTATGTTATTTTTGTTGTCGTTTCTAAAACCGGATACTGCCGGATAAGAGATTCTTCTATTTTACAAGTTGCCGGATAATTAAATAGAACAGCCTTGAAAATATTTTTGTCTTTAAAAACAGTTATTAACGAAACTTTATTAAATCTAAAAAATTATGGACAAAACAGTTATACGACGACCAGTGACCAGTGTTTGAACCTCATATTTTAGAGGGTATTTGCAAAACAATTGGGCACACAAATGATGGATTAACGGGTCCGGAAATTGGTCAAACATTACGTAATTGTGATATGATCGATGTAGATCCTTCAAATACTAAATGGAAAAGATTGTATAATGCATTTGCCCAGTGGCAGAATAAAAATCAATGTTCAAATCATATCTTAAAATTTATTCAAGTCGCTATGCAGCCTGTGAGATACATAGGAAAAGAGGCTGTATTTCAAGACAGAAGAATAGAATTAAATAAGAGACTTTCATTCGTTGGATTTGAGTTGACAGAAACTGGAAAATATAGAAACATTAATAAATCAACTACCATTTCTGAAGCAGAAGAAAGAGCAAATCGCTTCAGACATAAGTTAGAAACCAGAAATGTTCATCGCTTTATCTTTGATTATTGCAAAGCTGAGTTATTAGTCGAAAATTATTTTCATTCTGTCTTTGAAGCTGCTAAAAGTATAGCAGACAGAGTACGGGATATTACAGGGCTTCAAAATGACGGAAATGCATTGGTGGAAACAGCTTTTTCTACGACAACTCCATTAATAAAAATAACGAGTTACAAAATGATACTGATAGAAGTGAGCATATCGGATTGTGCAATCTTATCAAGGGCATATTTGGATTAATAAGAAACCCAACTGCTCATGAGCCTAAGATAAAGTTTATCATAACAGAAGACGAAGCACTTGATGTAATGGGAACAATATCATATATACACAAACGCCTGGATAAAATAATTATTTAGTGGCTTCTAAATACTATTTTTTTTCTTTCATAAAAATACCTCCTAATCTGATACCGAAAGTGTCAGATTTTTTTTGTCTCAAAAAATACTGCACAAGTCTTCTTTAAGTCTATTAATAATTTACAGATTATTATTAATGACCAAAGCCTATTTACATTCCAATCAAAGTCCATTAAGAAATTTACTTATAGCTTTCACTCGAAACGGACTAAAAGGGCAGCTAAGATAGTGACTTAAGCATGCCTCGTGCGCATAATGGCGGCGCTCCCCTTGCCACCCTTCGGGACTTATAGCACTTACCCATCCTTAAGCCACTGGCATCTTGCTTTCTTTTTTCCCGTTTTTTCGTTTTGAAAACATTTTTTGTGGGAGCAGGATTAGAGAGAAAGTAAATAATAGTAATCCTTAAAAATTAAAATTATGGAAATCACAGGACGATTAACAGCAGATGCATCAGTTCAAAAAGTGAACAATGACAAACAAGTGGTCAATTTCAGTATTGCCATCAATGACAATTACAAACCAAAAGGCAGTACCGAGCTAAAGGAAGTCGTAATCTATATCGAATGTTCCTATTGGTTGAATACTGCTACAGCGTAGTGGCTGAAAAAAGGGACACTCGTACAGCTCTTTGGGCGTGTAGGTTTAAGTGTATACAATAACAGCGAAGGTGTAGCGGTGGGCAGTTTGACATTTCACACCGACAATATTAAAATTTTGGTTTTCCCAAAAAAAGTAGAAAGTACTGAATCCAATTCAGCAGTAAAGGAAAAGAAAGCAAAAAAAACAGCAGACGTACCTTTTTAATAATAGCATCATCACTTACAATGTAGCATCATGGGACACAATATAAATTACAACGAGCAGTCAGGAAAACACAGTTTTTTCAGTACTAAACAAAAAGCATGGCAAAATTTGGGGCAGATTATTACCGATTACCCAACAAGCGCCGAGGCAATTGCGCACGCAGGTTTGGATTATGAAGTAGAAAAACGTAAAATTTTCAC
>FQWG01000015.1 GCA_900129595.1 Flavobacterium frigidimaris | reverse complement strand
CTCTTCAATAAACGCTGATCTTTTATATCCCTTAATTGTCTTTCTCTCAAAATTTATTTTTTGCCAAATATAAATATTTGTGTCCAGACGGTAGGATAGAGGCGGTATCCTCGTAGTGGAACGGAAAGATATAGCCGAAAGCGGGAACTATGTTTCATGAAAAGCCTATTGTTTTGCTTCAAAAAAAACTTAGCAACTCAGCACCTTAGTACCTTAGGAACTTTCTTTTTAAATTCTTATTTTTGCATCAATTATGGAGAAAAATTTCATGCAAAAATACATTGACCAGCTCAATGAAGCACAGAGACAGCCTGTTTTAAAGAAAGATGGGCCAATGATTATTATTGCTGGTGCAGGTTCAGGAAAAACCCGTGTTTTAACGATTAGAATTGCTTATTTGATGGCACAGGGTGTTGATGCGTTCAATATTTTGTCGCTTACTTTTACCAATAAAGCAGCCCGTGAGATGAAACACAGGATTTCGGATATTGTGGGCGCATCTGAAGCAAAAAACCTTTGGATGGGAACTTTTCACTCGATATTTGCGCGTATTCTTCGTGCAGAATCGGATCATTTAGGATACCCTTCCAATTTTACGATTTATGATTCTCAGGATTCGGCGAGACTGATTTCTTCTATTATTAAAGAAATGCAGCTGGATCGTGATGTCTATAAACCAAAACAGATTTTAGGACGTATATCTAATTATAAAAATAGTTTGATTACAGTAAAAGCCTATTTCAATGATCCGGAATTGGTTGAAGCCGATGCCATGGCGAAAAGACCAAGGTTGGGAGAAATTTATCAGCAATATGTAGAGCGCTGTTTTAAAGCGGGTGCGATGGATTTTGATGATTTGTTGCTGAAAACCAACGAATTACTGACTCGTTTTCCTGAGATTTTAGCGAAGTATCAAAACCGTTTTAGATACATTATGGTTGATGAGTACCAGGATACAAATCACTCTCAATATTTGATTGTAAGGGCTTTGTCTGATAAATTTCAGAATATTTGTGTGGTAGGAGATGATGCGCAGAGTATTTATGCTTTCCGTGGAGCGAATATTAATAATATTTTGAATTTCCAGAAAGATTATGAAGGTGTGATCATGTTTCGTTTAGAGCAAAATTACCGTTCAACAAGAAACATTGTTGAAGCGGCTAATACGGTAATGGAGCATAATAAAACAAAACTGGACAAAGTAGTCTGGACAGCAAATGATTTTGGGCAAAAGATAAAAGTGCATCGCAGTTTGACTGATGCTGAAGAAGGTCGTTTTGTAGCCAGTACGATTTTTGAACAAAAAATGCAAAATCAGCTTCACAATGGTTCTTTTGCAATTTTATATCGTACCAATGCACAATCACGTGCCATGGAGGATGCCTTGAGAAAACGTGATCTTCCGTATCGAATTTATGGTGGATTATCATTTTATCAGCGTAAGGAAATCAAAGATGTTTTGTGTTATTTGCGTTTGGTAATTAATCCAAAAGATGAAGAAGCCCTTGTTCGTGTAATTAATTACCCGGCTCGTGGAATTGGAGATACAACGGTTGAGAAACTGACTATTGCTGCCAATCATTACAAACGTTCGATTTGGGAAGTAATGGTAAATATTGATAAAATCGACCTGAAATTAAACGCAGGAACGAAGAATAAAATCAATGATTTTGTAACGATGATTCAGAGTTTTCAGGTTATCGATCAAAATCAGGATGCTTTTTATATTACTGATTATGTAGCCAAGAAAACCGGATTGGTTCAGGAATTAAAGAAAGATGCCACACCTGAGGGAATGGCTAAAATCCAGAATATCGAAGAACTTCTAAACGGTCTGAAAGATTTTACTGAAGGGCAAAAAGAAATTGATGGCGCAAGAGGAGCTTTATCTGAATTTATGGAAGATGTAGCGCTTGCAACTGATTTAGATAAAGATACTTCTGACGAAGATCGTGTAGCGTTGATGACGATTCACCTGGCAAAAGGACTTGAATTCCCTCATGTTTTCGTCGTAGGTATGGAAGAAGATTTATTTCCAAGTGCTATGAGTATGAGTACAAGAAGCGAATTAGAAGAAGAACGTCGTTTATTTTACGTAGCTTTAACTCGTGCAGAGCATCAGGCCTATTTAACTTATGCGCAATCACGTTACCGTTGGGGAAAATTAACGGATAGTGAACCATCACGTTTTATTGAAGAAATTGATGGGCAATATTTAGAATATTTAACTCCTGCTGAAACTAATTATCGATACAAATCGCCAATTGACGGAGATATTTTTGGAGATGTTGATAAATCGAAATTGCGTTTGGCAAAACCAATTGGATCAACTCCGCCTGTGAAAAATACAGGGAATAATGAGCCTAGGTCAGATTTAAATATTCGTAAACTAAAACCTGTTGCCAGTAATAATCCGAATAGTTCCGCACCAAATTTGTTTGACAATAGTTTAACGATTGGTAATGTTGTAATGCATGAACGTTTTGGAAAAGGTGAAGTGGTAAATTTGGAAGGAGTTGGCGCAGATAAAAAAGCTGAAATAAAATTTGAAGTTGGCGGAATCAAGAAACTATTACTTCGATTTGCGAAATTGGATGTTATTGGGTAAAAGAGAAGAAAGAAAACAGATGCAAGAAAAAAGATTTGAGAAACTTAATTTCATTAAAAATTATCAATTTTTTTAATTGTATTTATTTGCTATACTAATATAGTACTGTCTGCACTGAAAGTTTAAAATGGGTAAAGAATAATCTTTATTCTATAATCTAATATCTTTATTCTAAAAAGAAAAATGGCTGAATTTATAAAAATATATCCTGATAAACCTAGTGAAGCTGCAATTGCCAAAGTGGTAAAAGTGCTTCAGAACGGAGGTTTAGTAATTTATCCAACAGATACCGTATACGGTTTAGGTTGTGACATTACCAATTCACGTGCGTTAGAGAAAATCGCAAAAATAAAAGGAGTTAAGTTGGAGAAAGCCAATTTTTCATTTATTTGCCACGATTTGAGCAACCTTTCAGATTATGTCCGTCAGATTGATACCTCTACATTTAAAATTTTAAAAAGAGCATTACCAGGTCCTTACACGTTCATCTTACCGGGAAATAATAATTTGCCAAAAGAGTTCAAAAAGAAAACAACTGTTGGTATTCGTGTTCCTGATAATAATATTGTTTTAGAAATTGTTCGACAGTTGGGAAATCCTATAGTTTCGACATCTATTCGTGATGAAGATGATGTAATTGAGTACACAACAGATCCCGAATTGATTTTTGAAAAATGGCAAAACCTTGTAGATCTTGTTATTGATGGAGGTTACGGTGACAACGTAGGTTCAACAATTATTGATTTGTCAGAACATGAGCCGGTTATTATTAGAGAAGGAAAAGGAGATATCGATATATTGTAAGGTTTTTTTATCTATTATCTAGGATAATATAAAAAGGTTTGGTTAATTAGCTGGAAATTAACCAAACCTTTTCTTTTTATGAAAAACTTTTATCTGTTCTTATTATTATTTTCTTCTGTCGCCATATTTTCGCAAAATATTCTAAAGGGTAAAATTTCGGGTAAAGATAATATCGCACTCGAAGGTGTAAATGTTTATTTAGACGGAACTACCATTTCTACGATTTCAGATACAAATGGAAATTTTGCTATCAAGTACGAGCCTAATGCGAATAATATTTTGGTGGTAAGTTTCATGGGATATCAAACTGAATACCTTACAGGACTTGATGCCTCAAAACCATTAAATGTTAGCCTGGCAGTTTCTGAAAATGAACTCAAAGAAGTTGTTATCACTAAAAATGAATTGTTTACAAGAGAACAGAAACTAAAATTATTTAGAGAATATTTTTTAGGTAAAACAAATAATGCAAAATTGACTGTTATAAAAAATGAATCAGATCTTCGTTTTAAATACGATAAAGAGAAATTAATTTTTACAGCATCATCAGATAAACCGCTAACTATTGTAAACGAAGCTTTAGGATATAAAATAGATTATGAATTGGTAGTTTTTGAAGTCGCTTTTAATAAATTGAGTATTAGCCCTAAAGATGTTATTAAAAACTTTTATGGTGGAGTAAGTAGATTTGAAGATATCGATAATTCGGTTACTGTTCTCGAGCGCAGGGAAAAAGCATATCAAGGATCTCAAATTCAGTTTTTTAGAAATTTTGCTAAAAGTGATTGGGGAATAAAAAAATTCATATTACTTAATGACGATAATAGTATCGATCCTCTTAAGCGTTTTCGAATTATTAAGGAGGAAGATTTTGTAAAAGTTGAAATTTTGCCACAGCCAAAAGGAGAGGTGAAAAATGAAAACTTAAAAGATATTTTTGCTGCTTACAATATTGCGTTTAATAGAACTGAAGAATCTAAGATTACTTTTCAAACAGATAGTTTTTATATCTATAAGTATGGTAATAACTCTAATATAGAAAGCATACTCTTTTCAGGTAAGATAGCAGAGAAAAAAGTAGCAGATTTGCTACCTCTAAATTACGGTATTAAGTAAATTATCTGACGATTAGAGACATTAAATAGGATCTATTTGTAAAAAAATACTGAAATTGCATAATATTCTAAAATAAATAACTAACTTTAGATTAGTTAAAATTTAGTTAGTTTAAAGATAATGCTATTCTTGATTTATATTTAATTGGTTATTAAAAAAATTAAGGATACATAAAAGCAGGTCAATTGACCTGCTTTTTCTGTTTAATAAAGTATGTAAAACGAAGATTATTTCGCTTGTTTTTTCATTTCTTTTTCAATCATATCATAGAATTGATCGATTTTTGGCATAACAACAATACGAGTTCTTCTGTTACGGGCTCTGTCATCCGGAGTATCATTAGCAACTAATGGTACATAAGAACTTCTACCAGCTGCGATTAATTTAGCAGGGTTAACACCAAGATCATTTGTTAATACACGTACAATAGAAGTAGAACGTTTAACACTTAAATCCCAGTTGTCTAACAAAATTCCGTTGCTTTTGTAAGGAACGCTATCTGTGTGACCTTCAACCATACACTCAAAATCAGGTTTGTCATTTACTACTTTTGCAACTTTAGCTAAAACACCTTTTGCTTTATCAGTTACATCATAGCTACCGCTTTTAAATAATAATTTGTCTGCGATAGAAATAAATACTACACCTTTTTCAACATTGATTTCGATATCCGGATCGTTGATTCCAACAGCACCTTTTAAGCTTGTAACTAAAGCTAACGTTACACTGTCTTTTTTAGTTAATGCATCTTGTAATCTAGATATTTTCAGATCTTTTTCTTTTAAACTTTCTAAAGATTTTTCAAGATTTTCAGCTCCTTTAGTTGTTAAAACTGTTAAGTCTTTAGAAGTGCTTATTAAGTCTTGATTATGTGCTTTGTAGCTTTCAGCCGTAGCAGCTAATCCCGCTTTTTCCTCTAAACAAGCGTTTAGTTTTACAGTGCAGGAGTTTAATAAATCTTGGGTTTCTTTGTTCTTAGCTTCTAATGCTGCGTATTGCTTTTTCGATACACACGAAGTTAAGGCCATTAATACTGATAGTGCGATTACTATTTTTCTCATAGGTATTATATTTAATTAAACGTTGATTACAAATTTAGTTCTTAATATTTTGATTACTGTTAAAGATTTCTTTAAAAACAAGCAATTTCTTTATGTAATACAAGTAAACGATACTTTTCACGGTATAGTATTGTTGTATTTGAAAATCTTTTCGCTTTCGCAGATAGGCCAAAGATATACAGTAAAATGAAAAATGTGCTTTTAGAATTGCGAAAGTATGTTGCAACTTTCCTTGTGTAAGAAAACGGATACCTGCAATTCCGTCTAAAACCATTCTGAAGAAGATTACAAAAAACAATCCTTTTTTAGGTAAATTTTTGACAAGCATCAATAATGAATTCCTGAAATTAAGATACGTCTTTTTAGGATTTTCCTGTTGCAAAGTTGCGCCTCCAACATGATAGACAACCGATCCTGAATTGTATTTGATAATATGTCCTTCGTTTGATGCACGCCAGCATAAATCAATTTCTTCCTGATGTGCAAAAAAGGTTTCATCAAAACCTCCTAACTCGTGATATACTTCACTTCTGATAAAGAAACAAGCTCCTGAAGCCCAAAAGATTTCACAATTATCATTGTATTGTCCATTGTCTTTTTCGATAGTATCAAAAACACGTCCGCGACAAAATGGAAAACCATATTTATCTATGAATCCACCTGCAGCTCCTGCATATTCAAAGTATTCCTTATTTTTATAATCAAGAATTTTAGGCTGAATGATAGCAGTTTGCTTTTCCTGATCAAAATTTTCGATAATTGGATTCAGCCAATTTTCAGTCACTTCAATATCTGAATTTACCAAAGCGTAAATTTCTGCATCAATATGCTGCAAAGCATCATTATACCCCTTGGCGAAACCGTGATTACCGCTGTTCTGAACAATCTTTATAGTTGGAAAATTCTCCTTAACAAAATGTATAGAATCATCTGACGAAGCATTATCAGCAACATATATTTGAGCCCCTTGCGAAAACTGAACAACAGAGGGTAAAAATTGCTCTAACAATTTTACTCCATTCCAATTTAAAATGACAACAGCTATTTTATTCAAAAGTAATTTTATTTATTTTTAATATTATTTTATTCGTTATAATCTGGTAAATTTCGTAAAAACTGATATTTTTCGTTTTCAAAATCCATTTGACAATAAAAATGGCTCAGACCGTTTGTCACATTCAAAAATCGTGCCTGCATTGTCATATTATAACGGGCAATCTGATCAAAAGTTGCCTGAGAAATTTTTACACTGGGAGCTTTACATTCTACCAATATATGTATAGAACCGTCAGAATTAAACACGACCACATCATATCTTTTCCTTAATCCGTTGACAGTTAAAACTTTTTCTACATTGATTAACGATTTAGGGTATTTTTTTTCGTCAATTAAATAATGAACCACAAGCTGACGCACCCATTCCTCTGGAGTAAGAATGATAAATTTTTTCCTGATTTCATCAAAAATAGACACTTTATTTTCGCTATTTTTGAATCGGAAAGTATAAGAAGGAAAATTTAATTGCTGCATAGCGCAAAAATATAAAATAGTTTCAGGTTTCAAATTAAAGTTTTAACTAATTAAAACCGGAATGTGAAATCTCAGACTTGAAATAAGAGTATCGAATGGACGAAGTTGTAAAAATTGTTAATGATATCAAAGCCGGAAATATAAAACCAATTTACTTTTTAATGGGTGAGGAGCCTTATTATATCGATAAATTATCAGAATATATTGAGCAGAACGTACTTTCTGAAGAAGAAAAGGGATTCAATCAAACGGTATTATATGGAAGAGATGTTTCTGTAGAAGATATTGTTTCAACGGCTAAGCGCTATCCTATGATGGCTGATCGTCAGGTGGTTATTGTAAAAGAAGCACAGGATTTATCAAGAACAATTGATAAGATAGAATCGTACGTAAACAACCCTATGGAAACAACGGTTTTGGTTTTTTGCTATAAGTATAAAACGCTTGATAAACGTAAAAAAGTTACCAAATTATTGGCTCAAAAAGGAATTGTGTATGAAAGCAAAAAATTATACGAAAATCAGGTTGGCGATTGGATAAAACGTGTTCTTGCCGGTAAAAAATATACAATCGATCCAAAGGCAAACGCTATGCTGGTTGAGTTTTTAGGTACAGATTTGAGTAAAATTAATAATGAACTCGAAAAATTACAAATTATTCTGCCACAAGGAACCGTAATTACACCACAGCATATTGAGGAAAATATTGGTTTTAGTAAAGATTATAATGTATTCGAACTTCGAAAAGCAATTGGAGAACGTAATCAATTGAAAGCATATAAAATAGCCGAGAATTTTGCTCATAACCCTAAAGAATATCCAATAGTAATGACAACAGGTTTGGTTTTTGGTTTTTTTATTCAGCTTTTAAAATACCATGGGCTCAAAGACAAAAATCCAAAAAATGTAGCGGCTGTTATTGGAGTGAATCCTTATTTTTTAAAAGAATATGATTTAGCCATAAAAAATTACCCAATGCGAAAAGTGAGTCAGATTGTAGGAGCTTTACGTGACGTCGATGTAAAAAGTAAAGGTGTAGGAGCCAATGCTTTGTCACAGGGAGATTTATTAAAAGAAATGCTGTACAAAATATTTAATTAAGCCGTGAAAATTCACGATATTTGCATCTCTGAAAAAAATACTACTTTTAAAATAATAATTACACAATTATGGGAATGAATAAAAATACCGTTTTAGGATGGGCTACTTTTATAATGGTACTTATGGGATTGTTACTTATAGGTCTTGGCGCTTTTAGATACAGAGATGTCTCTGGCTGGGGATTTGTGGCAGTTGGTGTTGGTTTTTTTGCTAATGCCTGGGTTTTTAATGCTTTAAAAGGTAGAGTTTAAATAGAAAATAATAATAAAAATTAAAAATTAATAGGCATGTCAGACGATAAGAAAGTAATTTTCTCGATGTCAAAATTGAGTAAAACCTACTCAAGCAGCGACAAACAAGTATTAAAGAATATTTATTTAAGCTTTTTTTACGGAGCTAAAATTGGTATTTTAGGTTTAAATGGTTCTGGTAAATCTTCACTTTTAAAGATTATTGCGGGAGTTGATAAAAATTATCAGGGAGATGTAGTTTTTGCCCCGGGTTATACCGTTGGTTATTTAGAGCAAGAGCCACAATTAGATGATGATAAGACCGTTATCGAAATCGTTCGTGAAGGAGTTGCTGAAACTATGGCAGTTCTGGAAGAATATAATAAAATAAATGATTTATTTGGCCTTCCGGAGAATTACGAAGACGCAGATAAAATGGATAAATTGATGGACCGTCAGGCTGCCTTGCAAGATAAAATCGATGCATTGGGAGCGTGGGAAATCGATACAAAATTAGAAATCGCAATGGATGCTTTGCGTACGCCGGATGGAGATACGCCAATCAAAAATCTTTCAGGAGGAGAGCGTCGTCGTGTAGCTTTATGTCGTTTGTTATTGCAACAGCCTGATGTATTGTTACTTGATGAGCCTACCAACCACTTAGATGCTGAATCGGTACTATGGTTAGAGCAGCATTTAGCACAATACGCCGGAACTGTTATTGCTGTAACGCATGATAGATACTTCCTGGATAATGTTGCGGGTTGGATTCTTGAGTTAGATAGAGGAGAAGGTATTCCTTGGAAAGGAAATTATTCTTCCTGGTTAGATCAAAAATCAAGCAGAATGGCACTTGAAGAAAAAGTGGCTTCAAAACGTCGTAAAAACTTAGAGCGTGAGCTTGACTGGGTTCGTCAGGGAGCTAAAGGCCGTCAGACAAAACAAAAAGCGCGTTTACAGAATTACGACAAATTATTAAACGAAGATCAAAAACAACTGGATGAAAATCTGGAAATCTATATCCCGAACGGTCCACGTTTAGGAACAAATGTTATTGAGGCAAAAAATGTAGCCAAAGCTTTTGGAGATAAATTATTGTATGATAATTTAAATTTCACTTTGCCACAAGCCGGAATTGTTGGAGTTATCGGGCCAAACGGTGCCGGTAAATCTACTATTTTCAGAATGATCATGGGCGAGCAAGAACCGGATAGTGGTGAGTTTTCTATTGGTGAAACAGTAAAAATCGCTTACGTAGATCAGTCGCACTCTAATATTGATCCTAATAAATCGATCTGGGAAAATTTCGCAGATGGTCAGGAACTAATCATGATGGGCGGACGTCAGGTGAACTCTCGTGCTTATTTAAGCCGTTTTAACTTTGGCGGAAGCGATCAAAACAAAAAAGTTTCAATGTTATCTGGAGGTGAACGTAACCGTTTGCACCTGGCAATGACTTTGAAAGAAGAAGGAAACGTACTTTTATTAGATGAGCCTACGAATGATTTAGATGTAAATACACTTCGTGCACTTGAAGAAGGTTTAGAGAATTTCGCGGGTTGTGCAGTAGTTATTTCTCACGACAGATGGTTCTTAGACAGAATTTGTACACACATCTTAGCTTTCGAAGGAGATTCTGAAGTATATTATTTTGAAGGTGGTTTCTCTGAATACGAAGAAAACAAAAAGAAACGTTTAGGAGGAGATTTGACTCCGAAACGTCTGAAATACAAAAAATTAATCAGAAACTAATTCGTGATTTAAAAACTAAAAGGCCTCAAGTTCATCTGAATTTGAGGCCTTTTTTTATTGTATTTTTTAAAAGCTATTTCCTGCTATTCACTTCAATATTTTTGGTTTTAAAGAAAACCCAAAAAGGATTTCCGTTTCTATCAGGGCTAAGTATCAGTTTTTAGAAGAAATTCTATTTTTCGAAGTTTGCCCAGTCAAGCAAAGTCCAAGTCTTGTAATAAGATCGGTAAATAATCTTTACAGAAATTTTGCCTTCAATTCCGGAGTTGGAATCATACAGCTTTCTTTTTTATCATACCATTTATAACGATTTTTAGCAATGTAATCATAAATGTAATTTCTGAATTTTTCAGGGAAAATTTTGAAAATAAAAAGCAAACTGTAAAATCCACCCAAATCTTCAGCAATTTCTAGAACTGCTGAAGATTTGTAATAATAAGCAACACCGGGATTGTATAAAATAATGCTATCAATTTTAGCCTGATCAACACCGATATATTTACAAATCTCAATTCCCAATTCCGACTGCAAAGCAACAAACCTAAAAATATCTTTTTTATCATGTTTGATAATAAACTGAACAGCACCATTGCATAAATTGCAAACGCCATCAAAGAGAATTATTTTTTTATTTTTCGGAAGGTCTTGCATTTGAGAAAAATTCAGGTTTCAGGTTTTAAGTTTTTTTTTCAAGCTTTTATTAAAGTTTAAAATTTCGACAAAGCTTGCAAGTAGTTTGTCATTCTGAGAAACGAAGAAACTTAACAATAAATTCAATATAGTCTTTCTTAAACTTTACGGAGTTACTTGCGAAGATTCGTCGTTCATCGGAATGGCACAAAAAAAGTATATTTTTAAATATTGATTTTGGCTATCAAAAATAAAAAACCGATAAATTTAATAAATCAAAAACAGCTTTCATAAATTATTTTTAAGCTATTTTTTAGAAATAGTCATCTTCCTAATCGTCTTTCTTGAAATCTTTGTTCAAATCGCTTTATTTTAATTTTTCATAAAATTTAAGCTTTTTTATAACTGAAAACTGCGACTAAAAACTAAAAAATTATTTCTTAGCTGCTTCAACTAATTCCAATTCATCCAAACTTACTTTTGAAGTAAAGATGCCGTAATTTACAGTGGCTTTATTTTTTTCGATCGAATCGATACTTCCAACAGATCTTCCGTCAAGCATTCTTACTCTGTCACCAACTTTCAAAATTGGTTTGGGTTTTTCGATAACAGGTTTAAGTTTCTTTTCTTTTTTCTCTTTTCGAATTTCTTCCACCTGAACTGAAACTTCTGCAATCACTTCTTTTTTCTTTTCCGTTATAGCTTTGGCTTCTTTTGGCGTTGCTTTTTTGCGTTTTGAATTTTCAATTTCTATGATTTTCAAAAACTCACCAATAAGTTCTTTTTTGTTTTTATTGTTGAAATACTTCTCCGAGATATCTTCTATTTTCTGACCAATGTAAATTGTTTTCTGATTACTGTCATATAATTCCTGATAGCTTTCCAGTTTTTGTTTGATTTTTACATTGATGTTTTCCATCTTTTTGCTTTCTTCACGCGCTCTGGTTTCTTCTTCTTTCAGATTGATCGAAGTTTTTTCTAATTTAGAGCGTTCCTTTTGAAGTGTCGCAATCGTTTTATCAAAACGAACTTTACCAACTTCGATTTTCTTTTTGGCACGATTGATTAATCCAAACGGAATACCATTTTTTAGGGCAACTTCAAAAGTAAACGAACTACCAGCTTGACCTAAAGCAAGTTTGTACATAGGTTCAAGCGATTTTTCATCAAACATCATATTCGCATTTGTTGCAAAAGGCAATTCATTAGCCAGAATTTTCAAATTTGAATAGTGTGTTGTAATAATCCCGAACGCTTCACGGTGATAAAATTCTTCCAGGAAAATTTCGGCCAGGGCACCACCCAATTCGGGATCAGAACCGGTACCAAATTCATCAATCAAAAACATGGTTTTCTTATTACACTTTTTTAGGAAATAATTCATGTTTTTCAATCGATAACTATAAGTACTTAGATGGTTTTCAATAGATTGATTGTCTCCAATATCGGTTAATATTCTATCAAATAAAAATGTTTCACTTCGTTCATGAACAGGAATCAACATTCCTGATTGTAACATCAGCTGTAATAAACCAACTGTTTTAAGCGAAATCGTCTTTCCACCCGCATTTGGGCCAGAAATCACAATGATTCGGTTATCTTGTTTTAATTCAATAGTTTGCGGATGGGTAATTTCATTTTTTTGTTTATTGTTCAAGTACAAAATAGGATGATATGCTTCTCTGAAGAATAATCTGCGTTCTTCTGTAATTGCAGGTAAGATTCCATTAATCCTGTTCGCGTATTTTGCCTTTCCGGAAACGACATCAATGTCACTTAAAAATTCCTGATACTCAATTAGAATGGGCAGGAAGGGGCGAATAGCATTGGATAATTGCTTTAATATTCGGGTAATTTCTTCTGTTTCCTCGTATTCAAGATTGGCTAGTTCTCTCGAATATTGCAATGTAGTTTCAGGTTCAATGTAAGCTATACTTCCGGTTTTGGAACTGCCTAAAATAGAGCCTTTTACTTTACGGCGATACATCGCGAGAACAGCTAAAACCCTGCGGTTTTGCACAAAGCTTTCTTTGATATCGTCTAAATAGCCAAGGCTGTTGTACTGGGTTAATGCAACTCCAAAACTTTGATTCACTTTGCCGCGTATGATATTCATATTCTGGCGAATACTCAATAACGCAGGCGAAGCATTATCTTTGATTTCTCCGTATTTATCTACGATAGCCTCAATTAAAGTCACAATATCTTTGGTGTATTCGACTCTTGAAGCTCTTGCGTTTAAGTTTGGATAATAATCGTCGAACTTTTTAAGGAAATTCAATAAGAAGTTTGCTGTCGACGAAAGCGTCGCTATTTTTCTAAAACTTCCCACTTCAAGAAAACTATCTTCAATCGCCAGAAATTTAATTTCGTGCGTTATGGCGTCAAATCCATGATTTGGAATAGCATTATTGTTTTCAAAAGACGAAACATATTCAGATGTCTGCATTAAAGCCTGCATCAAAGTTTCCTTATCTCTGAAAGGAGTTATTTTTAAAGCTTTTTCTTTTCCTATATCGGTATTACAGCCCGCCGAAATGGTTTCGAGTACTGTTGGGAATTGTAAATCTTGTAATGTTTTTTCGGTAATAGATATCATTTATATCGTAAGTTGTAAAGGTTCAAAGTTACAAAGTTTTAGAACGAAATGATACTATTAATTAGTACTTTGAAAAAAACTTTGCGTAATTTGTAATAAAATTTATTTAAATGAAAATTAATCTTTCTCCTGAATGGCAAACCGTTTTAGCGGATGAATTAGAAAAACCTTATTTTAAAGATTTGCTTTTGTCATTAGAAGACGAGTGTAGCAATCATATTTGTTATCCGCCAATAGATTTGATTTTTTCGGCGTTCAATCATTGTTCATTCAATGATGTAAAAGTTGTTGTTATTGGTCAGGATCCTTATCATGGAGAGGGAGAAGCAAATGGATTAAGCTTTTCTGTTAATGACAATGTAAAGATTCCGCCTTCACTGCGTAATATTTTCAAGGAAATAAATGCAGATTTCGACTCGATTTTTATGCCAACTTCTGGTAATCTTGAGAAATGGGCAGATCAGGGCGTGCTGCTTTTAAATGCTTCGTTAACAGTTCGAAAAGATACTGCTAATAGTCATAAACATCTAAAATGGAATTTATTTACTGATGCGGTTATTCAGGCTATTTCTGATAAAAAAGAAAATGTTGTGTTCTTGTTATGGGGAAGTTTTGCTCAGAAAAAGGGTCAAAAAATTGATCGTTTGAAACATTATGTTCTGGAATCCGGGCATCCGTCTCCGATGAGTGCAAATCAGGGGAAATGGTTTGGAAATAAACATTTTAGCAAGACGAATGAATTTTTAAAATCCAAAGGAATTAAAGAAATCGAATGGTTTTAATTTTTAAAATCTTGTCTTTCGATTTAAGAAGAAATCACACGCGTAACCATATTTAGCAATAAAATTTGCCGAATTTCGTGTGTGATTTCTCGTTCGTCGAAATGACAAATCTGACTTTATAATATGTCTACTCTTTGGTTTCTTTCTTTACAATCTCTTCTAAAACGGCTTTGTTTTCGTAATTAACAACCTTTAAAATAATTTCCTGGTTCTTAATTGTTTTTCCCTCTATAATATACAGTTTTCCTTTTTTGAAAGGAACATTACTCTGATCAAAATCAACATCTCCAAATTTTAGAGTGTTTTTCACATCCGCTGTATCCACCCATTTTTCATTTAAAGTCTGAACTGCTTTTTCAGAATATTGAAAAGGTTTTGTGCGCAAAGTATTTAAAACCCGGGCATTCGGAAAATAGTTGCAACGAGTGTCTTTTCCACTAAAAACAAGGGCTACAAAAAAGCATCCCATAACCAGACCAACTAAATAATAAGCGAAACGATGTGCGAACTTCATGAAATAAAATTTTTGCAAAGGTACACTAAAGTTCCCTTAAAATACAAGTAAATTGATATCGTTATCAGGCAAATCAAACCATTCGCCAATAGCTTTGTTGGTTAAAATTCCGTGATATAAGTAAATTCCGTTTTTTAAACCTTTATTGCATCTTATAGCACTTTCTAATCCGCCATCTTCAGCAATTTGAAGTAAATACGGGGTCAGAATGTTACTGATTGATAATGAGGCGGTTTTAGAATATCGGGAAGGGATATTAGGAACGCAGTAATGCAAAACATTGCTTTTGATAAAAGTTGGTTTTTCGTGAGTGGTAACTTCAGAAGTTTCAAAACACCCTCCGGTATCAATGCTCACATCAACAATGACAGCACCTTTTTTCATATGCTCTACCATGGTTTCTGTCACTATAATAGGACAACGTTCTTTACCGCGCATGGCACCAATTGCAACATCACAACGACGCAAGGCTTTTAGTAATGCTTTTTGCTGCACTGTAGATGTAAAGATTCTTTGGTTTAGATTGTTTTGTAAACGGCGTAATTTTGTTATCGAATTGTCAAAAACTTTCACATTTGCACCTAGGCCTATAGCGGTTTTGGCCGCAAACTCACCAACAGTTCCTGCACCTAAAATCACAACTTCAGTAGGAGGGACACCGGTAATGTTTCCGAACAGAAGTCCTTTTCCAAATTCATCAGTAATCATCAATTCGGCAGCAATAAGTATAGAAGCTGTTCCGGCAATTTCACTTAATGATTTTACAGCAGGATAAGAACCATCTTCGTCCTTTATATATTCAAACGCGAGTGCTGTAATCTTTTTTTGAGCCAAAGCTTCAAAATATTCTTTCTTTTTGGTTTTCAATTGAATAGCCGAAATGATAATCGTTTCAGGATTTATCATTTTAATCTCAGCTAGTGTTGGCGGTTCTACCTTTAATAGGAGCGGACAGCCAAAGACTTTTTTAGTGTCTTTTGTAACTTCTGCTCCTGCATCTGAATATTCCTTATCAGAATAACTTGAACTTTCACCGGCTCCGGATTCAATCATTACGCGGTGACCTTCATAAGTCAACGAATTTACTGCGTCAGGAGTCAGGCAAATACGACGTTCCTGATAACTTGTTTCTTTAGGAATTCCTATAAAAAGCTCGCTTTTGAATCGGCCAATTTCAAGTTTTTCTTCTTGTGGCAACAATTGTTGTTTCGTAAATGGAGTTAAGGTAATTGACATGGGTGATACAAAAATTAAGAGTACAAATTACGTAAAAAGTTTTAAAATCAATGTAAAAAATCTGCTAATACTACAACATCAAATTAAGGCATGATTTTCTCCATTTTAATATCCGCCCGTTCATAACTTACATTTTCTAAAGGGACTTCGACAAAACCGAATTTTTCATATAAATGAATGGCAGGAAGTAATTTTCGATTTGAATACAAAAAGAGTTTCTGAATTTTATTTTCTTTGGCTACAGTCATACAATGCGCTAATAATTTATTTCCAATTCCCAGTCCCTGAGCTTTATCGGAAACCGCCATTTTACTTAATTCAAAAGTAACGGCATCAATCTTTAGCAGGGAAACAGTTCCGAGGATTTCATTATTATATTTAGCATAAAAAATCAATCCGCCCTTGTCTATGATCTCTTCCTTAGGATTCGAAAGTACTATTTCGTCTTTTTCTTCAACTCTGAAATATTTTTGAAGCCATTCCTTATTCAAGGTTTTGATTGGTTCTTTCAGATCTGAAGAGAAAGGGATTATTTCTACTGCATTCATTATATATGTATGTTGTTTCATAGGGACTCGCTAAGATTTCGCAAAGTCATACAAAGAATTATTACAAAAACTTTGCGAAATCTTCGTGAATCTCTGTGGAATTTTTATTCTAATTTCAATTCTCTTTCTCCATCTGCCAATAACTCAATTGTAACAACAGAATGTTCTTCTGGAATTAAGCTTGCGATTTTTTCTGACCATTCAATAAAACACCAATTCCCTGAATACAAATAATCATCAACTCCCATGTCAAGCGCTTCGGTTTCTTTATTTAATCGGTAAAAATCAAAATGATAAACTATTTGATTGTCAGTAGTATAATACTCGTTAACTAAAGAAAAAGTTGGGCTGCTTGTAGCGTCCTGAACTCCAAGGTTTTTACATAATTGTTTGATTAAAGTAGTTTTTCCAACTCCCATTTCTCCATTAAAAAGAATGATTTTTTTGGGATTTGAAGCTATAATTTTCTCTGCTACTTCCTGAATTTGATCTAATGAAAAAACGATATTCATTTCTATTGTTTATTAATTATAGTCTCAGTCCCGGTTTTTATTCTCAGTTAGAAACTGTAAACTGCCTTTTTTTTTGCCACAGATTAAAAAGATGTATTGATTTTTTCTAAATCTGTGTGAATCTGTGGCAATTTCTTTTTACTGGAAACTGTGACTGAAAACTTTTCTATTTTGGATTAAATACCAAAAACGGAATAATCATTTCTTCTAACGAAATTCCTCCGTGTTGGTATGTATTTCTGTAATAACTTACATAATGATTGTAATTGTTTACGTAAGCCAAAAAGAAATCATTTTTAGCGAATATAAACGAACTGCTCATGTTTATAGCCGGCAGGCCAATATCTTTCGGTTCTTTTACTACATAAACATCTTTTTGTTCGTATGTTAAACTACGACCTGTTTTATAGCGCAAATTTAAACTTGTATTTTTATCCCCAACTACTTTTGACGGGTTTTTTACATTAATTGTTCCGTGATCTGTAGTCAGGATTAATTTGAAACCTAAAAGTTGTGCCTGTTGAATAATTTCTAAAAGCGGAGAATTTTTGAACCAGCTTAATGTTAAGGAGCGATACGCTTTATCATCAGAAGCAAGTTCTTTTACTACGTCCATTTCAGTTTTGGCATGCGACAGCATATCTACAAAATTGTAAACCACCGTTACTAAATCGTTTCCTTTTAGGGCTTTGAAGTTTTCGGCTAGTTTTTTTCCGCCGGCATAATTCGTGATTTTAAAATAATCTTCCTTAATGTTCAATCCTAAACGTTTTAATTGTGCGCTTAAAAATTCAGCTTCGTAAAGGTTTTTACCGCCTTCTTCAACGTCATTTTTCCAATATTGCGGGAATTGTTTTTCCATTTCTGTAGGCAGTAAACCAGAGAAAATAGCATTTCTGGCGTATTGGGTTGCAGTTGGAAGAATAGAATAATAAGGAACTTCTTTCTCTAATTTATAATAATTAGCTACTACAGTTTCAAATGATTTCCATTGATCGTAGCGCAAATTGTCTATCACAACAAACAAAATTGGCTTGTCTTTCTTTTTGATTTCAGGAACTACCAATTCCTTAAACAAGGTATGAGACTGAATTGGTTTGTCGGCTTTTGGCGCAAACCAGTCTTCATAATTTCTCTCGATAAATTTTCCAAATTGCGAATTGGCTTCCACTTTCTGGGATTCAAGAATCTCAATCATTCCCTGGTCATTGATATTTTCGAGTTCTAATTCCCAAAAAATCAATTTTTTATACAATTCAACCCAATCTTCATAAGAGTTGACCATCGCCATTTCCATAGAGATTTTTCGGAATTCTTTCTGATAATCCAAAGTTGTTTTCTCTGAAATTAATCTCGAATGATCCAGATTCTTTTTTAAACTCAGTAAAATCTGATTCGGATTTACCGGTTTTATTAAGTAATCAGCGATTTTAGAACCTATGGCTTCTTCCATTATGTATTCTTCTTCACTTTTTGTGATCATGATCATTGGAGTTGCTGATTTTTTTTCTTTCATTTCAGAAAGCGTTTCCAAACCACTCATTCCCGGCATATTTTCATCTAAAAAAACAATGTCAAAATTGTCTTCTTCAAACAAAGCGATAGCATCTAAACCGTTGTTACAAGTAGTTACAGCGTAGTTTTTTTTCTCGAGAAATAATATATGAGGCTTTAAAAGATCGATTTCATCGTCGACCCAAAGTATTTTTATCTTATCCATAAACGTGTTTAATTTTAATGCAATTTAGAAGTATAGAACTTAAAAAGTATTAAAAATAGTATAAATTTCAGAATTATAAATAGTGTTTTTTTAATAAAAATTGTATCCAAATTGAATATCGCCTTGAAAATCAAGACAATTTAATATTGATTTTTAAATGAAAAACGCAAAGCTGTTTATGGTTATTTACTTATATTTGTTGACCTAAAAATAACCAAAGAGTGACTCATATCAATAAGTTAAAAATATTCAATGACCCTATCTACGGGTTTATTTCTATCCCGAACGAACTTATTTACGACTTAATTCAGCATCCGTATTTTCAGCGTTTACGCCGTATTTCGCAAATGGGAATGTCGTATTTGGTTTATCCGGGAGCCAATCACACGCGTTTTCATCATGCTTTGGGCTGTATGCATTTAATGCAAAAAGCAGTTGAAACACTTCGATTCAAAGGAGTTGCAATTTCGGCTGAAGAGGAAAATGCTTTGCTTATTGCTATTTTGCTGCATGATATTGGTCACGGGCCATTTTCGCATGCTATGGAAAAAAGTATTGTTGAAGATGTTAATCATGAAGCGATTTCGTTATTGTTTATGAATCAGCTCAATGACGAATTTGACGGGAGATTGAGTTTGGCAATTCAGGTTTTTAAAGGTGATTATCACAGGAAATTTATGCTGCAATTGATTTCTAGTCAATTGGATATGGATCGAATGGATTATTTAAAACGTGATAGCTTTTATACCGGAGTTGCGGAAGGAAATGTTAATTCTGAACGTTTGATTCAGATGATGAATGTTGTTGAGGGAACTTTGGTTATTGAAGAAAAAGGGATTTATTCTGTTGAAAAATTCCTGCTTTCAAGAAGATTAATGTACTGGCAGGCCTATTTGCATAAAACAAGTTTAGTGGCGGAGTTAATTTTGATGAATGTTCTAAAAAGAGCGAAAGAATTAACATTAAAAGGAATTAGTTTGCCTTGCAGTGAGCCTCTTTTGTATTTTATGCAAAATAAAGTGTCTTTGGAGGATTTTGATGCTGAAAAATTAGATTTATTCTCTCAACTAGATGATTTTGATATTATTAGCGCCTTAAAAGCCTGGCAGAAGCAAGATGATTTTATATTGTCTACTTTGAGTAAGATGCTTATTAATAGGGATTTATTAAAAATTAAATTGAGCGCTGAAAAAATTTCGGCAGAAGAATCGCAATCGTTGAAAGAAAAATTTGCTAACGACCACCATATTACACAATTAGAGGCAGGGTATTTTATTTTTAGAGGAAAAATAAAAAATCAGGCTTACAGTAAAGAAGCTGAACCGATACGAATTTTGAAAAAAGATAAAACAATTGAGGACGTTGTAGAAGCATCTGATCAGCTGAATTTGAAATCGTTATCTAAATTGGTGACAAAATATTACATCTGTTTTCCAAAACAACTTATCTAAAATTAACATTTAAAATCTATTTTTTATATTTTTGTCGCAATGAAATTTACAGCAGAACAAATAGCAGGAATTTTAGAAGGAGAAGTTGTTGGGAATCCCAATGCAGAAGTTTCTCGGCTGTCTAAAATCGAAGAAGGTGAGGAAGGATCCCTTACTTTTTTGGCTAATCCAAAATATATCAATTACATCTACACTACAAAGGCTTCAGTAACTATAGTTAATGACAGCTTTATCCCCGAACAAGATATTACCACGACTTTAATCAAAGTAGAAGACGCTTACGCCTCTTTCTCTAAGCTTTTACAGTTTTACAATCAGGTAAAATTGAATAAAAATGGAATCGAAGCACATTCTTTTATGAGTGAAGGAACTAAATATGGAGAGAATTTATATTTAGGAAGCTTTAGTTATATAGGACAAAATGTAGTGTTGGGTGACAATGTGAAAATTTATCCAAACAGTTTTATTGGCGATAATGTTGTTATTGGCGATAATGTGTATATTTTTGCAGGCGCTAAAATTTATTCTGAAACCATTATAGGTAATAATTGTACAATTCATTCGGGAACTATTATTGGCGCGGATGGTTTTGGTTTTGTACCGGATGAAGAAGGAGTATATAGTAAGGTTCCTCAAATTGGGAACGTTGTTATAGAAGATAATGTAGATATTGGGGCAAACACCACAATAGACCGTGCAACTCTGGGATCTACAATAATTAGAAAAGGAGTTAAATTAGACAATCAGATTCAGATTGCCCATAATGTAGAAATTGGTAAAAATACCGTAATTGCAGCGCAATCAGGTGTTGCTGGTTCTACGAAAATTGGAGAAAACTGTATGATTGGCGGGCAAGTAGGTATCGCAGGCCACTTAATTATAGGTAATAATGTCAGATTGCAGGCTCAGTCAGGAGTAGCAAGAAACATTAAAGATGATGAAACATTACAGGGGACTCCGTCTCTGGCATATACAGATTTTAACAAATCGTATGTTCATTTCAAAAATCTGCCTAAGATTGTTGCCGAAATTGATGAATTAAAAAAACAAATAATAAACCCAAAAAATGGAAATAATGGTTAAACAGAAGACCATCAAAAATGAAATTTCACTAACAGGCGTTGGATTACACACTGGAAAAGAAGTTACAATGACTTTTAAACCGGCTCCAATTAATAATGGTTTCACTTTTGTAAGAGTAGATTTGCAAGGCCAGCCAGTCATTGAGGCTGATGCTAATTATGTTGTTAATACGCAAAGAGGTACTAACTTAGAAAAATTAGGTGTAAAAATTCAAACTCCGGAACACGTTTTAGCCGCATTAGTTGGCTGTGATTTGGATAATGTTATTATTGAATTGAATGCTTCAGAACTGCCTATTATGGATGGTTCTTCAAAATATTTTGTTGAAGCGATTGAAAATGCCGGAATCGAAGAGCAAGGAGCTAAACGTAATGTTTATGTAGTAAAAGAAGTTATTTCGTTTACTGACGAAACTACCGGAAGCGAGATTTTGGTAATGCCAAGCGATGATTATCAGGTTACTGCAATGGTTGATTTTGGTACTAAAGTTTTAGGTACTCAAAATGCAACTATGAAAAGTATAGCTGACTTTAAAGAGGAAATTGCTAATTCAAGAACGTTTAGTTTCTTACATGAGTTAGAATCTCTTTTAGAGAACGGACTCATTAAAGGAGGAGATTTAAACAATGCTATTGTATATGTAGATAAAGAAATTTCTGATGCTACAATGGAGAACTTAAAGAAAGCATTTGGTAAAGACAAAATTTCGGTTAAGCCAAATGGTGTTTTAGACAATCTTACTTTACACTATCCAAACGAAGCTGCAAGACATAAATTATTAGATGTTGTTGGAGATTTGTCTTTGATTGGAGTTAGAATTCAGGGAAAAATTATTGCTAATAAACCTGGGCATTATGTGAATACACAGTTTGCTAAAAAACTAGCTAAAATTATCAAAATTGAACAAAGAAATCATGTTCCGGTTTATGATTTAAATCTGGAGCCTTTGATGGATATTCATAAAATTATGGCCGTATTGCCACACAGACCTCCATTTTTGTTAATTGACAGAATTATAGAAATGTCTGATAGTCATGTGGTAGGGATGAAAAATGTAACGATGAATGAAAATTTCTTCGTAGGACATTTTCCTGAAGCTCCGGTTATGCCGGGTGTTTTAATTGTTGAAGCAATGGCACAAACAGGTGGGATTTTAGTATTAAGCACAGTTCCGGATCCTGAAAATTATTTGACATATTTCATGAAAATTGATAATGTTAAGTTCAAGCATAAAGTATTGCCTGGTGATACCTTAATTTTTAAATGCGAATTGATTTCTCCTATCAGAAGAGGAATCTGTCACATGCAGGCAAATGCATACGCAAATGGAAAATTGGTAACAGAGGCAGAATTAATGGCTCAAATTGCAAGAAAACAATAATATTTATCGATTTTATTGTTTACGTTTGTTGCCCAAATTAGACTATTTTAATATAAAATATAAAACTCACAGATGAATCAACCATTAGCATATGTTCATCCCGGCGCTAAAATCGCTAAAAACGTTGTAATTGAGCCTTTTACAACAATTCACAATAATGTTATTATTGGTGATGGTACGTGGATTGGTTCAAATGTAACCATCATGGAAGGTGCCCGTATTGGAAAAAATTGTAATATTTTTCCAGGAGCAGTAATTTCTGCAGTACCACAAGATTTAAAATTTGGAGGAGAAGATTCTTTAGCTATTATAGGAGATAATTGTACTATTAGAGAGTGTGTAACAATCAATAGAGGTACAGTTGCTTCAGGACAAACAATTTTAGGAAATAACTGTTTAGTTATGGCTTATGCCCATATTGCGCACGATTGCGAAATAGGAAATAATGCTATTATTGTAAACGGAGTTGCTCTGGCAGGTCACGTTGTCGTTGGTAATCACGCAGTAATTGGTGGTTTGGCAGCTATTCATCAGTTTATTCATATTGGAGATCATGCTATGATTTCCGGTGGATCATTGGTAAGAAAAGATGTTCCGCCGTATACAAAAGCGGCAAAAGAACCGTTGTCTTATGTTGGAATTAATTCAGTTGGTTTAAGAAGAAGAGGATTTAGTACTGAAAAAATTAGAGAAATTCAGGAAATTTACAGAATTTTATACCAGAAGAATTACAATACAACACAAGCTTTAAGTATTATTGAAGCTGAAATGGAAGCTACTCCTGAGAGAGATGAAATTTTAGATTTTATCAGAAATTCATCACGAGGAATTATGAAAGGTTATTCAGGAAACTATTAAATAAAAGTTTAATTGTTGATTTGTTTAATCGTTAAGTCGAGAGCAGATAACGATTAAACAAATCAACAAAATATTAAATAAAACAAAGTAAAATGGCATCTACATCAGATATTAGAAACGGATTGTGTATTAAATTTAATCACGATATCTATAAAATAGTCGAATTTCTTCACGTAAAACCTGGTAAAGGTCCAGCTTTCGTAAGAACAAAATTAAGAAGTTTAACTACAGGAAGAGTGTTGGATAATACATTTTCTGCAGGACACAAAATTGAGGATGTGCGTGTAGAAACGCATAACTATCAGTTTTTATATGCTGAAGGAGATGAATTTCATTTCATGAATACAGAATCTTTTGAGCAAATTTCTTTGAATAAAAACATTTTGGATGCTCCGGGATTATTAAAAGAAGGAACAAGTGTAATGGTTCAGGTAAATACTGAAACTGATTTGCCTTTATCAGTAGATATGCCATCTTCTGTAATTCTTGAAGTTACTTATGCTGAGCCTGGAGTAAAAGGAAATACAGCTACAAATGCTACTAAATCTGCTACGGTAGAAACCGGAGCAACAGTAAACGTTCCGTTGTTTATCAACGAAGGAGATAAAATTAAAATTGATACAGCTTCAGGTAATTACATGGAGCGTGTAAAAGAGTAGTTTTTTAATTAGATAATTTGTCAATGGGTCAATTAGAAAATTAGTGAATCATCACAATTTTGAGCATTCATTTTCTGATTGACACATTTTCTAATTGGCACATTCTCTAATTGATAAATTTTCTAATTATAAAATATGAAATTTCCAAAGATTCATTCTTTACAAGAAATTGCTAATTTGCTTCAATGCGAATTTATTGGCGACCCAAACTTCCCTGTTTCAGGCATGAACGAAATACATGTTGTTGAGCCAGGAGATATTGTTTTTGTCGACCATCCAAAATATTATGACAAAGCTTTACAGTCGGCAGCTACTATTATTTTAATTAATAAAAAAGTAGATTGCCCGGAAGGTAAAGCTCTTTTAATTTCTGATGATCCTTTTAGAGATTTTAACACCCTTACCAAACATTTTAGACCGTTTCAGGCGACAACTGTTTCAATAGCGCTGTCTGCAACTATAGGAGAAGGTACCGTTATTCAGCCCAATTGTTTTATTGGAAACTTCGTAACAATTGGAAAAAACTGTTTAATACATCCTAATGTTACGATTTACGATCATACCGTAATTGGAGATAATGTAATTATTCATGCGGGATCTATTTTAGGAGCTGATGCTTTCTATTATAAAAAACGTCCGGATGGGTTTGATCAGCTCCTTTCAGGTGGAAGAGTAGTAATAAAAGACAATGTTGGCATTGGCGCACTTTGTACCATTGACAAAGGAGTTACTGGCGATACCACTATTGGCGAAGGAACAAAACTGGACAATCAGGTGCATGTCGGACATGATACCGTGATTGGTGAAAAATGTCTGATTGCTTCACAAACCGGTATTGCAGGTTGTGTCATTATCGAAGACGAAGTTACAATCTGGGGACAAGTTGGTACTACAAGCGGCATCACGATAGGAGCGAAGGCTGTTATTATGGGACAAACCGGAGTTACCAAGTCGGTAGAAGGAGGAAAATCTTACTTTGGAACTCCAATCGAAGAATCAAGAGAAAAGTTGAAACAATTAGCCTACATCAAAAAGATTCCTGAAATTTTAAATAAATTGAAGTAATATGTCTATTAAAGAATTTGTTCAGAAATTTTACAAGTCAGACGCCTTAATTGATAGCGATATCATGAAAATTTATTTACATCCTGATGTAAAGTTGGATTGGAACAGCACCAAAGGATTGATTGAGATGGATTATAATTCAATGCTGGATATGGCAAATGAGCTTAGTCGTGCCTATGTACGGTCGAAAGTAAGAATAAGCCATATTTTAGCTGAAGATGACTTAGTTTCAGTTCGATATTCGCATTTTGTGAAAACGATTGAGAACCCACGAGAAGAGATGTTATTGGCCCATTTTGCTATAATTTGGCAAATAAAAGATGATAAATTGTATCGCGGTTATCAAATGAGTCAATTTTCTTAATTTTTTTGAAGACAAAAAGGTTAAAATACGTTACAAAACCTTACTTTTGCATCACAATTTTAAAAACTACATAAAATATATATCATGAGTGTTTTAGTTAATAAAGATTCCAAAATAATTGTTCAAGGATTTACAGGAAGCGAAGGAACTTTCCACGCTTCTCAAATGATTGAGTACGGTACTAATGTTGTTGGTGGTGTTACTCCTGGTAAAGGGGGAACTAGCCATTTAGACCGTCCGGTTTTTAATACAGTAAAAGATGCTGTTGAGCAAGCCGGAGCTGATACATCTATCATTTTTGTACCGCCAGCTTTTGCTGCTGATGCAATTATGGAAGCTGCTGATGCTGGAATCAAAGTAATTATTGCTATTACAGAAGGAATTCCTGTAGCAGATATGATTAAAGCAAATAATTATGTTAAAGAAAGAAATTCCAGATTAATCGGGCCAAACTGTCCGGGAGTAATTACTCCGGGTGAAGCTAAAGTTGGTATTATGCCAGGTTTCGTTTTCAAAAAAGGAACAGTTGGTATCGTTTCTAAATCAGGAACTTTAACTTATGAAGCTGCTGACCAGGTTGTAAAACAAGGTTTAGGAATTACTACAGCTATTGGTATTGGTGGAGATCCAATTATTGGAACTACAACTAAAGAAGCTGTTGAATTGTTAATGAACGATCCTGAAACTGAAATTATCATCATGATTGGTGAAATTGGAGGTCAATTAGAAGCTGATGCTGCTAAATGGGTTAGAGCTGATGGTAATCGTAAACCAGTTGTTGGTTTTATCGCCGGAGAAACTGCTCCTGCTGGTAGAACAATGGGTCACGCAGGTGCTATTGTTGGTGGTTCTGATGATACGGCTGCTGCTAAAAAACAAATTATGAGAGACAACGGAATTCACGTTGTTGATTCGCCAGCTGAAATTGGTAAAAAAGTGAAAGAAATTCTTGGATAATCTCCAATTTTCAAAATAAAAAATTCCAAAAAAAAGTCTCAATATTGTGTTGAGACTTTTTTACATTTTTAAAATGTTAGGAATGTAATTAAAAACGTAGCAACTTAGTTCCGATAGCTATTGGGATAGAAGCTTAAAATAAGAAATATGTACAAAGAATTAGAAAAATTTAAAGTAAGCAATAGTTTTACTTTTACAATGGAAGACAGTTTAGAACAAGTTTGCAATGCTCCTGAAGCTGGTGCAGGTGTTTTTGTTGTCTATGCTGTCGAAGGTGATGCAAAAGAGTTAATCATGGTTGCTTCTACAGGGACTGTTCAGAATGACGGAACTCTAAAAAGCAAAAATGGCGGGTTATACGACAAAATTGTAAACGGACACCAATTTGCTAAAACAGGAAGAAAATATTCATGGCCGGCACAAATGAAACTGGAAAGCATTTCAGCTTTAGAAGTAGTTTGGTACGAAACTTTTAATGCAGATGTCAAAGCGATTCCAACTGCAGTTGAAGGACAGGTTTTGCAGAATTTCTTAGATGAAAATGCAAAATTACCAAGATGGAATGTAGCTTTCTAAGCTATTTTATCAAATAATTCATTTAAAGTCTTGCTAAAAAGCAAGGCTTTTTTTTATGGCATTTGTTTTAAGTAATGCTTTTAATTATGTAATTCTTAGTGCCGTCTTTTGATTTCTTATTGTTCTTTTAAAATTTTGGATCAAAGATCGACGTTTGATTATTTTATTCTTTAAAATACACAAAAAGGTAACCCTTATAATTTTGTTAAAAAATAAGATTAAATATATGGAGGTAAAATCTGACAATTGTAAAATAATTTTAAGTGTTGATACATTTTAAAATTAGGGCTAACCCGTGGCAGGTCAATAAACGAGGCGGTTTTCTATGTTAGGAAATTGCTTTTTCTATGTAAATAAAATTTGTTTTGTATAATTGCTTTTATATATTTATCGCACAGAAGTAGAGAATAATGTTAAAAAAACGTATTCTTTATGTTAAAACCAAGTGCTTATTTTCAAGAATTCTACCGCAAATTAATATGAAGACCAAATTTTTACAAGTAAAGACTTTTAACGATGTTACGCTTTGGAATAACTTGAAAGATGGCGATGAAAAATCTTTTTCGATATTATTCGAGAAATATTATGGAGATTTAGTCAATTACGGAAATTCACTTTCTCCGTATGCTGAAAAAGTACAAGATTGTGTTCAGGATGTCTTTACCGATATCTGGGTATATCGTAACGGATTGCAAAATTCCGTTGTTGTAAAAGCCTATTTGTTATCAAGCGTGCGTAAGCGAATCGCCCGTTTGCATGAACGTGATCATATTTTTCGCAAAGCTACAAGTACTGATGCTATATCATTTCTTTTAGAATTTTCAGTAGAAAACGAACTTATCGATGATGACTATGCTACAAAAGAAAAAGTAGTCTATTTGAATAAATTATTAAATGAACTGCCTGCACGTCAAAAAGAAGCTTTGTATTTGCGCTATCACCAAGGATTAACGGTAGAACAAATTGCCGATATGTTAGAGGTTAATTATCAGTCTGCAAGTAATCTGTTATATCGCGGTTTACTGACATTACGCAAGGAATGGAAAGGCAACCTTTCGTTAATTATACTACTATCTTTAACTACATGTTAAATTTATTTTAAAATAAATAAAAAAAAATCACAATTTAGTGAGTATATAATAAGAAAAGTGTCCTCTATGTTTTTGTAACCTTATTTTTAAATGCAAAAACGTAATAAATATACCGAAATTGAAGATTTTTTGTCTGACGAATCATTCCAGTCATGGATTTTATTTAAAATTGACGAGGATGGTTGGGAAGAGTGGACTTTAGAAAGCCGCCAGCGTGCCAAGTTGGTAGAAGATGCAAGATTATTATTGTTGGCCATGAAAGTGCCGGATTCTAATTTATCACCATCTGATATCCACAACGCGTTACAAACTACATGGATTAAAATTGAAGAAAAAGAAAAGCACATTAATTCAATTCACGATTCAAAAGTAAAAACTCTTAGAAAATATTTCTTTAGCGGAGCTGCAGCCATTTTAGTTTTTGGCATTTTATCTGTTTGGTTTTATCAAAATCAGATCAGTCCAAAAAGTACTGTGATTACTTATAAAGAACTTATAGACGAAAACAGTGAAGGATTAGTCGAGCAGACTAATAATTCGGATAAACCACAAATCATCACATTGTCTGATGGCAGTTCTGTTTTATTGCAACCCAATAGTAAATTAAGTTATCCTAAAATCTTTACCGGAAACGAAAGAAAGGTGTATTTGTCCGGCGAAGGTTTCTTTGAAATTAGTAAAAATCCTAAAAAGCCTTTTTTTGTTTATGCAAACGAAATCGTTACGAAGGTTGTTGGAACTAGTTTTAGAGTAAAGGCTTATTCTGATCAGCCTGACGTTGAAGTTCTTGTGCGCACCGGTAAAGTTAGGGTAAAATCGAATGATTTAGTAGCTAAATCAAATCAGGAAGAAGTGGTTTTACTTCCAAATCAGGCACTTCGCTTTTTACGTAGCGATTTAAGTTTCAATAAAATTACAAATATTACCCAAGATGTTACATTAACGCGCAGTGTTGGTAATATTGAACAATTGAGTTTTGAATTCACTGATATTCCTGTATCACAGATCTTCCAGACAATAGAACAGGCTTATCTGGTGGATATTGATTATCCTAAGAATAAATTAAAAGATTGTCACCTTACCACTTCACTCAGTGATCAGCCTTTGACAGAAAAACTGAAAATTGTCTGTAATAGCATAGGCAATAATACCAGTTTTGAAATGAATGGAAACCAGATCATTATAACATCTGAAGGATGTAACTAATCCCGCTTTATAACTGTAATTATATAGCTCGATTTGAATTTGGAAAGAACAACAACAACCAAAAACAGTCTCAACTAAAAAATAATATATGCCTATGTAAAAGATGATAATGCAGAAAAAAAGTGCCGAAATGCTGTAACATTATCGACACTTAAATTGAATTGAATTACTCTCTGTAAAGAGTAACTCATAATGTTTCTTAAAATACACTCGAATCAGTATTAATCAAAACAATCCAAAATTATGAAAAAACCAGTTGTTAAACAACGATTACTCCATCGAATCATGAAAATAACACTATTTCAGTTTGTCCTGGCGCTTGTATTTTCAAGTGTTGCCATGGCAAATAATGTAAATGGGCAAAAAAAACTAGATACCAAGGTTACCATTAATGTTGCTAATTTAACATTAGACAATGCGTTATCTAAGCTGGAGAAATCTGCCCATGTAAAATTTTCTTATAACTCAAGACTGCCTCAGCTTGCCCAAAAAGTAAGTATAGATGCAGATCAGGAAATGCTGTCAAGCATTCTTAACCGAATTTTAATACCTTTTAATATAACCTATACGGAAGTAAGCAATCAAATTGTTTTACAGAAGAATACTGCTGATTCTTTTACAAGTTCAGACACCGGTAATTCGCTGTTTGAAATATTAACGGCAGGTCCAATTATCAAAGGTGTGGTTACCGATGCTAATGGCAGCCCGTTACCAGGAGCTACGGTTTCTGTAAAAGGAACAAAAAATGCTGTTCTTACTGATTTTGATGGTAGATTTACTATCGAAGTGCCTTCTGGCAGTGATAAACTTGTAATTTCTTATGTGGGAATGGAGTCCAAAGAAATTGGAGTAGGAAACACAAATCCAACGATTGTCTTAAATGATGAAGGGCAAAATTTAAAAGAAGTAGTAGTAACTACGGGTTACGAAAAAACTTCTAAAAGAACTTTTACAGGTGCAATCAGCAAAATTTCAGGTTCTGAATTAAAAGTTGATGGTGTAGTAGATGTCAGCAGAATGATCGAGGGTAAAGCTGCAGGGGTAACCGTACAAAACGTTACCGGGTCTTTTGGTTCGACACCTAAAATTACAGTTCGTGGATCTTCTTCTATTTTTGGAGATACAAAACCTCTATGGGTTATTGACGGAGTAGTGCAGGAAGATATTATCAATGTTTCATTTGCAGATTTAGCTTCCGGAAATTCAGCCACCTTATTAAGTTCTGCTGTAGCAGGATTAAATGCAAATGATATTCAAAGTATTGAAATTCTTAAAGATGCGTCAGCTACTTCAATCTACGGTTCAAGATCGTTAAATGGGGTTGTAGTTGTTACGACTAAACAAGGACGTAGGGATTCTCCTCTAAAAGTAAGTTATTCTGTAGAAAATACAGTGAGAACTGTCCCAAGTTACACACAATACGATATTTTGAATTCTCAGGAATCTATGAGTGTTTTTCAAGAAATGAGAGCTAAGGGGTATCTTACCCAAAGTTCATCATTGACAGCTAGATTTAGTGGTGTATACGGTATTTTGGCTAAAGAAATTAATCGTTATAACGAATCAAATGGCCAATTTGGTGTTAGAAATGAGCAACCGAATATCAATGAATTTTTGAAAAAATACGAATTAGGGAATACAGACTGGTTCAAAGTTTTATTTAGACCCTCTATTACACAAAATCACTCGTTAAGCTTTTCTGGTGGAGGAAAAAACAACACCTTTTATGGCTCTTTAGGATATTACACAGATCCGGGATGGACTTTGGCGGATAATGTAAAACAATTGTCATCAAACTTAAAAGGTACATTTTATATCAACGACAGATTAAATATTACTTTGTCAACACTGGCTTCTGTTCGTGATCAGGAAGCTCCGGGTACTTATGAAAGTAAAAATGACGTTGTATTTGGTAAAGTAACCAGAGATTTCGATATTAACCCGTTTAACTATGTGTTAAGTACCAGCAGAACATTGAGACCTTATGACGAAAATGGTAATTATGAGTACTACCAAAACAATTGGGCTCCTATGAATATCTTAAAAGAATTGAAAAATAATACTATGGGAATAAAAGTAAACGATATTCGTTTTCAAGCAGACATAGATTATAAAATCAACAAACATTTAACGTACAACTTTACAGGTTCTGCCCGTTATGCGAATACATCAAGAGAGCACAAAATTTATGAAGGCTCAAATGTAGTAGGGGCATACAATGCAGGAGTTGGAGCTACTTTAAATACTCAAATTCAAAAAGATAATGCATTCTTATATCAAAATCCAAATGATTTAACGGCACCAAAAGTTTCAGTGTTGGAAAACGGAGGATTCTTGAGAAAATATACTAATGACATGACTTCGTACAATGTTAGAAATAGTGTTACGTACAGAAATACCTTTAACGTTAAACATGAACTTGAAGGCTTCTTTGGTACAGAGTTTAGATCAGTAGACAGAAACAATGACAACTTTACAGCTGCAGGAATTCAATACGAAAAAGGACTTACTGCTTTTGTTGATCCTAGATTAATCGAGAAATTGATAAATGAAGGTAATTCTTATTATGATTTTGGAGCAGAGAGAGAGCGTACGGTTGGTTTCTTTGGAAAAGTAGGATACACTTACGATCGTCGTTATACAGCATCTATTACAGGTCGTTATGACGGATCAAACAGACAAGGTGATACTGGTTCTTCAAGATGGTTGCCTACCTATACAGTAAGTGGAAAATGGAATGTAAAGGAAGAAAACTTCATGAAGAATGTTGAATCTGTTAATACTTTAGCACTTAGGGCTTCATACGGTTTAACAGCAACAGCAGGCCCTGCAACAAATTCATTAGCTATTTATAAGAGTTTTATCACAAACCGTTTTAATACTAGTGACAGAGAAAATGCCATCAGAATTGAAGATTTGCAAAATGGAGATTTGACATGGGAAAAACAATATGAAACTAATATTGGTTTAGATCTTGGAATGTTCAGAAACAGAGTTCAGTTAACTACAGATGTTTACAGACGTAAAGCATTTGATCTTATTGATTATGTAATTACATCTGGAGTTGGTGGGCAAAGTGTTAAACAGGGAAATAATGCCGACATGGAAACTAAAGGTATTGAACTTGGTTTTACTACTCAAAATATTGTTTCAAAAGATTTTAAATGGTCTACCACATTGAATTTTTCTGTTTACGATCAGAAAATTACAAAATTAGCCAATAAACCAGCTGTATTTGATTTAATCGCTGCAAATGGAGGAAATACTGTTGGGCATCCTAGAAATTCCTTGTATTCTTATCAGTTTACTGGATTAAATAATCAAGGATTACCAACTTTCAAATTGCAAGATGGTGCTGCTAATAATATAACAGAAGCTGATTTTCAAGATACAAATGATGTTATGAAGTATTTGAAATATGAAGGATCGGTTGAACCTAATAAATCTATTGGTTTTGCTAATACCTTTACTTATAAAAGTTGGTCACTATATGTTTTCGTAGTTGGATCTGGAGGAAATAAAATAAGATTAAACCCTGTTTACAGTAACAAATACACTGATCAGACTGTTTTTACAAAAGAATTTGCTAACAGATGGATCAACCCAGGTGATGAAAACACTACAAATGTTCCAGTCATTGCAGATAAGTTGTTGAATAGAAATTACGGGGAAAGAGACTTAGAAATCGCGTATAATACTTATAATTTTTCTGATGTAAGAGTAGCAAGCGGTGATTTTGTGAGATTAAAAAATATTTCTCTTGGCTGGGAATTCCCAAGTGAGTTTAAGAGAAAACTGGGAGTAAGTACTTTTAATTTGAAAGGATCAGCTGTTAATCCATGGTTGATTTATTCAGATAAAAACTTACACGGTCAGGATCCTGAGTTTCGTAATACAGGTGGGGTAGCTTTTCCTATTACAGCACAATACACTTTTGCAATTAACCTTTCATTTTAACAATAAAATTAATTATGAAAAATATAAAAATAACACTGTCATTATTAATACTGCTCGGTATTAGCAGTTGTGACGAATTTCTTTCAGAAGTACCAGACAACCGAACTATGATAGATACACCTGAAAAAATATCTGAATTGTTGGTTACCGCTTATCCTAACAACTCTTATTTTGCAATTGCAGAAGTGATGTCAGATAATGTTTTCGACACAGAATTAAAAGAGGCTGCGAATCTAAATAACGATCAGAGTTATAACTGGGAAATGCACACTCAGATTGGATACGAAACTCAAAATGGATTTTGGACGGAATCGTATGCATCAATAGCGGCAGCAAATCAAGCTTTGGCTTCTATTGAAAAGCTAGGAAACCCTGTTAGTTTGAATCCTCAAAAAGGGGAGGCATTAATTGCCAGAGCTTACAATCACTTCATGTTGGTTTCTTTATGGTCAAATCGTTACAATCCTGCTACAGCAACAACTGATTTAGGTGTTCCTTATATTACTAAACCAGAAACTTCATTACTGGTTCAATATAAACGAAATACCGTTAAGGAAGTTTTTGACCTTATAGAGCAGGACATTACAGAAGGTCTGAAATATGTAACCAATAATTATAAAGAACCTAAGTTTCATTTCAATGTTGAAGCGGCTAAAGCTTTTGCATGTCGTTTTTATTTAATAAAAGGTGATTGGGACAAAGTACTGGAATATTCTGAAGGGATCGGTTCTAAACCTACAAGAATTAGAAACTGGACTGCTTTTAATGCAGTTCCTTTTACTCAAATGTCTTTGGAATACTCTAAAGCAGAGCAAGAAACGAATTTATTGATCGATTACCCTAATTCTATTGCAAATAGAGCAGGTTCGTACAGATTTGCTCTTGCAGGAAATAGGTCAGATGAGATATTAGGAAATCAGGCAAATATGTGGAATAAACCTAATTTAATAAGAGCTCAGGGTCAGTATTATGGGGGCGTGATGGTTGTTGTTCCAAAACTTTATGAATATTTTAAAGTTACTAATATTACAGCAGGTATTGGACAAGCTTATACCGCTACCGTATTATTCAGTAATGATGAATTGTATCTGAATAGAATTGAAGCTTTAGTAATGAAAAATAGGATGGCAGAAGCTAATACAGAGTTAGGATTCTTTTTAGGAACCAGAACATCAGGATACAATGCCGCAACAGATTTAATGAATGAAACAGTTGTACAAGCTAAATATCCAGTAATTGCAAACGAGTTTACCCCGTTCTACGCCTTAACTCCTCTTCAGGCTTCTTATATAAAAGCTATAGCTGAAGCAAAAAGAAAAGATTTTATACGTGAAGGGCTTCGATGGTTTGATATTAAACGATTTAATCTTGTTGTAACACACAATACTCTGGAGTTTGGTAAAATAATTCGTAATAACGTTTTAGAAAAAGACGATAAACGAAGAGCATTGCAGATCCCGCTTAGAGCTTCAGATAATGGTATTGAAAAAAATCCTAGATAATTTTTAATTATAATATAGTATGAAAATAGTAAAAACATATAAGGCAGCTTTAATAGCAGGAGTTTTGTTACTTGCTTCTTGTGCTCATGAAGACCAGCCAACAGAAAGCAGGTTAGATTTTTCGGTACCAACAAAAACTGATTTAGACAAATGGATTAGTACGAGTTTTCTGGATCTTTATAACATAAATGTATATTATGAATGGGATCAAAACACAGTCGATAATACCAGATATTTATTCCCGCCAAAAGTCGAAAAAGTACAGCCAGCAATGGAGGTCGTAAAGAAAATTTGGATTGATAGTTATACAACTATTGGTGGAGTAAATTTTGTAAAAAAGATAGCTCCCAGAGAGTTTGTTCTTGTTGGAGGTGTTAATTTAAATACAAACGGAACATTAACTTTAGGATTGGCAGAAGGGGGGCAAAGAATTACTCTTTTTCAAGTAGACAATCTGAATAAAAAGAGTAGGGCAAATGTTACACAATTTATTCATACGATTCAGCATGAATACGTTCATATCTTAAATCAGACTAAACCATTTGATGAGCAGGCCTGGTCTAAATTAACTCCTGTGGGCTATACTTCAACATGGTACACAGAACCAATTGCGACTTCGAGAAATTTAGGTTTTGTAACAAGTTATGCAAGATTAAATATTTATGAAGATTTTGCTGAAACTGCTGCTGCAATATTAACGAGTTCAAAAGCTGAATATGATGCAATCCTAGCGAGTGTTACAGATGCTACAGCTAAAGCAAATATTAAAGCAAAAGAAGCATTGGTCGTAAAATATTATAAAGATGCTTTTAATATAGATTTCTATGCATTAAGAGATCAGGCTCAAAAAAACACTGATGCCGTAGTAAATAACTAAGGATAATAAAATTTATAAAAATAAATATTATGAAAGCAATATATATATATAAGTATTTAATAATTTCTTTTATAGCCTTACTTCTGGTGTCTTGTACAAGCACAGAAGTAGATGCTAAATTTGATCAAAATGCTACAGAAAGATTAAGTGCTCGTCAAAAAGAACTGAACGACGTTTTGCTGTCCTCTGCTGAAGGATGGAAAGCAGTCTACTACACAGATAGTACACAATTAGGAGGCTGGACACATTTATTTAAATTTCTTCCTGAAGGAAAAGTAGATATGGCCTCTGATTTTACTTTAGGCACAGATACAGATACCAAAACCTACAGAAGTCAATATGAGATTCAAGCAGGAAGTACCGCAAGTTTAGTTTTTACAACAGGAAATAGAATTCATCTTTTGTCTGACGCTAATAACTATCCAACGTCGGCGCTTAAAGCAAAAGGATATTTGGGAGATTTTCAATTTTTTTATTATGGACAAAAAAATGGCGATATTATATTTAGAACCAATAGAAATGGACATTTTCTTCGTTTTGTAAAAGCAACAGCGCAAGACTGGACAGATTTACCCAAAAACACTGCAATCATTCAGAGTTTAAAAGGTAATGCAGCAAGTCCGTTGTTTAGGGTAATGGAAACTAATGACGGAGCTGTAACACATCAGTTTGATTTTGATTATAATCCGAATGCGCGTTTTGGTACGGCAACATCTTTAGATTTGGGTAGTCAGGAGGCTTACGATGTTGCATTTGCATTTACTCCGACTGGTGTTGTCTCAAAGCTTCCGGTAGTAGTTAAAGGGCAAAAATTAACAAACTTTTTATATGATAGTGCTACTACCAACTTTATTGCCACAGGAACAAATGGGGTTAGCGCAACGATTAAGTTCAGGAATGAACCAACTAGACTAACTGAAGACTACAAATTACTAATGCCACAGAGCGGTAATAATGTATATGCTTACATCTATAGTACAACAAAATCTGAGTCTGCAAATTCCGCTCTATTTCTAACTTTATTAGCAAATGCTGAAGCTGGCGCCGGTACAGGTTTATTTATTAATAGAATACAACCATGGTTTAATAATGCTGACGGAACAAGTTATATAGAGTATAGATTCTCTACTGTAGCAAATCCAACTGTTGTAGCAGCTAGAGTTTATCATTATTTTACTATAAAGACAGATGCTACAGCTAAAACAGTTACTTTACAACCGGGTGTTTGGAAATCAACTGCGACAGCAGCTTCTCCGGCAATCGTTGCACCTTCATTTTTGAAGACGTTAGACGATCAATTTATGAATCCTAATGGGCTTTATTTTGCTAGAGTACAAGTTTCGGGTTATACAGGTTATACATTAACAAGTACAACAACTCCTTTTAGATTGGTTTTATACTCATTTCAGTAACATATTTTTTTTCTGAAAATTTAAAGAAAGCAGTCCATTTTGGACTGCTTTCTAACTTTAAAAATAATAAATTTTCACTTTTTGTTTATAGTATTATTAATAGATAAAAAAGAACAATATTATAGACAAGAAAGATCACCGAACTCATTTTTTGGTCGTCTTATGGCAGTATTACTTATAATTGTTTTTTTATAACAAAAAAAATATATTTAAAATATATTATGGTTACTATTTATTTCGGGTTACATACTGATCTGATTCAAGAACCAAAAAGTTAGTTTCAATTTTTATTTTGAAGAAAGGGCAACTCAATGTGAGTTGCTTTTTTAGTTCAAAATGTTTTGCTATTATAAGTTTTGGTTTTTCTTGAAAGGTTATTGCAATTGTTATTTTTTTAAAAAGGGAATTATCATATATTTGACAAGTCATTCATAGCCCTGATAAATGCAATATATTTTTGTGGCTTTTTAGCAAGGAAAAAAATATAGCGGATATCGGGATTAGCTACAAATAAATATTAAAATTAATTTTGAATATGAAATTACTAGAAGGAAAAGTTGCCATTATTACAGGCGCTAGTCGTGGAATTGGAAGAGGAATTGCTGAAGTTTTTGCTAAACATGGTGCAAATGTAGCTTTTACTTATAGCTCATCTGTAGAATCAGCTCAGGCCTTAGAAGCGGAGTTGAACGGTTTAGGAGTAAAAGCAAAAGGATACCAGTCGAATGCGGCCGATTTTAATGAAGCACAAACTTTCGTTGATGCTGTTTTGGCTGATTTCGGAACAGTTGATATCTTAATAAACAATGCCGGAATTACAAAAGATAATTTGCTAATGCGTATGTCTGAGGCTGACTTTGACCAGGTTATTGATGTCAATTTGAAGTCTGTATTTAATATGACAAAAGCAATTCAGAAGACTTTCTTAAAGCAACGAGCAGGATCTATCATTAATATCAGTTCTGTTGTTGGAGTTTCCGGAAACGCGGGGCAAACAAATTATGCAGCTTCTAAAGCCGGTGCAATTGGTTTTACAAAATCTGTAGCACTAGAATTAGGTTCACGTAATATTCGTTGCAATGCAATTGCTCCAGGTTTTATCGAAACTGAGATGACGGCAAAATTACCGGAAGATGTAGTAAAAGGATGGAGAGACGGAATTCCGTTAAAACGTGGCGGAACTGTAGAAGATGTAGCCAATGCATGTCTTTTCTTAGCTTCAGACATGAGTGCTTATGTTACAGGACAAGTACTTAATGTTTGCGGAGGAATGCTTACTTAAAAAGTTAATTTGTTTATGGTTTGTTGTTCTGCAATCCTAAACTAAAGGCTAAAAACTACAAACTAAATAAAATATGACTACAAACACGATTCTATTATTATTACTTTCTTTAGTAATAGCGGGTGGGTTATCGTATTTTCAATATTTCTTTAAAGCCAAAAACAAATCCAAAGTGGTTTGGTTTTTGGCTTTTTTACGTTTTCTGGCTATTTTTGGTTTATTGGTTTTATTGATAAATCCAATAATGACTAAAAATTCGCTGCAAATCACTAAAACACCTTTAGCAATTGCGGTAGATAATTCAAGTTCAATTACGGTTTTAAAATCAGATAAAAAAGTAGCGGAATTATACCAAAAATTAATTTCAAATCCTGCACTTAAAGAAAAATTTGAAATTCAATCCTATCAATTTGATGCAGATTTCAAACCTTCAGACAAATTTGACTTTAAAGGAAAGCAAACCAATCTTGATGAAGTTGCCAAAAACCTGAAAAACATCAACAAAAATTTGATTTTTCCAACAGTTATTATTACTGACGGAAATCAAACTACAGGAAACGATTATGTATATCGTTTTGATCCTGTCAATAAAGTTTATCCTTTGGTTGTAGGAGATACAACCACTTTTCTGGATTTAAAAATAAATCAGCTTAATGTAAACAAGTACGCATTTCATAAAAATAAATTTCCCGTTGAAGTTTTTCTACAATATGCCGGAGATAAAAATGCAAATGCCGAATTCATCATTACACAAGGAAACACAGTTGTTGCGAAAGAAAAAGTTTCTTTCTCAGCTTCCAAAAAAACAGCTGCCGTTAATTTGCTTTTGCCTGCAGATAAAGTAGGATTGCAAATTTTTAAAGCCAGTATTTCATCCGGTTCAAAAGAAAAAAACAGTTACAATAATATCAAGAATTTTGCCGTTGAAGTTATTGACCAAAAGTCTACTATTGCAATAGTTTCTGCTATAAATCATCCGGATATTGCAGCGCTAAAACGCTCTATAGAAGTTAATGCACAACGTAAAGTAATATTGGTTAAACCAAATGATATTAATCAATTACAAGATGTGTCTGTTTTAGTTTTGTATCAGCCAACTTCGGCTTTTAAAGCCATTTTTGATAATAATAAGTTAGCAGGGACCAATACGTTTATTATCACAGGAAATAATACCGATTTTAATTTTCTGAACCAACAACAAAACAGTTTGGTTTTTAAAATGAGCGGACAAAGAGAAGATTATTTATCAGAATTTCAATCTCAGTTTAATTTGTTTGCGATTGACAATATTGGTTTCGAAAATTTTCCTCCATTAGAAAATTTATTCGGAACGATTACTACAAACGGAAACGTGTCTGTTTTACTTTCTTCAAAAATCAGAAACGTTGCCACTAATGCACCTTTACTGGCTTTTACAGAAAATCAGGGAAAAAGAACGGCTTTTCTTTTAGGAGAAAACAGCTGGAAATGGCGTTTGCAGAGCCATATCGACAATCAGTCATTTGAAAAATATGATGTTTTTATAGATAAGATAATTCAGTATCTGGCTTCGACAACTTCAAAAAAATCGTTGGTCGTAACCCACGAAAGCTTTTATAATTCAGGAGAAGCAATTGTGATCAATGCGCAGTACTTCAATAAAAATTATGAGTTCGACGAAAAAGCGAGGCTTACAATCACCGTTACAAACGCTCAAACAAAACAAGCCAAAAACTACGATTTGCTAAAAGGAAATAATTCTTTTGCAGTAAATCTGGACGGATTGTCTACAGGTAAATATAATTTTACGGTAAAAGAATTGAATACGAACACCTCATATTCAAGTCATTTTGAAATTTTAGATTTTGATATCGAAAAACAATTTGTGAATCCGGATGTTATAAAACTGAAACAATTGGCGCTACAAACCAATGGTAAAGCGTTTTTTGAAGATCAGGAAGATGATTTGATACAGCACCTTCTGGAAAATAAGGAATATAAATCGATAGAAAAAAACGTTTCAACCAAAACACCTTTAATTGATTGGGTTTGGCTGCTGATTTTGATTGCTATTGTATTGACAGCGGAATGGTTTGTTAGAAAATACAATGGATTGTTGTAATCGAAATACAATCTAATTCCTTCTAGCTTTTTGTAATCTTGTGGTTATGAATTAAAAGTCCAAATTATGAAAGTTAAATTCTTGTTTATTGTAGCAATTTCGATAGTGTTTTTTTGTTTTTTTTCATTTTCAAAGACAAATAACACTAACAAAAGCAATCTTTTGGGAAACACGATTCAGCAACGTTTTCAACTACCTCAGGGATTTGTGAGAGAAGAGGAATCTAAAACTTCGTTTGCATTTTTTTTGCGAAATATTCCATTAAAACCTTTAGGTTCAGATGTTTTGTATTTTGATGGAACTACAAAATCAAATCGAAACGTTTATGAAGCAGTTGTGGATTTACCCATAGGGAAACAGGATTTGCATCAATGTGCTGATGCCGTGATGCGTTTGCGAGCGGATTATTTTTATAGCCAAAAACAGTACGATAAAATACATTTTAATTTCACAAATGGTTTTCGTGTTGATTTTAGCAAATGGGTCGAAGGTTACAGAATTGCAATTAAAGGCAACAAAACCAGTTGGGTTAAAACTGCAAAACCATCTGACAGTTATCAAACCTATTGGAAATATTTAGAGACGGTTTTTATGTACGCAGGAACTGCTTCTTTAGAAAAAGAACTGAAATCAATTAATGCATTAGACATAAAAATTGGAGATGTTTTTATAAAAGGAGGCTTTCCAGGTCACGCTGTTATTGTTGTTGATGTAGCTGTGAATCCAAAAAATAACCAAAAAATTATGCTTTTAGCACAAAGCTATATGCCAGCACAGGAAATTCAAATATTAAAAAATCCAAATAATAGTTCGTTGAGTCCTTGGTACGCTGTCGATTTCGGAACCTCTCTCAAAACACCCGAATGGACTTTTAGTTCTTCACAATTAAAACGTTTTTAAATGAAACGATTCCTTTTTTTATTCCTTATATTCCAAAATGTTTTTTCTCAAGAAATTCCATTGAATATTCAAAAATTAATTAAAGCATACCCGGATCAAGTTGTTGGTTTTAAAGATAATAAAATTATTTTTAGTGATAAATCAAATTTGATTTATGATGATTTTAAAAATAAAACGAATCAAGAATTGTTAGGAAATCCAGATATTGAGGATCAATTTAGGTTTGTTTATACTAAAGCAAATAAGAATTTAATTCCAAAGGAAGATGCAGGAAGAATTCGAAATGAAGCTTTTTTTAAGAAAATTTACGGAAATTCAAAATCAGAAGTTGAATCAAAAATGACTGAAATTATTTGGTGCCCAAAATTAGTCAATCAAAAAATAAAAGTAACAACCGTAAATGGAATTGATAAAATTGTAAAAAAACTCTCGGCAGAATTAGATAATAATCCAGAATTTAAAAAATATATTAATGGTATTGGAGGTACATTTAGTTGGAGAAAAATTTCAGGAACAAACAGATTGAGTATGCATAGTTATGGAATGACTATAGATATTAATGTCAAAAATTCCAATTATTGGCAATGGGATTGTAAATGTAAAAATGAAGAAGCTAATCTTTCATATAGAAATCAAATTCCCCTGAAGCTAGTTTCAATTTTTGAAAAATACGGCTTTATTTGGGGAGGAAATTGGAAACATTATGACACAATGCATTTTGAGTATCGACCTGAACTTTTTTTATAAATTATTTTATTGCAAGAAATATTGTGTAGGAAAGTGGATTACAAATTAAAAATTTATGATTATGGATTTTAGGCTAAAAGTATTTTCTGCTGTTGCAAATAGACTGAGCTTTACCAAAGCTGCAGCCGAATTATATATTACACAACCCGCTGTTTCTAAGCATATTCAGGAATTAGAAGAAACTTATAAGATAAAGCTTTTTGAACGCAATAGTTCTAAAATTGCGTTAACCCCAGCCGGAGCAATTTTACTAAAACACACTAAAAATATTTTCGAAATCTATCGGAAAATCGACTTTGACATGAGTTCTTTCATTAATGAACGTCAGGGATTGTTAAGGTTGGGAGCCAGTACTACAATTTCGCAATACATTATTCCTCCCGTTTTGGCGCGCTTTCATCAAAAACAAAAAGATATAAAAGTCAATTTGGTAAATGGCAATACAGAGCAAATCGAAAATGCCTTGATCAACAAAGAAATCGAAATTGGAATTGTAGAGGGGCAGTCTAAAAATCAATCGATTAAATACATACCGTTTCTCAAAGATGAATTGGTTTTGGTTTGTAATACTAAAAATCCTTTAGTAAAGCAGCAGGAGATTTTGCTGGAAGATCTGAAACTTATGAAATTTGTCACTCGAGAACGCGGTTCCGGAACACTTGAAGTTATAGAATTTGCTTTGAAACAAGTAGACGTAAAAATAACTGATTTGCAAATCGAAATGCAATTAGGATCTACAGAAAGTATAAAATCGTATCTGCTAAATTCTGATTGTTTTGCTTTTATGTCAATACATGCAGTAGATAAGGAGCTTAAGAATAATGAACTCATAGTTCTGGATGTTGAGCATTTATCTATAGAAAGGTATTTTTATATCATTACTTTGCTCGGTAAATCGGATTCCTTATCAGAACTTTTTATTCAGACTATAGGCGACTATTATAACTTATAGTTATAGGCGATTGCAATTTACGATTGGTGATTACGGCAAAAACAGCAGACCTTTGTAGAGAAATATCAAATTCATTATTTTGAAAACAAAACAACACTCATCGGCACATTTACTGGAAGTTAATCTTTATATGCAACAGGCTATTTTTATTTTAATAATAGTACTGTGTTTATTTTCTGTCATTTCTCCACCAATTGCATTATTGTCAGGTGTTGTTATGGTGAATGTTTTCGGTAATCCATTTGTAGCCTTCAATCATACGGCAATTACATATTTATTGCAGTTTTCAGTAATTGGTTTAGGGTTTGGAATGAATGCTTCGAATGCAATTTCAGCCGGAAAAGAAGGTTTTCTACTCACAATATTCTCGATTTTCAGTACTTTAATATTGGGTACATTTTTAGGGAAATGGTTAAAAACGGATAGAAAAACATCACACTTAATTTCTTGCGGAACAGCTATTTGCGGAGGAAGTGCAATTGCTGCGATTTCACCGGTAATTAAATCAAACGAGAATCAGACCTCAATTGCCTTGGGAGTTATTTTTATTTTAAATTCAATAGCATTATTTGTTTTCCCATTTATCGGACATCAACTTGATTTGTCTCAAAAAGAGTTTGGTTTATGGTGTGCTATTGCTATTCACGATACAAGTTCAGTTGTTGGCGCTGCGAATAAATACGGTGCAGAAGCTTTACAAATCGCAACAACCGTAAAATTAGCCAGAGCTTTATGGATTATACCAATTTCTTTGCTAACAGCTGCAGTTTTCAAAAATAAATCTCAAAAAATCAAGATTCCTTACTTCATAGGTTTGTTTATTCTGGCAATGCTTTTCAATTCATATGTTCCTGCGACTGCAATTGTTGCGCCATTTATTGTTGATGTTGCTAAAATTGGACTCACAATCACTTTATTTTTAATAGGAGCTACTTTAAATATAAATACGCTAAAAGCAGTAGGAGTAAAGCCGTTACTTCAGGGAGTTTTTCTTTGGATCTTTATTGCCGGTTTAGGCTTGGCTTCAATTTTATATCTCAATTAAGTATAAGGGACTATTTTATATTTGAAAATTTCACAATGGGTTTGCCCACAATATTATACCATTTCCCTTTAAAAGAAAGATGTTTTTCTATGGTGAAATTAAACTGTTTTTTTGTTTTGGCCATTTCGCTGACTTCTGCCGGCATATCAACTTCATACTCATCATCTCCGCCTTTTGATTGGCGGTAAAATCCGCTGGTTGTAATGATAAAATCCCTAAAGTATTTTTTATTAGAATCTTTTACTACTTTATAAGAACTTGACCAACTGGTACCACCTCCGGTATTTGATAATCCATAATTATCTACTTCCATTAGTGGTTGATACTTTCCACTAAAACCAACTATCAAATACAGATAATCGTAATACGGAGCACCGGCACCACCATTTGAATGTACTAATGTAAAAGCATACTGATCATCGCCAATTTCTACCAGTTTGGGAGAGGGAGCTCTCGAGAACGCACCAAAAGCAGCAATTGCAGGCTGAAAAGATCTCATTTGCCAAACATTATCATTTTTTGCAAACTTGGCAACACCAACTAAACCTCCTGAAAATCTTCCGGTTTGTGCTCCGTCGGCATCGTAATCAGAGTGATTAAAAAACAATAATTTAAACTGATTGCCTTTCGAATCTGTGTAATTTATATTTTCAAGAAGTCTTGTAGCAACACCTTCTTTATAAGGAAAAAGCTGATCGCCTTCGACACCGTTAACGTCGGTATAAGCAGCAGGTTTACAGGTTTTGCATTTCCAGCTCAAAAAAGTGTTATTATCGGAAAGCTTGTATAATCTCCCGGGAAATAATTTCTGCATCGTTTTTACTCCGTCTAGTGGATCAGGCAGCTGTAGCGTTCTTTTAGTATCTATAATAGTATCACTAACGCTTTTTAATTGTATGTCCTCTTGTGCAGAGCAAATCGAAGTGAAGAATAAGAAAAGAATGCCAAAACGGATCAGGCTCATATAGTAAGATTTTATGTAAATCAAAGACGAATTTACGAAGAAACTTTCAATAAGGACTTATTGCCGGCAAGGCATAGAAAAATTAAATTATAACAATAATGCCGACTATTGTTTTGAATTCGCTTTAAATGAAATAAATTTGCATCTCAAACAAAATACAAATGAAAAACTTTAGAATGAAGCCAACAGTAATCGCATTTTTCGCATTAGCTATTGGATTTTTGACATTATCATGGGGAATCGTTGGCCATGAGCGTATTAATAAAGCTGCAGTAATGGCTTTGCCACGTTCACTTCAGATTTTCTTCTACAATCACATCGATTTTATTACACAGGAAGCTTCTGTGCCGGATATTCGTAAATATGCCCTGAATTACAAAGACGAAAATCCAAGACACTATTTTGATATGGAGAATTTTGGTGCTGTAGACAGTATTCCACAAACTTTAGAAGCAGCAAAGAAAAAGTACGATGCTAAATTCCTGAATGATAACGGTATTTTACCTTGGTATATCGAAGATATGATGGTAAAATTAACCAAAGCTTTTAAAGATAAAAACAGAGCTGAGATTTTATTTCTTGCTGCAGACTTAGGTCATTACATAGGTGATGCGCACATGCCATTGCATACTTCTGCGAATCACGACGGACAATTGAGTGATCAAAAAGGAATTCACTCACTTTGGGAAAGCAGACTTCCTGAGTTATTTGCTAAAAATTACAAATTAAATGTTCCACAGGCACAATATTATGAAGATGTTCATAAAGCAACCTGGGATATGATTAATGATACACATAGTTTGGTTCAGCCGTTATTAGACATCGATAAAAAACTTAGAACGTCAACTCCTGAAAATCAGGTTTTTAAAATGGATGCTGATGGAAAAGTCGTGAAAAGCAAATACAATTCAGCAGTTTTCTCTGATGAATACGCTAAGAAATTGCACAAAGACTTAAACGGAATGGTTGAAAATCAAATGAAAAAAGCCATTACAGCAACTGCAAGTTTCTGGTATACTGCGTGGGTAAATGCAGGAAAACCTGATTTAAGTGATTTAGATGCGCCGGCAGTTACACAAAGAAATAACCAGGCTCTAAAAGATGATTTAAAACTGTTTCAGCAAGGAGACTTGTTTGGAATGAAAAATCAGAACGACTAAGACAGTTTTTAGTCTCAGCATGATTTAAATAAAAAGCCTCAGATTCATTTGAATTTGAGGCTTTTTTAGTTTTTTTACAATCGCAGTGAAATATTTAGGAGCTGTTCCTGCTGTACACTTGTATCTTTTATTTTTCTAAAGAAAAAAAATAAAAGGATACCGCTTCCATCAGGGCTATGGCACTTGTTTTTACAGAATCTCTAATCAAAAGACGAAAGATAATGTACATGATATTGCGAAAAATGAAACCCGTGTAAATCAGTTAAGCCCGAGTCACCCTCATGCCGGTTCAACATCATTTTTCGGATTTATTCGATGCTTTTGGAATTTAATTTTTGAATTTTTAAGCGCAATCTACTTCTGGTATTTCTTATATTTCAACATATCCGAAGCTGTTTGATAGAAAGAAATAGTTTCGTTTATCAAATCCGTTCTTTCTGTTTTCATCGGGATTTCATTATAATCAATTTGATATTCGGGCGCAATACCAGGTTTATTGTTTACTTGCAAATCAAACTGTTTTACTTGTTGTTTAGGGGATAAAATAGTCAAAACATTATCCTTTATTAAACCTAAATCCTGATAAGTCGCAATAAAAGCCCTTGGTTTATAATCGGATTTTAAAACATCCTGCCCGAAAAACTTGCTTTCATAACTAAAATGTAACAATCCGAAAACAGTAGGCATAAGATCAATTTGTGACATGAGCTGATTGTGCTTTTCAGGTTTTCCGGCCGGATCATAAATAAAGGCAGGAATTCTGTATTTGTCTAACGGAAGTTCTGTTTTTCCGGCACTTGATGCACAATGATCGGCAACAATTACAAAAATTGTATTTTTGAACCATGGTTGTTTGCTTGCCATCTCAAAGAATTTTCTCAGCGAATAATCGGTGTATTTTACACCTCCATCACGGGATTTAATATCTCCGGGAATATCAATTTTATCATTAGGATATGTAAAAGGTCTGTGATTGCTGACTGTCATGATATGATTAAAGAATGGTTTGTTTTTCTTTGCTTCTGCATTCATGATTTTAATTGCTTTATTGTACATGTCTTCGTCACAAACTCCCCAAACATTCGAAAATGTAATTTCTTCAGGAGAAAAACTTGATTTGTCTACAATCTGATAACCATTACCGGAATAGAAATCCTGCATATTATCAAAGAAAGCATCTCCGCCGTACATAAATTTTACATTGTAGCCTTTTTGTTTAAAAATTGCTCCGGTCGAAAACTTGTTTTTATTATCCTCTCTTTTTAGTACACTTTCTCCGGCAGTAGGAGGCAAGCATAAAGTCACAGCTTCAAGTCCGCGCACAGTTCTGTTTCCGGCTGCATATAAATTCGTGAATTGCAAACTTTTTTGCGCAAGGCTGTCCAGAAAAGGAGTTATATTTTGTTCGTTTCCATACATTTTCATGAACTCTGCGCTGTAACTTTCTATTGTAATTAAAACTACATTTTTACGATTTTCAGCAGAATCCGAGGCGATTGTTCGTTGAGTAGTTTGTCCTGAGATCGTCGGAAACTGTTGTTTTAGGATTTTGAAAGCTTCCTTATTTGGAAGTGTTTTGTAAAATTCAAAATAATCGAGCTTATTGTTCTCAAAAGCCAGATAAAATTTATACAATCCATTTGCCTGTAATTCATTGACAAATACGTTTTTAGAGTTTTCCGTTTTTACCAATAGAGGTATGGCAATCAAAGAAATAACAAACAAAACAATATAAATGCCGCTAATTTTTAGCTTCTCAATACAAGTCGGGATACTTTCTATGTAGTTTCCGGATCTTTTTAATATAAAATAAGTAAAAATTCCAGTTATCAGAAACAAGGCAGAAAATAGAGGAATCACGGGATAGGATTGCATGATATTCCCGATAACTTCATTGGTGTAAATCAGATAGTTTACCGCAATAAAATTATATTTTACGCCAAATTCATTCCAAAAGAAATATTCGCTTAGACCGTTTTGCAGAATTAGTAAAACGTATAAAAAGATAACAAAAGCAAATAACCAATACCTGATTTTATTTCTCAATTTTGGCAGAAAAAGTAAAAGAGCAAAAAGCGCTGTTTTGATTCCGATAAAAATCAGGACAATATTAGGCAATGCGCCGCCATATTCTGTAATGATACTTTTGCCGGAAGCAACGTATATAAACAGAATTAGTAAAACGCCCAGAATAATGTAACCTGATGGTTTGTTGTATTTTGAATTTGAAATAAAAATAAGGTACAGCCACAGAAAAACGCTCGCCACTACAAAAACAAAGAAGTCTGAGATAAGTCCCAACGAGAAGATTTTCAGGCTTTCAAAAAAAGTAAAAGAACTTTGGGTGATAGGATGAAAAAATAAAACAACTCGCAAGATAAAACTTACAACGAAGTAGAATAAAGCAAGATTGTAAAATGGAGTGAGTTTCTTATAAAAATTCATGGAGTTATTTTTTACTGCAAAATTAATCGGTATACATTAGTTCCTGATTAAGTTCTACTTTTACCTTACTTAACTTTATCTTAATATTCACTTAAGATAGTGTTTTTTATATTATTCTTACAAAATAGGGAGTTTTATGGTTTCAAAATTTTTATCTTTGAACGAATAAAATTTCAATTTTAATCTTAAATTAAATTAGTAAATGCACATTTTAATAGTTGAAGATGAGTTAGGTATTGTTCAGTTTTTGCAGCAGGGCCTGCAAGAAGAAGGATATCAGATTACTACCGCAAATGATGGATCGAAAGGTTTTGAATTAATTCAGGAACAACACTTTGATTTAATCTTACTTGATTGGATGCTTCCTAAAATTAATGGTTTAGACTTGTGTAAAGCAATCCGGATTAAAGATCAAAAAACGCCCATTATTTTTTTAACTGCAAAAGATACGGTTCAGGAAACTATCGAAGGATTAAAAGCAGGAGCTAATGATTATATCAAAAAACCTTTTAGTTTTGAGGAATTGGTAGAACGCATTAAAATTCATTTTAGAAATCAAAAAGGATCAGAGCTTTTAACGTTAGGAACTATTAAAGTTGATTTATCGAAACATATTGTTTTAAAGAACGACGAGGAAATAGCACTTACGCAGCGTGAATTTGAATTGTTGAAATATTTAATTCAGAACAAAGGAAAAGTGTGTACTAGAAACCAAATCCTAAAAGACGTGTGGGAGATTAATTTTGAGTACGATACCGGAGTAATTGATGTTTTTATGAATGCGATAAGAAAAAAACTCAATTTGAAAATTGAAGAAGATTATATTAAAACAATTCGCGGTATTGGTTATATCGCTAACGACTTATAAATGTTGCAACTGTCCTTTAAAAATAGAATTGCCCTAAACTATATCGTCACTACAGGATTGTTGATTGTAGCGGTTTTTTCGGTTATATATTCTATCGTAAAACACACCGTTTACAGTCATATCGATGAGAAAATTAAAGTCGAAATCGAGAATCATCTTGAAGAGATTAAAGAAGTCGATGGTAAAGTAATCCTTATTGATGAAGAAGAATGGAACGAACGCGAACATAATACTGTAGATGTAAATCCTGTATTTGTACAGTTTTTGGATGTAAATAAGAAGATTATCGAAAAAGCACCCAATCTAAAAACACAAACACTTGAATTTAATGATTCCGTGGCAGACTTTGAGTTGTTCGACACCAAAATGGGCGATCATGCGATCAGGCAAATTCAGGTCCCGCTTCATCTGAAAGGCAAAAAAATAGGATACGTAATTGTAGCTATGTCCCTGGCAGATTCAAAAATGGTATTGAATAATTTGTTTGATATAATGTGCTTGTCTTTTCTGGGAATCTTATTATTGTTATTTTTTATCGCCCGTTTTTTTGCAGGCAGAAGTATAAAACCAATAAATGCCATCATAAATACGTCGAAGATTATCACAAAAGACAATCTGAAAGCACGGATTGCGCTCCCCAAAACAAGAGACGAATTGTACCTGCTTTCTAAGACAATAAACAACCTGTTAAATCGTATCGAAGATGCAATTGAACGCGAAAAACAATTTACATCTGATGCATCGCATGAGTTAAGAACACCGCTTACCGTTATTAAAGGAACTCTTGAAGTTTTGATTCGCAAACCTCGTGATAATAAGGAATATGAAGAAAAAATTGATTATTGTATAAAAGAAGTTGATCATTTGAATATGCTTGTAGATCAGCTGCTGTTAATGGCGCGTTTTGAAAATCAAAGTAAAAATATAAAAACAGAATCAGTGTACTTAAATGCTGTAGTTTTAGATGTTTTACAGTTGAATACAGAGAAGATCAATACGAGAGATATTAAGATCAAATTGAATACTCAGGATGATTATTATATTCAGTCGGATAATTTCTTGGTCATTACAATTTTGAGAAATATTATTTCAAATGCGATTAAATACACCAATAACGGTGGAGAAGTAGATATTTCGTTTTTTAAAGAAAATGAAAAAATAGTATGCAAAATTTCAGACAACGGAATTGGAATTGCAAAACAGGATTTAGAATCTGTTTTTAACCCTTTTTTCAGATCCAATTCAACGGATCATCCTGAGATAAAAGGAACCGGATTAGGTTTGTCTATCGTAAAAAGAATTACAGAGTTGCTTCATATCAAGTTTAGAATCGAAAGTGAAATAGGAGTAGGAACTACTGTTGTTTTAGGGTTTAATGAGAATAGAGAATCCTTATATTGAATTGAAAAAAATGAATAAAAATAGTACCACGGCTTTTTTTTAACAATAAACTATCGTTAAGTTAAATTAAAAATTGCTTTTTTATGAAATTAACTAGTATATTTGCAAACGAATCAAAGGATTATAAAATAAACCAAGTCATGATTTCTATTCAATTACATCACCATCATTTTCATTATTGCTCTCAAGCGATGTGTTAATGATATGCATGTAAATCATCATATTTTAAAACCCGTTTGAGTACATCAAACGGGTTTTTTAATTCCAATTCTTTGTACTCAAACTATTAATCCAAGAAAACTAAAAAAAAATGAGTACGTTAAAAATTGCAATTCAAAAATCAGGTCGTTTAAACGAAGACAGCATTCAAATTCTAAAAGATTGCGGTATTTCGATCAACAACGGAAACGATCAGTTAAAAGCTGAAGCTTCAAATTTTCCTTTAGAAGTTTTATACCTGAGAAATTCAGATATTCCACAATATTTAATAGACGGAGTTGTAGATCTTGCTATTGTTGGAGATAATCTACTAGTAGAAAAAGGAAAACATATTGAGGTAATTCAAAAACTTGGATTTTCAAAATGCAAGGTTTCTGTTGCTGTTCCTAAAACATTCGAATACAATTCTATTCAGGATCTGGCAGGTTTAAGAGTTGCTACTTCTTATCCAAATACAGTAAAGGAATACTTTAGTTCTTTTGGATTAACAGTTGATATTCACCAAATTTCAGGTTCTGTAGAAATTGCTCCAAACATTGGTCTTGCCGATGCTATTGTAGATATTGTTTCAAGCGGAAGCACATTATTCAAAAATAATTTAAGAGAAGTAGAAGTAATTCTTAAAAGTGAAGCTGTCTTGGCAGTGTCACCAAAAGTTTCTCCGGAAATTCAAAAACACATCGATACTTTAAAATTCAGGATACAATCTGTTTTAAGGGCCAGAAATTCAAAATACATCCTGATGAACGTCCCAAATGATAAGATTGATGAAATTGGTAAAATTTTGCCGGTTTTACGAAGCTTAACAGTTTTGCCATTGGCTCAGGAAGGATGGAGCAGTGTACACTCAGTAATTGATAAAGACACTTTTTGGGATGTAATCGATAAATTAAAAGAAGCCGGAGCCGAAGGGATTTTAGTTTGTCCAATTGAGAAAATGGTTCTTTAATGCGCTTTGCGCGCTTTAGGCAGTAAGCTTTAAGCTTTATGCTAAAAAAAAACACAAAGTTAATAAAGCTAATGGCGTAATGCCTATAGCTTAAAGCAAAAAAACAATGAATAAAATAGACAATCCAAAACCAGATACCTGGTCAGAAATATTAAAAAGACCTACCAAAACGATTGATGATATTGAAGTTACTGTTAAAGAGATCTTCAAAGAAGTTCAGAAAAAAGGAGACGAAGCTGTAGCAAAATACACTTCAATTTTTGACGGGATTGCTTTAGAGAATTATGAAGTTTCGCCAGAAGAAATTCAGGAAGCAGTTAGTTCTATTTCTACAGAATTAAAAGAAGCGATTCAATTGGCGAAAGGCAATATATTAAAGTTTCATACGGCTCAGAAAACCGAAAGAATCTCAATAGAAACTACCGAAGGAGTAAATTGCTGGCAGGAGAAAAGACCTATTCAGAAAATCGGATTGTATATTCCGGGCGGAACTGCACCGTTATTTTCAACGGTTTTGATGTTGGCTGTTCCTGCTGAAATTGCAGGCTGCAAGGAAATCGTTTTATGTTCACCACCGGATAAAACGGGAAAAATAAATCCTGCGATTTTATATGCAGCTCATTTATGCGGTGTTACTAAGATTTTAAAAGTAGGCGGTATTCAGGCGATTGCAGGAATGACATTTGGTACCAAATCTATTCCTAAAGTATATAAAATTTTTGGACCCGGAAATCAGTTTGTAACTGTAGCAAAACAATTGGCAACTCAGTTTGGAGTAGCCATTGATATGCCTGCAGGACCTTCAGAATTGTTAGTTGTGGCTGACGATACAGCTGTTCCGGCATTTGTCGCTTCTGATTTGTTGTCGCAGGCAGAACACGGAACAGACAGTCAGGTAATTTTGGTTTCGACTTCGAAAAAATTGATAGATGCTGTCGAAAAAGAGGTTCAAAGTCAGATTGAAGAACTTCCAAGAAAAGAAATCGCCAAAAAGGCCATTGAAAATTCGAAATTGATTTACGTTAAAAATGATCAGATTGCATTAGATTTAATCAATGAATACGGACCGGAGCATTTTATTATCTGTTCAGAATTTGATGATTTTTATTGCAATGGAGTCTTAAACGCAGGTTCAGTTTTTATTGGAAATTATACTCCGGAAAGTGCGGGGGATTATGCTTCAGGAACCAATCACACATTGCCAACAAACGGATACGCGAAGAATTACAGCGGAGTGAATTTAGATAGTTTTATGAAATCGATGACCTTCCAGAAAATTTCAGAAAAAGGAATTCAAAACATAGGAAAGGCGATTGAAATTATGGCTGAAGCCGAAGGTTTGCAAGCGCATAAAAATGCTGTAACGTTGAGATTGGCTAGTTTAGAGTAAAGGAAATAGAACATAGAATAAAGAAAAGAGATTAAAGAATATAGAATTAAGTCTATTCTCTATTTTCTATACTCTTCTTAAAAATTACGATAATGGAATTCAATATAAACAACATAACACGTGAAAACGTGAAAATATTAAAGCCTTATTCATCTGCCAGAGATGAGTTTGAAGATTTTGATACTGCCAAAATGATTTTTTTGGACGCGAATGAAAATCCATTTCAAAATGGAGTAAATCGTTATCCTGATCCACAGCAGAATTCAGTTAAAGCAATTCTGGCTAAAAATAATAATGTAAAGTCTAGTCAGATTTTATTAGGAAACGGAAGTGATGAAGTATTAGATTTACTTTTTAGGGCTTTCTGTGAACCGAAAACTGACAATATTATTTCATTGCCGCCAACATACGGAATGTACAGTGTTTTGGCGAATATTAATGCTGTTGAAAACAGAGAAGTTTTGCTTTCGGCAGATTTTCAGCCACAAGTAGAAAAGATTTTAGATGCTGTTGATGATAATACTAAAATTATCTTTTTATGCTCGCCAAACAACCCAACCGGAAATTCTTTTTCAGATGAAAGTGTAGTGAAATTGCTTCAGAATTTTAAAGGTTTGGTGGTAATTGATGAAGCTTATATCGACTTTTCGGACAGAGAAAGCTGGTTGACAGAAATTGATGAATATCCAAATTTAGTAATTACACAAACGCTTTCAAAAGCATATGGCCTGGCAGGAATTCGTTTGGGGATTTGTTATGCTTCAGAAGCTGTGATTTCTGTTTTGAATAAAATTAAACCTCCGTATAATGTAAATGAATTAACGCAGCAAAGAGCAATTGTTCGTTTAAACGATTCAGAAAAAATAAAACAGGAAATAAGCTCTATTATTGAGCAAAGAGAAGAGTTACTTAAAGTTTTACTGGAAGTTAGTTTTGTTGAAAAAGTATATCCAACAGAAGCTAATTTTGTCTTGGTAAAAGTAGATAATGCGAATAAAAGATACGATGAATTAATAGCAAAAGGAATTGTAATTCGCAACAGAACAACGCAGCCTTTATGCGAAAACTGCCTTCGTTTTACGATTGGAATCCCAGAGGAAAATGCAGTTTTAATTAGAGAATTGAAGTTATTGAAATAGAAAAAACAGAATAAGAATAAAGAATAAAGAAAAGGATGTAAGAACTTTAGAAATAGAATGAAAAGTCTATTCTCTTTTCTCTATCTTCTTTATTCTTAAAAAATAAAATATGAAAAAAGTACTTTTTATCGATCGTGACGGAACGATTGTGTTAGAACCTGAAAATTATCAGTTAGATGCTTTGGAGAAAGTAGAGTTTTACCCAAAAGCTTTTCAATATTTGGCTAAAATTGCCAATGAATTAGATTACGAATTGGCTATGGTGACCAATCAGGACGGATTAGGAACCGATAGTTTTCCGGAAGATACGTTTTGGCCAACGCAAAATTTCATTTTAAAAGCTTTTGAAAATGAAGGTGTTTTGTTTGATGATATTTTTATCGACAGGTCATTTCCTGAAGACAATGCGCCAACACGTAAGCCGAGAACCGGAATGCTGACCAAATATATTGATAATCCGGAGTATGATCTGGCTAATTCTTTCGTTTTGGGAGATCGTTTGACAGATATTGAACTGGCTAAGAATCTGGGCGCAAAAGCGATTTTTATCAATGATAATGATGGGATTGGAAGTAATGAAATCTCATCGAAACGCGAAGAATTAGACGAAACTATTATTCTTCAAACCATGAGCTGGAAGGAAATTTACGAGTTTTTGAAACTGGAGGCACGTTCCGCTTCAATTACCCGTAAAACCAATGAAACGGATATCTTTATTGATTTAAACCTTGACGGAACCGGAAAGAGTAAAATCGAAACGGGAATTGCTTTTTTTGATCATATGTTAGATCAGATTGCGCGTCACGGGCAGATGGATTTGGAAATTTTGGTAAAAGGCGACCTTGAAGTCGACGAACACCACACAATTGAAGATACTGCAATTGCTTTAGGTGAAGTTTTTGCCAAAGCATTAGGAAACAAATTAGGAATAGAACGTTACGGTTTCTGTTTGCCAATGGATGATTGTTTAGCGCAGGTTGCTATTGATTTCGGAGGAAGAAACTGGCTGGTTTGGGAAACTGAATTCAAACGAGAAATGGTAGGCAAAATGCCAACAGAAATGTTTTACCATTTCTTTAAATCGTTCTCTGACGGTGCAAAAGCTAATATCAACATCAAAGCCGAAGGAACAAACGAACACCACAAAATTGAAGCGATTTTCAAAGCTTTTGCAAAAGCTATAAAAGTGGCAGTAAAAAGAGATACAGAGAAAATGATTTTGCCTTCGACGAAGGGAATGTTGTAGAAACGCATTAAGCTATAAGCAATAGGTATTGGGCCTAAAGCTTAGAGCTTAAAGCTTAAAGTTTTTTTAATGAAAATAGTAATAATAAATTACGGGGCGGGAAATATTCAGAGCATTATGTTTGCTATTGAAAGGCTTGGTTTTAAAGCTGTTTTAAGTAATAATCCGGAAGAAATTCAGGCAGCTGACAAAGTGATTTTTCCTGGAGTTGGCGAAGCCAGTTCTGCGATGAAAAAGCTAAAAGAAAGCGGATTGGACAGTTTGATTCCAAATTTGAAGCAGCCGGTTTTGGGTATTTGCCTTGGAATGCAGTTAATGTGTAACTCGTCACAGGAAGGAAATACGAAAGGTTTAGGGATTTTTGATACAGATGTGATTAAATTCACTCCAAAAGTAAAAGTACCGCAAATGGGATGGAATCAGATTTATGATTTAAAATCAGATTTGTTTAAAGGAATTCCGGATAATGAATTCATGTATTTGGTGCATAGTTTTTATGTTCCAAATTGTGCTGAAGCCATTGCTACAACAAATTATGAGCTAGAATATGCATCAGCATTGAAGCAGGATAATTTTTATGGAACACAGTTTCATCCTGAGAAAAGTGGGGCTGTTGGGGAGAAGATTTTAGATAACTTTCTTAAATTAAATTCGAATATTTAAATTCCAAATGCAATAACATATCAAAAATCAATTTCAATCAAAATATCAGTTTTAAGAAATCTAAAATCTGAACTTTAAAATAGTAAAAGCATGAGAATAATACCAGCTATAGATATCATCGACGGAAAATGTGTTCGCTTGTCAAAAGGGGATTATGATACTAAAATAATTTACAATGAAAATCCACTTGAAGTAGCGAAATCATTCGAGGCACACGGAATCGAATATTTGCATTTAGTAGATTTAGATGGTGCAAAATCTAGTAAAATTGTCAATTATAAAATCCTGGAACAAATTGCAACACAAACAAGTCTGCAGATTGATTTTGGAGGCGGTTTAAAATCAGATGATGATCTGAGAGTAGCTTTCGAAAGCGGTGCAAGTCAGATTACAGGCGGAAGTATTGCGGTGAAAAACAGAGCAATTTTTGAAAAATGGATATCAGAGTACGGTTCAGAAAAGATTATTCTGGGTGCTGACGCTAAGGATGAAAAAGTGGCTATTTCCGGCTGGTTAGAAGATTCAGATGAAGATTTGATACCGTTTATCCAACAATATCAGACAAAAGGAATTCAGTATGTTATTTGTACCGATATTGCAAAAGACGGAATGCTTGAAGGCCCTAGTTTTGATTTGTATAAAAAAATATTAGCTGAAGCTAATGGCATAAAGCTCATCGCTTCCGGTGGAATTTCGACTTTTGACGAATTGCCTAAATTAGCTGAATTAGGCTGTGAAGGTACAATCATTGGGAAAGCGATTTACGAAGGAAGAATTACTTTGAAACAATTAGAAAACTATATTTTAAATAAATAGAAATTTCGCAAAGATGCACAAAGTTAAACGCAAAGATTCACAAAATTTTGCGTAGCTCTGAGAATCTTTGCGAATCTTTGTGAAACAACTAATAGAAATGCTTGCAAAAAGAATCATACCCTGTTTGGATATTAAAAACGGAAGAACCGTAAAAGGTGTTAATTTTGTTGACTTGCGTGATGCAGGTGATCCGGTTGAACTGGCAGAAATTTACTCGGCAGAAGGTGCGGATGAATTGGTTTTTCTTGATATTTCGGCTACGGAAGAACGTCGTAAAACGTTGGTCAATATGGTGCGAAGTGTGGCAGAGAAAATCAACATTCCGTTTACTGTTGGGGGCGGGATTTCATCTGTGGAAGATGTTGAAATTCTGTTGAATAATGGTGCAGATAAAGTTTCGATCAATTCGTCAGCAGTAAAAAATCCGCAGTTGATCAATGATTTGGCTCAAAAATTCGGAAGTCAATGCGTTGTTGTTGCAATCGATGCCAAACAAATTAACGGACAATGGATCGTGCATTTGGTTGGTGGAAAAGTACCAACGGAACTGAATTTATTCGACTGGGCTGTTGAAGTCGCAGAACGTGGCGCCGGAGAAATTCTATTTACCTCAATGGACAATGACGGAACTAAAAATGGTTTCGCAAATGAAGCTTTAGCTAAATTGTCCCAATTGATAAATATTCCGATAATAGCTTCCGGAGGTGCGGGAAATATTCAGCATTTTGTAGATTCTTTTAAAGTAGGTAAAGCAGATGCTGCTTTGGCTGCGAGTGTTTTTCACTTTAAAGAAATTGAAATAAAAAAGTTGAAAGAAGAATTGAGAAATAACGATATTGAAGTAAGATTGTAGAAAAATCATATTTAAATTTCAAATTCCAATTGCAATATCAATAATTAATCAAAATATTAATTTAAAAATCTAAAATAAAAACATACAGAGTGCAAAAAAATCTAAAATCTGAACTCTAAAATCTAAAACAAATATGGACATAGATATAAAAAGCGCACACGGATTGATTCCGGCAATTATTCAGGATTCAGAAACAAAAAATGTTCTGATGTTGGGATATATGAACGAAGAATCGCTTCAAAAAACACTAGAAACACAAAAAGTAACTTTTTTCAGCCGATCCAAACAAAGACTTTGGACAAAAGGCGAGGAGAGTGGTAATTTTTTGAATCTTGTTGATATTAAAAATGATTGCGATGGCGATACACTTCTAATTCAGGCAAAACCTGTGGGACCAACATGTCACACTGGTGCTGACACATGCTGGCAGGAAGAAAACAAGGAAAACTACGGTTTTATTTCTCAATTAGAAAATACTATCAAAACCAGAAGAGAGAATGCCGATTCTGAGAAAAGTTATGTGGCTTCGTTATTCGAAAAAGGAATCAATAAAATTGCACAAAAAGTTGGTGAAGAAGCAGTAGAAGTGGTTATTGAAGCCAAAGATGATAACGATGATTTGTTCTTAAGCGAAAGCGCTGATTTGTTATTTCATTACTTGATTTTACTTCAGGCAAAAGGTTTTCAGCTGAATGATGTTGTTGATGTTTTGAAGAAACGTCAGAAGTAGTTTTAAAGATTGTTTCAGCACAATCTTGTCAGACTGCGCTAAGTCGAAGTCATGTTTACACAATAGCTTTTCAGAACTTCGACTTTGCTCAATCTAATAAAAAAGTATTATTTTAGCTAAAAGGAATAATTCTATGAAACTATTTGTATGCCTGTTTTTATTTTTGCTTCCAATTTTGAATTATGGATTCAAAAAACGTGAATTACCTTATTCAATTGTTATTTCAAAAGCAGATTTAATTGTTGATGGAACCATTTCTAAGGTTTCAAAAAATGAATACGAATTTGAGATAAGTCAATTTGTAAAAGGAAAATCTGGCTCAAAAATTAAAGTTCTAATTTGGAAAGAATGGTTATGCGATCCAAGGATTAAAGAATTAAAAAGCGGTCAGAGACTTATTCTGTTTTTAGAAAAAACTTCTTATGGTAATTTTGCTCCAATTAATGATAGTACTGGAGAAATATACATTGATAATGATTCTTTTATAAATATATTTCTTCCTAAAGAGTTTACTAATCCTAAAGTTTTAAAAGAAGGAATTGCTATGTTTTTACAAACTTATAAAGTTTATGGAGATCTAAATGATCGGCTTTTGCAAAACATTCATATTCAGTCTAATAAGTCTATATTTGAAATTTATAAAATGAAAGAAGATAATAAGGTTTTTAAATTTTTAGTTAGTAATGATGTACCTTATTCTGAAGTTAAATTTAATTTGATACCACAGTTTATCAATTAAATATTAGAAAAAAGTACTTCACAAATACAAATTCCGGTTTATTAAATCACTTTGCGGGACTTCGACTTAGCTCAGCGTGCTAAAAATTTCTATTAATAAAAAAGAATAAAAAATCCGTGTAAGATCCGCGTCTTCGCGTAGCGAATCCGTTTCATCTGTGTGCCATCTCAACGCTACTCCACAAATTCAAAAACTGCAAATTCCTCAGGCTGATGAAATCCATGATTTAAACTCTTATAATATTGTAATGCAAGATATTCAGTTGTTTTACCATAATCAATTCTAAAGGTATTTCCTCTCCATTTTGTTCCAGCTTCCGGTTTAGTGAAATTTCCATTTTTAATCTTTTCTAAGCTCGAAAACGGAATTTTAATTTCAGTATCAAAACCTTCGGGAGTTATTTTGCTTACAGTTTCCATTCCTTTTATATCAAAAGCCAAAGAAGCTTTCCATCCGCCGCAATTGGGTGAAATGCAGGTAACTAACAGATCATAATTTGATGAAAAAGCATTTACTCCAATTTCAACGTAATTCTGACCATCTCCGTCAGGATCAATAAAAATCTCTACCAGATCATCTGTATTAAAAATTTTGGAATCTTTTTTCTGAGCGTATCCAATTATTTTAGAATCTCCTGACCGATAAGCGATGTAAAGGTTTTCATTATTCCACGAAAGGGAAACAAAGGTATTTTGCGTTGCTTTTTCTCCCGAATTATGAATTACAAAAGGGCCTGAAAATGGCATTTTCCAGTCTGATAAATCACCATCAATCTTTATTTCATTGCCTATTTTATAAACCGGAATAGTTTGTGAGTGAGCCGTTACGTTATAGATAAAAAATAAGAAAGCGGTAATTGTAGTAATTTTCATAAGTAATTCAAATGATTTGGATCGGCTAAAATACAGAAGAATAAATTAATTTTAACACTAAATTTTCCGAATCAAGATTACAATATCATTCAAAACTTGATTCGAATGTTTACATTTGTTAAAGTTTAAGCAGATTTAAAAACCTTCTTAATATCGTTTAAAAGAAAATATTTACTTCGTATGAAAAAATACTTTGGCGGCGTTTTTATCGCCTTTTTGTTTGGTTTTACAGCTAATGCTCAGGGACTTTTGAATAAATCAGAAGCGATTTTTACGCATCAGGATTCTTTACGCGGAAGCATTACAAAAGAAAGAGTTTGGTGGGATTTAAAATATTATCATTTAGATGTAAAAGTAAATCCAAAAGACAAAACCATTACAGGTTCAAATACTGTTCGTTATACAGTTTTAAAAGACTACAATAAAATGCAGATTGATTTGCAGGAACCTATGCAGATCTACAAAGTAACGCAAGATGGAAAAGAATTGAAATTTGAAAGAGACGGAAACGCTTTTTTCATTCAATTAACAGCGGCACAAAAAGTGGGTGAGACAAACGAAATCGTAATTTCATTTGGCGGAAAACCTAAAGAAGCTGTCAATCCGCCTTGGGATGGTGGAATTACCTGGAAAAAGGATAAAAACGGAAAAGACTTTATTGCTTCATCTTGTCAGGGATTAGGCGCCAGTGTCTGGTGGCCAAACAAGGACCATATGTATGACGAAGTCGAAAATATGCTGATTAGTGTGAATGTTCCGGGAGATTTAACGGATGTTTCTAATGGAAGGCTGAAAAGCGTTAAAAAAGAAAAAGACGGCACGAAAACTTTTAATTGGTATGTTTCGAACCCAATTAACAATTATGGTGTTAATATCAATATTGGCGATTATGTAAATTTTTCTGAGAAGTATAAGGGAGAAAAAGGCGATTTAGATTGTAGTTACTATGTTTTAAGAGATAATCTGGCAATTGCAAAAGAACATTTTAAAGACGCTCCAAGGATGCTAAAAGCTTTTGAAAACTGGTTTGGACCGTATCCGTTTTACGAAGACAGCTATAAATTGGTAGAAGCACCTTATTTAGGAATGGAGCATCAAAGCAGTGTGACTTACGGGAATGATTATAAAATGGGATACCGCGGGAAAGATTTAAGCGGTACCGGATGGGGATTAAAATTCGATTTTATAATTATTCACGAATCCGGACATGAATGGTTTGCCAATAACATTACCTATAAAGATATTGCAGATATGTGGGTTCATGAGAGCTTTACTAATTATTCTGAAAGCCTTTTTGTTGAATATTATTACGGAAGAGATGCAGGCGCAGAATATGTGATCGGGTGCAGAAGAAACATTCAGAATGATAAACCTATTATTGGTCATTATGATGTAAATAATGAAGGATCCGGAGATATGTATCCAAAAGGTGCTAATATGCTGCATATGATTCGTCAGGTGATTAATGATGATGCAAAATGGAAATCAATTTTAAGAGGTTTAAACAGTACTTTTTACCATCAAACTGTTACAGGTAAACAAATTCAGGAGTATATCAATATGCAATCAGGGATCAATTTTAACAGGGTTTTTGCGCAGTATTTAACCACAACCCAAATTCCGGTTTTTGAATATATTTTTAAAAACGGATCTTTTGGATATCACTGGACCAACTGTGTTGCGAAATTTGATATGCCGGTAAAAGTAATCCTAAACGGCGAAGAAATATGGTTGAAACCCACGACAGAATGGAAGTCAGAAAAAACGACAAGCGACAAACGTACAGTTGAAGTAGATAAAAATTTCTATGTAAAAAGCTCTAATATTGTGGAATAAATTTTTTAGAAATTCCAAGATAAAAAAATCCCAAATTCCAATTGTGTTGGAGTCTGGGATTTTTTACGTTTTATTGGTAAACCCTACAGTTTTTTGAAACATGTAGGGTTTAGTTTTTAGTGTAAAGTGTGTGATTTCGACTGAGGGAGAAATAAAAAAAAGGTCTGAAAACCATGTTTTTTTAGACCTTTTTGGAATTTTGGATTTTTGTTTTTTGGAATTTTGCCCGCCTAACGGCTATTCAATTTTGCTTTTTCCTTAATAATATCAGCAATTTTGCGATTCTCTATTTTACTTTCCAGCCAAGAAATGATATCCAGATACAAGAAAGCTCTTTTTTCGTAAGTGTTCTTTTCAAGTTCAACAAAACGGGCATGCATTTTTTTGAATTCTTTCTTAATATCCGCAGGATAAAAGTTATTTAAGTTTCTCAGAAACTTAATGATTTCCTTTTGAACTTCATGTAAGTCGTTCATTTTGAGCAGAAACTTATAAGTGCTTTTCAGGTGATTTTCAAGGTAATAATCCTTTCCTAATTCATAATGCGCGATCAAAGACAAAAGTCTCGCAAAACACATTAAATCCTCACGCATGCTTAAGTTTCTGTTGTTGATGATTTTATCCAGATAATAAATGCATTCATTGTACTTCTCGTTTCCAAAATAAATAGAAGCAATTTTATAGAAAAACAACATCTCGTGATGTTCATCAAGATGTTCGCTGTGAATTTTAATCTTCTCTAAAATCTCAGGAATCAAATATTCACTTTCTGCAAAAGTACCTTCCAGAATATGATAATTCAGCTTATTGTTATAAAGATATAAAAATGAAAGCGAGGCAATGTTATCGTTTACCGGGAATTTAGGATCTTCAATTGTTTCTTCTAAAAGCGTTAAATATTTTTTGAAATTCGATTTGTATTTCAACATATACAAAGACTCCAGAAAATAATGGTTTCCTTTAAGGAAAAACACCGGATTCTGATAAATCATGTTCGGATTATCGTAAAACAATCTTACCCATTTATAAGCAAACTTATAACTCGCCAGAAAGTCCTGAACTAGAAAACTTCGCCATAGATTGGCGTTGTAAAACCAATATTTCTCGCGGAAGCCAAATTTGCTTTCATCCAGTTTCGCAATATGTTTATTAAAATAATCATCAATATAAGTATACTCTTCATCATTTTTTACATAACCGGTTTTCAACATGATTCCGTAAAGCTGAAGTGATAAATTAGATAATTTACTGGAGATTGTATTGCGATAGTTCAATTCTTTAGCCTGAATCACCAATTCATCGGCACGTCCCTGAATACTACGGGTAATATATTGTGATTCGATTAGTTTTTCGAATTCTACAATCTCATACGCCATATATTTCTCATCATTTTCAAGCGCAATGATTTTTGTCTTGTCCAGAATTTTCAAACTCTGTTTGTATAAACCTTTATTGTATAAAATACCTGCAAAATCTATCTGTTCCCGTAATTGATAACGAATGTTCTGACTCGGAATATTCAATCTGATACTTACCAGAATTTGTTTGTATAAGTATGATTTTAAGTTAGATAGCTGTACTTTTTTAATGATCCCGCTTTTCAGAATAAGCTTTTCATCATAGTTTTCAGATTTATCTAAAATATTAAATAATTCGATGAATTTAGTATTAGAACTCGTCTCTAAACGGCTTGCAAAAATCTTAAACTGTCTTTTTTCGGATTTAGAAAGTGATTTTATTAATACAAATAAGAAATCTTTTTGATGGTTAGCCATTGTAAAATATAATAATATAACTTATTGGTTTTTAGTAGATTAACACGTTATAAATTGCGTTATGAACAGTATAATTTCATTAAAATGAATTTCGTACTGAAGAAGTACAATATATATTTGTTATCAAGATGTGAAATTACATTAAATAAATGAATATGAATAGAGAGAAAGTTCAAATTTTTGACACCACTTTGCGCGACGGCGAACAAGTTCCAGGATGTAAGTTAGATACTAAGCAAAAATTAGTTATCGCAGAACGACTTGATAAAATGGGAGTTGACGTTATCGAAGCAGGTTTTCCTGTGTCAAGTCCGGGCGATTTTTTATCGGTCTCTGAGATTTGTAAAATTGTAGAAAATGCAACCGTCTGCGGACTAACAAGAGCCGTAAAAAACGACATTGATGTTGCTGCAGCTGCCTTAAAGCATGCTAAAAGACCTAGAATCCACACAGGAATCGGAACATCTGAATCTCACATACTCCATAAATTAAATACCACAAGAGAAGATATTATCGCCAGAGCAAAATATGCTGTAGCTCATGCAAAATCTTATGTAGAAGATGTTGAGTTTTATGCAGAAGATGCCGGAAGAACAGATAACGCATTCCTTGCGAAAGTTTGTGAAGAAGTGATCAAATCCGGAGCTACCGTATTGAATATCCCTGATACAACAGGATATTGCTTACCGGAAGAATACGGAGCGAAGATTAAATATCTAAGAGAAAACGTAAAAGGAATCGAAAACGTGATCCTTTCATGTCACTGTCATAATGATTTAGGAATGGCAACTGCAAACTCTATTGCAGGTGCTATAAATGGAGCAAGACAAATAGAATGTACTATTAATGGTATAGGAGAAAGAGCAGGAAATACAGCACTTGAAGAAGTAGTAATGATCTTTAAACAACACCCTTACTTAAATCTTGATACCAATATCAATACAAGAGAATTAAACGAAATGAGCCGATTGGTTTCTGAAAGTATGGGAATGATCGTGCAGCCAAACAAAGCTATTGTTGGTGCTAATGCTTTTGCACACAGCTCAGGAATTCACCAGGATGGTGTAATCAAAAACAGAGCAACGTACGAAATCATGGATCCGCTTGATGTTGGTGTAAACGAATCATCAATTATCCTGACAGCAAGAAGCGGAAGAGCTGCTTTGGCTTACCGTGCTAAAAAGGTAGGTTACGAATTGACAAAAGTGCAATTGGATATTGTATACATTGAATTTTTGAAATTTGCTGATATCAAAAAAGAAGTTATCGATGCAGATATTCATCAAATTATTGAAGCTTCTAAAATCGAAGGAGATTTAGTAAGAAGCTAGTTGAAAAGAGAACAGAAGAAAGAAGAAAGAGAAAAAATCAAAATTTAAATACATAAAGAACGAGGCATTATGAATTTGAAAATAGCAGTTTTACCAGGAGACGGAATTGGACCAGAGGTAATCGCACAGGCCAAAAAAGCATTATATGCAATAGGCGAGGTGTACAATCATGAATTTGTTTTTGAGGAAGCTCTTATGGGCGCAATTGCTATTGACAAAACAGGAAATCCGCTGCCGGAGCAAACACTAAATCTTTGTCTGAATACAGATGCCGTTTTGTTTGGGGCAATTGGAGATCCTAAATATGACAATAATCCTAATGCAAAAGTTCGTCCGGAGCAGGGATTATTGAAACTTCGTAAAGAATTAGGTCTGTTTGCAAACATTCGTCCTATAAAACCGTACAAATCATTAATTGATGCTTCCCCTTTAAAAAGAGAAATTATCGACGGAGCTGATTTTACTATATTCAGAGAATTAACCGGTGGTGCTTATTTTGGAGCAAAGACATTAAATGAAGAAGGAACACATGCTTCGGATTTATGTGAATATTCAGAAGAAGAAATTACCAGAATTGCACATTTAGCTTTTAAGTCAGCACAAAACCGACGCAAAAAGCTGACAATGGTTGACAAAGCAAATGTTTTGGAAACCTCAAGATTATGGAGAAAAGTAGTTCAGAAAGTAAGCCTTAATTATCCGGATGTAGCTTTAGATTTTTTATTTGTGGATAACGCAGCAATGCAATTGATTTTGAATCCAAAACAATTTGATGTGATTTTGACAGAGAATTTGTTTGGAGATATTTTATCAGATGAAGCAAGTGTTATTACAGGATCTATCGGATTATTGGCTTCAGCTTCTTTGGGAGAAAAAAATGCACTTTTCGAGCCAATTCATGGTTCTTATCCTCAGGCAAAAGGAAAAAATATTGCCAATCCAATTGCTTCAATTTTATCAGCGGCGATGCTGTTAGAACATTTTGGTTTATTCAAAGAAGCAAATGTAATTTATCAGGCGGTTGAAAAAGCAATCGAATATAAAGTCGTTACAATTGACCTGAAACCAGATTCAAAATTCGGTACAAATGAAGTAGGGGAGTTTGTTTCTAATTTTATTTTCAGCAAAGATGACTTGCTTTATTTTAATAATGACAATGTTCATATTGGTCAGTCGACAATTGTTTAAGGTTTTTATTAAAATGATGAAATAAATAACAAGAAGTATGTGAAATGTTGAGATTTTATTTTTTTAGTCGTATAAGTTTTCATACTTTTGTGACACTAAAAAAATAAATGATGCAAATCTCAATTATTATTACTTCTGTCGTTGTTGTCAATGTGATTCACACATCTGCATCGGGAATGGTATAAATATAATTGAAAAAATATATTAGAAACCTTCCAAGTACTGGAAGGTTTTTTTTTGAACAAAAATTAAAATAAATTAACACATAATGGAATTAAATAAGTACAGCAAAACCATCACTCAAGATCAAACACAACCTGCGGCGCAAGCGATGTTGTATGGTATTGGTTTAACTGAAGAAGATTTGAAAAAGGCTCAGGTTGGTATTGTGAGCATGGGTTACGATGGTAATACTTGTAACATGCACCTGAATGATTTAGCAAAAGATGTCAAAAAAGGTGTTTGGGATGCAAATCTGGTCGGACTTATTTTTAATACTATTGGTGTTAGTGACGGAATTTCGAATGGTACTGAAGGAATGCGTTATTCATTGGTTTCCCGTGATGTAATTGCAGATTCTATAGAAACAGTTGCAGGCGCACAATGGTACGATGGTATTATAGCAATTCCTGGTTGTGATAAAAATATGCCTGGAGCATTAATCGCTATGGGACGTTTAAACCGCCCATCTATTATGGTTTACGGAGGATCAATTCACTCCGGAAAATGGAAAGGTGAATCCCTGAATATTGTTTCTGCTTTTGAAGCTTTAGGGAAAAAAGTAAAAAACGAAATTACTCCGGAAGATTTTAAAGGTGTTATTCAGAATGCATGTCCCGGAGCAGGTGCTTGCGGCGGAATGTATACTGCAAATACAATGTCTTCAGCAATTGAGGCATTAGGAATGAGTTTGCCTTACAGCTCTTCTAATCCTGCTTTAAGTCAGGACAAAAGAGACGAATGTCTTGCAGCAGGAGAAGCTATTAAGATATTATTAGAAAAAGATATTAAGCCAAGAGACATCATGACTCGCAAAGCTTTCGAAAATGCAATAACTATTGTTGCTGTTCTAGGAGGTTCTACAAATGCAGTTATGCACTTAATCGCAATGGCCCACGCGGTAGATATCGAAATTACCCTGGATGATTTTCAGGCAATCAATGATAAAACACCAGTATTGGCGGACATGAAGCCAAGTGGAAAATATATGATGGAAGATATTCACGAAGTGGGAGGTATTCCTTCTATCATGAAATATTTATTAAAAGTAGGATTAATTCACGGAGATTGTCTGACTGTAACCGGAAAAACAGTAGCGGAGAATTTAGCAACTACTCCGGATTTACAAGACGGGCAACAAGTTATTCATGAAATTCAGAAAGCTTTAAAACCAACAGGAAATATTCAGGTTTTATACGGAAATCTTGCTTCTGAAGGTGCTGTTGCAAAAATTAGCGGAAAAGAAGGAGAATATTTCGAAGGTCCTGCTGTAGTTTTCGAAGGAGAGTTTGAAGTAATACCTGGTCTTGAGGCCGGAAAGATAAAACCGGGTAATGTAGTCGTCATCAGGTATTGTGGACCAAAAGGTGGTCCGGGAATGCCTGAAATGCTGAAACCTACATCTGCAATTATCGGAGCCGGATTAGGAAGCAGCTGTGCTCTTATCACAGACGGCCGATTCTCCGGAGGTTCACATGGCTTTGTCGTAGGACATATTACACCGGAAGCATATGATGGTGGTGGTATTGCTCTGGTAAAAGATGGTGATTTAATCGCAATCGATGCCGTGAAAAATACCATTGACCTGAAGATATCTGACGAAGAATTTGCAGCTCGTAAAGCGAGTTGGGTTCAGCCTCCTTTAAAAGTTACCAAAGGAGTTTTGCTTAAATACGCAAGATCGGTTTCAAGCGCTTCTACAGGTTGCGTTACTGATAAATAGTATTCAATTACAATTTCAAAATTTAATTTCAAAATTCAAAAAAAGATGAAGGAATTATTGAAAGACAACAATATAGATCTGAACTCTCCTTCATTTGTGGGAGAGATTGAAGAAAAAGATACCAAAATGGGAAAGATAAAAATATCAGGGGCAGAAGCCGTTATTAGATGTTTATTAGCAGAAGGAGTAGACTTGGTTTACGGATATCCTGGAGGAGCCATAATGCCTGTTTACGACGAATTATATAAATTTCAGGATCAATTACACCATGTTTTAGTTCGTCACGAACAAGGTGCAACGCACGCGGCGCAAGGTTACGCCAGAGCTACAGGAAAAGTTGGGGTTGCAATTGCAACTTCAGGTCCCGGAGCTACAAATTTAGTAACCGGAATTGCAGATGCTCAGATCGATTCTACACCAATGGTTTGTATTACAGGACAGGTTGGGAAACATTTGTTGGGTTCTGATGCTTTTCAGGAAACGGATATTATTGGAATTTCGACTCCGGTTACCAAATGGAATTATCAGGTAACTGAAGCTTCAGAAATTCCTGAAATCATTGCGAAAGCTTTTTATATCGCACGTTCCGGACGTCCGGGACCTGTATTAATCGATATTACTAAAAACGCTCAGTTTGATGAGTTTGAATTTAGTTATGAAAAATGCACCGGAATTAGAAGTTATGTGCCGGTTCCGAAATTAAAATTAGATAAAGTAGCCGAAGCTGCAGCTTTGATTAATAGCGCCAAAAAACCATTTATTGTTTTTGGTCAGGGAATCATTCTTGGTCAGGCCGAAGAACAGCTTAAAGCTTTTATTGAAAAATCAGGAATTCCTGCAGGCTGGACAATTTTAGGATTGTCAGCTTTGCCAACAGATCATCCGTTAAACGTTGGTATGTTAGGAATGCACGGAAATTACGGACCCAATAAACTGACAAACGAATGTGATGTTCTGATTGCATTGGGAATGCGTTTTGATGACCGTGTAACAGGAAGTTTGAAGACTTATGCAAAACAGGCAAAAGTAATTCACTTTGAAATTGATCCTGCAGAAGTAGATAAAAACGTAAAAACGGAAGTGGCAGTTTTAGGAGATGTAAAAGAAGCCTTGAACGCGCTATTGCCTTTGATCGAAAAGAATTCTCATGAGTCATGGCACAATGAATTTAAGGAATTCGATAAAATAGAATTTGATGCTGTTATAAAAGAAGAATTAAACCCAACCAATAATAAAGGTATTTCGATGGGTGAAACCATGGAAATGATTAACAAACACTCAAAAGGTGATGCTATTATAGTTTCTGACGTTGGACAACACCAAATGTTTGCTTGTCGTTATGCGAAATTTAATTCAACAAAAAGCAATATAACTTCCGGAGGTTTAGGAACAATGGGATTTGCTTTGCCGGCTGCAATTGGAGCCAAAATGGGAAGACCGGATCGTGAAGTAGTGGCTATTATTGGTGATGGAGGTTTCCAGATGACGATTCAGGAATTAGGAACTATTTTTCAGACTAAAGTACCTGTAAAAATTGTGATCTTAAACAATGAATTCTTAGGAATGGTTCGTCAGTGGCAGGAATTGTTTTTTGACAACAGATACGCTTCGACAAATATGATCAATCCAAATTTTGTTGCAATTGCCGAAGGATATTATATCAAGTCTAAAAAAGTAACACAAAGAGAAGATTTAGATGCTGCTGTTGCAGAAATGATGGCTTCAAAAGATTCATATTTCTTGGAAGTTATGGTAGAGAAAGAGAACAATGTGTTCCCAATGATTCCAACAGGAGCTTGTGTTTCTGAAATTAGATTAAGCTAAAAAAGAAGTTTCAAGTTTCAGGTTTATTTTGTTTCAAGTTGTAGAGCTTGAAACGTGAAACCTGAAACAAAATAAACTAAAAACAAATGGAAGATAAAACATTTACCATATCGGTATATTCAGAAAATAATGTTGGATTGCTAAATAGAATATCAGGTATATTCTTAAAGCGTCACATTAATATATTAAGTCTAAACGTTTCAGAATCAGAAATAGAGAATGTTTCCAGATTTATTATTGTTGTAGAAACAACAGAAAAATGGGTTAAGAATATTGTAGGCCAGATAGAGAAGCAAATCGAAGTGATAAAAGCATTTTATCATACAGATGAAGAGACCATTTATTTAGAAAATGCAATATTCAAAATAGCTTCAAGTTTGCTGTTTGATGAAAAACAAATTCAGAATATCATCAAAGACAGCCAATCTACAATTGTTACTGTTTCCCGTGATTTCTTTGTGATTTCGAAATCAGGAAGACGTTCAGAAATAGAAGAATTATATGCAAAATTTAAACCTTACGGCATTATGCAATTTGTACGTTCGGGAAGAATATCGGTTTCTAAAGAAAAAATGGAAATTTCAACATTATTAGAAACATTCAAATAGTATCATTTTAACTTACTTATTAACTCAATTATTATAATTTACAATTCATTAAATATTAAAAACAAAATGGCAAATTATTTCAATACATTACCACTTAGATTACAATTAGAACAATTAGGAGTTTGCGAATTTATGGAGCAATCAGAATTTGCAGACGGAATTTCAGCATTAGCAGGAAAAAAAGTTGTCATCGTAGGTTGTGGTGCACAAGGTTTAAATCAAGGTTTAAACATGAGAGATTCTGGTTTAGACATTTCATATGCCTTACGTGCAGATGCAATTGCTGAAAAAAGAGCTTCTTATAAAAATGCTACTGAAAACGGATTTAAAGTAGGTACTTATGAAGAATTAATTCCAACTGCTGATTTAGTTTGTAACTTAACACCAGACAAGCAGCATACTGCTGTAGTTACCGCCATTATGCCATTAATGAAAGAAGGATCTACTTTGTCTTATTCTCACGGTTTTAATATTGTTGAGGAAGGAATGCAGATTCGTAAAGACATCACAGTTATTATGTGTGCGCCTAAATGTCCGGGATCTGAAGTTCGTGAAGAATATAAAAGAGGATTTGGTGTACCAACACTTATTGCAGTTCACCCGGAGAATGATCCAAACGGTTTTGGTTTAGATCAGGCAAAAGCTTACGCTGTAGCAACTGGTGGACATAAAGCTGGAGTTTTGAAATCATCTTTCGTAGCTGAAGTAAAATCAGATTTAATGGGTGAGCAAACAATCCTTTGCGGATTATTGCAAACCGGATCTATTTTATGTTTTGATAAAATGGTAGAAAAAGGAATCGATCCTGCTTATGCTTCAAAATTAATTCAATACGGATGGGAAACTATCACAGAAGCTTTAAAACATGGTGGTATTACGAATATGATGGATCGTCTTTCAAACCCTGCAAAAATTGAGGCTTACGAAATCGCAGAAGAATTAAAAGACATTATGCGTCCGTTGTTCCAAAAACACCAGGATGATATTATCTCAGGAGAATTCTCAAGAACAATGATGATTGACTGGGCTAATGACGATAAAAATTTATTAACATGGAGAGCTGCTACAGGAGAAACTAATTTTGAGAAAACAGCTCCACAAGATGCTCCAATTTCAGAGCAGGAATATTTTGATAACGGAGTATTGATGATTGCAATGGTAAAAGCTGGTGTAGAATTGGCTTTTGAAACAATGACAGAAGCAGGTATAATCGAAGAATCAGCTTATTATGAGTCATTACACGAATTGCCATTAATCGCAAACACAATTGCAAGAAAGAAATTGTTCGAAATGAACCGTGTTATTTCTGATACAGCAGAATATGGTTGTTACTTATTCGATCATGCATGTAAGCCATTATTGACTGAATACATGAAAACTGTTGAAACTAACATTATAGGAAAACCATTCTCAACTTCTAACGGAGTAGACAATGCTATTTTAATTGCAGTAAACAAAGAAATTCGTCAACATCCTATCGAAGAAGTAGGAACATGGTTGAGAGAATCAATGACTGCAATGAAAAAAATTGGATAATAAATTGGGAATTACCACACGTTCGAATGTGGGATTTGCACTGTATCTCTGTTTTATGTAATATTTTGAATTAGTAAGCACTTATTAAGAAAAATGGATATAGATGCATATTGCATTCACTTAACTTCTGTAAATAACTAAGTTAAGTGAAGCTAATCCCTAATGAAGGGGTATGTTTAGTAATAAGTATACTTGTTGAAGTTTCATTTTAATTAATAAAGATGCTACTATTTTCAAAATAGGAACAAGCATTGTAATGCAGAATTACAAAATTAATTGTTATTGAAATTGTTAAAAATAAAAGGCATGATATTCATTTATTGTGCCTTTTTTGCGATACGCTTTTTTGTTCGAAAAAGTAAAAATTTGTATTATATATAGAAAAAGACAATATTTTTTTTAATATGTGTTTTTTTTTGGTAAAATTTATGAATTAAATAATTTTAAGAATACGCTGATATTTAATACATTTATAAAAAAATTCCAAAAACGTATGAGTTATTATAAAATTGAAAATTTAGAACAATATTTTAAACATTACAATAAGTCAATAAGGGAGCCAAGGAAGTTTTGGGGGAAGATAGCTGAGGAAAATTTTACCTGGTACCAACAATGGGAAAAAGTAGTTGATTTTAATATGGCTGATGCCGAAGTGAAATGGTTTACTGAAGCAAAAGTTAACATTACCAAAAATTGCATTGATAGACACTTAAGTAAAAGAGGAGAAAAAACGGCTATTATTTTTGAACCGAATGATCCTTCTGAAAGTGCTTTACATATAACATATAACGAACTTTACGAAAGAGTTTCGAAAATGGCGAATGTTTTGCGTGAGCAAGGTGTTCGTAAAGGAGACAGAGTTTGTATTTATTTACCAATGATTCCTGAATTAGCTGTTTCTGTTTTGGCATGTGCCAGAATTGGTGCTATTCACTCCGTTATTTTTGCAGGATTTTCAGCTTCGGCAGTTTCTGCAAGGATCAACGATTGCGAATGCAAAATGGTAATTACCTCTGATGGAGGTTACAGAGGAAACAAAAACATTGACCTAAAAGGAATTGTAGACGAAGCATTAGAGACTTGTCCGACTGTTTCTAAAGTATTGGTTGTAAAAAGAACCAATACTCAGATCAAAATGAAAGAAGGACGTGACGAATGGTTGCAGCCTTTATTAGATCAGGCACTGGATAATAGTGTTGCTGAGATTATGGATGCTGAAGATCCTTTGTTTATTTTGTATACTTCAGGTTCAACAGGAAAACCAAAAGGAATGGTACATACCACAGCCGGATATATGGTGTATACTGCTTATACTTTTAAAAATGTTTTCAGTCATGAAGAAAATGATATTTTCTGGTGTACTGCTGACATCGGTTGGATTACAGGTCACTCTTATATATTATACGGACCATTATTGAATGGAGGAACAACTGTAATTTTTGAAGGTGTTCCGTCTTATCCTGATTTCAGCCGTTTTTGGGAAATTATCGAAAAACATAAAGTAACTCAGTTTTATACAGCACCAACAGCAATTCGTTCTTTAGCAAAAGAAAGTTTAGATTATATCCAAAAATATCCTCTAAAATCGCTAAAAGTAATTGGATCTGTTGGAGAACCAATCAACGAAGAGGCGTGGCACTGGTTTAATGACCACGTTGGAGACAAGAGATGTCCCGTTGTAGATACATGGTGGCAAACAGAAACAGGTGGAATCATGATTTCGCCAATTGCTTTTGTGACGCCTACAAAGCCTACATATGCGACTTTGCCATTACCGGGAATCCAGCCAGTTTTAATGGATGAAAAACGCAATGAAATCGAAGGAAATCAAGTTGTAGGTAGTTTGTGTATTAAATTTCCATGGCCAGGAATTGCAAGGACTATTTGGGGAGATCACCAACGTTATAAGGATACTTATTTCTCTGCTTTCCCGGGTAAATATTTTACAGGAGACGGCGCTTTAAGAGATGAAGTAGGGTATTATAGAATTACGGGTAGAGTAGATGATGTTGTAATTGTTTCAGGACATAATCTGGGAACAGCGCCAATTGAAGATGCTATCAACGAGCATCCTGCAGTTGCAGAGTCTGCGATTGTTGGATTCCCACATGAAATAAAAGGAAATGCTTTGTATGGTTTTGTAATCCTGAAAGAAACCGGAGAGTACAGAGACAGAGCTAACTTAACAAAAGAAATTAATCAGTATATTTCTGACCACATTGGACCAATTGCAAAATTGGATAAAATTCAGTTTGTTTCCGGTCTGCCAAAAACACGTTCAGGAAAAATCATGCGTAGAATTTTACGTAAAATAGCAGAAGGAGATTTTTCTAATTTTGGAGATACTTCAACATTATTAAATCCGGAAATTGTAGAAGAGATTATGAAAGAAAGAATTTCTTAATTCTGAACTAAATAGAAATAAAAATGCCTCTTAGATTTTAAGAGGCATTTTTTATATGTTTTATCTAGATGATTTTTGTCAAAGTAGCCACAATCTTGTCATCCCGAGGAACGAGGGATCTTCACAAGAAACTAACACAAAGTGATTTTTGTAAATTGTCGAACTACCTACGAAGATCCCTCGTTCCTCGGGATGACAAAAATGCGTTGAATCACTTAGCGAGACTTCGACTTCGCTCAGTCTGACATTTTAATCTTTTTATACTTGGCAGAGATTCTAAACTTAAATTTCCTTATAATAACTTATATGGTTTAAAAATTTTACTTAATCCCCAATCTCGATTTTAATTTCAAAAACAAGAGCGCAATTTTATAAGCGTCTTCAGAAGAAGAGTTTCTGTCGCTTTTTGGAATTTTATAAATTTCACTTAGATCGTCCAGAGAAAACTGTTTGTCGTTGATATCCATTAATTTGCGATACATCATGTCGACATCTAAAGCTTCATTTTTTAATCTTCCGCAATCCAGACGTTCTAAAGCGGCATTTAGCATTTCGATATCAAAATTGATATGATGACCAACCAAAATAGAATTGCCTATAAAATTTACAAATGCTTCAATAGCATCCGGTTCAGGCATTTTGATCATTTTACTTTCAATGATGAATTCATTCGAAAGTCCGTTATCCTGCAAAAATTTGTATTGCAGTAAAACGGCTTCAAAATTATCTTTTATAACAATTCCGTCGTCAATTACAGAAAAAGCACCCAGAGATAAAATAACATCTTTCGAAGGGTTCAATCCCGAAGTTTCTGTAGATAAAACTACAAAACGGTTCGGTTTTGTTTCAAATTTAGTTAAGTATTCTTTCCAGAAATCCGGATACTCTTTGTTGATATTTTTAATCCAGTCTAGCATACTTATGAGAATTGTGTAAGTTGAAATTTACTCTTAATCAGTTCCTCAAGGTCTCTCATTGGGGTTAAGGCATTTTTTAACTTTTCTTTGTCTGTTTTAGACATTTCTCGCAAATTAATATATTGTCCGGAATCATCGTTCTTTAATCCTTCAACAGTTCTAAATTTTGACAAGGTCAAAAACGCCTCGGCACAGCTCAAATATATTTCAGCATTCTTAGAATCTGTTATGGCTAATTGCTTGAATCTTAAGTAGGTGTTTTTTATTCCTTTAATATTGGCATTCAAAATCAATAAACGTGCAGAATCAATTAACGGCATCAATGCACGGGTTTTGATATCAAATTTGTCTTTCTGAGGACCTTCTTCTTCTACGATAAACTTTTTGAAAAAGCTCAGTGGTGAATTTCTCCTTAAAGCATCATTTCCTAAAAAGTCAAAGAATAAAGTATTATTTACTGCGTTTTTAAAAATAACACTTTCGATTACTTCTTCAATTTTTGGTTCTCCAAAAACAATTTCATAATCAAAGAAAATACTACTCAAATCATTACTGTTTTCACCTGGAGTATTCATCCAGCTATTGTATTGTTTCGTCCAGTCTGTCAATGATTTACACCAAAGCATATTACTTCCCATATGTCCGTTTGGACAATATTCGTAACCGACTTTTTCTAAGATCGAAGTCGTTCTTTTTGCCAGTCTTAAAAAGTAATCTTTTACTTCTCTGTATTTGTCAGGTGCAACATCTTCAAAGATCAGAATGCTATCCTGATCTGTAAGTAATAATTGCTCTTTTCGTCCCTGACTACCAATACTTAACCATGCAAATCGGGCAGGAGGTGAGCCTAAATCTAAAATAGACAATTCGACAGCACGTTTTATTATCGCCAGATTTATTTCACTTGCAATATTACTCACATGAGAAATAGGAATGTTTTTCTGAATCGAATTTTGAATCAGGTCAGCCAAACGATCACGTATTTGTTTTAGATCTTTTGGAAGCTGAGAGCGTTTAATTTCTTTAATCAAAACACCTGGATTACTGGCTTGTGCCACAATTAAATCGTGCTCAGAGATAATTCCTTTAACAGCAGATTTATTTGTACCATCTTTAGTAACACATAAATGCGTCACATTATGTTTCAGCATCAACAATTGTGCTTCGGCCAATGATACATTTTCAATCACCGTTACCACTGGCGAAGACATAATCTTGTCAATTGATTCTGTGATAGGATAGCGGCCTGTCGCAATTTTTGATGATAAATCAGCATTGGTTACAATACCAATTGGATTGTTTTTTTCGCAAATCACAATATTATCAACCATAGATTCTGTCATCAGGATTGCAACATCTTTGATAATCTTGTCTGATTCAGTTGTTAATGGAGAAGTATTATAGGCAAGTGATTGAATATATTGCATTTCTGACTGCTGATCTACATAGAATGCAGTGTCAGAAATTAATTTTCCGTTAGAATTTACATTATCTTTTGCGTGTCTTGAATTGATTGCAAAATTTTCTAACAGAAAGTTTAAAACATCTGAATTGTTTGCAACAAAAGGTCTGAATACAGCAATTGGAATCGCATAAATAATACTTTCTTCACGTGCTTTTGCTGTCATCATGTAGTTATTCTTGGCAAAAAACGGACGTAAGCCAAAAATATCACCTTCATGACATTTGTTTATAATAGTTTCTTCGGCATCTGCAATTGTAGTTAAATTTATGACACCAGAAGCTACAACATAAAAGCTATCATGAAGCAAATCATTGATTTGAAATAATACAGCGTGTTTCTCTAAATTGATGACACGAATATTCGTAGCAATATCAGATAATTCCTGAAAAGTTAAATTATCAAATGGTGGGTATTCTTTTAAAAAATCTGCAATATGCTCAGCGATTGTATTCATATGTTTGATAATTTTTTTGAAGTATCGAATGTAAAAATAATAAAATAAAGTCTTACAATGAAAGCATCTTTGCGAGAATGTGATTATTTTAAGGAAATGTTAAAGTTTACTGGTACACAGGCTTTAAAAAGTGTTTTTTATGGTTTGAAACTGTAAAAGTTATTGAAATTCTAAATAATCTTCTTCAAAATAAGAAGACTGCATAAGAAACAACGAACCAATAATTCTTTTAATAACATTTTAATTGCTCATACATATATTGGGTAGGTTTCTAAATATTCTATTTTACATAATATAAATTATAGTTCACATTATATACACTTTAAAACCGTTAAGTTTTTGGTTTTCAACGCTTTGTTATTCCTTTCTATCATAGAACTTTCGTTTTGTAATGATATACACTTTATTCTAATTATACAAATCTTAAAGCAGAAAAATTTTGAACATAAAAAAACCCCGTTTTATTGGGGTTTATTTACTGGTTTCTTTTAATAATCTTTTAATACTTGCGTCGATATTATTGTTCCTAATTGGTAAAGACCATAAACTTTAAATCGTGAATCTGTAGAATATAGTTTAGCGACTTCATCAGTGAATTTTACAGCATTAAAATCAAAATTATTTTTAAAATAAAAATCTCTCCAATTTTCAAAATCTGCAAGATTGTACGGGGAAACGTACACTTTAAATTCTAAGCCATGGACTGTTGTAACATCACCAATTTCTTTTTTTTCTTCTAATGCTTCTTGAAATGTCATATTTTGATTTTTTAGTTAAGACCTTTATAGGGATTCTCGCTAAAGACTTCCTTACCATTTTTATATAATTGAAAAAAGTTTTTACTTTTTCCTTTTATTGAGATATCTACTTTATAGACATCTGTGCCAACAATGTAAATTGAACCTCTATTAATTAAATTACCGTTACCTGCACCATAATTAAATTCGTAATCTAATCGTTTATTATCGGATTGTAAAGTTATTAAATAATCGTCACAGTCATTAGGTGGTTTCGGATATTCAATATAACTCTCAGCTATTTCCTTTTCTGGGCTGTATATATTAACTATATTTTTAACTAAAGCAAATTCAGGATAATATTTATTTACGCTAGTAATAAATACTAACTGTTCAGCAGTTAATTTTTCAGGAGAAGATTGAAAAAATTTCTTTTCCTGAGAATGAACTAAAACGGTAAACATTGCAAATAATAAAAAAGTAATTTTTTTCATGGTTTTTATGTTAAGATTAAACGTACTAAAGTTTTTCAAATATAATGCCAATAATTTTAATTTCACTTTGTCAATTGCTATAAAAGAATAAATAATTATACCGTTTTTAAAAAGCGCATTATAAATTAATTAATTTGGTCAAAATTTAAAAACAATAATTAAAAATGAAAACAATTAGTTTTACAACAGTTAAAAAAAATGGTAAAGTCGTTTATGAAGATATTGCTGTAGCAGTAAATCATATTACTTCTTTGACTTTAGATAAAGAAGATTATTCCACTACAGTAAGATTAAGTTGTGGTCTTGAACTTGTAACAATGCTCGATTATCAAATATTTTTAAGAGCTATGAATGGGCAGGAGGAAGAATAATATAATAGATAAGCCTTTGTAAATTAATACAAAGGCTTATCTATTATATAATCATTGAAATATTGTCTAGCAATATAATTACCTGTTTTCCGGTTGTAAATATTAATGTAATGATAATCAAATCCAACATTTTTACACCAATTATGCAGATAAAAGATTGATTTACAAAACTCAACTTTTATAGGTCTTATAGATTTATCTTTATTAAAGATTGTACAGCTGTAAGGCGTTGGAGTATTATTAGCCATAAATATTTGTGATTTGTATCTCTACCTCATGCATGAGATTTTTAATTTTAAAACCTCCATTTACACAAACAAATGTTGACATATCGAACTCCCCTTTTTTAATAATGCTAGTCCCCTGCTCTATATAATTTACATAAAACCAAAATTCATTAGTTCTTATATCTGTGAATAAAAATACACTAAGACCATAAGGATACGGTTTAGTTGTAGTCATTTTTACATAAAAATCTCCAAACTGAACAATATTACCGTTATTCTGAACTGGGAAAGACGTAACTAAATCATAGCCGTTTCTAATATAATTTGGATTATCTCCTTGAAACTCTAAATTATCAACATGAGTACCATTTCTATATGTATCATAAAATGCTGTATAGAATTTATTATCAGATTGAATTGTACTCAATTTAAGTAAAGAATAAACTCTACTATCGTAGGCATAGCCTGAACCTTGTGAAAATCTACCATCCAATCTAAATTGAGGTAATTTGTATTCTTTTAAAAAACGTAATGGCTTCTTTTGAAAGTCATTAAAGTTTGAAATTTCAACACCTGCGCCAGCACTATAAGGAACGGCAAGAAAAATCTCTGTGTAAGCTGTAGCAAAATAATTTTCGGGAATTACGTTTAAGTCGACATTACCTAAATCATTTATAACTGAGAGCATAGGTAAGCTATCGTAATTATTGAAACGAACACCGTTAACACGTTTATTATCAATGAATAACGATAAAATAAAAAATGGTGTTTCAATATCTTTTACGGCGTAGCCCTGTTCATCGTAGTAAGGAATTTCCTTTACTTTTACAGCATAACTGTCGTCAATATATTGTATAAAATTCATATCGTTTTAATTAAATAATGGAACTTTCTTCAAGTCCGAAGTTGATAAATATTTTTTCAAATCCGCTTTTAAATCACGTCTTGTAATCACATAATAACAAGCTATAACTAAAGGAACTGTAGTTGTCTGTCTTACTTTCAATAACTCGTTTATAGTCTCCTTTTCGTTTTCGAAATTTGACATTGGTTCAGTTATCCAAGTATACCAAGGAGAATCTTTTGTTTGCTTATTTGTACCTAACCATACCGCTAAAGATTCTGCTATGTCATGAACTTCTTTACGATTTGTAATTTTGTTCAATTCAATTTCTTTAGTGATTGGATTCGAAACAGCAATTTTTAAATCCTTTTCTGCGTTTTCAAGTTCTTTTTCCTCAGCATCTTGTGTAAACTTATCGTACCATTTTTTTAATAATGGATAAAACACAATTATACCAGTAATAAGAATCCAATATTTTTGCAGAAAGTCAAAGAGCCAAACTGTATTGGCTTGGCTCTTTGTTCTATTTGTTATCTCTCTTTGAGCCATTGCTTATTTTTTCTTGAATAATTTATAAGCTAAAAACCCTGCTAAAGCAACTAGTACAACATTTGCAATAGTTTTATTGTTTGCGTAAAAAAGTTTGATTTTATCTAACATCTTGTTTAAATTTTGAATTAATAATTTTTATCTTTTTGGGCGTTTGTTTAGACTGTAACGCTGTAAACAGTATAAAAAAAAAGTAGTACAGGAATAATCAAATAATTGAATTTGAATTTCTTTTTGGCTGTTACTGTAACACCTGAAAGGTTATAATCTCCCATAATGTCAATAGCATCCTGAATGTCTGAATCGTAAATTAAAGAAGCATCCGCACCGTTTTCATGCACTATAATAGCCCTTGCAATTACTAGGTAGAATTTTGCATCTACAATTTTAATCGTTTGGTCAGGTGCTAATCCAACTGCTTTAGAAATTACTTCTATATATTTTTGAGTATCGTTTTCGAAAGGCGGAGCATATTCTGTTATCAATTTTCTAACAGTATTTTTGCCTTTATCAATGTCATTTGTTAAATCTCGCAACATTGCACGAATACCAAATTTCACTTCTGTAAACTGCTCAAAATGCTTATCAGTATTTTGACTGTTTGGAATTTTTCCTTGCCAAGCAATATTGGTTAAAACCAAGTTACCCGGATTGTTATTTCTAACACCTCTTGATAAATCTTTTCTACCTAAATAACTACTCATGTGTTTCAGTTATTAAAGATTCGTCCTGTACTTGTAGAGGACGAGAAGAAGTTTTAGTTTCTTCTTTACCTAAATCAAGTTTTTCCAATTCGTCAGATACAACCTGAATACCTTTCAAAATTGCAGTAACAACAGCACCATATTTTACTATAATTCCTATAACGGATAAAATCGTTTTTAAACTTTTCATTTTTTAGTTTCTTTAAGTTGTTTTCTTTTTTCTAAATACTCTTTGAGTAAATCAACCCCCTCATGAAGTATCAGAGGGAGAAATTTTAATATTACCTTAAACATTAGTTCGAGCGTAAAAATGTACCTGCGTAACCTCCGTTTTTTGCACGTGGATTAATGACAAATGCCATTCCGTCAATTACTACCTTACCACCATTTTTTTGCATAGTTCCCCAATGAAATGATTGAACACCAGTTTTGGTATTAGTGAATGTACATGCTACAGAACCAAACCAACCTTTTTCTGAAAGTTGAGATTTTGAAGTTGTTACACATTTGATTGAAATCAATTCGCCTTTTGACAATCTCCAACCAGTTGTTAAATGTTGCTCAACTCCTTTATTCGGACCCGTTGACGGTGTATAAGTTGTATTTTTAGCACCTGAGTGCTTTACTTTTTGTTGATTATTGTTGTTGTTATAATTCTGATTATTAGAATTATAGCTTTTCTTACCTTGTGCCATTACTTTATAATGTGTTTAATTAATAGTATGATTTCCGCCAATTTTTTTAAGATTATTACTGCCGAATCTATCAAGAATACTAAAAGATAGATTCGATAGTAATTTTTTGGCTTATCGTCTTTTTGCAACTCTTTTTCCTGAATTGTTACGGTCGCTTCTTATAAACCAAATCAATGCTATAAGACCAGCGACAGCACCAAGAACAATTTTCCAATTTCTTTGAAACCATACTTTTATAGTACTGGTTACAATGGTAGAACCAACCTGACCGCTACCCTCGACAAATCCTGCTGAAAGTCCATCATTTACACCAGTCATCACAGCTTTACCGAAAATATTAGCACCTGCATTTGCTACAGCACCAGCCGTTTGACTTGCGACAGCTAAAGCTTGTTGCTGATTATATTCAGCTTGCGCTTGATTATTTGCTTTTTTGGCTTCGTGAGCATCTTGCAAATTCTGTGATATGCTTTGAACTGCGCCACCTACAAAAGGAATAGCACCCATTATAGGAGTAGCGACTTTTACAAGATTTTTAAACGAAACGTTTTTCTTAATCGCTGTTCCAATTTTTTTAAAAAATCCCATAATTATACTGTTTTAAGCGCCCTTACGACGAAATTAATAACCGCTCCCTGAGATTTATTAATCTCAATACCAACCACAGCCACTAAAGGCAATGTTAGTCTATCAGATAAGCCTTGTAAAACTTTTCCATCTGCAAGAACTGCCTGAATTGGGTCGATATCACGACTTAATGTTTGCAATTCAAATGGAAGATATTTTACAACTTGACCGTTTTGAAATTGATAAGACAAATCACTTACTGTTTCATCAACTGTCATGATTGCTAAATCAAATCCCTGAACATCGATTTTTTTGTTAAATTCCTCAGAAGCAACTGTTTTTTGTTCGAAAAAATACAAGTTGTTAGTAGCTACAGGCTCTTCAATTCCGTGCAAATCGTAACGTTTGCCTGCAATTAAATCCTCTAAAACTATTTTAATACTTTCTTTTTCAGCAAGAAAAACTGAACCTTCGTCCGCTATTTCACATAAAGCAATTAGAGCGTTATCGTCGTCAGATTGAGTGTTTTCAGTACCGTAAGTACTTGCTAAAATGAAATCTTTAAGCAACACTTTGTTTGCTAAAATGACATTTGAACCGTTTCCACGCTCAATATAAACACTGATTTTTTCAGTAGTTAAACCCGATAAAGCCAAATCGCTTGAAATAATCAAAGAGCCGATTGATTTTGTTACCGTTAATTCTGGCGATTTTGTTACGCCTGTAATAGTTGCAATTTTCATTTGTTATAAATTTTATTTGTTTAATTTCTTTCACAAAGGTTATTGCAACTATCATTTGACGTTTTCTAATTCTTTCTATTCCTTTCTATTTTTTTTCATTTTTTTCCATTTCAAGAAAGAATTTTGTACTCAATTAAATCAGAAATCATTAAGTATTTCCTTTTTAGTGCTAGACTATCTAATATAATTTGATACTCTTTTCTTGCAGTTGGATAACTAACTTCAAGAATGTGCATTAACTGAGTTTTTGTAACTTTTTGGCTTGTATTTTGTGTTTTCATGGCTTATAGAAATAAAAGTTGATGTTCTTCAAATAATTTAAAATCAAAAATATTTTGTATTTTTTCTTTAGTTCTAAATTCATGTAGATAGAATCTACACTTGTTATTGAACCAGTTTAAAAGTTTTTTATCGCTTGTAAGGTCAATATCTTCTAATAAAAGATTTAATGCTACAATGAAACTTACTTCTTGATTGTTAGAGTAATATTCTCTAAATAGAGATTTTGCAAGACGTTTTTTAATTGTTGTTGTAGATAAATGAATTTTCTTGTAGCGTTTTACAATTGGAGAAAATTTAGCTATCTGTTTTTGTAGAAATTGGAAATCGAAAAGCACTATTTCTTTTTCTTTGTTTATTTGACTTTTGCCTGTATTCTCTCGTAATTCGAAAAAGCCTTTGTTTGCAATTTGCAACAATTCATAAAGCATATTTTTATCGAATATATTCCAAGTCATAGCTTGACTTGTAGTTAAATCCGCTTTTGAATTTTCTTGCAGACCTCTAAAAAATGCACTATTTAACTGGTATTCAAAACGCCAAACGTTATCGTTTTTCAAGCCATTACTTGCGTAATACTCATTGATATATGGCTTTTCTGTTAATTGTAACGAAAGTGTTTTATTGTAGCATCGAATTATTTTATCAGATGTTCTTTTTCCGACTTGAAAGCCGTTAAGTATGGATTTACCTTTAAACGTTTCAAAATAGGATTGAATATTTTTCGGACGCCCTGAAATAAGGTAATTACCTGACATGATATTATTATATAAATTACGATAGCTATTGTTGAGATCAGACTTATCAAGGCAGATGTCCAAGCGGTTAATTGATTTGAAATTGTAGTTTGTTTCATCACAGAAGTTTTCTAATAATTCTCTTAATTCGTTTGGGGTTTTAGTATAGAATAAATGGTTTTCAAATTGTAGTTGAGCCAAATTTGCATCAATAATTGCACTTCTAGGACTTGCTAAGTATTGCCCTATTTTCTCGTTTTTGTAATATACATCTGAACGGATAGAAAATATTTTTGTACCATAGTCATAGGGTTGCATTTTGAAATCTGATAATTCGGGAAACTCTCCGAAAGGTTGACCGTCTAAATTGACAATGAGATAATCGATATTTATTAGCGTATTTTCTTGGGGCTGGTTTTTTTGACGTTTCCTTAATTGGTGACGTTCCTTATATGTAATCATGGTTTTTGCGTAGGTTTGAGTGAGTTGGTTGCCGTTATACCCTACGGCAACTTTTTTTGAACTAAAATTGTATTTCTAATTGTTTTAAAACAACATATCGTTTATTGAAATAAACATCTATTATGTCTTTTACATCTATCCATTTATAGTAGTTTACTACTGTAGTTTTTGGATGATATACAATTAGCGATAAACCTTTTTCATAAGTGGTAAGGCTTAACATGTGGCTCGTGTACTCTTTTTGCGCTAACGTTTTTAAGTAGTGGTAAAACGTTTTTTCGTTCAATTGATAATCAACTGGAACAAAAGGTTTTAAAAACTCAATCATTACACTAGATCGTGTTTAATTAGTTTTTCAAGTAAATGCTTGTGAGATTGCACACAGAATGTAAAAACCTTAGTTCTGTGTTTTGCAGAAGTTATTTCTAAAACATGCATATTATTACACGTAAGAGGTAATAATTGAAGTCTAATAGAATTTTCAGTTCCTTTAAATCGAATGAAGAATAAGTTTTTTAATTGAACTGTTTTAAAGAACGGGGAGATTGTTCTTGTGAAATTTTTAATATCAATCTTCTTATTATGGTTCATTGCCTGAACTTTTAATAAAAAATCTTGATAATTAAGCTCAATTTTGGTTTGAGCCTGTAATAATTGTCTTTGGGTCATAGTGGTTTATTTTAATTAAAAAATAAGTCTATGATGTAAGAAATTGTTTCGTTTTTGTTGCCAAAAAGTGGCAAAGTGTAGATTTAGTGGTACATTCTATAAATTATAGTTCAAATTATGCTATCTTATTAAAGAGGGGCTTTCGAGTCGAATTCATGCTTTTTAATCGTATAACTTTGTGAGAATCGTTTCTTTAGGAACTAAATCTGAACCGCCGCGTTTAGTAAATTGCAGAACTCCTTCTTTTGCATAAAGAACCGCGCTTACAGCGCCATTTGCTGATTTGATGTTAATTTGGGCTTTTTCGCCAAGCGCGTATACATATCCGGTAATTTCCATAACGCCGGTAACAAATTTTTCATTGTCACTTGTAATTTCTGCAGTTCCGAAAATTTTGCTGTTTGATTGCGCCATATTCAGTTTTAAAACATATTCTTTGCTGCAGTCTTTACAATTTTCCGTGCTCCATGTTCCTGTGAATCTATTGGTTTGAGCGTATGTTGAAATAGAAATTAACAGCAATAAAATAACTTTTTTCATTATAATCATTTATTAAATAAATATGGTTTCAAATATAAAGCAAAAAAGCATTCGCTATGGCGAATGCTTTTCTTTTAAGTAAAAATTATATTACTTGATTTTTTTCAAATAAACTGATTTTCCATTTAATGCTACGTTTATTTCATTGTTTTTTTCCGAAAAAGTAGTTCTCAGTGCGTTTCCTTTAAAAATGGTAACATCTCCGTAAACTTTTCCGGTTTCGTCAGAAACGTATTCGAATAATAATTTTTTGTTATCCGGCTCAATTCCAATTTTGTAGCTTGAAAATTTAGAGGTGTCCAGATTGAATTCCTGCTGTGTGTCGATAATTGTGCCGTCAGCATAAAAATTAGTAACTGATTTGTTTAAAGTTATATCCGGATAATATTGGTTAACTTTTTGAAGAAGCGCATATTGTTCAGGGCTTGCATCTTCTTTTTTAGACGTAATCGTCTGAGCAAATGAAATTGACGTAAAAATAAGGGCTAATAGTAAAGTGAAATTTTTCATAAATTTTTAAATTTTAGGATTAATACTGAATTAGTTTTGAAATTCAAGTGGTATTGCATTTAACGCGCTATTTATATAAAAAGACGTTTAATTATATAACAAGGTAGTAAATATTTACCTTTGCAGGAAATGAAATGCAACTTTTTAAGAAAATGACAACAAAAAAATACATTAAACTTATACTTATTTTAGGTTCTTTGACTGCACTTGGCCCTTTTTCAATCGATATGTATTTGCCTGGTTTCTCAGGAATAGCAAAGGATTTACACACTACGGTCGCAAAAGTTTCTATGAGTTTATCCAGTTATTTTATCGGAATTTCAGCCGGACAATTACTTTACGGACCATTATTAGATCGTTTTGGGCGAAAAAAACCTTTATTTATTGGGCTTTTGGTTTATATATTAGCTTCGCTGGGCTGTGTTTATGTAACTGATATTGATTCGTTTATTCTTTTACGATTCGTTCAGGCTATTGGTAGTTGTGCAGCAACAGTTGCTTCTGTGGCAATGGTCAGGGATTTGTTTCCGGTAAAAGATATTCCGAAAGTTTTCTCTTTATTAATGCTGGTTTTGGGGCTTTCTCCAATGTTGGCACCAACAATTGGCGGTTATGTTACAGAAGATTATGGATGGCATACCGTATTTTTTATTTTAATGTGTATGGGAATTGCTATCTTAATTGCTGCCATGGTTGGATTACCAAACAGTTATAAACCTGATACTTCCATTTCGTTAAAACCAAAACCTATTGTTGCAAATTTCCTAAAAGTACTTAAAGAGCCTCAGTTTTTCACTTATGCGTTTACGGGTTCTATTGCTTTTTCAGGCTTATTTACATATGTCGCGGCCTCCCCTATCATTTTTATGGATATTTACCACGTAGATGCTAAAACCTACGGATGGATTTTTGCTTTTATGTCCGTTAGTTTTATTGGTTCCAGTCAGTTGAATTCTGTATTATTGAAAAAGTTTTCAAGTGAACAGATGATTTTCGGGGCGCTGATTACACAATCTGTGGTTGCTGTTGTTTTCCTGATACTTTCCGTAAATAATCTATTGGGATTGTACGAAACTATTGCAATGCTTTTTTTGTTTTTAGGATGTCTGGGAATTTCAAATCCCAATACTGCCGGACTTACAATGGCTCCTTTTGCTAAAAACGCAGGAAGTGCTTCAGCTTTAATGGGAGCGATTCAGTTAGGTTTAGGAGCTTTGGCTTCGTTTGCGGTTGGAATTTTTGTAAAAGATTCTGTAGCACCAATGGTTCTAATTATGACGACAACCACAATTATAGCGTTTATTGTTTTGAATATCGGAAAACGTTTTATCAAAGAAAAAGTTGAAGTTTCAGCTGATGATGACGTTTTGGTTGTACACTAAAGAAAATAAATTCGAAGGGATTCGATAATAAAATCCAATAAAAAAATAAGTAAACTAGTCTGATTTCTCCTTTGGTAGAAATGATAAACTGGACGAATTAGGTTCTTTAAGTTATATTCTAAACAGTATGAAAAAAAGCCAGAATTTTAATAATTCTGGCTTTTTTATGTTCAATTAACATTCTCAATCTTTCAGAATTTGGGCCCAGACGATAGCGAACAGGCGAAGCAATTTCAAAAAATTAGAATTTATAAATTTCTAAGATCTCTTGTCCGGTCTGATGATCATTCTCAGTGATTGGTCTCTTGCAAAATAAGCAACCATCCAGTTCCAGAATGTGTTTAATCTGTTTCTGTAAGTAATTAAAGATATCAAGTGGATAAACAGCCAGATAACCCATGCAAAAAAACCTTTAAAATGCCATTTTGGACTTGGTAAATCAACTACGGCTTTATTTTTTCCAATGATTGCCATAGAGCCTTTGTCGTTGTAGGCAAATGGTTTTAATGGTTTGTTCTGAGCTAATGCTTTAAAGTTTTTAGCTAAGTTTAATCCTTGCTGAATGGCTACCTGAGCAACTTGCGGATGTCCGTCCGGAAAGTTTTTGTCTCCGGCTGTAATTGCGGTATCACCAATGGCATAAATATTAATAAGCCCGTCAACTTTATTATACTGATCTGTTGCCATGCGTCGTCCGCGGCCGTAACTTTCTTTTGGGATTCCTTCAAATATTTTAGCCGAAACTCCGGCAGCCCAAATTAGATTTTTGGTTTTGATGGTTTCTCCATTTTCAAAATGTACCGTATCATCAACATAATCTACTACGCGGGTGTGCAGTTTGACTACAACTCCTAATTTGGTAAGGGCATCTAATGTGTCTTCTTGCGAAGCTTTGCTCATCGGAGCGAGTAGTGCGTCTCCCCCATCGACCAAATACACATTACTGGCTGATGTTTCTAACTCCGGATATTCCTTTAGAAGGATATTTTTACGCATTTCGGCAAACATTCCTGAAACCTCTACTCCTGTCGGTCCTCCCCCGGCAACAACAATCGTTAATAGTTTACGGCGTTTGCGTATGTCTTTGGTAATGGCAGCTTTTTCAAGGTTTTTAAGCAGTGTATTACGCATTTCGATGGCATCGTTTAAGGTTTTCATCGGAATAGCGTTTTTCATCACGTTTTCCATACCAAAATAACTGGTTTCAGCTCCTGTAGCAAAAACCAGGTGATCGTAAGTTAATTCACCGTTGTTGAGGATTATTTTATTTTCAGCAGGAACTACAGAAAGTAATTCGCCCAAACGAAATTGCAGGTTTTTTTTGCCTGCAAAGAATTTTCTAAATGGATAACTGATACTTGATGGTTCTAAAAAAGCGGTAGCAACCTGATATATAAGTGGTGGAAAAAAGTTGTAATTGTTTTTGTCTACTAGTGTTACTTGGATCTGAGGATGGTTTACAAGCTCTTTTGCGAGATTTATTCCTGCAAAACCACCTCCTATGATGACTATCTTCATATGTATTGTTTTTTAAGTAGGATTCGTGATTAAAATTGTCCTGCCTGAGCAGACCTATAAATTTAACATTATAATTCCATATACAAAACCCAATTTGAGTTTTCTTTTAAATTTTCATGGAATTAATTGGCCAATTCTAATCTCATCATAATGTCAATTTGCTCATCATCTCCTAATTTAAAAATATGCTTGTCAAATTCGACAAAACCATTTTTTGTATAAAAAGAAATTGCTCTCACATTATTCTCCCAAACACCTAACCATACATAGTGAACATTTTTGTCTTTTGCTATCTGTATTGCTTTTTCGTAAAGTAATTGCCCGACTTTTTTTCCGTGAAATTCTTTTGAAACGTAGATTCTTTCAATTTCCAGTGCTGTATCGTCTTTTAATTCGGTTTGGGATTCTCCGAAGTTTACTTTTAAATAACCAATTACATCATTCTCAAGCGTAGCAAAATAAAATTCAGAATCAGTGTTGTTAAGTTCTTCTATTAGTTTATCACTGGAAAATTTTTCATCGAGATACTTTTTCATGTTTTCGTCATCATTTGATTCTGAAAATGTTTCATGAAAAGTTTTTCGGCCAATTTCTTTCAATTGATCGAGCTCCTGTACTGTTATTCTTTTTATTTCAATAGTTTCCATAGGTAACTTTCTGTTGTTTTTTTAAGGTTTAGAATACCCTATAAAAATACAACAGAAACTATGAAGAATAATAATTTAGAATGTTACTTTTTGAATTTTTTAACAGGTTTTTCGATTACTTCGACTTTGTTTTGTAAAACATAACTGGCAAGCAATTTTTCAATTAATTCATCTTTGGTAAGATGATGAAAAACAGTTTTTACCTTTGTTTTTAAATCATCTGAAATATCGTGATTGGGTTTTGTTTTGAAGATTTGTTTCGCCCACAAAAGTGTATTGTTTTCTTCTAAACTTACTACCGAAGGTTTTTGGAACTGGGTAAATTTAATACCTAATTCTTTTTCGAATTCCGGGATTTCAGCTGTTTCTTCTTCTTGTAAGACGGTTAAAGAAAGGCCTTTTGCCCCTGCCCTTGCCGTTCTTCCGCTACGGTGAACGTAATTTTCATACGTATCCGGCAAATGATAATTTACGACATAAGAGATTTCTTTTACGTCGATTCCTCTTGCTGCTAAATCGGTTGCAACCAGAATATTGATATGTCCTTCACGAAATTGTTCCATGATTCTGTCACGAATTCCCTGCGATAAACTACCGTGAAGTGCTCCTGAAGAAAAACGATTAATCGCTAAGTTTTTAGCTAATTTGTTTACTGCCGCTTTGGTTTTGCAGAAGATAATTCCGCGTTCTCCTTCTTTAGAATTCAAAAAATGCATTAATACATCCAGCTTTTCAATCGGATCTACTACAATATATTCGTGATCGATTCCCTGGTTTCCTACAGTTTCCATATCGGCGCTAACCTGAACTACATTTTTGTCTAAGTAGTTTTGAATTAATTGCTTGATTGTTCCCGGCAAAGTAGCAGAGAACAGCAAGGTGCGGTGTTTTTCAGGAAGTTCGGCTACTATTTCGTCCAAACTTTCTTTTAGAATCGAAACCATTTCATCGGCTTCGTCTAATACTAAATATTGGGTTTGTTTTAAGTTGATTGCTTTACGCTGAATCAAATCGATTAAACGTCCCGGTGTTGCTACAACAATATGTGTAGGTTGTGATAAACGCTCTATTTGAGGTTTTATTGGGATTCCGCCACAAGTTGCAGCTATAGAAATGTTTGGAATGTGTTTTCCGAAATCTTCTAAATTTCTGAATATCTGTTGTCCAAGTTCTCTGGTTGGTACCAAAATTACAGCCTGAACAATTGAAGATTCAGTATCGATTAGTTGTAATAACGGTAATCCAAAAGCGGCCGTTTTACCGGTTCCGGTTTTAGCTAAACCTACAACATCATGGCTTTCAGATAAAAGCAATGGAATTGTTTTTTGTTGAATTTCTGTTGGTTCAACAATGTTCAATTCGCTTAACGCTTTTAAAATTGGTGCTGAAATTCCTAATGATGAGAATTGTTTAGACATACTATATTTTTGTTTTTTTGTTTCAGGTTTCATGTTTCAAGTTCGTTCGAATCTAAGAACAAATTGAAACATGAAACCTGAAACTTTTAAATTTTAGTCCCGATAGCTATCGGGATGATGTTACTTATTATGAATCCTAAGCCCCTAGCCCTGATGGGAGCGGCATCCTTTTTTTGGCTTCTTTAGCCGGAAAAAGACACAGTGGACAGCAGGAATAGCTTCTTAATTATTGAAATCCCAAATTCCAATTGGAACGCACGATTCTCCAGATAGCTATCGGGATCGCTCAGCGTGACAACCTGAAACCTGAAACCTGAAACTTGAAACTTGAAACTAAAAAACGTTCAGAATAAAAACTTGAAACAGATTTTTTAATCTTCGTCCGGTTCGTTCATGATTTTTTCGCGATACTTTTTACCTATTAAAAGTACTAGTTTTAGCTTATAATCGTCAACCAGCCATTCTCGGTAATTTTTACTACATTGGCTTAAACATTTAGAATAGCGCTTGATACGGCAATCGATATCATCGTCAAGTTCTTTTCCTAATGATTTTGCTTCTTGCAGCGTTTCTGTATTATCGACACACATTGCTGCGTGTTGTTCTAATGATTTGTCTAAAACTACTTTTGAACGTAAATTTTGCTTGATGATGAGTTTGTGTTCTTCATCAACATCAAAAGTAACATCTGCTGTTTTGGCGAATTTAGCACGCAATTCCGGTGGCATACTGTATTTGAAGTACAATTCGATTTCAGTATCATCACGAAGGTTTTCTAAATAAAACTCAGGTGATTTAAAGATATGCTGCCAGTTTACAGGCTCACTCCATAAACCAAAACGTGCTGCATTATTACCTAAATCAATCACTGTAAACTCGTCTTTACCAGGTAATTTACGGGATCCACGACCAATCATTTGGTAATACAATGTCAGTGATTTTGTTGCTCTGTTAAGAATAATAGTTTCAACTGTAGGTTCATCGAAACCGGTAGTTAAGATTCCAACAGATGTCAAAATTGCATCCGGTGTTTTCTTGAACCAGGCCAAAATATCTTTACGTTCTTCAGAACTGCTTGTATTATCAAGGTGTCTGATGTCGTAACCTGCCTCTCTAAACGTTTCATACACATATAATGAAGTATGGATACCATTGTTGAAAATCAGCGTTTTTTTGCCTAACGAACGTTCTGTATACGCGTGCAGCAATTTTTCCTGCATGATGGTATTCGTATAAAGATCATCTGATGATTTTACGGTATAATCTCCGTTGATACCTACTTTTAGGGATGTCAATCCAACATCATAACTGTAAGTTGTTGCTCTGGCAAGGAAACCTTTGTCGATCAATGAACTAATGGTGTCTCCCACAATAAGTTCATCGTAACTCTGGTGCATTGGTAATTTTATATTCGAACTCAAAGGTGTTGCTGTTACCCCTAGGATAAAAGCATTTTTGAATGAATTTAATAATTTTCTGAATGAATTGTAATGTGCTTCATCGATAATAACCAAACCAATGTTGTCAAGATGTAACTTTTCGTCATTGATACGGTTTTTTAAAGTCTCTACCATGGCAACAAAACAAGAAAATTCGTTTTGATCAGGTAATTCCTTTACTTTACTGTTAATGATTTTGTTAGAAACACCAAACCCTTTTAACATTTTTGAGGTTTGTTTGCAAAGTTCGATACGGTGCGTTAAAACCACTACCTTTTTATCATTATTGGCTAAATAACGACGTACGATTTCAGAAAAAATAACTGTTTTTCCGCCACCAGTAGGTAATTGGTACAATAAATGATGTTTCGAAGGAGCATTGTCTAAACGTTCAAAAATGGCATCGATATCGCCTTTTTGGTATGCATAAAGTTCTTTTTTCTCTTCTCTTTCTATTTCTAAAGTGTTTTGAGACATTGTTTATTTTTGGATTTTTGCAAAAATACACCGAAAAAACAGTTATTCATCTTATTTTAACGTAAAATAAATGATTTTTTTAAATAAGATTTTTTATGAGAAAAGTCTTTATAAGTCAATTTTCTCTAAAATAGCCTCAAAATCATACTTGTTTTTCCATTTTTGTTGAATAGTTTCTTGTTGAATCGCAAAAATCCGGTCCCTAAAATCACTTAAAATTCCGTTAGAAATTGCGAAATTCACAGCTTGTTCGAACGAGTTCAGCATGCTTTTGTAGAATAATTCCTGTTTAATAAAATTATTTGATGCATAAGTTTGTGCTATTTCGATATTGTAAAGCATAATATCAGCAATTACAAAAGGATCAACTCCTAATGCTATAAAATGTTTGATGTATTTCTGTGCAACGGAACGACGCATTTTTGCTTTTGGACGCCATTTTGCATTTGGTTTCCTGATGGGGAAATACTCGTGCGAAATTTTAACCTTGGATTCCTGGAGAAGTTTATCTTCTTTAGGATTGAAGGCAAAATCATAATAGACTTTTACGGGACTGAATTTTTCGTACAACTCGATAATTTGCTCTTCAAGTTGTTCTTTGCTTAATTCAGTCAAATATTTTTTTAAATCGCGTTTGCTCATATCAAAGTTTATAACTACAAAAGTAAATTACTTTCTTGATTCATACCGCAAAAACCAACCATAATACTTAATTTTGCCTGATTAAATTTAAAAAAATATATACATGCTCAGGATTTTCAAAGTTACCGCAATTTTAGAAGGAATCTCTTATTTAGTATTATTTGCTAATATGCTCGTTATCAAAAACAATAATCCGGAACTGTACCATACTTTATTGCGTCCGTTAGGGATGGCTCATGGCATTTTGTTTATAGGGTATGTTTTGTTGGCATTTTTGCTTAGAAAACCACAAAACTGGGACTTGAAAACTTTTGCAATCATACAAATTGCTTCTCTTATTCCGTTTGGAACTTTTTATATTGAGAAAAAATATTTAGAAAGTAATGCATAAGCTTTTGGATAAGATATTTAATTTTTTATACCCTCTTTTCAGAGATTGGGGAATGAGCCGCAATTTTGCGTCTTATATCAGCCTCATTCTTAATATAGTCATTCTCGTGGCTTTGGCTTTTGCCATTTATTATATCGCAAAATTTGTTTTGGTTACTTTGACGGCTATTTTTGCGCAAAAAACCAAAACAAAGTTTGACGATTATTTAATTCATAATAAAACAACAAAATACACTGCGTATTTAATTCCGTTTTTCTTTATCTACAAAGCTGTTCCTATTATTTTGGATAAGTATGAGTATTGGGAATCGGTTTTCGGAAAAATAGTGGGTGTCTATATCGTTTTGATCTCATTATGGATCATCAGAACGATTTTTAATGCTTTACGCGATTATTTAAAACAAAAGCCGGAATACAGCGACAAACCAATTGACAGTTTCATTCAGGTTATTATGATTGTCCTCTGGATTTTTGGTGTAGCACTTATTATTTCGACTTTATTCGGAATCAAACAAGGTGAATTATTAACGATTTTAGGAACGCTTTCTGCAATTATTATCTTGATTTTCAGGGATACAATTTTAGGGTTTGTTTCGAGTGTTCAGGTGGCCATAAATGATATGGTTCGTATTGGAGACTGGATTACTATGGATAAATTTGGTGCTGACGGAGATGTTATCGAGATCAATTTGACAACGGTAAAAGTTCGAAATTTTGATAATACGATTACCACGATTCCTACTTATGCCTTGAGTTCAGATTCGTTTCAGAACTGGCGCGGTATGCAAAAGTCTGACGGAAGGCGTATCAAAAGACATATTCTGATTAAAAGCAGCAGTATTCGTTTTTTGAATAATGATGATCTCAATCACATGAAACGTGTACAGCTGATCAGTTCGTATATTGAAACCAGACAAGCTGAAATCGAAAAATACAATGATTTGCGTGATGTCGATAAATCGCTGTCGCTTAATGGCCGAAATATGACAAACCTGGGATTGTTTAGAAAATATATTATTCAATATCTGATAACGCATCCCGGTCTGAATAAAGACATGCACATGATGTGTCGTCAGTTACAATCAACGGCACACGGGGTTCCGTTAGAAATTTATGCTTTTTCAAGCGATAAGCGCTGGGCAAACTACGAATATATAATGGCCGATATTTTTGATCATGTGATGGCTTCTGTCATCTATTTTGATCTTGAAATATTCGAATTACCGTCGACAATTGGACCACTTAATTAGTTTCAGGTTTTCTTTGTTTCAGGTTACTTAACTTTGAACATAATTTTTACCGCAAAGAATGCTAAGATTTTAATCTGTTTAATGTTTTAGAAAAAGTAAAGTTCGCAAAGCTTTGTGTCTATGAATAGAACAAATACTTAGCGAACCTTGCGTAAACCTTGGCGTTCTTTGCGGTTAATCACTTGAAACCTGAAACAAAGAAAACCTGAAACTATTTTTTCACTTCTTCAAAAACAAACTTCGAATTATTGTATTCTATTGGAGTTCCGGGCATAAAACACGGAAGGTTGAAATATATGCCTATTACCCCACTTCCTAAAAACAATTTGTTTTCTTTTTTTAATAGTGCCAGCGGGATTCTTTTCCAGCTGCCTCCGTTGGAGATATAATGAAAATCACCTCTTAAAGTATCTCCTTTTATATCTCCTCTGACATCTCCAGAATCCTTTCCTATTTTATGGTACACTATTTCATAGCGACCGTAAAACCGTTTGTCGTTGATATTAATCGCCAAAATTGCAGTATCTTTTCCGTTCACAGCGTAATAAGTTATCTGTTTGTATTGGCTCTTCTCATCTTTAGAATTGCATGAAAAAGCAAGCGTTAAAACTAGAAAAAGGAAAAATAAAGTTTTGATATTCATTAGTGTTTTTTTTTTAACCATTTAAGTGAAGTAAGAAAATCTAAGCTTGTTTTTAAATGAACTAATATCACTTATATGGCAGAAATTTATATTCGGTCTTTTACAAATTCGATTTGCGTTTTACCATGCGCTTTTGGTTTTCCGTTTTCGTCTAAATTAACCATTGTCGTCTGATCAATTGTAATGATGATTTCGCGTGTCATCATGTTTCTGACGGCACAGGTTAAAACCAAAGAAGTATTTCCGAATTTTACAACGTCAATTCCAATTTCGACAATATCTCCCTGTCTGGCCGAGCTCTTAAAATTGATTTCAGACATGTATTTGGTCACTACTCTGGTATTCTCTAATTGAATGATGGTGTACAACGCCAGTTCTTCGTCTATCCAGGCTAATAATTTCCCGCCAAATAAAGTGCCGTTTGGATTTAAATCTTCGGGTTTAACCCATTTTCTGGTATGAAATCTCATAATTTTAATTTAGGTAAAAGAATTTTGTATTGGAATTTTTTCTAAATTTAAAGAAAAAACATGGAAGATAGAGACGCTTTTTTAAGAGAATTCAGAGGAGAGACTTTAGGAACTGTAAGTGCTCAATCTTCACCTGATGAATTGTTTCAAAATCAGACAATTAGGCCTATTTTAAAACTTCAGAATGATTTGTTTATTGCGGTTTTTATTAATTATGTCAATAAAAATAAAGCCGATTTTTATTCTTATACCGTTGAAAAGAAATTGCAGACAATCGAAAATTCCATTCAGAAGGATATTAAGTTCAGAAATTCTCTAAAAGGGATCATCATGGCACTTTTTACGATTGAAGAATACGATATCTATATTCAGAACTCCTCAAGTTTAAATAAAAGAATGATGAACTTATTAGTGGATCGATTGAAAAGTCAGGTACAGTTGTTTGAATTGGAGTCGAATTCGAATTAGTTTTTATAGATGGATATAGAATTTGTAGAGAATAAAAAGCAAAGTTTATATGCTTATAAAGATGATGAGTTATTGTTTTATTCGACAATTAAATTTAATTGGCTAAGAAAAAATTTAATTAAAATTTTTGATTTTAATGATGATCTTATTTTAGAACTTCTAAGTTATGAATCTCCTTTCGGTTCTGCTAAATATGAAATTTTATTTCAAAATAAAGAAAAGACAAAAGATATAATTGAAATTACTGGAGTCTATATATCTGACCATAATAAAATTATAAGAAGGACAACAGCGAATTATTTTTCTTTAAATAATAGTTTTTCTTATTTCTTAGAAGGAAATACAATAGCGGATGTAAAAGAGAAATTTTGGAGTTCCTCGCAAAAAATGTCTCTAAAAACAGATGTTGAAAAAGGAGAGTTTCTAAACAACATCATTATTCATATTTTATCAACTAGAACTGGATATAATTCCAATTCAGTATAATAATTTATTTAAAGTAAAGTAATAAATGTTTAACCAATTCCGAAATAAATTTCCATTAACCGATGAAAAATGGCTCGAATATACCAGCTATTTCAATCGGATTGAAGTTCCTGCAAAAACAACTCTTTTAGAAGAAGGTGAAATCTCAAAAAAGCTTTTTATAATCGAAAAAGGCTGTATCAGAGTTTGGTTCAATAATAACGGAAAAGATCTAACGACTCAGTTTTTTTTCGAAAATCAGAGTGTGGCTTCAATCGAAAGTTTCATGAAAAAATTTCCAAGTCAGGCTTTTGTAGAAACTATCGAACCTTCGATTCTATGTTGGATTCATAAAAATGATCTGGATACAATTTTAGAAGAAATCAAAGAGATTCCGGAATTAAGAGATCGTTTGATTGATATGCTTTTTGAGCGTACATTCGATTATATGAAATATTTTGTTTCTTTTATAAAGGACTCTCCTGCTCAGCGTTATCTTAATTTAATTAAAGAAAGACCTCAAATCATTCAGCGTGTTCCCCAGCATTATATTGCTTCTTATCTTGGTGTGACAACGGTTCATTTAAGCAGAATCAAAAGTAAACTGGTTCACAAGAAATAATTAATTATCACCGTAATATTTTCACCATATAACTTATATAAGAAATTATTAGTCAAATTTAAATTAACTTATATAGCTTATATGATTTAAAAAAAATATTTGATAACAAATGTTATCGTCTACCCCTAACCGACTCTGTAATTTTGCTTTATAAAATTTAATCATTATGAAAGCAGCAGTTATTTATAAAAAAGGCGAATTGCCAAAATATGCAGAATTTACAGAGCCAATTGTGCAAAATGAGAATGAAGTTTTAATTTCGGTTAAAGCTGTAGCGATTACCAATCTTGATAAAGGAATTGCAAGCGGAGATCACTATTCATCTGAAAGTGAAAATCAAAACGGAACTGTAATTGGCAGTGACGGTATTGGTATTTTAGAAAACGGAACAAGAGTTTACGCGCGGGGCATTAGCGGAACAATTGCAGAAAAAGCCCTTGTAGAAAAAAACAGAATGATTCCGTTGCCTGCAGGATTGAGCGATGCAACAGCGGCAGCAATGCCAAATGCAGTGGCAGGTTCTGCAATGGCGTTGAGATTTAGAGCACAAATAAAATCTGGGGAAACGGTTTTGATCAACGGTGCGACTGGCTTTACAAGTCAAATGGCGGTTCAGATGGCGAAACATTATGGCGCAAAAAAAGTAATTGTTACCGGAAGAAACGAAGAAACGCTTCAAAATCTTTTAGCAATTGGTGCTGATGAAATTATCTCTTTAAAACAGGACGATCAGGCGATTATAGCTCAGCTTAAAGCTATTCAGGAAAATACGCCTGTCGATATTATTCTGGATTATTTGTGGGGACATACGGCAGAATTAATTTTTTCTTTTTTAAAAGGAAAAGGAAATTTTACGCATAGAGTACGTTATGTTTCTATTGGAGCGATGTCAGGTGATAGCATACAATTATCTGCCTCAGTTTTACGAAGTGTAGATTTACAATTGTCAGGTTCCGGTTTGGGAAGCTGGACCAAAGATGAAGTGAAATTGTTATTCTCAGAGATATTACCGGAAATGTTTCTTCTGGCTGCGCAAAATCAATTAAAAGTAAATATTGAAACTGTTTCTTTAGTTGATATTGAAAAAGCCTGGAACATTGAAGTTGCGGATGGTAAAAGGTTAGTTGTGATTATTTAAAAATAGATATTGTTGTATTGAACGCGGATGAAACGGATTGCTAAAGCAAAACGCGGATAAAAACGGATTTCCTCTCTTATTTTCTTATTATTCTATAAGGATTTTATATTGGAAAAGTAACCACAAAGTTTGTCATCTCGACGAAGGAGAGATCACACTAGAATTTCCATTGAGATATTCACCAATCTTTGTTGACTAATTACATCTAAAACATTCTTATGAAAATGATTGCATAGCCCTGATAGAAGTGGAAATCCTTTTTTGCCAGTCCCGATAGCTATCGGGAGGCGCAAAAGATTGAAACGTATAGCGGGATTAGCTCCATAAAAAAAAACTAAAATCCTGTAAAATCTTTAAAAGTAAAAAGGTTTGATAAGAATTACTCTCATCAAACCTTTTCTAGTAAAATTGCAATAAAATTTACTCTTTAGACAACATCAATTCTTTGATGTATTTTACCGGAGCACTTCCAAAACTTAAGAATTTCTCATGAAACTTTTTTAGGTTAAATTGATCTCCTTCTTTCTTTTTAAGTTCTTCTCTCAGGTTATATATTTCAGTATATCCTGTAAAATAAGAACACAATTGAACTTGTGATAAAGTCACGCGTTTCCATTTTCCGTCTGCTTCTGCTTGTTGCTGAAAAGCTTCTTTGGTCAATAGATCGATTGCAGCTTCTTTAGACATGTTTTTGGTATGAACACTAATATCTAAAATGGTATTGCAAGTGGCTCTTAAATTCCATTTGTAATACATCAACCACATTTCATCAGAATTTTTATAGCCGCTCTCCAACATCATTTTCTCTGCATAAACGGCCCAGCCTTCAACCATTGCGCCATTTCCTAAGATAGACTTAATGATACTTGGCGATTGATTGCTATAAACCAATTGCGTATAATGTCCCGGAACTGCTTCGTGAATGTTTAAAATCTGTAAGATATAATCGTTGTATTCTCTTAAATAACTTTCAGCATTCTCAGCCGTCCAGCCTGACAAACTTCCTACGTTATAATAAGTATTGGCATTTTTGTCGTAAGGTCCGGGTGCAGAAATAGACGCTCCGGCAACTCCAGCCATATAAGCCGGTTCTTTACGAACTACAAGAGGTTTAGACGGATCGATGTATAGTAAATCTTTTGCTTTTACATAAGCTGTTAATTCCGGAATTTGTTTCTCAATTTCAGACTGAAACTTCTCAGGAGTTGTATGCTGCAACGAGATTTTATCAATAACTTGTTTGATTAATTCCAGTTTGTTGGTTGGTTTCGCTTCGTTTCCTTTGTATTTCGTCCAAAGTTTATCTGCGAGCACAAACATTTTTTCGTGCAAATCCTTTTTGTGGTCGTTGGCTACTTTAAAAATCTCATCAGCCGTATAACTCGACTGAATATCAAAATTGAATTTTTTAGCATATAATGCAGCACCTAATCTAAAAGAACGTGGCGTTTTGTTTGGTAAGTTTTTTAGCCAGTCAGCGTAATCTGTAATTGCTTTTTTCGCTGTTTTTGCTTTTTCAAGCATTTCTTTTTTCTCAGCTTCGGTTAGCTTGCTTTGTTTTAAAGCAGTAGCTAAATCGGTATCAAAAACAGATGAACCGCCAAGATTTTGCGCGATTGCAAGTTCAGTATGCTCAACAGTTGGATTTTTGATGTTCTTTTTGGCTGCTTCGTAATAAGCCGGAACATTGTTCATTTTAGCATTAAAAGCACGTAAACGAACTTCCAGAGAATCGTACTTTCCGTTTAAAATCTCAGCAAATGATCCGCATACATTGTATTCAGAAGGATTCCACTCAGATGATTTCATTTCTTTGATACTGAAAACAGTGGCTTCAAGCTGATTTTTTATCATATAAAAATCAGTTTTGTTGTTATCAGACAAATTGTCAACATTATACTGTTTTAGGGAGTCTAATTGTGCGTTGACAAACTCAAGTTGAATTTTTTCTTCATTGGCATCCGGAACAGACAAAATACTGTCATATTTATGATAGCCAACGCCAGAAGCCCAACCTGGATTAATTTTCCATAAAGAAGTTACAAAACCGTCTTTATACTTGTCAAATTTTCCGTCTAAAGCTTTATCTTCGTTAGACTTAGTACTTTTGTTACACGAAAAAAGCAGAGAAATTGTAAAAATTGAAACAAATAGTTTTTTCATAAGTTAATTTTTTAATGGTTTAAAGATAGAAAAAATGTTCTTTCTGCAAAACTATTTGCTATTTGTAATCAATATTTCAATAAATCAGATAAAACTTCCTCAAAGCGGTTTTTAGGTAAAAACTGATCTTCCAGTGCTTTTGTAAACGGAATTGGAGAATCTAAACTGGCTACTCTTTTTACGGGAGCATCGAGATATTCAAAACATTCTTCCATGATTAAAGCAGAAATATCACTTGCAATTCCGCCAAACAAAGTATCCTCCTGGTAAATAATCACTTTTCCGGTCTTTTTTACAGAAGCAAAGATAGTTTCGGTATCCAAAGGCTGTAATGTTCTTAAATCAATGAGGTCAGCTTTGATGTCGGGATTATTAGCTAAAGTGTCTAATGCCCAATGTACAGGAGCTCCAAAAGCAATAATGGTGACCTGATTTCCTTCTTTCAGTAAAGCTGCTTTTCCTAACGGAATGGTGTAATAATCAACCGGAATATCCTGATAAACGCTTCGATACAATTGTTTGTGTTCGAAAAATAAAACCGGATTTGGGTCATTTATAGAACTATTCAATAACCCTTTTGCATCATACGGAAAAGCGGGATAAACGACTTTTAATCCCGGAGTTTTCGTAAACCAGGCTTCATTAGTCTGTGAGTGAAATGGTCCCGCCTGAGTTCCGCCGCCACAAGGCATACGAACCACAACATCAGCTTTTTCGCTCCAGCGATAATGCGATTTGGCCAATAAATTGACAATTGGGTTGAATCCTGTAGAAACAAAATCGGCAAACTGCATTTCGACAATCGCTTTATAACCGTTTATAGACAATCCCATTCCGGCAGAAACTACGGCGCTTTCGCAAATTGGAGTGTTCCGTACCCGACCTTTTCCAAACAACTCAACAAAGCCATCTGTGATTTTAAAAGCTCCTCCATATTCAGCAATATCCTGCCCCATAATGACCAGATTATTGTGGCGCAACATCGATTGCTCTAAACTGTTTCTAATAGCATCAATAAAACGGACATTTTTTATTTCTGAAGAAGGACTAACTTCTTCATATTGATAAGGTTTGTAAACATCATCTAATTCTCCGCTATAAGTTGGAATAATTTCGGATTCTGCGTTTGCAATGGCTAAATTTTCGTCGATTTCCTGCTTGATTTCGGCGTGCAATTGTTCGTCATATTCAGCGGTAAGCACACCAATTTCAGTTAAATAATCTCTATAATTGGTCACAGGATCTTTGGCTGCCCATTCGTCCATTAATTCCTGCGGAACATATTTGGTACCGCTCGCCTCTTCATGGCCGCGCATTCTAAAAGTTTTAAACTCTAATAAAACGGGATGCGGATCTTCCTGCATATGCTTTTTTAACTGAGATAATTTATTGTAAACTTCGAGGATATTATTGCCGTCAATGATATAGCTATCAATCCCGTAGCCTACTCCTTTATCGGCTAAGTTTTCGCAGGCATATTGCTCATTTGTAGGAGTCGAAAGTCCGTAACCATTGTTTTCGATGACAAACATTACAGGCAATTTCCAAACGGCAGCAATATTTAGGGCTTCATGAAAATCGCCTTCGCTTGTGGCGCCTTCTCCCGTAAAAACAGCGGTAATTTTTTTGTTTTTCTGAAGTTTATCTGCCAATGCTATTCCGTCTGCAATCCCTAATTGCGGACCCAAATGCGATATCATTCCGATAATTTTATATTCTTGTGTCCCAAAATGAAAGCTTCTGTCCCTGCCCTTCGTAAAGCCATTTGCTTTACCCTGCCATTGCGAGAACAAACGGTGCAAAGGAATGTTTCTGGTAGTAAAAACGCCCAGGTTTCTGTGCATTGGCAATACATATTCAGATTCATCCAAAATAGCTGTAACTCCTACTGCTATTGCCTCCTGCCCGATTCCGGAAAACCATTTAGATACTTTTCCCTGCCGAATCAAGATCAGCATCTTTTCTTCGATCAAACGAGGTTTCAGTATTTTTTTATATAAGTCTAATAATTGAGCATCAGTAAGGTTTTGTCTGTAGAAGATCATTTGGGTCGTTGTTTTAGTGTTTCAAATATAGAAAATTATAACAATTTTATTAATTTTTGTTATAATTTTTTAATTTTAATATAACTTTTAAAATTCAAATCTAAAATATTCTCTACCTTTGTTAATGAAAGGCCTTTATACCCCTTTCATTCTTTAAATAAAAATGTAAAGTATGCAAAACATTCCTAGTGTAGACTTACGTGATTTCCTTTCGGACGACCCGAAACGTAAACAAAAATTTGTAAATGAAATCGGCAGTGCATTTGAAAACATTGGCTTCGTAGCCCTAAAAGGTCACTTTTTAGACGACCAGTTAGTAGACGAGCTTTATAGCGAAATTAGAAAATTTTTCGCTTTGCCAGTAGAAACTAAGCATAATTATGAGATTCCCGGAATTGGCGGACAAAGAGGTTATGTTTCTTTTGGAAAAGAACATGCTAAAGGACGCAAAGAGGGAGATTTAAAAGAATTCTGGCATTTTGGCCAGTATGTTGATGCGGCTTCTAAGTATGCTTCGGAATATCCGGATAATGTAGAAGTGGCAGAGTTACCGCGTTTTAATGCTGTGGGTAAAGAGGCGTACCAAATGCTTGAAAAAACGGGTGTTTATGTGTTAAGAGCCCTGGCTTTGCATTTAGGTTTAGATGAATTTTATTTTGACCAGTATGCTCATGAAGGAAACTCTATTTTAAGGCCAATTCATTACCCGCCTATTACTTCTGAGCCGGAAAATGCGATTCGCGCAGCAGCTCACGGTGACATTAACCTGATTACACTTTTGATGGGCGCTCAGGGTAAAGGATTACAAGTTCAGAATCACGATGGCGAATGGATTGATGCTATCGCAGAAGACGATCAATTGGTGATTAATGTGGGAGATATGTTGTCAAGACATACGAATAACAAGCTAAAATCGACGATTCATCAGGTGGTAAACCCGCCAAGAGAATTATGGGGAACTTCACGCTACTCTATTCCGTTTTTTATGCATCCTGTAAGCGATATGCGTCTGGATTGTTTAGAAAACTGTATCGATGCTGAAAATCCTAAGAAATTTGAAGACATTACTGCGGGAGATTATTTGTACGAACGTTTAGTAGATTTAGGTTTGATTAAAAAATAAACTTAAATAAATTTCAATATTAAAATTCCAAATTCCAATTCAGATTGGGATTTGGAATTTAATTTTTAATCACATTAAATAGTTGGAATTTATTTTTTAGCATAAAAATTTATGGACTTACAAGATCAATTAAAAAATTTATTTCCGGATCATATCGAATCAAACGAACCAGAAGTGGTTCAGGAGCAGGATCATGTGCTTTTTATTCAAAAAGAGCCTATGATTTGTAAATTCGAAAAACGAAAAGGAAAAGCAACTACTATTATCGAAGGTTACGAAGGATCCGACGAGGATTTTAAAATTCTGGCTAAGGAAATTAAAACCAAACTAAGTGTTGGCGGAACTTTTAAAGATGCATCCATCATCATTCAGGGAGATTATCGTGATAAAATAATGGAAATTCTTAAAGTAAAGGGATTTAAAACGAAACGTGTTGGGGGATAATAATTTTAGATTGAATAAGGATAAAAAAATTAACAGCAAAGAACGCAAAACTTTGGACTTTAAATATTTTATTTTCATGATTTTAAAATTAAAAAAAGAAGCTTTAGAAAAAATATTTTAAAAAAAATCTGTGACAATCCGTGAAATCCGTGGGCAAAAAAAGTTTGCACACTAAAGAAAACTTCAGAACCTTAGTCACTCAGTAACTTAGAACCTTAAAAAAAATGATACAAAATTCAGAATTAATACTTAATCCGGACGGAAGCGTTTATCACTTAAACCTTTTGCCTGAGCATATAGCAAACGATATAATTTTTGTTGGAGACCAAAACAGAGTCGAGAAAATCACTCAGTTTTTTGATTCAATTGAATATTCGACTCAAAAAAGAGAATTTAAAACCCAAACGGGAATTTATAAAGGCAAAAGAATATCTGTAATGTCGACCGGAATTGGTCCTGACAATATTGATATTGTAGTAAATGAATTGGATGCTTTGGTAAATATTGATTTAAAAACCCGTCAGCCCAAAGAAGAGCTTACTTCACTAAACATTATCAGAATTGGAACTTCAGGGTCTTTGCAAAAAGATATTCCTGTAGATAGTTTTGTAATGTCTAAATTTGGATTGGGATTAGACAATATGCTTCGCTCTTATCTGATCGATGAAGTGGCGAATGCTGCAATTGAAGATGCTTTTATCAACCATACCAATTGGGATATTAGAAAAGGAAGACCTTATGCAATTGCATGTTCTGAGGAATTAGAAAAAATAATAGAATCAGGTAAAATATTCAAAGGAATTACTGCGACTGCGGGAGGTTTTTATGGACCGCAAGGGCGTGTTTTGCGTTTGAATATTCAGGATTCAGAATTAAACAGTAAAATGGATAATTTTAGTTTTAATGACGAAAGAATTACTAACTTAGAGATGGAAACTGCTGCTATTTATGGGCTTTCAGCGCTTTTAGGTCATAATGCATTGTCATTGAATGCTATTATTGCCAATCGTGCATCCGGAACTTTTAGTGAAGATCCTTATAAAGCTGTTGATGAATTGATTACGTACACGTTGAATAAACTGGCTCAGCAATAATTAGCGAATTAGTCAATTAGAAAATGAGATAATTTAAAAGATGGCAGAAGACACACATAAAAAAATAGTATTTAAATATTACAGTACCTACTTAGAAGAGATTGTTTCAGAAACAATGTGGGCAGAAATTGTTGATTTGGAGAAAGGATATTTCAAATTGGATAACATTCCGTTTTTTGGGCCTTTGATTGCGACCGATGATATTTTCCGTGCCGAATATGACGAGAATGAAAAGTTCCTGATGCATAAAGAAACAATAGAAAGTTCCGGGAATTCGATTCTTCAGATTTTGGTTTTGGAAAAAGAATTCGACAAGGAAATAATTGTAGAGAAATTAAAAACTGTCAATTGTATATCAGAAAGCTTAAATGATACTTTTTTTGCTGTTGAAGTAACCAAAAGTGTAGATTATCTGATTGTAAAAAGTCTATTGGATGAATATGAATCCAATTCAATAATTGAATTTGCAGAACCATGTCTTTCTGAAAAACACAGAACCGATTTATTGAAAAATTAGATACTATGTCAATTTGAGAATAAGATAATTTTAAAAAAAAACTAAACTTAGAATACGCTTACCAAACTTAAACTTAACTAAAAAATGAAAACTGTAAAAATTGTAGGTGTTCCGGAACACTTCAATTTGCCATGGCATCTCTGTATCGAGAATGGTGAATTTGAAGCTGAAAACATTGATTTGCAATGGAATAATATTCCTGAAGGCACAGGTAAAATGTGTCAGATGCTCCGTGACGGCGAAGCGGATATCGCTGTAATTTTAACCGAAGGAATTGTAAAAGATATTGTTGCCGGGAATCCTAGTAAAATTGTTCAGATTTATGTGCAATCACCTTTGATCTGGGGAATTCATGTTGCTGCAAAATCAGATTTTCAAACTGTGGAGGATCTTAAGGATAAAAAAGTAGCGATTTCGAGAATTGGTTCAGGATCTCAGCTAATGGCGTATGTTAATGCTCATGAAAATGGCTGGAAAACGGACAATCTGCAATTTGAAATCATCAATACTATAGACGGTGCTGTTGAAGCTTTGACCAAAGGAACTGCAGATTACTTTATGTGGGAGCGTTTTATGACAAAACCACTTGTTGATCAGGGTATTTTCAGGCGAGTTGGCGACTGCCCTACTCCATGGCCGTCATTTGTGATTACGGTGCGTGACGAATTCCTGAAAAAGAATCCGAAAGTTGTTGAAAAAATACTTGAAATCATAAATAAAACAACACATGATTTTACCCGGATTCCTAATATAGATAAAACATTGTCAGAACTTTTCAATCAAAAAATTGAAGATATTCAGGAGTGGCTGAAGCTTACACAGTGGTCTCAAAAGAATTTGAGCGAAAAAGCATTTATTAAAATTCAAAATCAGTTATTTGATCTGGGAATTATTGATAAAAAAAGTACTTTTGTTGAAACTGTAAAAGCGCTGTAAATACTGCTTTTGATTCTTATGATAAATTTTCCTAAAATTGACTTTCCGCAATTAAAATCCAAATTACAGGTGAAATCACCCTGGGACAGGATTATTATTATGCTGTTGAGTCTTTTGATTACGATTCCGATTTTTATCATACTGCATCAAAATTTAATTGATTTAGAATGGTCTTTTAATTTAGATCGTGTATTTATCTTTCTATTTGTTTTTGCTGCTATTTTTTTTCTGTTAATGTATCTGCGCACGATCATCATTTTGTGTATTGCAGTTTATTTACTGGTTCTTGTTTACGGAACTGTAATTGGAAATTATGGTTTTAGTGAGATCTCAGAAGATTATAATTCGATGATTTATACCATGTCTGACAATCCTTTTCCGCAAGATATTATTGTGGCAAAATTGCTTCCATTTCCTAATAAATCAAAAATTATAAATGCGATTGAATACCAGAATCCAAAGGTTCGGAATTTTGCCATTATGGCTACAACAAAGCATTTTAAAGGTATAAAAGGATATTCTGATTACAGAACCATTATTCAGTGTTTTGCGGTTTTTAAGGAGATTAACAGCCGTTGGAATTATGTAAACGATCCCAAAGAAGGTGATTATATTGCTACAGCCAGTGAATCCTTAGAGTATTTTTCAGGTGATTGCGACGATCATTCTATTTTGATGGCGGCTGCAGTTCGGTCTATTGGCGGAACTCCAAGATTGATTCATACAAAAGGGCACATTTATCCTGAAATTTTGATTGGTTCTTTGATTGATCTGGAAAAGGTGAATTATTTGATCAAAAATGTACTTTTTGTAAAAGAAAGTTATGGCAAACAGATACACTATCATATCGATGAACGTGGTCAGGTCTGGATGAATCTTGATTATACTGCTAAATATCCGGGCGGCCCTTTTATGTACGAAGAGATTTTGGGGGCTTTGACGCTGAAATAGTTTTTTTTAGGTTCAAAGGCTCAAAGTGACAAAGGAACAAAGTTTTTTTCTGTAGTGTGTTTTATGTGCCCACGGATTTGGCGGATTGAACTGGTTTGACGCAGAAAAAAAAAGAATTGTAAATTATTAAAATTCCAAATTTCAAAAACTATGATTTACAGGCAATGCTTTTCTCCGTTGCCGTGGATATAGGAATTAAATCTTAAATTAAACTTCTTAATGTTCTTCACTGTTAATTTTTTTCAATCTAAACACTTGACTCCAGAACTTTCCTGATTTTGTGGTTATTTCTTAATCTCCACACAATCAAAAGCTTAAAATTGCTAATAAAAAACACAAGTTTACGGGTTTAATTATTGATTCGTTTGTAAATATTTGATATTTAGGTTTTTAATTAAAAATATTTTTGTATTTTTCTGTTGTCTAACTTTAATCACAAAATCATGAAAAAATCTAACTTATTTATGTTCGGAATGGTATTATTGACAGTATTAATGGTTTCTTGTCACAAAGGTCGAAATAAACTGGTAAACTCCTGGAAAATTACGGCTGTTGAACCTAAAATACCTCTTTCTGATTCTTTAAAAAATGTGATCCTGACTAACGGAACGCTGACTTTTACAGAAGATGGACATGTAACAGGCTATTTGCAAAATGAAATAAATAATGGAACTTTTGCATTGACAAAAGGTGGTAAAAGCTTAGTGATAAAAGATGAAACAGGAACCCCATATCCTTGTGAAAGTACTATAACAGATGATCAGCTGATATTAGACAGTAAAGAAATGAAAATTACACTCAAAAAAATATAGTATACAATTTACGCATCAACCAAATTAACCACAGTGTACTAAAATACAATGTGGTTTTTTTTATAAGTTAAAACACAATCGTATATTTGCAGTCTTAAGTAATAGCAATAATTTATGTGAAAATTAATTTCTTTCAGGCAATTTAGAGAGTAAACTACAATCGTGGTTACTCTATTTATTCATTTATAGAGAAAGAAATTATGCTTATTCTACAAAACATTTCATATAAACACGAGAACAGTGATGTATTGTTTGACAATATTAGTTTTACAGTAAACAATCACGAAAAAATAGCACTAATTGGCCATAACGGCGTTGGAAAATCAACATTATTAAAAATTATTGCGGGAGAATTAAAACCTTCAAACGGAGAACTAAAAGTCAGTTCTGAACCTTATTATATTCCTCAGATTTTTGGGCAGTACAATCATTTTACGATTGGTGAAGCATTACGCGTTCATCATAAAATCGATGCTCTTGGAGCAATACTGAAAGGAAATGTTACAGAAGAAAATCTTTCGGTTCTAAATGACGACTGGACAATTGAGGAACGTTGTAATAACGCACTCAAATATTGGGAATTACACGATTTAGATTTAACACAAAAAATAGAAACCTTAAGCGGAGGGCAAAAGACAAAAGTTTTTCTGGCCGGAATTTCGATTCATGAACCTGAAATTGTTTTATTAGACGAACCAAGTAATCATCTTGACAAAGCAGCTAGAGAATTGCTTTATAACTTTATTGTTTCTGCCAATTGCAGTTTGATTGTAGTGAGCCATGACCGAAAATTGCTCCATCTTTTAAAGACGGTTTGCGAAATGAGTAAACGTGGTATTACAACTTATGGCGGTAATTATGATTTTTATGCCGAACAGAAACAGATCGAAAATAACGCCTTGAACCAGGATCTGCAGAATAAGGAAAAAGCTTTGCGAAAAGCCAGGGAAAAAGAACGGGAAACGATTGAAAGACAGCAAAAATTAGATGCACGCGGTAAAAAGAAACAGGAAAAGTCCGGTGTTGCCCGTATTATGATGAATACGTTGCGTAACAATGCCGAAAACAGTTCTTCAAAACTCAAAAGTATTCATGTTGAAAAAGTAGATGGTATTTCGAAAGAATTACGCGATTTGCGTTCGGCCTTGCCGGATATCGATCAGATGAAATTTGGTTTTGATCATTCGGCTTTGCATAAAGGGAAAATACTCTTTAAGGCAAATGCCATTAATCATGCTTACAAAGATCAGTTGCTCTGGAAAAAAGATTTAGATATAGAAATAGTTAGCGGAGAACGAATTGCTGTTCAGGGTTCTAATGGATCCGGAAAAACAACGTTAATCAAAATAATACTCGGAAAAACAGAAGCAAAAACTGGGACCGTTTATCTTGCAGAGAATCAATCTGTTTATATCGATCAGGATTATTCGCTGATAAACAATGCGCTTAATGTTTATGAACAAGCTCAGGCGTTTAATATTTCCGGTCTGAAAGAACATGAAATAAAAATGAGACTTAACCGGTTTTTATTTGATAAAGAATATTGGGATAAACCTTGCCTTGCTTTAAGCGGCGGCGAAAAAATGCGTTTAATGCTTTGCTGTTTAACTATAAACAATCAATCTCCGGATATGATTATATTAGATGAGCCAACAAATAATCTGGATCTTCAGAATGTTGAGATTTTAACAACAGCGATTAATGAATATCAGGGAACATTGATTGTAGTTTCGCATGATGAGTCTTTTTTGGAGCAAATCAATATAGAAAGAAGTATTGTGTTGGAATAAAGTTTAAAATAATACTAAAAGACCACATTTTTTAATGCGGTCTTTTTTTTAGTTAGAATTACTAAGCTCTGTTATTGCTATACAAATTAATTCAGGTTGTTGCAGTGTAACTTAATGTCCGCTTTTTCCGGCAAAAACCTGTTTGCTATTTATATTTATATTTTTCCTATATTAGTAAAACCTTGTTAAAATGAATCATGATACATTGCGCACGAACAAGATTTTAGAATTTATACCGGAATTAAGAATACTTCAAATACCATAAACTTAATATATATCCTATGAAAACAAAAATCAAAATTTTCACCCTTTCCGCTTTTCTTAGTATTGCTATTTTTAGCGGAAAAGCAATTGCATGTACCAGAGTTGTTTATGAAGGTCCAGACGGAACTATTATTACGGCACGTTCTATGGACTGGAAGGGAGATATTCCTGCCAATTTATGGGTTTTTCCCAGAGGAATAGCACGTGATGGCGAGGCTGGAAATAATTCAGTAAAATGGAAATCTAAATACGGAAGCGTAATAACGAGTTCCTGGGATATTGCTTCTTCTGACGGTATGAATGAAAAAGGTCTTGTTGGAAATTTATTGTGGCTTGCTGAATCGGTTTTTCCTAAATTCGAAAAAAACAGCAAGGCAAAAGGATTAGCAGTTTCGCTCTGGCTTCAATATGTGCTGGATAATTTTGCTACCGTTTCAGAAGTGGTAAGTGCCTTAGAAAAAAATGAGTTTTCGGTAACATCAGCTCATATTCCGGGAACAGATATTTTTGCAACAGTTCACTTATCCGTTTCTGACGCTTCAGGCGATAATGCAATTTTTGAATATATCAATGGTAAATTGGTTATTCATCACGATCGAAAATATGTTGCCATGACCAACTCCCCTATTTTTGAAGAACAATTGGCTATAAATAGTTATTGGAAAGGGATTCCTGGTACAATTATGCTTCCCGGTACAAACAGAGCTGCAGATCGATTTGCAAGAGCGTCGTATTATATTGATGCGATTCCCAAAACAGCTGATATCAGGACTGCAATTGCCAGTGTATTTGGAGTGATTAGAAATTGCTCTGTTCCATTGGGCATTTCATCTGCTACCGAGCCTAATATTTCTTCAACACGCTGGAGAACCGTTGCCGATCAAAAAAATCTTGTTTATTATTTTGATAATGTATTAAATCCCAATGTTGTCTGGGTTGATTTCAGTAAACTTGATTTTAGTGAAAAAGCAAAAGTAAAAAAGTTAAGTCTGGCCAATAATGAAAACTATTCCGGTGAATCGTCTGCAAGTTTTAAAATTGCACAGCCGTTTCAATTTGCAGGATTAGATTAAATTTAGTTACGTTTGTCATGCTATAAAATTATAAACATCATGAATACTCCTAAAAATAAGTTGTCACCTGAACAACAAGAAGAATTACTTAATGTTTTAGAAACCCGTTTTGAAAAGAACATGCACCGCCATAAAGGTATTGAATGGAATAAAGTAGTGGCGAAACTTCAGGGCAATCCAGACAAATTAGGGGCTCTGGATGAAATGGAAAGAACTGAGGGAGAACCGGACGTAGTAGCTTATGATACAAAAACCGATGAATATATTTTCTTTGATTGTTCTCCGGAAAGTCCAAAAGGACGAAGAAGCATTTGTTATGATCATGAAGCATTAGAAAAAAGAAAAGAACATAAACCTGCAGACAGCGCCCTTAATATGGCGGAAGAAATGGGAATTAGAATCCTTAACGAAGAACAATACAAAGAACTTCAGCAACTGGGTAAATTTGACAGTAAAACTTCGAGCTGGATCGAAACACCTTCTGATATCAGGAAATTAGGCGGTGCCCTATTCTCAGATTTTCGTTATAGTACTGTTTTTGTATATCATAACGGGGCTGAATCTTATTATGCTGCCAGAGGTTTTCGCGGATCGTTGCGTGTTTAATTCATTTAAAATAGAATGTTATGAATCCTAAAGTTGATTTTTATTTTGATGAAGCCAAAAAATGGCAAAAGGAACAAGAAGAGCTACGTGAGATTGCATTAGAATGTCAGTTAACCGAAGAGTTAAAATGGGGAACTCCTTGTTATACTTTTCAAAACAGTAATATTGTCTTGATACACTCTTTTAAAGAGTATTGTGCGCTTTTATTTTTTAAGGGAGCTTTGTTAAGCGATACTGATGGAATTTTGATACATCAATCTAAAAATGTTCAGGCAGCAAGACAAATAAGGTTTACGAATCTTCAGGAAATTAAAGATCAAAAAATTATTTTAAAAACTTATATATATCAGGCTATTGAAGTTGAAAAATCGGGTCTAAAGGTGAAATTAAAGAAGACTAAAGAATTTGAAGTTGCAGAAGAATTTCAAAAGAAATTAGATCAGGATTCAAAATTAGAAGCTGCATTCAAAGCTTTAACTCCCGGACGACAAAGAGCTTACTTACTGCATTTTTCTTCTCCAAAACAATCTAAAACTAGAGCTTCAAGAGTGGAGAAAGCTATTGATCAGATTTTGGAAGGAAAGGGATTGAATGACGATTTTAAAATAAAATAAATATATTAGCCCAAATAATCTATAATTAATGATACTATCCTTCGATACATATTACTATGACGGAAAAGCAAAGACGGTTTGCCTTGAATTTACAAAATGGAATCAAAGTGAAAATTTTAAAATTCACACCGAAATCATTGAGAATGTAGAAGAATATATTCCAGGTGAATTTTACAGAAGAGAATTGCCTTGTATTCTTAGTTTATTAAACCAATTTGATTTGAAAGATATTCAATATATCGTCGTTGACGGATTTGTTTATTTAGATGATGAACTGAAATATGGTTTGGGTGGTCATTTGTATGAGAAACTAAATAAAGAAATTCCGATTATTGGTGTTGCAAAAACAAACTTTGCATCGATCGAAAAACACAAAAGAACTTTATTGAGAGGTGACAGTAAAAAGCCATTGTTTGTAACTGCTATTGGAATTGATCTGGATGATGCTTTCTGCAAGGTTGAAAGTATGGCAGGAGAATTTAGAATGCCAACCTTGTTAAAAGAAATGGATCGACTGACAAAGGAATTGTTATCCTGAGTTTTCGTGATTTTTGAAAGCGTGTTTAATTTAAAATAAAATAGTATGGAAGATCATAATTACGGTTCTTTTCTAAAGAATTTAGCCTCTCCGTTAGACTATTCAGAAGGTTTTTATTTGGTTTATCTTGAATTGGCGGTGACAAATAGTATCGTAAATCAGATCATTTCTAAACATTGCAAAATAATCAAAGAACTTGAGTTTGGTTATTTATGCGAAGCGCACATGCAGGCAATTCCTGAAATAGCGCGTTCTTTATCGCTAGAGAATCATGCTATATATCAACTGGTTCGACTGGTGAGGCTGACTAAAAGTTCTGATGATAAAGGAATAAAATAACTGCGTAAAAAATTATCTCTTTCAGTTTTTAAAATTGGGTAAAATATACTTTGCCATAATTTCGAAAGCCTGTTTGGCTTTAAAAGAACCGTAGTTTCCTTGTGTGAAAACAACCGTTAAGTTTAAACTTTCAATTATAAAAATATACTGCCCGCCGTTACCGGATGCAAAGAGCAAATTTTGCTGCAGGTCTTTTGTTTTTATAGTCTCCCGATACCAATAATAGCCATAGTACGCAGGCTGTGAAACTCCAATTTTACTTCTGCTGGATTTCATAAATGAAAAATCCGGAATTGCAATATCACAAACAGTAGATTGAGAAATCCATTTTTTCGAAATAATCTGTTTGCGCTCCCAAACGCCTTTATTCTTTACCAGTTGTCCTATTTTAAGCATATCTATTGGCCTGATATAAAACGATCCTCCTGTCATGCCGTTTCCGCTTGGATCAACCGTCCATCGATAAGATGAAATTCCCAGAGGATCAAATAAATATTTTTTCGCAAAATCCATAATAGACATATTTGTCGCTTTGCTTATTATACCGCTCAGTATTACCGGATCTACTGAAGTGTAGGACCATACTTCGCCAGGTTTGTCTTTCATAGGAAGATTAAGTGAATATGCTACCCAGTTTTTGCTTGAACTCATTTCTTCCTCACAGTCTTTTGTGTCATTGAATTCCTCGCAATCAAAACCCGATTTCATTTCAAGTAGATTTTTAATTGTGAGAAGCTTTTTTAGTTTATCCTTTTTCAGGGAAGGATACTCCGGAAAAAACTCATACACTTTTTGATTTACATCCTTTATAAACCCTTTATCAATAGCTATTCCAACCAGCAAACTTGTAATTGACTTAAATGAAGAGCGCGAATCGTGAAGAGAATCTCTTTTGTAGCCATTAAAGTACTGTTCGTATACTAATTCTTTATCTTTTGAAATAAGCACGCTATGCACGCCGGGATAATAATTGCCGGCTATAGAGTCTGTCATTTGCTGTAAAAGAGATTTCTGAATTTTAGAATCCGTTTGTGCAGATAAATTAAGGATCTTTAAGAAAATCAGGATATAGAAAAAGTGAAATTTTTTCATTTAATTTTTTGTCTAAAAAAGCGTGCTGGTTAAAAAATAAAACAAGGTAATAGATGCTAAGATAATGTTATAAAAGTTACTATATCAGAACTCCTCTTTTGTGTTTTTATTACAAGTTGGTTTTTGATTTATTTTATTTATACGATTAAAAAAAACATTGAAATTAGCTGTTTTTGGAGCCAATTCTGTTAGTATATCGTTAAAGATGCCCCTGTTTACTTGCTATTTCTGGTAAAAAGTGCTATATTACGGAAAATTAAAAATGCCGGTTTTTAGAATAAAAAAATGATTGGCAAAAATATTTATATATGAAACAATTACTACAGTGGACCATTATTATTCCAGCACTTGCCTGGATTCTTTTTTTTAGCGGATTAGTAGACAACAGCAGCTTCTTTCAGGTTGTAGCCAGCATATTGCTTATTCTTAGTGTTATGTCAGCAGTACATCATTCAGAAATAATAGCAGAACGAGTTGGGGAACCTTACGGAACCATTATTCTGGCGATCTCTATAACGGTTATTGAGGTTTCTATTATTGTATCCTTAATGTTGTCAGAAGGCTCTGAAGCAGCTTCATTAGCGAGGGATACTGTATATGCTGCTACAATGCTAATTCTAAATGGTATTATTGGACTTTGTCTTTTAATTGGCGGATTAAAACATTACGAGCAAAATTTCTCTGTGTCTTCTGTCACAATTGGTTTGGTTTCATTGGTTTCTATTATTGTGTTTACATTGGTCTTCCCTACTTTTACCGAAAGCGTTAAAGGATCTTATTATTCACTGCCGCAACTTGTTTTTGCCTCTATTGCATGTCTTGTTATTTATGGCTCTTTTCTATTTGCACAAACCAGCAGGTACAGACAATATTTTCTTACCGTTGGTGATGATGAAAATGAAGACGCAGTTGAACCAATACCAATCGATAATAAGACTTTTTATACAAGCCTTGTTTTTCTTATTATAAGCTTAGGTATTGTAGTATTATTGGCCAAAACCCTCTCGCCTACTATTGAAAGTATTATTGTAAGCTATCATTTGCCAAAAACGTTAGTGGGTGTTGTTATTGCAGCTATAATTTTGTTGCCGGAAGCTATTGCAGCAATTATAGCGGCAAGAAAAAACAGACTGCAAACGAGTATCAATTTAGCTTTAGGTTCTGCTCTGGCAAGTATAGGACTAACGATTCCAAGTGTGGCTGTAGTTTGTATTATGATGGATATGCCTATTATCCTGGGACTCGATATAAAATCAATTGTATTGCTGGCATTATCCGTATTTACTGTAATGTTATCGTTAAGTAAAGGAAAATCAAATATCGTTTATGGCGTAGTACTTTTAGTAAATTTATTTGCTTTTGTATTCCTTATGATATATCCTTGATATTAAATTTACATCAAACAAATAAACAGAAAACTTCATTAGAAATAATGGAGTTTTTTTGATGAATTATTTTTATACTTTTGGGCTGAATTATAACTTAAACCCAAAACCCCAAAATGAAAAAAACAATTTGTACTGTGATAGCATCGATGCTTGCGGTTTGTGCCTTTGCACAGGAAATTAAAGTCAAAAATGGCGAAGTAAAACTTGACGATAAAACAGTCGCTTATGTTGAAGGTAAAAAGCAGGTTTTTGATGTTTTAAGCCTAGATAAGCAGTATAGCGTTAATGCAGAATTAAAATTTCTGGAATCTACAGGAAAAAGATGGATGGTGCTAAAAAGTGCAACATCAGGAAAAACCAATGAAGTTGATTATAAAAAATTCAACCCGCTCAATCAGCAAAAAAGTGCAATAGAAGCCTTTATCGATAAAGGTTTTCTGAGTGCTGAAGGATTAAACATTGAGGCTATTGAAAACTTTATAAACGGCGAATCTTCGGGAGTAGCCAGTAAAATTAAAGAAGAAGCAAATGGTGCTAATGATAAGAAAAAGCGTATTGAGAAGTATCAGGTTACTATAGACGATTCAGGAGCTATCTACAGTGCTATTTCAAAAGATGCAAACAACAATAATAAACAGATTGGTAATATAAAAGTAGTATCAACAACAGCTTTAGGAGTTCAAAAATACGAAGTATACGATTTAGATAATAAACTGATCGCAACCTGGTACAACATGAGCACTAAACATCCTGGTTATGATAAATTTTTGTATGAAGAGCTGATAACATTTGATAACAAAGTAATAAAAATCAAATATGAGAGTTCAGGAGCTAATTTACAGTACAAAATAGGCTTAGATAAAACGGCTTTGAATATTGTAAACGAATTAATTGATAGTGGTTATGTGTTGCAACATCAGGGAACTGCGCAAAAAAAATAATTAAACAATTTGAAACGGAGAATTTCGTAATATCAGATCTCAAGTGAGCCTCTAAAGTCATAGATTTTAGAGGTTTTTTTATTTGTTTATGCCAGTCTTTTAAATGATTAGAAAAAAAACTCTTTAAAAATAGATTCTAATTTCAGAAGAAGGCAATGTTGATAAGTCTGTGATTAACCTCTATTAACAAATTATTTTTAATAAAGATATTTCTTATATTAGCCTTGTTAAAATGTTAATTTACAATAGAAATCCCTTGTGTTTTAGGGTTCCTGTTGCCATTTTTTTTTAACATACCAAAATACCACAATCTAAAAATTATAATCAATATGAAAAAAGGAACTATTCGTTTCGCCTCCCTGCTCTTTATTTGTTTTACCTCTACAGCAATGTTTGCCCAGTTAACATCTCCCAAAATTGATGCATTAATGGAAGATGCCCTGAAAAAGTTTAAAGTGGCCGGTGCGTCAATTGCGATTGTTAAGGATGGAAAAGTGATTCACCAAAAAGGATACGGTGTGGCTTCTATAGAAACTAAAAAACCAGTAAACGAATACACTAATTTTCAAATTGCATCAAACAGTAAAGCATTTACAACTGCCGCGCTTTCTATCTTAGAAGATGAAGGCAAACTGAAGTGGACGGATAAAGTAAAAAACTATATCCCTGAATTCAAAATGTATAACGATTATGTGACAGAGAATTTTAACATTCAGGATTTACTGACGCACCGCAGCGGACTTGGATTGGGTGTTGGGGATTTGATGTTTTTTCCTGATGGTTCAGACTTTACTATTAAGGATGTTGTGACCAGTTTTCAGCATTTTAAACCTGTTTCTGCTTTTCGAACTAAATTTGATTATGATAATTTACTTTACATAGTGGCAGGAGAACTGATAGCAAAGGTTAGCGGTATGAGTTATGAAGAATTCGTGCAAAAACGCATTATTGAACCTTTGCAGATGAAGAATTCTTTTGCGGGAAGCAGTTTGATAAAGGATAAAAATAATTTTGCTGTATCACATTCATCTGAATCAGGAACAATAAAAACAATTGCCGGTCTTGATGTTCAGATCAATAGTGCCGCGGGCGGGATATACTCGAATGTTGCTGATATGTCTCAATGGATGTTGGTGTGCCTGAATAAAGGTCAATACGATGCTGATTTGAAAACAACACTTTTCTCGTCTAAAAATCATAGCGAAATGTGGCGTATACATACTGTAGAAGAAGCTGATCCGAACCCGAGATACAATTCTCATTTTAGCGGTTATGGTTTAGGTTGGGGAATATCAGATGCAAAAGGAAATCTAAAAGTGTCACATACAGGTGGTTTGCCGGGAATGTTATCAATTGTAACTATGTATCCGGACCTGAACCTGGGTATTGTGATTTTTACTAATACTGAAAATGGTGGCGGCGGACTTTTTACAGCAGTTACAAATACAATTTCAGACAGTTACTTAGGCTTAGATGATTTTGGATGGACGGATAAAATAGTTGGATGGATGCAGCAAGGCAGAGATACAGGTGACGATGTGACTAAAAAAGTTTGGGAAAAAGTAAAATCATCCAAAGCTGTAAAAGTAAAAAATGAAGATTTCATAGGGGTTTATGCAGACAAATGGTTTGGAGAAATTGAAGTATTTGAAAAAAATAAACAGTTATGGTTCAAATCGTATCGTTCGCCTAAACTAAATGGACCATTGGCTTTTTATAACGCCAATACTTTTGCCATAAAATGGGAATATCAAGCCATGAATTGTGATGCTTTTGCCATGTTTACTCTTGATGAGACCGGAAAAGCACAATCGATTCTGATGAAAGGCATCTCTCCAAATATTGATTTTAGTTTTGATTTTCAGGATTTAGATTTAAAAAGGGTCAATAAATAAAGCACTATAATTACAAAAAACGCCATTAGAAATAGTGGCTTTTTTTTTGTGATTTTTCTAAATCTTTTTGGAAACAGATTTTAACAAGTGGTTTGAAAATGTTTCTTTATATTAGCAAATTAGGTTCAATAGGATAAAATTACGACGCTTATGAAATTTTTCAAATCTTCTTTTTCTTTACTAGGATTACTGTTTTTAACAGGATGTGTTGGAAATATGAATCCTACAGGCGGAAATTCGACACCAAATTATCCTTATTTTATTACTGTAAAACCATTAGTGGTAAAAAAAATAGCAGTGCCAACAGGCACAAAACTAGTTTACGAAGAACAATTTTTCAAAGAAGGAAAACAAGAAAAAATGCTGAATGAAGAAAAATTAATCACTATAGAACTTCCAAAGGGGCAATTCATAATTTGGGGCGGTGTTCCTGTAACTTCGATTGATAAATTTTTCAATTCAGAAATGCGTGGATATACCGTTTATGCAGATTTTGAAAAATTAACTGAGGATAAAAAAACTAAATTTTCGGAGATGTGGCAAAGTTGTAGTAATGATATCGGTATTACAGTCAAAAACACTGAAGATTGGTCTTTTAACACCCAAAATATTTCTGATGTAGAGAGTTGCAGTGTTCTCTATCAGAGATATTTTAAGGAGAATGAAAGCCAGCAAAAATTTCTGAATGAAATTTATTCTGAACTGTTAAAAGTGGATTCAAAATAAGTGAAATCAAATAAAATAAAAAGCAAAACCACTTTTTAAATCTGAAATCAAAACCAAAAAAAGTACAATGAGAAAATTTTTTCTTCTATTTTTTTATATTTTAGTTCTGGCATCCTGCAAGGAAAAGGAACATCAAAAGAAAAAGAACACGGTCATAAGCTCTGCTAAAACTAAGGTTACAAAAGAAAACAGCAGTAATGAGAAAAAAAATATAAATCATTTGTTTGTGGCTAATGGAGGCTCGGTTTTATACATGAAAAACGGAGAAAGAAGATCTCAGGCAAGATTTGATACTGATGGTGACTTTATAGAAGAATTGCTAAAAGTGGCAAGTACGGATGGTAAATACAAGGATTTTGAAAATTATTTAATTGAAGATAAGGATACTCTTGAGTTTTTTGATGATTTTGGAAAAATCAAGTCCGATTGGGTAATTTTGAAAGGAAACAACATAACCAATAATCAGCAAGTTGTTTCTTTCTCAACTCTAAAAAACAAAAATGCACAGGATCTTAAAGTTATAGAAGCAACGCAGGTAATTCTGTTTAATCCGGAAGTGAAACATTTTGATGATGAAAACTCCGTAGAAGCGGAATCCTATTTTACCGCAATGGACGATTGGGCCTATTATTCAAATGAATTGAGAGAGAGTTTTCAAAAAAACGGAATAAAGTCTTCTTATAATGAAAAGAGATATCTTGAATTTAAAATCGAAAATAACAGAACAATAATTATTGATACAAAAAGTAAGATAAACAACTATTTGCCAAATGCGCTATTATATAAAAAAGGGAAAACGCCTATTATTATACATTTAATATCAAGTGATAATAATCCCGATGAAATTCAGGATTACTTAAAATAATATGACGTCTGGAATACAATTATTAACTATCAATCAATTAAATTATAAACCAACAATTATGAAAAACAGAATTTATTTTATAACCTTATTATTAGTCAGCATCTTATTCTTTTCGTGTTCATCAGATGATGATTTGAACCATCAGAATGATTTTGAAAAAAGTCAAAAAGCATGGTTGGATTTTAAAGAATCATCGAATAATTCTTACAAATATGTAGTATATGGAGGATCTGTATTCACTAGTTATGGTTGGGAAACAACATTGACCGTATCTAATGGAAAAATAATCCAACGTGATTTCAAATACACAGGTAAGACTGAAAATATTCCTTCCGACAAATTAGAATGGACAGAAAAAGAGAACGAAATAAATACCCATGAAGGTTCAGGTGCTGCAAGCCCTTTGACCTTAGATGAAATCTATGAGAAGGCTAAAACACAATGGCTGGTTAAAAGGAAAAATGCAAATGCCTATTTTGAATCAGAAAATAACGGCATGATATCAAAATGCGGATATGTAGAAAACGGCTGCATGGACGATTGCTTTGCAGGAATTGCAATTAAAAATATTGTGGCTTTAAAATAAAAATTGCTTTTTGATAAAGCTTTTTCAAATCCTTACCAATTTATAAAAAAAAGCAAATAAGCTCCTTACTTTTTTAAGGAGCTTATTTATTTTCTTTAGATACCGATATTTTATTGTTTTCTCCTTTTCTTTATTATTTTGTCACCTGCGATATAAAGAGCGATCAGTATTAAAAAATGGACCAGGTACGATTTAGGCTGCCCTTCCCCATTTACTACAGAGAAAACACGATTCCATCTTACCTTGTTGATGCCACTTCCCTCTTTATCCCAGCTGAACCAAATAAAAACCGGTTTTCCAATTACGTGATCAAAAGGAACGTATCCCCAAAATCTTGCATCTAATGAATTTTGACGATTGTCTCCCATCATCCAGTAATAATCTTGTTTAAAAGTATAAGAGGTACTTGTTTTTCCGTTTATTACAATCTCATTGCCCTGAATTTTTATATTATTCTGTTCGTATTCCTCTATAATTCGTTTATAAAAAGGAAGTGTTTTCAGGTCTAGTTTTATCGTTGCGCCTTTTTTAGGAATATAGATTGGTCCAAAATTATCAATATTCCAACCCAATGAAGGAACATGAGGAAATACACCTTCGTCTTTCCCTTTTGGTGACAAATATTTTTTAACGCTTTTCACGACTGGATTATTTGCTATTGCTGCGGCTTCCTTATCTGTTAATGTCAAATAATATTCTCCCGTATTGGTAAGTGCAAAACTTCCGTTTTCATATTTCATGCCTTCTCTCGCACCGTATCTGTGCACCAAAACATCCTGGCTAATAGTGGCGCCTTGTGTATCTATAATAAAATTATATTGAGTTTCCGCACTTTTCGGTAATTGAGGTATTTTGCCATTGATATATACATTTCCCTCACGAATTTCTAATGAATCGCCCGGAACTCCCACGCATCGTTTTACTAAATTCGTTTTTTTATCAATTGGCTTGTAATAATTTCGGTCGGGATGAAAATTATCCATATCACGCAGCGTATCCGCAGGCTGATTAAAAACCACAATTTCATTACGTTTAATATTCTCTATTGCTGGAAATCTAAAATAAGGCAATTGAAATTTATTCTGTAAAGAGGTTTCTTTTTGGCTGCGATCATCATTAAATAAATATGATTTTGTGCCCGTAAACGGAATAGAGTCATGTACCATAGGCAATGCAACTGCAGTCATTGGAGTTCTTGCCCCGAAATTGATCTTACTTACAAACAAATAATCACCAATTAATAATGTCTTTTCCATTGAGGAAGACGGAATAGTAAACGGCTGTACAAAATAAGTGTGTACCAATGTAGCGACAATTATAGCAAATAAAAGAGAGCTTACAGTGTCTTCCGTTTTTGTTTTAGGCTGTAAATCCCTATTCTCGATATAAGTTAATTTTTTATCCGTATAGTTTAGATACGTAATATAAAATCCCAATGTCATTACAACCAATACAGTATCCAGAGTAGAATATTTTCCAAAACTTCGGATAGTTTCAATCCAGACAACAGGAATTACCAAAAGATTAATAATAGGGACAAAAAGCAAGATAACCCACCAGCGCGGACGATTGATGATTTTCATCAAAATGATTAGATTGTAAATTGGAATAAAGGATTCTACAGGCTTTCTCCCTGCTTTTAAATAAAGTTTCCATGTAGACAATCCATGAATAATCTGCAGGATTAAAATAAAAATGAGCCATTCTGATAAATTCATATTTCTTTATGTTTTATAAGTTGTTTTTGCATTAGCTAATATTGTATAAGTAGTTTTTTACTTAATTTGTTACATAAGATTCATATTAAATTTTATTTAATTCTTTTGATGCTTGGCTTTTTTGTTAAATGACTTCTTGCTGACTTTTTTTAGGATGTGAAGAAAATAGCGTTAAGCCTTTTTTTGACTTCTATTCTAAAAAGATAGACAAATTCTAATCAGTATATTTCTTATATTCGTTTGAACAAAACATTCAAAAATAAATGGAAATATTAATAATAACCGGACCGCCTTATTCAGGAAAAGGAACACAATGTGATGTATTGAAAGAGCTTCTTAATTTTGAACATATTTCTACCGGAGACAGATGCAGGGAAGAAAAGAAAAATAAAACCGAGATAGGAAAAATAATAGCTGAATATGAGGAAAAAGGAGATTTAGTTCCTGACGCTATTATAAAGAATCTTTTTGATAAAATACTGGAAGAAAACAAAACAAAACCCGGAATAATTTTAGACGGTTATCCCAGAACGAAACCTCAGGTAGATGATTTAATTGCGCTGGTTGAATCGAAAAATATGGCAATTGGAAAGGTTTTGAATATTGATGTCCCCAAAGCTGAATTATTGATTAGGGCTAAAAAAAGAGCGGAAACTTCTGATCGAAAAGACGACAAAGACCCTCAGATTCATTTAAAAAGAATAGAAATTTTTGAAGCATCTACGAGACCGGCTATTGAATATATGAAGTCAAAAATGAAAGTACTCACTTTTGATGGACTTGGAAAGATTGATGAGATTACGGAACGAATAAAAGCGAGTCTTTAAAAAATAAAAACTAGCATAATTGATTGATTTTAACAACTGGAATAAAAAAAAGAAGCTGTATCAATACTGATACAGCTTCTTTTTTGTTATCGAAGTAGTTTCACAAATGCACTATAAGCGTCGTCCTTAATAGAGGTTCGTAAGTAAACTTCGTTTTCGTCTTTTGTTTTAAATTCAAATTGAATTAAGGCAGCATCAGAATAATAAAACAAGAAATCATCCTCTGCAAATTCAAGATTTGAAATAGGTTTGGTGGTTAATTTTACTTCAAATGCTATTTCACCGTTTGTTATGTCCAATTGAAAAAGTTTTCCTTTAGTCGTATATCCCCAAATATTATCACTTTCCTCGATGATGTATTCGATATTATCATCTTTAAAATCGGTTTTCCAGATCTGGGTTCCTGTTTTTGAATCTACGGCATATACAGATGAAACTGTTGGGCCTTGCGCGGCAAAATAGACTTTTTTGTCTTTGCAAAAGATACGTTCCTTGATATTAAACTGATTGTTTTCTACTTTAAATTGCCATAAAATATCCAGACTATTAGGATTTAGGGCAAAAAGTTCATCTTTTTCATTTGCTATGAATACATTTTCACCATCTGTAACAGGTTTTCCGTACATCGCTGTCTCAAAAGTTTTTCGGTTAAGAAGTTTTCCCGTGTTGGCATCAAAGCTATAGAAATATGGAGCGCTTTGAGTAAAAACTTTGTTGTCGAAAAAGAGAACCGGAATATGATTGTATGGATAATCCAGCTTATAATTCCAGATTAAACTCCCGTCTTTTATATCAAGAGCGTAAATGTTGCTATTTTGATTTTGAGTGGTGATATACAGCTTCCCATTATTGATGACCGGAACCTGATTTTTTAGTATAATTTGATCCGTAATATTTCCTAACCTTGATTTCCAAAAAACTTTACCGGTTTGGTTGTCAATTGCGAAAATTTCACCGTTAACAAAAGGAACGTATACCACTCCATCTTTTAGTGTTACCTGATTAGCGCACATTTCAATGTTAGAATCAGTAGCTTTTACTGTCCAGTTGATTACTTCAGATTCTAAATTAAATGAAAAAATAGAACCATCGTAATCATAAACTAAGATTGAATTTTTGTCTAACGGCACTTTTTTAAGCGGACTTATGGTTTTATTAAAAACCATATCATTAAGAGTTAAAACCTGATTATTAGAATGGTTCGCTTTATCAGGTTTTGGTATGGTTGGCATTTGTCCAAACATATTCATAACAGTAAATACAAATAAAATAAGTATTAGTTTTTTTTTCATTTTTAAAATTTGGGTGAATTAGTTGAGCAAACTGCTAACAAGGCCAAATATAGTAAAAAAAATAGTACAGCGTTTTAGAAGTTAAAGTTGATCTGCTGAATCAGGAATTAGCATCAAAAAGGAGAATGAGCAGAAAGTAAAAAACGTTTGATTTAGAGATTGTTATATTTGGTTTATCACTTATATGGTATAATGTATTTCTTATATTCGCCCAAATAAAAAGCGAATCCGGGATTTAAGTTAATAGTAATATTTTAGTTTTAAATAAGAATTTTAAGTGATTTAAAATTTTACAGGAATTAGAATTTTATTGCATATTTTCGCTGAACCGTAATTTTATAAAAATCAAATGTATAAAAGAAATCTAGTACTCCTTTTTTTTGCTTTCACTGCAAATTTGGCTTTTGCACAGAAAAAAGAGTTTAGGAAAACGACTGTTGACAGTGCAACTTTCGTCAATAACAGGAAAATATTAAACAGTCTAAATACGGATCCCTTTGTAAAAAAAACATTTACTAAAGAGAATATACAGATTCCTTACAGGCTTCTAACGCCTAAAAATAATAGCAATAATCAGAAATATCCTTTAATAATTACTTTTCACAATTCCAGCCGAATTGGGAATGATAATGAAAATCAACTTGAGTCATTTGCTAAAATTTGGCTGAGACCTGAAATTTATAACAAATATCAATGCTACGTAATTGCACCGCAATTCAGTGAGCGTTCTTCTGTTTATGAAAAAAACAGCGATGGTATTCAGGTTTCTAAACCTTCAAAAGATGTTTTTGCCTTACTGGAATTAATTGAAAATGTTGAGAAAGAATATCCAAACATTGATAAAAACAGAATTTACCTCGTTGGTTATTCTATGGGGGCTTCAACTGCACAAAATTTACTAAATATTGCACCGGATAAATTTGCTGCTACTGTTTCTGTTGCCGCTGTTCCGGATTTTTCAAATCTTAAAAAATTAAACAAGAAAAACATATGGCTTATCCATGGGCAAAAAGATGACGAGAATCCTTATATCGGAAGTGTTGAATTGTTTGATAAATTATCTTCAAATAAGCATTTGATCTTCACGACTTTAAACAACTTAAATCATGGTAATATTGTTATTCCGTTTTTAGTAACCGAAGAAATTCCGAAATGGCTGTTTGAAAAGCGTAAATAAAAAAACGGCATCTAATAATTTTGAACGTTATCCGATATTCGATAAGAAATCATTAGAATTATCAAAAATCAAAAAAGGAAAGTTACGATGGTTTTTTTTCGCAAAAGTAAAGACCTAATTGATTTACAGGAAAACCTTATTCAGGATAATACTTGAATATTAAAATCAAAAAAAGAGAAACACCAGACTATGAAATTTAAATGGGCATTATTTCTTCTTGTACATTGTTTTTTAAGCAATGTACAAGCGCAAGATATTCAAAAAAGTAATTCGGAAGTCAAAATTTACAGTTATAAAAGCAGCAAAGCATTCATTAACTATAAAGGTAAAAATGAAATCTGGTGGTTGTTTTATAAAATTGACTGGAGCAAAAAAACGATGCAATATGCTCAATTTGAATTTAAAGAAGGAGATAAAACACCTGATTTGAGCAACGTCAGGAAATTATTTAAAAATAGTGCTATAGAGGAGTTTATTGTTTTAAGCTCTAATAAAATCAAGGTTAAAAGGGAAAGAGCTCACAGAAAAAGAGCGTGGTTAGACTTTGCTACTCCCGGAGTAAAAACAGCTTCTGCACCCGCTCAGAAATATTATATTAACAATGACACGCTTACCGGGAAAAATAAAGATTTTAAATTTGTTCTCGATAAAGATTTAACAAGTAGGTATAATATCTGACAAAACGGATGTTGTGCCGGGTATTTTTTTATCTTTGAAATTCAGGATTTTTACCCAAATGGCTTTATCTTTGAGCCTTTACAAAAAGTGATATTCATTATGGAACAGAAAATACACCAGGGAAGAAACGTAAAACGCTTCAGAGAAATGTTGGGCATCAAACAAGAAGCATTGGCTTTTGATCTGGGAAATGAATCGAACCAGAAGAAAATTTCTATGCTGGAGCAAAAAGATGTAATTGAAGATGATATACTGGATCAAATCTCACATGCATTAAAAATTCCTGTTGAAGCATTTCAGAATTTTGATGAAGAACAAGCAATAAATATTATTGCAAATACTTTTGACAATTGTCAGCAACCTGCCTCTGTATTTTATAATTCTACTATTAATCAAATAGATCAATTGGTTAAACTACACGAAGAAAAGATTGCCTTGTATGAAAGGATGTTAGAAGGAGAAAGATGAAATGATGACGAGGCTTGAAAAATTATTCACTAAATAATTATTTATAGCAGATATAAAACAACAAAGAGACTTTAGAAGTCTCTTTGTTGTTTTACAATAATTTCATCCTCTACTGCCCTACTGATCGATTTGCAATCAGCTCCTGCAACAGTAAAATATTAAAAGACATAAAGAAACTCCTTGTTTTTTTTTTAATGAGTTTCTTTGTAGTGTCTAAGCACTTGATTACAAATTATTTTATGCAACATTAAAAGAAGCTAAATAAAAGTTTTTATTTGGAGAAGTCATTTTGTGTAAAATCAATGTCTTCCGGTAGCTTTATTTGAAGATTGAAAAGAGTTTTAAAATAAAAAACCTGTGAATCTTTCGATTTACAGGTTTTGAAATTTTTGGGTTTTGAAAAGACAGATAAAGTTTCCTTTTTACTTCTTTTCTCCTTTTGTGGGATGAAGTGCAAAACTTGGGGATGAAATGTCAAAATAAAATAAGAACTTTGTAATATAAGAATTTTATATGACCCCTATAGAACTATTGAAGTTTATGCTTCCTGATTTTTTAGTAGAACATTTTGAAGTAGTTTCATCAACTAATACCGA
>FQWG01000033.1 GCA_900129595.1 Flavobacterium frigidimaris | reverse complement strand
CTCTTCAATAAACGCTGATCTTTTATATCCCTTAATTGTCTTTCTCTCAAAATTTATTTTTTGCCAAATATAAATATTTGTGTCCAGACGGTAGGATGGGAGTGGTATCCTTTTTCTTGCTCCTTTAGCAAGGAAAAGATAAAACGTACAGCGGGACGGGTGGTTTTCCGGAAAAATGAATCTTCTGCTCCTGAAAATCATGATGGTATAGTTATTTGGCTTCACTCAGGATGAAAGAAATAATGTTAAGGGAATTGTTTGGTCCCTAAGCCCTGGAACTAACGATCTAATACTGTGGCGAATCTAATCTTCACAAAAATCTAACAATCTAAATCTTCGATTAAAAGCTAATTTTAAGTACTTTCGTAGTATTAAATTTAATACATGAAAATAGCAATAGTTTGTTATCCGACATTTGGTGGTAGTGGTGTAGTTGCTACGGAACTAGGCCTTGAATTAGCCAGACGCGGACACGAAATCCATTTTATTACTTATAGTCAGCCTGTCAGGCTGGCACTTTTGAATCCTAATGTTCATTATCACGAAGTAAACGTTCCTGAATATCCACTTTTTCATTATCAGCCTTATGAGTTGGCTTTATCAAGCAAATTGGTTGATATGGTGAAATTGTATAAAATTGAAGTTCTGCACGTGCATTATGCTATTCCACACGCTTATGCGGGTTATATGGCCAAGCAAATGCTGAAGAACGAAGGAATTAATCTTCCGATGATTACAACACTTCACGGAACCGATATTACATTGGTGGGAAATCATCCTTTTTATAAACCTGCGGTGACTTTTAGTATTAATAAATCAGATTATGTGACTTCGGTTTCTCAGAGTTTGAAAGATGATACGCTGAAATTGTTTAAAATCAAGAATAAAATACGAGTAATCCCGAATTTTATTGAGTTGGATAAAGTAACAAAAGACCCTCAGGCGCCTTGTCATCGTTATGTGATGGCTAAAGAAAATGAGCGTATTATTACACACATCAGTAACTTTAGAAAGGTAAAACGTATTCCGGATATCATTAAAATTTTCTACAATATCCAGAAAGAAATTCCGTCTAAGCTGATGATGGTGGGCGATGGTCCTGAAAAGGAAAAAGCAGAAGCTCTTTGTATGGAGTTGGGGATTTACGAAAAGGTAATTTTCTTTGGAAACAGTAATGAAATTGATAAAATTTTATGCATGACCGATTTGTTTTTGCTTCCATCAGAAACGGAGAGTTTTGGTTTGGCAGCTTTAGAAGCGATGGCTTGTGGAGTTCCGGTTATTTCGAGTAATTCAGGAGGTCTGCCGGAAGTGAATTTTGATGGTTTTTCAGGCTATTTGAGTAATGTTGGAAATGTGGATGAAATGGCTGCAAATGCAATCAAAATCCTTAAAGATGATGTTGTCTTAAATCAGTTTAAAGAAAATGCTTTAGAGGTGGCTAAAAAATTCGACATCAAAAATATATTGCCTAAATATGAGGCTTTGTACCAAAGAGCTATTGATGATTATAAAAATTAGATCCATTTCTTTTAAAAATAAATACAAATGAAAAAAGTAATTTCGGTTTTAGTGGTTTTTGTTTTGATCTCTTGTGGAGTAAAGAAAACTAAAGATTCTTCGGGGTCGAAATCTTTGTATGAAGTTTTGACGGAACAGTCTGATGGTGGGGGAAATATTAAATTTTTCGAAATTTTGACCGAACCAAACGAGATCAAAATGTTAGAAACCGATCCTCATCTCGCTGAAAAAATGAAGCATGACGACATTAGCAATTCTAATTATGTTGTTTTGAATATGGGAGAGAAAAATACCGGAGGTTATTCTATTGCAGTTGAAAAAGTAGAGGAAACGGATAAGAATATTGTTATTACTGTGAAAGAGGTAAGTCCTGCTCCGGATGCCATGGTCATGCAGGTCATCACATATCCTTATACTGTGGTAAAGATTCACTCGAAAAAAGAGATTATTATTAAATAAGCATTTGTCAGGCTGACAATTGTTTGTTATAGTATTTCAAAAAAAATCCTGTCGCTTTTCAACGACAGGATTTTTTTTATAATTATTTTTTAGTTTTAATTTAGAATCTAAATTTAACTCCCAAACCTACATCAAATCCAAAATTATCATCATCATAATATCCTGAACCAATTTCAGGTCTTGCATCTAATGATAATGTGATAGGTGCTTCGCTAAATCTGTATTCTATACCAATATCTCCGGCTGCAAATACATAAGTTCCGCTGTCGTTATATTTAAAATTGTTATTATAGTAATCGTGATCCCATGCCGCGATACCACCACCAACACCAGCGTACCAGTTAAAACCGCCATCAATATTCCAAACCCATTGGTAAAGAGCAACACCTTTAATGGCGTCTACATTACTGCTATTTCTAAAACCTAAATCAAATTCAAGTCTGTTTTTTTGGCTTAATCCTAATTGATATGATACCTCGCCACCAAATCCGTTGTTATCTCCTAAACGTACTCCTAAAGCGTGTTTCGAAATTTCTTGTGATTGAGCTGTAAATGCTAATCCTAATAGCATGAAGGCAGATAAAATGATTTTTTTCATAAAAATGGTTATTAATTTTTTTTCAAATGTACTGTGACGTATAATTTTCAAACGTATATTATTTTTGAAAATTGTTATATAATTCACATTTTTGATCTAACCAGAGTTAATTATAAAGTAACTATTTTATCAATACAGGAATCGTAGCTTTAGACATTGTTCTTTAGTATAGAAGAAATTAGCTGTGAACTCAGGATATCCTCCATTTCAAAAAGATTCTCTTCTTCGGTAAAATTGCTTTCAGCGTAAGAATAAAGTTTCCAGCGCTTTTTGTGGTATTCCAGTGCAGTCAGGTTTTCTACCCAGTCACCGGAATTCAGGTATAAAGTAGATCCGTGTTTGTTTTCCTTTGTTACGATTTTTGGTTCATGTATATGTCCGCAAATTACATAATCGTATTTTTTTTCAATGGCTAAATCTGTAGCGGTAGTTTCAAAATCTGAAATAAATTTAACTGCTTTTTTAACGCTTGCTTTAATTTTCTTGGAAAAAGAGTAAGGTTCACGCCCCAGTTTTGCCAGACACCAATTGGCAAATCGGTTGCTCAGAATTAGATAATCGTAACCTAATCCACCCAATTTTGCAATCCATTTAGAGTGCTGTACAGATGCATCAAAAACGTCTCCGTGAAAAATCCAGGCTTTTTTATCGTCTAATTCCAGAACTAATTTATCTACCAGAGCAAAATTTCCCATGTTCATATCGCTGAACTTTCGAAGAATTTCATCATGATTTCCGGTAATATAATAGACTTTTGTACCTTTAGAAGCCATACCAATTATTCTTTGAATGACTCTTAAATGTGCTTTTGGAAAGTATGATTTTCTAAATTGCCAGGCATCAATAATATCCCCGTTCAGGACTAATGTTTTGGGTTTTATGCTTGATAAATAGTTGTTTAGTTCTTTAGCGTGACTTCCGTAAGTTCCCAAATGGACATCTGAAAGAATGACCAGTTCGACATTTCGTTTTTTCAATTTTTCTTTTTTTGAAGTTTAACAAATAAAAGAAACTCTGGCGAGCTATATTTTATCAAAAGGTTATCAATTTGGCGACAATTTTATTAAATTGTAATTTTTAAACTACTTAACCTTTAGTTAATAATACTAATTTTAAATTTTTTAATTTAATTCATAAAACTTACATTTGCTCAAAACAAATTACAATGGCAGGAAATAGCTACGGCACCCTATATAAGGTTACAACATTTGGAGAGTCTCATGGTGAAGCTTTGGGCGGAATTATAGATGGTTGTCCATCAGGAATTGAACTTGATCTGGAAGCGATTGAACTTGAAATGTCCAGAAGAAAACCGGGACAATCGGCAATCGTAACGCAAAGAAAAGAACCGGATGCGGTTCAGTTTTTATCCGGAATTTTTGAAGGTAAAACTACAGGAACCCCAATTGGTTTTATTATTCCGAATACCAATCAGAAATCAGATGATTACTCCCATATAAAAGACAATTACAGGCCAAGTCATGCTGATTATGTATACGATCAGAAATATGGTTTTCGTGATTATCGCGGTGGCGGAAGAAGTTCAGCCAGAGAAACAGCAAGCAGAGTAGTGGCTGGTGCAATTGCAAAGCAAATGTTGCCGGAAATCAAAATCAATGCTTATGTTTCGTCTGTAGGACCAATTCATTTAGATACACCATATCAGGATTTGGATTTTTCGAAAATCGAAAGCAATCCTGTTCGTTGTCCGGATGAAAAATCGGCTGCAATTATGGAAGAATATATTCGTGATATCCGCAAGCAGGGAGATACTGTTGGCGGTGTAGTTTCGTGTGTAATCCAGAACGTTCCGGTTGGTTTAGGCGAACCTGTTTTTGATAAATTACATGCTGAATTAGGAAAAGCAATGCTTTCTATCAATGCTGTAAAAGGTTTTGAATACGGAAGCGGATTTTCCGGTTCTGAAATGAAAGGAAGTGAACACAACGATTTATATAATCCTGACGGAACGACAAAAACGAACCTTTCGGGAGGAATTCAGGGCGGAATAAGCAACGGTATGGATATCTACTTTAGAGTAGCTTTTAAACCTGTTGCGACTATTATGCAGACTCAGGATTCATTAGACAATAAAGGAAATATTACACCAATGACCGGGAAAGGACGTCATGATCCTTGTGTTGTTCCGCGTGCAGTGCCTATTGTAGAGGCGATGGCAGCAATTGTTTTGGCTGATTTTTATTTAATCAACAAGACGTATTAATAAAAATTAAGACAGTGAGGGTCTTAGTATTTTAATTTTAAATAAAACATATTAATGCAAGTAAAAGAAACCAAAAAAAAATCATTTCTTTCAGGGTTAACGGGACAAATTATAATTGCGATGGTTCTTGGGGCAACTTTAGGAATTATTCTGCACAACTCGATTTCTGCTGAAGCAGCGCAATCATTTAGTGATAAAATTAAAATGCTTGCCACCGTTTTTATCCGACTGGTGCAAATGATTATTTCTCCTTTAGTGTTTACAACCTTAGTTGTGGGTATTGCCAAATTGGGAGATTTAAAAACAGTAGGAAGAATTGGAGGAAAGGCTCTTGGATGGTTTTTTACAGCTTCGTTTATATCCTTATTAATTGGATTATTTTACGTTAATATATTGCAGCCCGGAGTTGGTCTGAAATTAGATCACGTAGATATGGCAGCTGCGTCTGAGGTAACTGCTAAAACTAAAATATTATCTTTTGAGAATTTTATAGAGCATATTGTTCCTAAAAGTATTTTTGAAGCAATGGCAACGAATGAGATTTTGCAGATCGTTATATTCGCCATATTTTTTGGTTTGGCTGCCGCTTCGCTGGGAAGCACAGTAAAACCGGTGATTAATGCTTTTGATAAAATATCGCATATCGTTTTAAAAATGGTAAATTATGTGATGAACTTCGCTCCAATTGGAGTTTTTGGAGCAATTGCAGGAGTATTTGCCATAAGGGATGCAGAAGAATTATTGATTACTTATTTTAAATTCTTCGGATCTTTTTTAATTGGAATAAGTACACTTTGGGTCGTGTTGATTGTAGTAGGGTATATTTTCCTGAAAGGAAGAATGACCGAATTGTTAAGGCGTATTATCGGGCCTGTAGCAATTGCTTTTGGTACAACAAGCAGTGAAGCTGTTTTTCCTAAATTAACGGAAGAATTAGAAGATTTTGGTGTAAAAAACAAAATTGTATCTTTTATGCTGCCGCTGGGATATTCGTTTAATCTTGACGGAAGTATGATGTACATGACTTTTGCGAGTATTTTTATTGCCCAGTTTTATGGTGTGCATTTAGATTTAGGTACCCAAATGGTAATGCTTCTGGTGCTGATGTTGACCAGTAAAGGAATTGCCGGAGTACCAAGAGCAAGTTTGGTTGTTGTGGCAGCTACTTGCGGAATGTTTAAAATTCCTGTAGAGGGAATTGCCTTGATTTTGCCAATCGATCACTTTTGTGACATGTTCAGAAGTGCTACAAATGTATTAGGAAATGCATTGGCGACATCTGTCGTGGGACAATGGGAAAATGATAATGACATAGACGGCATTCCTGATGCTGCAGATATTGTTTCTGATAATCAATAAGATATTCGGTATTTTTTGAATAAAAACAGATCGAATTTTAAGTAATAATCGAATAAATAAAGAAAAGCTGTATTTTTATATGAAATACGGCTTTTTTTTATTTTTAAGTGTATATTTGATAAAATTAGCCGATTCATGCCCCAAATGCGGATTTTTTTATTGATGTTACTATTTCTGAATTGTTTTGCCAATTCGGCAAGTGCGCAATCCGAAAGCATGTCAGACGATAAGATTGCGGCGCTTGTAAAAAAAGCATGGAATGAATATAAGAAAGCCAATTTCGAAAAATCATTAATTACTTCAAGAGTAGCACTCAATTATGCTACAACCTCGAAGAATAATTATTTAATAGCAAAATCATACAAAATTATTGCCGGCAACTATAGCGAACTATCAGAGTTTGATAAAGCCATTTTCTTCTACAATAAAGGCTTGTTTTATGCTAACAAAACCAATAACGATTCTATAAAATACAGTCTTTATAATAACTTAGGAAATATCTACTGTTTTGAAAAAAAACAATTTGATAAAGGCATCAGCTATTACAAAAAATCAATTGCTTATAGTTTAAAAATTAATGACATGAGCCAGGTTTATTTTACAAACGTAAATATAGCCTGGGCTTATTTTGATATTGGCAAATACGAAGAAGGTTATCCTTATTTGAAATTTGTTGGTACTAAAATCGAAAAATACGGTGATGAATCTACCGAAATTGTCGTTAATATGCTCAAGGGAATGTACATGAGTTATAGAAATGACTATGCTGCAGCAAACGATTTCTTTAAGAAAGCAATAGCAGCAGGGAAAAACAGCGAAGAAAAATCGGATTTGTCCTATGCTCATTTAGAATATTCGAAGTTTTTGAATAAAATTAAAAAGCACAAACAAGCTTATGAAAATCTTGTTTTGTATAATGAAATTACCGGAGAACTCTACAATCAGGAAAAACTCAAGAAAGCTTCGAGTGCCGGTTTTAACCTTGAACTTGATGAATACAAACGACAAATTGATAAAATAGAGAACGAAAAAGATTCGCAATATCAAAGTCTGAAAAAATCAAGAATAATTGTTGTTCTGTTTATTCTGATCTCTCTGATCCTTCTTTTTCTGATTATTACTTTGATAAAGAATATAAAATTCAAGAAAAAGCACAATTTAGAGCTGCTGCAGGCAAAAGAAATTGCAGAAGAAGCCTCTTTGCTTAAAACTCAGTTTATCTCGACTATAAGCCACGAATTACGTACTCCTTTGTATGGTGTAGTGGGTATAACAAATATGTTGCTTGAAGAACACAAAGAATTGTCGCGAAGTCAGCATTTGAGCTCCTTAAAATTTTCAGCTCGTTATTTATTGTCGCTGGTAAATGATATTCTTCAGATTAATAAAATTGAAGAAAATAAAGTTGTATTGGAAAATTTGACATTTAATATTTCTGATGAAATTACAATGATCAAAAATTCGCTTTCGTTTTTATCTCAAAAAAACAATAACAAGATTTCAATCAGCATAGATCCTGATATTCCTGAATATTTAATTGGTGATAAATTAAGGCTCGCCCAGATTCTTATGAATTTAGTAAGCAACGCATTAAAGTTTACCAAAGATGGCGAAGTAGAAATTATTGTTAAGATGAACAGGATCGAAGGGAAGCGGTATTTCTTGGACTTCCTGATCAAAGACAATGGCGTTGGAATTGCCATCGTAGATCAGGGGAAGATTTTTGAAAAATTTGTGCAGGTGGGCAGAAAAGATGAAGATTATCAGGGAACCGGTTTAGGTCTGAGTATTGTAAAAAGATTGTTAGGACTTTTTGGAAGTACAATCAGTCTGGAAAGTGATATTGGAGAAGGAACCTCTTTTTCGTTTATGATCCCTTTTGAATATGATCCTCAAAGAACCAAAGATATTATTGATGAAATCGAAGTTGATTTAACATCAGATGATATTTATAAAATCTTAATTGTAGAAGATAATCTTATCAATCAATTGGTGACCAAAAAGATCATCGAAAAAAATAATTACATCTGTAAAGTAGTTGATGATGGTTTTGGTGCTTTGGATATATTAGAAAAAGAAGATTTTGATCTTATCCTGATGGATATTAATATGCCTTTGATGAATGGTTTCGAAACTACGAAAAGAATTCGTCTAAAAGGTATAAAAACGCCCGTTGTAGCGTTGACTGCTTTTGATAAAGATGAAATCACTGATGAAGCCATTTCGTCAGGAATCAATGATATTATTATTAAGCCGTTTGAACCTGTTAAGCTGTTTAAAATTATAAACTACTTAATAAATGAGGCGAAAAACAGTAATTAGCTCTTATTGTATTTGGGGTTAAGCATAAAAAAAAACACGAATTTCACTAATGTTCACAAACTGAGTTGCCTCTGTAAATTTGTGATAATTTGCGAAATTCGTGTTTAGATTATTTATACAGTCTAAATGCTGTAAGTAGTAGTTTTAGTACCAGCGTTTTTTATTTTGCTTAGAAGCATTTGATTTTCTTGATTTGTGAGCGCCGCTGCTTCGGTTTGAGTTTTTTGGTTTCTCTTCCGTTGCTTCAGGACTTCCCGCATGCCATTGATACGGATGGTCTGTAATGGTTTTTACGTCCACTTTTATTAGCTTTTGAATGTCTTTCCAATATCCGTGTTCGTCTTTACTGCAAAAAGAAATTGCAATACCTCCGTTTCCGGCGCGGCCTGTACGCCCAATTCTGTGTACGTAAGTTTCAGGAATATTAGGCAGGTCAAAATTGATTACAAAAGGCAGCTGATCAATATCAATACCTCTCGCGGCAATGTCTGTGGCTACAAGAACACCAACTTCTTTGTTTTTGAAAGCGTCAAGAACACGTTGTCTTGCATTTTGAGATTTATCACCGTGAATGGCTTCAGCTGCGATATTATTTTTTCTAAGTGCTTTTACAACATTATCTGCTCCGTGTTTTGTTCTTGAGAAAACCAGTACATTCGATAAATCTTCGTTTTTTATCAAATGATATAATAGATTTCTTTTCTCTGTTTTCTCAACAAAATAAACACGCTGTTCTACATTTTCTGCTGTTGATGAAACCGGAGAAACTTCAACTTTTGCAGGATCCTGCAAAAACATTTCGGCCAGTTCGCGAATTGCGATTGGCATAGTGGCAGAGAACAATAACGTTTGTCTGTTTTTAGGGGTTAGTTTTACGATCTTTTTCACATCGTTTATAAAACCCATATCCAGCATTTGATCCGCTTCGTCTAAGACTAAAGTGTGCAAATGATCTAAATCAAGAAAACCTTGTTTTTGCAAATCCAGTAATCTTCCCGGTGTTGCCACCAAAATGTCGACTCCGTTTTTCAGCGCATCAACTTGTGGATTTTGTGAAACTCCGCCAAAAATCGTCAATTGGGTCAGGTTGGTGTATTTGGCATAAGTGTCAAAACTTTGGCCAATCTGAACTGCTAATTCACGTGTTGGAGTAACTATAAGGGCGCGAATTACTTTGGCTTTTTTTGTTGAGCCTACAATTCGGTGTAACTGATGTATGATTGGGATTGCAAATGCTGCAGTTTTTCCTGTACCGGTTTGTGCGCAACCAATTAAATCCCTTCCAGCTAAAACAATCGGAATAGATTGTTCCTGAATAGGAGTAGGGTTTAGGTAGCCTTCTTCAAATACGGCTTTTTGTATACTTTTTGAAAGTGATAAATCTTCGAATAACATATCTTAGGTATTAAGAATTTAGTTTTAAGCACTAAAATTCTCTGCAAAGATAGGTTTATTCGACCAATCGTTTATTTGAATCTTCTATTATTTGGAAAATATGAGGTTTTAAGCCAGTTGGCCTTCATTGTAATTTTTCTTTATCGTTGTTTGCTTTTATGAAGTCTGTGATCAAATATCCAATTAATTTGCCAATTAAATTGTTGTTTGGAGAATCGGCTAAATCCGGCGCTCCTTCGCAAATATGCAGATAAGTAGCGTTTCTGTGTTGTCCGAAAAACGAGATAAACTGACGTAATTCTTCCACAGAAAATCCGCTGATAGTCATAGCACTGCTGGCGATATTAGGAATTGCATCTAAATCTATTTCGATGCCAAAAGAATCGGTTTTGATAAATTCTAACGCCAGGGCCATTTCCCTGTCGAAGTCTTTTTCTTTACGGATATTTACACTGTCATACGTATTGTATCGAACGCGGTCTTCGAGTTTTTTGATAATATCCAGAACACTTTTTGAAGTGTAATTTTCATGCAAGCCAAAAATGAAATATTTTTTCAGAAAACCTTCTTCATAGGCATATGAAAATCCGTTTCCGCTGTGACGTCCTTCCAGGATCCTGAAATCTGAATGGGCATCAAAATTAATGGCATTAATTGGTTTTCCTTTGGCTAAAGCCGATCCTTTTATATTTCCGTAAGCATTATTATGGCCTCCGCCAATGATGATTGGGGTTTTTCCTGCTTTTACGATACTAAAAATGATATGAGAAACTTCTTTGTCGATTTTTTCAACTAACTGACTTAATTTAGACCTGTCGTCAATATCATTGAAATCAAGATTTTCGACATCACGCATTTCCTGACTCACATTAATTTGTCCTAAAACAATAATCTGACTGCCTTTAGAAAAACGATTGTGCTGAATGTTGGCAATGCTTTTTATTGCGCTTTCCCATGCTGATGCTGCTCCGGGCCTGCCATAGTTGGCACGCACGCCAATATCTTCCGGAATTCCCAGGAGTACATATTTAGCTTCGCTTTCTTTTAGAAAATTAATTTTATCAACGCCTTTCGGAATGATAATCATCTTTTCTCCGAACTTTATTTCACCACTGCGATGATTTGTGACTTTTGCTAAATCATTAATAGTAAAAGGAATTAATTTCTCCATGAAAAAATTTTATTTTCCAAAAATAATATAATTGTAGTAACTTACGTTATAACCTTATATTAATTCTTAAATTTGTTTTAAAGAAAATTATTTTAAATATGGAAAACCCAAAGAACAACAACTCAAGTCTAAAAGCGGTAATCGCAGTTTTAGCAGTCCTACTGATTGGTAGCTTAGTGTATATTTTTAAATTATCATCTGATACAGATGTAGTTAAGACAGAACTTACAACAACAATGACAGAGAAAGAATCTGTTATGAAAGATTTGCAAGAGTTAAAAACAACTTATGATGCTGCCATTGCTGAGAACACTTCTATGTCTGATGAATTAATTCAGGAAAGAGATAAAGTAGTAGCTCTAATGGATGATTTGAATAAATCAAAAGGAGATGTATCTAAATTCAGATCTCAGGTTCAGGCAATGCAGGGTAAAATGAAAACTCTTGTTGCTGAAAACGACGAGTTGAAAAAACAAAATGGTGTTTTAACAACTCAAAGAGATAGCACGATTGTAGTTCTAGGAGAATCTAAAAAGTATAATGAAGTATTGGTTGGTCAAAACGAAGAATTAGCAAAAACTGTTGAAAAAGGAGCTAAATTATCAATTTTGAATACAAAAACTTCTGCTTACAAATTGAGAAGCTCAGGAAAACAAATCGAAACTGATAAAGCAAGTCGTGCAGACGTTCTGAAAATTAGTTTTACTGTTGCTGAAAACCAAATTGCAAAATCAGGTGATAAAACCTATTATGTACAGGTTATCGATTCAAAAAACAATGTTTTAGGAGATAAGAAAACAGAAAGTTTTGGTGATAATACTTTAACTTATAGTTTTAAAACTACTGTAAAGTACGAAAACAAAACTGTTAATGTTAGTGAAGATTTACCAGGTAAAGATTTTGCTAAAGGTGCTTATTTTATCAATGTTTTTGATAATGACGAATTAGTTTCTAAAACTAGTTTCAACTTAAGATAATACACGTCGATTAAGGCATAATACCACTAAGATAGTAAAGGTCTGTGATTTTCTTCACAGACCTTTTTTTATGGCAGAAGTTTTTTTATGCTAAAATCTCACCTTCTATAAAAACACTCTCGATTAGATTACTCCCAAAAGCATACGGAATCTGGTAATAAGATGTAATAGGTTTTGTGAGGATCAGATTGGCTTTTTTGCCTTTTGTGATACTTCCGTGGGTTTCTGAGATTCCCATGGCATAAGCCCCGTTTATGGTTGCTGCATTGATAGCTTCTTCAGGTGTCATTTTCATTTTGATACAAGCCGTTGCTACTACAAAATTCATGTTTCCTGATGGAGTAGAACCGGGATTAAAATCTGTAGCTAATGCCAGAGGTAAACCTGCTTTTATCATTTCGCGGGCCGGTGTGTACGGTATGCTTAAAAAATAAGAACACGAGGGTAGTGCTACAGGCATCGTATCTGTGTTTTTTAAAGCTTCGATATCTTCAGCTGTCATAATTTCGAGATGATCAACAGAAAGGGCTTTGAATTTAATTCCCGCCTGTATGCCTCCAATAGAATTAAACTGATTCACGTGGATTTTTGGCTCTAAACCGAATTTTATTCCCGCTTCAATGATTTTTTCGGTTTCTTCAACAGAAAAATAACCGGTTTCACAAAATACATCAACATAATCAGCTAATTTATTTTGAGCGATTTCCGGCAGCATTTTAGTGATGATTTCATCGATATATCCTGCTTTATTGTCTTTGTAATGAAGAGGAAAAGCATGAGCACCTAGAAAGGTAGCTTTTATTGAAATGGGATAATTTTGAGATAGTTTTTTAATAACACGCAGCATTTTTAGTTCGCCTTCAACAGTTAAGCCGTAACCGGATTTTATTTCGACTGCTCCGGTTCCTAAATGCATGACTTCTTCTAATCGAACTTTTGACTGTTCGTAAATTTCTTCTTCAGAAGTTTCGTTGAGTTTTTTCGCCGAATTTAAAATTCCGCCGCCACGATTCGCGATTTCTTCATAGGAAAAACCATTAATTCTGTCTACAAATTCCTGTTCTCGATTTCCTGCATACACAATATGGGTGTGGCTGTCGCACCAGGAAGGTAAAATGATTCTTCCGGTTGCATCAATGGTTTTGTCTGCTTTGATTTCCGGAAGATTTTGCATCGAACCAAAATCTTCAATAAGATTGTCTTTAAGAATTAGAAAGGCATTTTTGATGGTAGGAAGAACAGCCATTTCAGCGCCTGAAACTTTAGAAACTGATGTTTCACGAACCTGAAGTAATTCTTTTATGTTTTTGATGAGAGTAATCATTATGTGAATTTAGTTGTATTAGGGAAAAGTCTTTTTTTATAGTTAGCTATCAGATTAAAACACAAATTTCACAAATTATCACGAACTAATCCGTGAAATCTGTGAAATTCGTATTTAATATTGGAATTTGGAATTTAAAAAATCAAATATTTCCTTTTAACGTTTATTCTGAAACGGTAATTTCGAACATTTTACTCCAGTTCTTGCCTGTTACAAAAATGGTTTTTGTTTTAGGGTTGTAAGCGATTCCGTTTAAAACATCATCTTTGGTAACATCCGGCATTAATTTGCGTAAACCTGACATGTCTAAAATCCCTTCAACGGCTCCGGATGTTGGATTGACAACTGCAATTGCATCTTTAAACCAAACATTGGTATAAATTTTACCGTTAATCCATTCTAATTCATTGATGGCTTTAATTTTTGATGTTCCTGAGTAAACATTGATATAATCTACCATTTTTTGAGTTGTAGGATCCATTTTCCAGATTTTTTCTGTTTTATCTGTCTGGTAAATGTATTTGCCGTCATTTGTCATTCCCCAGCCTTCAATATCTTTATCGTAAGCAAAGGTTTTTTCTTGTTTTAAAGTATTGGCGTCATAAATAAAACCTGTTTTATTCTGCCAGGTCAATTGAAATAATTTTCCATTGATGAAAGTAATTCCTTCGCCAAAATATTTTTTGTCAAGGTCAATTTGTTTGAAGATCTTTCCTGTTTTATAATCGTATTTTCTGATATAAGACGCGCCTTCCTGTCCTGTGCTTTCATACAGAGTATCTTTGTAAAATTCTAAACCTTCAGTAAACGATTTTGTATCGTGAGGATAGGTATTGATTATTTTATATTTTAAAGGTTTAGCTTCTACATTCGAAACCAATTCAATTCTTTTGGTGGCATCAGAGAAATTAGATCCAAAATAAACCGAAGCTTTTAAGTATTGGTAGCCTAATTTTTGATCTTTTAATGCAAAGTTGAATTTTTGAGCACCTTTTGTGCTTCCCACTTTTTTATCATTAACAAAGTATGCAATGCTGTCGATTTCTTTTGAATTTGGGTTCAAAATTCCAATAGAAATTGATTCTTGTTGGGTAAAATGGGCCGGAAAAGCAGAATCATCAATATTAAATAAAGAATTTTCACCTTTATTTTTATCTCCACATCCAATTAATGTGATTCCTAATAAAATGAAGGTTAGGAAGTTATATTTTTTCATAGTTAAAAATTTGAATAAGCCAATATACGACGATATTTTTATAGCAACAAAGCTCTTGCAAAAATATAAAAAGTTTGTATATTTGCACCGGCAAGTCCTACACGACCAGCTCCTGCAGACTCCCCCAGGATGGGAACATAGCAAGGGTACGTGGTTGAGCGGTGCGATGTAGGTCGCTTGCCATTTTTTTTAATCTGAATTTATATTCAGATTTTTTTTTAGAATTAATTCAAAAGTAGTCTTCCTTCAGGAGGATTTTTTTATTTTTGGACCTGTCGGAAGTTAGAAGTATATTGGAGAGGTTAGAAGTTCTAGCTGACCCTGTTGATTTCTACATATAGACAATCACGTTTCACTTATAACTTTTAACATCTAACGTATAATGAGCAAAGTCGTTTTAATTACCGGAGGATCCTCAGGGATTGGAAAATCAATTGGGGAATTTTTATTTAAAAAAGGTTTCGTAGTTTACGGAACAAGCAGAAATCCGGAGAAAGTATTGAACTCGATTTTCCCGTTGGTGGCTTTAGATGTTCGAAATGCCGAATCGATAAAGTCTGCTGTAGCAAAAATTATTGCGACTTCCGGTCGGTTAGATGTGGTGATTAATAATGCCGGTATTGGAATTACGGGGCCTTTGGAGGAAATTCCGATGGAGGAAATCAAAAATAACTTCGAGACTAATTTTTTTGGGCCTATAGAAGTAATGAAGTCGGTCTTGCCACAAATGCGTGAACAAAGATCAGGTTTGATTATTAATATTACTTCGATTGCCGCTTATATGGGATTGCCTTATCGTAGCGTATATTCGGCATCAAAAGGAGCTTTAGAACTAATTACTGAAGCTTTGCGTATGGAGGTAAAGTCATTTGGGATTGAAATCACAAATGTAGCGCCTGGGGATTTTGCTACCAATATTGCATCAGGGCGTTATCATGCACCGGTTATAAATGGTTCTGCATACGAAAAAGTATATGGCGAGACACTTGCGACAATGAACGAACATGTTGATGCGGGAAGTAATCCGAATGAAATGGCTGAGTTTATTTATAAAATAATGCAGCAAAAAAAGCCCAACGTACATTATAAAGTGGGTGCCTTTATGCAGAAGTTTTCGATCGTTTTAAAACGTGCGCTTCCGGATAAAGTGTATGAAAAAATGCTGATGAATCATTATAAATTATAGAAATTTGATTGGCAGCAGTTTTTTGAATCTATTCTATCGGAATAAAGATGCTGAATTTTGCTCCTTGATTTAGAGTTCCTTCGGCTTTGATAAATCCGTTGTGATTCTCTACAATTCGTTTTACTATAGTAAGTCCTATTCCGGTACTTTTTAATGGTTTTGTATGTAAAGCCTGAAAAAGTCCAAATATTTTTTCGCTATACGATTGGTCAAACCCGATACCATTGTCTGAAATGGTTATCTTATGATATTTACTAAGTGGGGAAAGCTTTTCGAGTTCTCCATTTGTTATTTGTGCTGAAACGGTTATGATTAAATTGCGTTCCGCACTTGCAAATTTCAATGAATTATTAATAAGATTGTACAATAATTGCCTGAATTGAAATTCTATTACAGAGAGTTTTCCTAATTCTTGTATGTCAAAAGTTACATTTTTATTTTCGAATTCATTCGTGAGATCTTCAATAACATCTCTGGCAATAGTATTTAAATCTTTTAGCTCGAATTTTCTATCATCAAACTTTGTTTTAGAATAAATCAGAAGGTCATTGATCAGATTTTGCATTCTAAAGGCTGAAGTTTTGATTTTATGAAACGCGGCTTTGCCTCTTTCAGATAAGTTGGCGGCTTCTTCGCGCTCGATAGTATCTGTAAAAAGTTGGATTTTTCGCAAAGGTTCCTGAAGATCATGGCTTGAGATATAATTGAACGCTTCTAATTCGCTGTTCATTTTTTCAAGTGAAATGTTTTTCTGGATTAGTTTTTTTTCAATGTCGGAATTTAATTTTTCGACCTGATTTTTTTCAATTTTCGTTTTTTCAAGAAGATGCGTTTTTTCTTTTAGAATAGTTTTATTAGCAACATCTTGTTCGATTGCTGTAAGATGAAAAGAAATAAGTTCAGCAAATAAGTTGAACATTTCGCGTACTTTGAATTCTTTTAAGTTGTTTGGTTTGGGGTCAATTGCGCATAATGTACCAAAAAAACTTCCGTCCTGACGTATAATGGGTACAGAAATATAGCTCTGCAAATTATACATTGCAGGAGTGTGATGATCGTGATACTCCTTGTCTTCGCTTACATTATCAATAATGACAGGTTTTGGATTTTGTCTGATCTCGTCACAAATGGTTGTTTTTATTTTTAATTCATCTCCCGCTTTTAGTCCAAAAAGTACATTGTCCTGAACGCTGCAAGTGATCCATCGATCCTCTGTTACTCTTGCTATTGCTGCAAAACCCATTCCCGTAGTCTGGCAGATAACGTTGAGTAAAGTAGGGACAATCGCGATGTTTTTGATATTAGTAATATCTTGTTTGAAATGATCTTCTAGCACTTTTTTTGGGATGTTTTTTTTATTTTTTAAAAATACAAAAATAAAACCAGCTTTTCAGACTAAAGGTATTACAGGCTATAATAGGGCATTTGGAATTATTTTTTAGTTTTTTATTTTATGGAAATTATAAATTGTAATTTTGCACCGAATTTGCGTTAGGGGTGAGGGCTTTTGTGAAGTGAAACAGAACAAAAGATAAAGCCGACAGCCGTCCGTTAGGGAACGCCGAAAAACTGAACACAATTAAATAGATATAATTATGAAATTTTTTATTGACACAGCTAATTTAGCTCAGATTAAAGAAGCACAGGCTTTAGGTGTTTTAGATGGTGTAACAACTAATCCGTCATTGATGGCAAAAGAAGGTATTACCGGAAAAAACAACATCTTAAAGCACTATGTTGACATATGTAATCTTGTTGAAGGAGATGTTAGCGCTGAAGTTAATGCACTTGATTATGACGGAATGATCAAAGAAGGTGAGGAATTGGCTGAATTGCATGATCAAATCGTGGTTAAGTTGCCTATGACAAAAGAAGGTGTAATGGCTGCAAAATATTTCTCTGATAAGGGAATTAAAACAAACGTAACACTTGTATTTTCAGCTGGTCAGGCTTTATTGGCTGCAAAAGCAGGAGCTACTTATGTTTCTCCATTTATTGGCCGTTTAGATGATGTTTCGACTGATGGTTTGAACCTGATCGAAGAAATAAGATTGATTTATGATAACTACGGTTATGAAACTCAAATTTTAGCAGCTTCTGTGCGTCATACGATGCATATTGTAAACTGTGCTAAAATTGGTGCTGATGTAATGACTGGACCTCTTTCTGCAATTTACGGATTGTTGAAGCACCCATTGACTGATATTGGATTGGCTCAATTCGTAGCTGATTTCGAAAAAGGAAATAAGTAAGAATCAGATCTTTATAGTTTAAAATCGTCACCTTTGTAAAAAAGGTGACGATTTTTTTTTACTTTTATATGTCTCAAAAAGAAATACATATGAAAAAAGTTATCGTAATTTTAGTATTTTTAATTATTGGTTGTGGTGTAAATGCACAAGTTGCTAAAATAAAAAAAGAGGTCAATGAGGCTGGTGATGTAGGGAGTTTTGAGTTGGATTGTTCGGTGCAATTTCAAACTCTGGCTAAAGGATTGCGTTATAATATTACACGTCATGAATTTAAAGGTCCGGAATTGAAAAACTCGTACCGATTGTTGTTGGTGATGGACGGTTTCTACTCGAAAACACTGAATAAAACGATGACTATCTCAGCAGTTCTAAGTGACGGAACTATTATCGAGGCTAAAAAAATCATTGAGGATGATGGCTTTTTTGATGGTGCCTGCACGTTGAAAATTAAAGACCCCAAAGCGCTTTTAGAGGCAGATATTGATAAAGTTATTGTGCATGCTGATAAGGATGTGGTTTATACTTTATCGGCAAAGAATAAAGAGATTTTCAAAAAGAACCTGAGTAATATTATAAATGCGAAGTAAGTCTAAAACTGATGATATAGGAAACCAGGCAGGTTTTAGAAACCTGTCGGGTTATATATAAAGTAGAGCATGAAAAAATCCCAAATTCGAATCGATAAAATTGGAATTTGGGATTTTTTTATTGTTTTTTTTTAGCTTAGTGACCTCCGCCTTCGCTTTGAATGTTGTGATCAATGCCTTGTCTTTTTAAGATCTTAGGGCAATAAAAACCGTAGAATCCTAGATAAGCGAATCCAAGGAGTGGAATAACATATGAGAAGTGTGTCCAGGAAATTCCGAAGATTCCTTCCGGACTAGTAAGATCGATGTCGCAAATACTACCCTGAACCAAAGGAATAACTCCTCCTCCAAGAATCATCATAATCAAAAATGAAGATGCTTTTCCGGTATTTTTTCCTAAACCTGCAATTGCTAAATCGAAGATCGATGGCCACATGATAGATAAGAATAAACCTCCTGAGATAAAGAAGAATTTAGCAATTGACGGATCTGGCCAAACCAAACCTGCAACCATCATTAATAATCCCGATATTCCGAAAAGCATTAATGTTTTTCCGGCATTTTTACCTCCCACAAAACTTACAGCGATAAACAATAAGATCCATATTGGGTAGATGTAGAATGCAGAAACATCATGAGCAGCAAAAATATTAGCTCCAATGATAACTCCAAAAGCTACCGCAGGTACAATAAATTTTAATGCTGTATTTACTAAGTTAGAAGTATTGAAAACGTTAACACCACCATTCCAGCGGCCAATCATTAAACTTCCCCAGTAAAGGGCGATAAATGGCGCTATGGCATCCTCTAAAACATTACCAAATTCAGCGGTATGCAATAAAGCCGGTAAGTTACTGATGATTGTAACCTCAGTTCCAACGTAGATGAAGATACCTAACATTCCTAGATATAGTTGAGGATAATCAGATATTTTGAATTTTTCGTGGGCTACTTTAACCACTTCTTCCTCTTCTTTTGCAGGATCTTCGATTTTAGAGAAGTTCATGAAAACAGCGACTGCGATAAAAGCAAGTCCAAGGATGATAAAAGGCAGTTTAATATCTTCTAATGAAAGAGATGTGTTTTTGTTGTCTCCCATTCCAAACAAAGCGATTCCTAATAAAATAGCTCCAATTGTTGTTCCAAAAGAGTTAATACCTCCTGCTAAAGTCAAACGGTGCGCTCCTGTTTGAGGGCTTCCCATTTTAATGGCTAAAGGATTGGCTACAATTTGCTGAATCGAAAACCCTAAACCTACAGTAAATAAGGCAGTTAAGAAGAATGGAAAACTTTCCATTGTGGCAGCAGGAATAAATAAGAATGATCCAACTGCTGAAAGGAGTAAACCGGCAGAAAGGGTTTTTTTATATCCGAATTTTTGTAAAACATCTACTTTTGTAGATACAAGGAAGAAAATCACAGAACCTACGAAGTATGCGGCGTAAAATGCCCAGGCTACTAATTGTGATTGTACTTGTGATAAAGTAAATACTTTTTTGAATACCGGAATCAGGATATCGTTGGCAGAACCAACAAAACCCCAAAAGAAGAAAACAATTATCAACGAGATAAACTGTCCCCATTTGGTTTGAACATTTTCTGAACTCATAATTTAAGAGGTTAATTTTTTATTTTATTGTTTTTTGAAGACCGTAAATATATTTGTTAAGTGTTTCAAAAAAAAATAAAAAGGCACAAATAATGTTAAATTTAAACCAACGACGTCATTTTTTCAACAAAGTGTTAATTTTTACCGACTTAGAAAATGAATTTAAAAGTTAAAATTTATTCGAGAATTTTGTTTTTCACCTCTTTACTGTAATTTCTGCCAATAGGAATGGTATAAGATTGTATCTGAATGCGGTTTCCTTCGATAGATTTTACTTTATTTAGTGCGATTACATACGATTTATGAATGCGTAAAAAGCGATCAGCAGGCAATTCTTCAGACAAAGAAGTCAGTGATTTATGGGTAATGTAGGTTTTATCGGGCGTGACAACTTTTATATATTCCTTCATGCCTTCGACAAATAAGATTTCTTCGATATTAATTTTCATCATTTTTTTATCGACTTTGATAAAAATATGAGAATCCCCTTTTGTCGTTTCAACCTTGATATTGTTTTTTAAATTGTATTCAGTAGTAATTTTATTGATACATTTTATAAATCGCGGTAACGGAATTGGTTTTACTAAATAATCAAGAACATCAAGATCGTAGCTTTCTGCTGCAAATTCCCTAAAAGCAGTCGTAATAATGACTTTGGTTTTATTCTCTATTAAGCTAATAAGTTCGAAACCTGTCATCATGGGCATATTAATGTCCAGAAACACGGCATCGACAGCAGTACTGTTTATAAAATCAAGCGCTTCTAAAGAATTATTGAATGTACCGACTACTTCAAAATCTGTAAAATTTGTAAAATAATTTTGCAGGACTTTGATCGCTAATGGTTCATCATCAATCAACACGCATTTAATCTTCATTATTAATAGGTATTTGCAAACGGATTATATAGTAGTTTAATTTGGTCGAATTTTTTAAACTGAAATCGTTTTTGTAAATTAATTTTAATCTTTTTTTCGTATTTACTAAGCCAATTCCGCCTTTTGTATTAAGATTTTGTGAATTTACAAAATTATTTAAGATTTCAAAATCCAATATTTTATTATCGATAATCTTACAATTGATCTTAATTTTTAAGTTATTGTTGTTGATACTCCCGTGTTTAAAGGCGTTTTCGACCAATGAAATGAAGATTAAAGGCGGTACAACAATATCCTCTATATTCGACTCTAAATTGACGGTAACTTCTACGTTTTCAAAGCGTAACTTCTCAATTTCGATATAATTTTGAATGTAATCAATTTCTTTGATTAATGGAACAAATTTGGTTCCTTTTACATCATATAAAACATATTCCATCAAATTTGACAGTTTTATAATCACATCCGGAACCTTATCAGAAGATTCTAATGACAATGCGTAGAGATTATTTAAGGTATTGAAAAAGAAATGCGGCTGGATTTGATTTTCAAGGTACTTTAATTTGATTTTAAACTGATTTTCTCTGAGTGATCTGTTTCTCTCACGTTCTCTTAACCACGTGAGAGTAAGGTAAACAGATGAAGCCATGGCAAGAACATACAATTCACCAATACAAACAGCAACAATATGGTTGATTTCGAAAGGATGGTATTCCCTGTTTGCCTCCGGCCAGATGTTTTCGGATATAATATAATAGGTAAGCGCTGTTTTTATTAAATAGATGCAAAATAAACTTATGATCAGCGAAATGGTATATGTAATATATTTCTGCTTTAATACATAACGCGGTACCAAAACAAAAAGATTAAAATAGACTAATGGTATGTGCAAAGAGAACTCAATCAGGTTTGATTTGAACGAATAAGGATAATCATTAAAGTAGGCGCCCCATCGTAAAAAGTTAAGAGTGAAATAGCTGCCCCAAAACCAAATGTGATTTTTAAGCTTAATATCAAATTTTAATTTTTGGATTTCAGTCAACTTTATTGGGGAAATTTAGTATTAGCTATTTCTTGTTTAGAAATATTGTGCAACTTTAAACAATTACGGGATAAAACACAATTCTTTTGAATAAAATTTTATAAAAAAAGATAAAAATTATATTGTCTGTATGTGATAACGTTTTCGTAAAACGTATTATTGATTGTTTCGTGTCGTTGGTTTAAGGTTTTGTGTTGTTTGTTTAAAATGTTTTATTTATGTTAATTTTAACAATAGATTTATCGCTTAACCAACAAAACCATGTTAAAATGAAACAAATTATGTTAATCTTTATGTTTGTTTTTACGGCGCAGGTCACGCTCGCCCAGATAAAAACAATCAAAGGCTTGGTGAGCGATCAAAACGGATTGCCGCTGCCTGGAGTGAGTATCACTATTCAAGGAGGGAAAACAACCGCCCAATCTGATTATGACGGAAAATATACGATACAGGCATCTAAAGGAGATGTACTTGTATTTTCGTATATCGGAATTAAAACCAAAACTGCAACTGTAACCGAATCAGCTACAGTAAATGTTGTATTGGCAGAAGACACGCAAAACTTAAATGAAGTTGTAGTGACTGCATTGGGTATTAAGAGACAGAAGAAAGAACTGGGATATGCCGTTCAGGATATTAAAGGAGATCAGCTTAATAAGGTGATTACAACTAATGTAGCATCGTCACTTTCAGGTAAAATTGCCGGAGTTGATGTTTCGATGCCTTCAACGGGAGTGGGAGGTAGTGCCAGAGTTATTATCAGAGGGATTTCGAGTATAGGCGAGAGTAACCAGCCGCTTTATATTGTAGATGGAGTTCCTATTGATAACTCAGGTTTGAATAATGACAATGCCGCAGCCAGTAAATGGTTTGACGGACGAGATAGCGGAGACGGAATTTCAAGTCTTAATCCGAATGATATTGAGAGTCTTACTGTATTAAAAGGTGCAGCTGCATCAGCTTTATATGGCTCAAGAGCTTTGAACGGGGTAATTTTAATTACCACTAAAAAAGGAAGCAAAGGAAAATTGCAGGTAGAACTAACGAGTGGTGTTAGTTTTGATCGTGTAAATGCGAAGTATGATGATTTTCAAACTGAATACGGTACGGGAGGCCGTGGAATTTTGCCGGATCCGTTAAAGGCACCTAGTGAAATTTACGGATATACAACCAGTGCATGGGGACCTAAATTTTCTAATCATATAGGAGAACAGGTAAAAATATTTGATGGTTCTATGCGACCTTATGCCAGAGTTGATAACAATATTCAGGATTTTTTTAAGACCGGGATTACAACCACAAACGGAATTGCACTTTCTGGCGGAAGTGAAAACGCCTACCTCCGTTTTGGATTTAATAACATGAAAAATGATGATGTTGTTCCGAATTCCGGATTAGAGAGAAATAATGCCACTTTGAATGCTACTTTAAAATCAGAGAAATTTACTTTAGATGCTAATGTAAATTACATGATGGAAACGACAAATAATCGACCTGGCTTAGGTGATTCGCCAAATAATGTTGGTTATTCCTTAAGTGGTCTGGCGCCAAATATTGATCAGGCGTGGTTGAAAAATTATGGAAATCCGGAGACTGGAGAAATCTATAAGTGGAATAACAATATTTATCAATTGAATCCTTATTTAACAGTAGATGCCAATCACAATTCCTCTAAGAAAAATCGTTTTACAGGGAATGTTGCCGGAACTTATCAGCTTGAAAAATGGGTTGGACTGACTTTTAGAACCGGTTTAGATACGTATGTTTTTGATTCTAAAGATTTCATGGTACCCGGTAATACATGGCCAGGAAGAGATGCGGGTTATCTTGGATTGAATGATATTACGGTTTCTGAAATGAATACCGATATCATTGCTAATTTTAGCGAAATAAAATTAGCTGCAGATTTGACTTTTTCAGGAATTTTAGGAGCAACAAGAAGGGATTTCAGGAGATCAGAAAATTCTAGTCAGGGAACCAATATTATTCAGCCGGGAACAGAGTTTATTAGTAATTTTTCGACTCAGACAATAAATGCACCAATAGAAACAAGAACAAGGACAAATTCAGTTTACGGTTCTGCAAAGTTAGATTATAAAGGATATTTATATGCTGAGTTTACAGGAAGAAACGACTGGTTTAGCGTTATTAATAAAGATGCTTTTTATCCGGGAGCCTCATTAGGTTTTGTGTTCTCAGATGCATTTAATATTAAGAGTGATGCTTTTTCTTATGGAAAATTAAGAGCTTCATGGGCAAAAGTTTCTAATGCTCCCGGAGCTTATAAAAATTCATTAAACTACACAACTTATTCTTCTTACGACGGACAAAGCGTGGTGAATGTTAAGAATACATCAGCGCCCAATGCTAATTTGACTTTTCAGTCAAAAACAGGAATTGAATTTGGTTTAGAAACGTCTTTCTTCAAAAACAGATTAAAAGCAGATATCACGGTATATCGTGAGGATACATCTGATCAGACCCTTGATTTAGCATCTTCTGCAACATCAGGCTATGAATTTCTTTCAGTAAATGCAGGAGAATTGCGTAACGAAGGTATTGAGATATTTTTATCCGGTACACCAATTAAAACTAAGAATTTTGAATGGGGAATTGATTTGAATTTTTCTAAGAATAAAAATTCAATTCTTTCTTTGCATCCGGATATCAACACGTATACTATTTCTGAGGCGCGTTGGGCTAATGCAGCAATTGTAGCTCAGGTTGGCGGACAATTCGGAACCATTATTGGGAAAGATTTTCAAAGAACAGCTTCTGGAGAAATGATCGTAGGAGCAAATGGTATGCCTGTATACACAGACAATAAAGTTGCTTTAGGAAAAGGACTTCCGGATTGGGCTGCAGGTTTAACCAATAGATTTTCTTATAAAGGAATCACACTTCAGTTTTTACTGGATATGAAATTTGGTATGGATGTATATTCTATGACAAACTCTGTTGCTGCAGCAAGAGGATTATTAGATATTACCACAGAAGGAAGAGATGCCTATATTGCTGCAAGAACACAAGCTGCTGCAAGTGATCCTAATTTCGATATCAATAAGTGGGTTCCTACCGGTGGTTATGTAGCAAATGGAGTGGTAAATACCGGAACGGCTGATAATCCTGTTTATGTAAAAAACACAAAACCTGTAGATCCTCAGGATTATTGGAGAGATGTTACGGATAATACGCCTGCACCTTTTATTTATGATGCTTCTTTTGTGAAATTAAGAGAGGTAAGTTTAGGATATACGATACCTAAAAGTGTTTTTGGCGGAGCAAAAATAAATTCAATCTATCTTTCTGTATTTGCAAGAAATCTATTGACATTCAGTAAAGATTTACCAAACATAGATCCCGAGTCGATGTATACTTCAGGAAACGGACAAGGTTTTGAATATGGTTCATTGCCATCAAGAAAATCGTATGGCTTTAATATTAAAATTACATTCTAAAAAAGTAAATTATGAAAATCAAATATATAATAGCCATACTTGCAGTATTTACCGTAGTGGGCTGTACAGAAAACTTTGACGAACTGGAAAAAGATCCTGTGGCATTATCTGCAAATCCGGCAGGTCAGCTTACGTTTACCCAATTGTGTATGTCTGGAGACGGATACTACCAGCACAGAACTAATTTAATATATGCCGGAGGTTTTGTGCAGCATTACTCTGGTTCCTGGGGAGTAACAAACTACGGTGGTAAATTTAATAATTCAGAGGAATATGCAGTAGCTTTATGGAGAAACGTATATGCCCATGAAATGAAAAGTGTTGTTGATATTCTTGATGTAACCGGTAAAGATCCTTTGGCTGTAAATATGAATGCTGTTGCTAAAATTATGAGAGTGATGATCGCACAGCGTTTGACAGATATTTATGGAGATGTACCTTATTCAGAAGCAGGTTTGGCTTTTTCTAAAGGAATTGTTACTCCAAAATATGATAAGCAGGAAGACATTTATGCTTCATTTTTTAAAGAATTAGATGAAGCTTTTAATCAGTTAAATACTGGAAAAGACCTGATAAAAGGAGATTTATTTTATCAAGGAGATGTTTCAAAATGGAAAAAATTAGCCAACACGATGCGTTTGCGTGCGGCAATGAGAATTTCTGAAGTAAATCCTGCCGAAGCAGAAAAACAAGCGAAAGCGGCATTGCAAAATGGAGTTTTTGAAAGTAATGATGACAATTGTATTATGCATCATTTAGATTTTCCTTTTAGTGATGATCCTGCCAGGCTTGATTACAGAGGAAACGGATTGTCTTATGGCTTTATAGGAAATGATCAGGGAGATCACTTTAGTTCACTACTAATAGACTATCTAAAAAATAACGGAGATCCAAGATTGACTATGATCGCTACTCCTAAAACAAGCAGTAGTGTGGTTCCCTGGGCGCCTATACAGCCGGGCGAAACATTATATGAAGGGGTTAAACCCGGAGTGTTTAGATGGGAGCTTCCCGGAGGATCAAATTCAGCCTCTGGTATACAGCCTTATTTAAAATTAAGAACAACTCCGTTTTTGCATGTAAGTTATTCAGAAACAGAATTGTTATTGGCAGAAGCTGCTTTTAGAGGATGGGTTTCAGGTTCTGCTGCAGATTACTACAAAAAAGGTGTTGAGGCAGGAATTAAGCAATTAGAGATTTATGGTGCGGCTCCAGCAAGTCAGGTAAGTATCGACGCTTATGTAAATGCGAAGCCTTTATTGCCGGGGACAGAAAAAGAGCAAATTGGAACACAAATTTGGATTACTTACCTATTTAATAGTATTGAAGGATATTCTAATTGGAGAAGAACGGGCTATCCTCATTTAATACCAATAACCAATTCAGATTCAGGAACGGGTGGTGTTGTGCCAACACGTTTGTACTATCCAAGTGATGAATTGCAAAAAAATGAAAAAAATTACCAGGAAGCCGTAGCAAGATTAGGAGGGAAAAATGATTGGCTAGGTAAAGTTTGGTGGGATGTAAACTAAAAAGAAATCTCAAAATATAAAGTTATGCTTGATAAGGTGTTATTTTCATTCTAATTAAAATTAAAAACAACAAGTTTAAATTAAAAATTATGATAAAAAATAAAGCCTTATTAGGCATCCTTTTTTTTCTAAGTTCTCTTTTTTCAGCCTACAGCTGTTCGACGGAAAAAAAATCTGATCCTGAAAACTCAAAAACGAAAACAGCCAGAGTTGTAGGGTATTTATCGTCGGATAATTTCAATAAAATGAATTCCATACAGTTTTGCAAATTGACACATCTGAATGTCGCATTTGCCAATCCTGATAAAAACGGAAATTTAATTTTTAACGGAGATCTGGACACACTTATTCAATATGCCAAATCAGTTAACCCCAATATTATAATAAGTATCTCTTTGGCCGGAGGCGTTATATCAGAAGAACAAGCCTCTAATTGGTCTTTTTTAATAGATAAGCCGGAAAACAGGCCAGGTTTAATTCAGAACATAATAAACTTTGTAGAGTTGCATCATCTGGACGGAGTAGATGTAGATCTTGAATGGAATGCTGTGACTTCAGGATATAGCGGTTTTATTATTGAATTAAAAAAGAGTATTACAGAACATAAAAAAATATTGACGGCAGCTTTGCCAAATAATACACGTTTCGAAAATATAAATTCGGCAGCATTAAATGCGTTTGATTTTATTAATGTAATGGCTTACGACAGTACAGGACCTTGGGCTCCTAATAAACCGGGTCAGCATAGTTCTTTTGAATTTGCAAAAGAAGGAATTGATTTTTGGCACAAACTGCAGAGCGTTCCCGCTGATAAAATTACACTTGGCGTACCATTTTACGGTTATAATTTTACTTATCCTGATGCGACCAGTGCTACTTATGGCGAAATTATCAAAGCCGCAGCACAGCTTGCCGATCAGGATGAATTGGGTAAAATATATTATAACGGAAGACCCACAATTACCCAAAAAGTAGTATTAGCTTCTCAGAATGCAGGAGGTATCATGATTTGGGAAATAGCGCAGGATTCTTTCGATGAATATTCTTTATTAAATGTTATTCATGAAAAATTTACCAGCCTGAAGATCAAGACCACAAATTTGTGTGGGAATTAAAATTTCTAAAAAAAACGCTTTAGTCAATAATAAAATATTTTGTTAAAGTAGTAAGGTTTAGATGATATTTATTTACAGATAGTGAAATAAATGAGCTCTTTTAATTTGGAATTTTACGTAAACAGCACAATATTAGGTTTTTATTGTTAATGATGATTTTTTAGTAAATAAGACAATTCTATGAATAAAATATTGATAAATGTCATAAAAACAATTGATATATGAATTTGAAAACGTTTTCGTGAAACGTATTATTGATTGTTTTATGTCGTTGGTTTAAAATTTACAGTCGTTTGTATAAATTATTTTTTTTAACAATCCCTTAAGAATAAATTTACACCATAACTAACAAAATAAATAAACATGAAAAAAATTTTCTTAATCTTTATGATTGTTTTTACGGCGCAAGTTTCCCTTGCACAAGTAAAAAATGTCAAAGGTGTGATTACAGATTCTGATGGGATGCCGTTGCCAGGGGCATCTGTTGCAGTACAAGGAGGTCAAAAAGGTGCTACTACCGATTTTGATGGTTTGTACACAATTGAAGCACAAAAAGGACAGACTTTAGTTTTTACTTATGTAGGTCTTGAAACACAAAGAATAGTTGTAGGTGATGCTGCTACAGTTAATATTAAAATGATTACTGCAGCATCTAATGCATTAAATGAAGTTGTTGTAACTTCATTAGGTCTTAAGAAAACCAGAAAATCTTTGACTTATTCTGCTCAGGAACTTAAAGGAGAAGAATTAACTCGTGTAAAAGATGCCAACGTTATCAATACAATTGCTGGTAAAATTGCCGGTGTTGCCGTAACAAAAAGTTCTGGTGGTACTGGAGGATCTACTAAGGTACTTATCCGTGGTAACTCTTCTATTATGAACAGCCAGCCACTTTACGTTATTGATGGTATTCCTTTGTATAATGGTACTTCAAATCAGCAGGGTAATTATAATGCGTCAAACGATTCATTTGGTAGTACTGCCGGAGGTAACCGTGATGGAGGAGATGTTGTTTCTTTGATTAATCCAGACGACTACGAAGGAATGACAGTTCTTAAAGGAGCAGCAGCTTCTGTATTATACGGATCTCAGGGAGCAAATGGAGTTATCTTATTGTCTTCTAAAAAGACGAAAGAAAACACATCTAATTTAGCTGTGTCTTCTGTTACTACTTTTGAATCTGTTCATTCATTACCGGAATTTCAGTATGAATATGGAACAGCAAATGCACAAAAATCTTGGGGAGGAAAAGTATCATCAAATGATTTTGTAAAAGACTTCTTTAATACAGGAGTTACACAAATTACTTCTGCTGCCTTTACAACTGGAACAGATGTTTCTTCAACAAGTTTATCTTACGCTAACACATCTGCTTCAGGAGTTATTGAAGGGAACGGCTTAAAGAAAAACAACTTTGGAATCCGCCAAACAGGTAAATTTTTCAACAATAAATTAACTGTTTCTGCTGATGCAAAATATACAAGCCAAACTATTGATAACAGACCTGTAAACGGACTTTACTCAAACCCATTAACGGGAGTTTATTTGTTCCAAAGAGGAAATGACTTTAATTATTATAAAGATAATTTCGAAACATTTATTCCTTCTAGAAACCTATACGGTCAAAACTTTTACAGTGCACCAAATGCTGATATTTATGTTCAGAATCCTTATTGGTTAATCAATAGAAACAAATCTGTTGATAAAGATAATTTCTTCAACGGAAATTTAGCTTTAGAATACAAAGCAAACAATTGGTTAAGCATTGCTGCAAGATATAGCTACAATAGAGTTGAAAACGATTATGATAAAAAGATTTATGCTACAACCAATACTTCTTTATCTAATATAAACGGTAGATATATAAACGTTGGAACATTAAGCACACAGCGTTACGGAGATTTGATTGCTAAAATTAATACTAACTTCAACGAAGACTTTAGCTTTAATGCTATCGTAGGAGCAAGTATCAATAACACATTAGCAAATCAATCGACTACTTTAGATTCTGGTATTGTTGGCGGACTTGTTAACGCTAACTTGTTTACATTAGGAAATTTTGGAGAAGCATCAGGACTAGATAATCTAAGTCTTCAGGCTACAGGTTCTTCCAGAGAAGTTCAGTCGATCTTTGGTTCTGCAACTTTTGGTTATAAAAACATGTTATATTTAGACGTTACAGGACGTAACGACTGGTCTTCTACTTTAGTAAATACAGATACAGGGTCATATTTTTATCCATCTGTAGGGGTTACAGCTCTTTTAAGCGAAATGACTACTATGCCAGACTGGATTAACTTCGGAAAAGTGAGAGGAACATATGCTCAAGTGGGTAATGACGTTTCTGCTTTCGTAACTTCACCGAAATCAACTGTTCAGGGAGGTAACCTTATTCCTCCTACGGTAGGACCAAGACCAGGTGATGGATTAAAACCAGAACTAAAATCAGAATTTGAATTTGGTACTGAGTGGAGAATGTTTAATAACAGATTAGGTTTTGAAATTTCATATTACAATTCAGAAACTAAAAATCAATACATTCAGATTCCTGCACCTGCAACAAATCCTTACGGTTATACGAATTACGGAATTAATGCAGGAAGTATCGAAAACAAAGGTTTTGAGGTTGTTCTTACCGGAAAAATCATTGCCGGAGATAAATTTTCATGGGATACAACAATCAACTATTCTCAAAACAGAAATAAAGTTAAAGAAATTCCTGAGGAATTGGGAGGTACAATTCCATTGACTCCTGTAAACAATATCAATTACAGATATGTTTTAACTGAAGGAAAACCATTTGGAGTTATTGAAGGAAAACATATTGTTAAAAACGATCAGGGAGAAATTGTTTTAGATGATAAAGGAAATGTAGCGTTAGAAGCTGGATTGCGCGAAGTAGGTAATGCAAATCCTGATTTTATGTTAGGATGGTCAAACACATTTAAATTTGGAGCTTTTACAGCGAACTTCTTAATAGACGGACGTTTTGGTGGTGATGTAATGAGTATTACAGAATCTATGAATGATTTTTATGGAGTATCAAAAAGAAGTGGAGATGCAAGAAATGCAGGTGGTGTTGCTGTAAATGCAGTGAAACCTGATGGTACAAAAGTAACGTCTATGCCTGCTGAGCAATATTATACTACAGTTGCCGGGGTTAATGGTGCTACAGCTGAATATGTATATGATGCTACAAATGTAAGTTTAAGAGAGGTTTCACTTGGTTATACTTTCAATAAAAAAGTACTTCCATTTGTTAATACAGCAACTTTATCATTAATCGCAAGAAATTTATTCTTTATTTATAAAGATGCACCTTTTGATCCAAACATTGCTTTAAGTACAGGTCAAGGTTTACAAGGAGTTGATATTTATGGTTTACCATCAACTAGAAGTATTGGTCTTAATTTAAATGTAACTTTCTAATTTAAAATATCATGAAAACAAATAATATAAAAAAATCATTAATCTGTTTTGGTCTTTTAGCCTTAGTTGGTTGTACAGATAATTTTGATCAGGTTAATAGTAATCCTGATGGTTTTACTTATGAGGAAACAACACAGGACTTTAACCATATTAATGGTCCTTTTAAAACCATGTTCGATAACGTAATGGTAAATGTTCCGGGTTGGAAATACCAGGTAGCGAATGACTTATCTGCAAATAACTGGGGAGGATACACCGCTGCTCCGGGTTTTGATGGAGCTAATAACCTTTCGTATGCAATTTCTGATAACTGGAATATTTGGTGCTGGGAAGCTGCTTATGCACAAGTTATGGCAAATTTCTATAAAGTAGAAAGAGAATCTAAAGGTAAATATGATGAGTTTTATGCTCTTGCCTTAATTATTAAAGTCCAGACTTTACATAAAATGGCAGATGCCTGGGGACCAATAGTGTACTCAAAGTTTGGTACTACCGATGCAACAATTGCATACGATTCTCAGGAAGAAGTTTACGGATTTATGTTTAAAGACTTAGACTTTGCCGTAGAAGAATTAACAAAAAGAATCGACGCCGGAGAAAAAAGTTCTTTTACAAATATAGATCGTTCAACATATAAAGGAAGTTATGCAAGATGGGTTATTTATGCTAATTCATTGCGTTTAAGATTAGCGATGCGTATTGTAAAAGTGAGTCCTGCACTAGCTAAAGCAGAAGCTGAAAAAGCGATGAGTCAAAAATTTGGCGTAATGAAATTTGCTTCAGATAGTTTTATCGTTACCAAAAATGTATCGCAACATCCTCTTAATGTAGCGTCTGGGGAATATAATGACAGCCGTATGTCTGCAGATATGGAGTCTATCATGGGAGGTTACGACGATCCTAGAATGAAAGTTTATTTTAAAGAATCTATGCAATTTCCTGGACAATACAAAGGAATACGTACTGGAGGAATTATGGGAGATAAAACGTTACATCAGGAATTTTCAAATTTTGGTAAAATAATAAATGAAGACAAACAAGTAGTTTGGCTGAATGCTGCTGAAATTTATTTCTTAAGAGCTGAAGGAGCTTTAAGAGGCTGGAATATGGGCGGTGATGCTGCAACATTGTATAAAGCAGGTATCAATGCATCTTTCGATCAGCTTTCTACTGGTGGTGCTGCTGATTATATTGCAAATAATGTAAAAATGGCTAAAGATTATATAGATCCGGTTGCTTCGTTTAACAATGGTGTAGCTGTAAACAAAGTTACAGTTGCCTGGGATGAAACAGCAAGCAATGAAGTAAAATTGCAAAAAATCATTACTCAAAAATGGATCGCGAACTTTCCTGACGGTTACGAAGCTTGGTCTGATCACCGTAGAACAGGTTACCCTAAATTATTGCCAATTCTTAACAATCAAAGTGCTGGTTTAATTAGTACTGAATTAGGTGTAAGAAGAATGCCTTTTGTTTCTACTGAAAAAGACGGAAACCCTGGAGGGGTAGCAACAGGTCTTGCAAAACTTGGAGGACCTGATACAGGCGGAACTAGAACCTGGTGGGACGTTGATGCTCCAAATTTCTAAAAAGAAAATATCAAAGAACTATAAGAATTTAAGTTTGGTTAGTAAGTGGTATAAGCAATGCGAGTTGCTTATACCATTTCAAAAACCAAAATTGTAAATACAAAAAAAGAAAAAAGAAATGAAAAGTGCTTTAGAAATAAAACCTGATATCAGCTATAAAAGTGCGGGAAAATTTGAAGAAACCAGATTTGAAAAAATCCACAACGAAATCTTCAGAAATTCTACAGAAGCTTCTGTAATTGTGGCGCAGGAAATTGCGCAATTAATCAGATCTAAACAAGAAAAAGGAAAATCTTGCGTATTAGGTTTAGCAACAGGTTCTTCTCCTATAAAAGTTTACGAGGAATTAGTGAGAATGCACAAAGAAGAAGGTCTTAGTTTTAGCAATGTCATCACTTTTAATCTGGATGAATATTATCCAATGACCAAAGAGAACCATCAGAGCTATCATTATTTCATGCACCAGCATCTTTTTAATCATATTGACATCAAACCTGA